>DATBFU010000163.1:0-17114 GCA_036558325.1 Thermoanaerobaculia bacterium | reverse complement strand
GGTGCCGAAGGACTGCGACGTGACGCGCCGCGACTTGCCGGCCGCGACCCGCGCGATCTCCTCGCGCGCGACGCGGAAGACGCCGCGGTTCGACGTCATCCAGAGAGAGCCCTTGCCGTCGTCCACGATCGTGAAGACCGTGTCGTCGGTCAGCCCTTCGGCCTTGCCGATCTGGGTGAGGCGGTCGCCGGCAGTTCCGTCCACCCGGATGAGGCCATGGTCGCCGGTCGCCGCGAGGATCGCTCCGTCCGGCTCTTCCTCGATCGCGAAGATGAACGCCGCCTTCGACGCCGGGATCGCGGACGCGATCCGGCCGTCCTTCATGCGGTCGAGGCCGCCGCCGGCCGTGCCGATCCAGAGCGAGCCGTCGCGCGCGGGCAGGAGCGCATAGACGCGCTCGTTCGAGAGGCCTTCGGCCGGCGTGAAGTTCGTGAACCGGCCGTCGTGGTAGCGCGACAGGCCTCCGACCGTGCCGATCCAGAGATCGCCCGACGCGTCGTGGACGATCGCGAAGACGAGGTCCGCCGCGAGGCCGTTCGCCTTGGTGAACGCCGTCCACTTCCCCTTCCCGGCATCGAAGCGCGCGAGCCCGCCCTTCGTGCCGGCCCACACCTGACCGGCGGGATCCTCGTGCAGCGCCCACACCCGATCCGACGGCAGGCCGTCCTTCTGCGTGAAAACGGTCCAGGTCGAGCTCGCGGAGCTCCGCCGCGCGAGGCCGGCGCCGCGGGTGCCGACCCAGAGATCGCCGTTCGAGCCCGTGAAGACCGGCCGCACGTCGTTCGACGGCAGGCCCTCGAGCGTCCCCGTCGGAAGAAACGGTCCGGCGGAGAGACGCGTGAGCCCCCCGTCGCTGCCGACCCACAGGCTCCCGTCCTCGTCCTCGGCGAGCGACTGCACGGTGTCATCGGGCAGGCCCTCGGGCTTTCCGAGCGCGTCGATGCGGCCGGGCGCGATGCGGTTCAGTCCGCCGGTGACGGTGCCGGCCCAGAGCACGCCGTCCCGGTCCCGGACGAGCGAGATGACCTCGTCGTTGCGCAGGCCGTCGGCGGTCGTGAGCGTCGTGAGCTGGCCGGCGTTCCAATGGCCGAGCCCCTTGCGCGTGCCGATCCAGACGCCACCGGCGCCGTCGTCGGCGAGCGACGTGACCTGATCGTTCGAGAGTCCGTTGGCCGTCGTCCACGACTCGACGCGTCCGTTCTGGAAGCGGTCGAGGCCGCCGCCGCGCGTGCCGATCCAGAGCGCGCCTTCCGCGTCTTGATGGATCGCGCGGATCTCGTCGCTCGTCAGGCCGTCCTTCGCCGTGAGCGGCGTGAAGCGGCCGCCGGCGAAGTGCGCGACGCCCCGGCTGAACGTGCCGACCCAGAGGCTGCCGTCGCGGTCCTCGCAGATCGCGCTGACGACGTCCTCGGGGAGGCCGTCTTTCGTCGTGTAGCGGCGGAACGTCTCGCCGTCCGTCCAGACGAGACCGCCGCCGAGCGTGCCGATCCAGAGGCCGCCGCTGCGCCCCGCGAGGAGGCGCACGACGTTGTGCCGCGCGAGCTGCGGCGTCGTCGAGGCGTCGAAGAGACGGAACTTCGCGCCGTCGAATCGCAGGAGCCCCTCTTCGGTGCCGACCCAGACGTAGCCGTCGCGCGTGCGCGCGACCGCGGGCACGGCGCGCTGGGGCAGGCCGTCCTTCTTGCGCCAGGTGTCGAGGCCGTATTGCGTGATCGCGCGGTGCGGGTCGAGGGCGAGGGCGAGGCGGGCGTCGAGGAGCGCGAGAGCGAGAAACGCCAGGGCGGCCGCGCGCGGACATCGGCTGCCCAGGGCGGAACCCTCACT
The DNA here is from genome assembly GCA_036558325.1 of Thermoanaerobaculia bacterium. GTDB lineage: Bacteria > Acidobacteriota > Thermoanaerobaculia > UBA5066 > Gp7-AA6 > DATBFU01. The sequence goes on along the minus strand of DATBFU010000163.1, from coordinate 15,290 downwards.
TTTCCGGGGGCTGGAAATCACACCGGTTTTCCTTGAGCCGCAGAGTACCGCCTCGGCGACGGGCCGGCAATGATTTCACAGGCGCTTCGTGGTGGGACGAATGGCGGGTTTTCGGGGATGAGTTGCCGGATGCCGCAGCTCAGAGCCTGCCGGGCTCGGGATCCCGAGCTCGTACGTATCGATTGCCGTCTTACCTCAGCTTCACCCCCAGATACTCCCCCGCCCTCTTCATGAACTTCTCGTAGCCGCCGGCGGAATTCCAGCTCGCGACGAGGGTCCCGTCGCCGTCGAGCAGGAAGAGGTTCGGGAAATCGGCGTCGCCGAACTGCGTCGAGACGCGCGCGGCCGCCGTGTCGAAGAGCGCCGGATACTCGATGCGCTGCTTCCGGACGTGCGCCGCCGCCTTCGCCTGCGACGTCTGGTCCGGGTCGGCGCCGTCGTAGCCGTTGTCGCCGCAGACGCTGACGAAGCGGACGTCGTCGCGGGCCTCGAGCGCGCGATACGCGCGGTTCATGTCGGGGATCTTCGCGGTGCAGACGGAGCACCACGTGTCCCAGAGGAAGACGAGCGTCTTCTTGCCCCGCGTCGCCGCGGCGAGGTCCACGTCGCGGCCCTTCGTCAGATCGACGAGCACGCCGTGCAGCGCGACCTTCTGGCCGGGAGCGGCCTCGGGCGCGCCGGCGGCGGAGGCGACCGAAGCGGCGATCAGAGCGGCGAGGACGAGTCGGGATCTCATGTCGGCGTCCCTTCTGCTAAGCGCATTAGCACAATGAGCTATGGAGCTTAGCACATGGACGGGAGGACGATGTCAACGCCCTGTCAGGTGCTTGCAAAGGGGCGGGGACGAGCCCCGCCCCTGCGAAGAATGGAAAAAATCTTACGTCGTCGGGGCGGCCGTCAGCGCCGGGCGAACCCGGCGCTTGCCGCGCCCTTCGGGCGTTCGGCGCGCGGCCGCCTGATCAAGATGCGGTCTCCCTATGCCCGACCGTTCCGCGCCAGCGACGCGCTGTACGTCCTCAGGAGGGAATCGAGCGCGCCGAGGTCGAAGGGCTTGACGAGGTGATGATTGAAGCCGGCGTCGAAGGACCGCTTGCGGTCCTCGGGGGTCCCCCAGCCCGAGATCGCGACCAGAAGACAATCGCGCGTCGCTTCCGAGGCCCGCATCCGCCGCGCGACCTCGTAGCCGTCGAGACCGGGCATCCCGATGTCGAGGAGAACGGCGTTCGGGCGGAACGTCTCCGCCCCGCGCAGCGCGCTCACCCCGTCGTAGGCGACGCGCACCGCGTCCCCGTCCATCTCGAGAAGCATTCCGAGCGCGTCCGCGGCCTCCGGGTTGTCGTCCGCGATGAGGACACGTAGCGGCGTGCGCCGCTCTCGCCGGGACTCCGCCGCCCGCGCGGGCGACGGCGCCGCGCGCGGCGCGACGCACGGCAGGCGAACGATGAACTCGCTTCCCTTGCCCGGCCCCGAGCTCCTCGCCTCGACCGATCCGCCGTGCATCTCGACGAGCTTCTTGACGAGCGTCAGCCCGACGCCGACGCCTCCGACCGAACGATCGACGCGGCGCTCGGCCTGCACGAAGAGATCGAAGATCCTCGGGACCATCGAAGCGTCGATGCCGATGCCCGTGTCCCGGACCCGGAGAACGGCGTCCGGTCCCTCCCGCTGCGCGCTGACCCCGATGCGGCCGCCCGGATCGGTGTACTTCGCGGCGTTCGTCAACAGATTGTTGAGCACCTGATCGAGGCGCGTCGGATCGGCCTCGACGAAGAGCGACCCTTCGATCCCGTCCACGCTCAGCTCGAGCTGCCTCTCCTGAGCGAGGTGGCGCGCCCTCTGGACTGCCGAGACGATGAGCGAGGCGACGTCCACGGTCTCACGGCGCAGCTCGATCGCGCCTTCGCCGATGCGGGAGACGTCGATGAGATCGTCGAGGAGCCTCGACATGTGGGCCACCTGGTGCTCCGCGATCTCGCGTCCCCTCGCCACGTGCTCCGGCGGCGCCTCCGCGTTCCCGACGATGTGCAGCGCCGTCCGCATCGGAGCGAGCGGATTGCGCAGCTCGTGCGCGAGCATCGCGAGGAACTGATTTTTCTGGTGGTCGATCTCCTGCAGCTTCTCGATCTGACGGCGCTCCGTGAGATCCCGCGTCACCTTCGCGAACCCGCGCAGACGCCCGTCCTCGCCTCGAAGGGCCGTGATGAGGACGTTGGCCCAGAAGCGCGTCCCGTCCTTGCGGATGCGCCACCCCTCGTCCTCGATCCTTCCCTGCTCGATCGCCTGGCGAAGCTCCCACGCCGGCTTGCCGGAGGCGATGGCATCCGGCGGATAGAAGACGGAGAAATGCTTGCCGATGATCTCGGAAGCCTTGTAGCCCTTCAGGCGCTGGGCGCCCTGATTCCAGGTGTCGACGTTTCCTTCCGGCGTCAGCATGAAGATCGCGTAGTCGAGGACGCCGTCCACGAGGAGCCGGAAGCGCTCCTCGCTCTCGCGAAGGGACATTTCCGCCTTTCGGCGTTCGGTCAGATCGCGCGTGATCTTGAAGTAGCCGGAGATCTGGCCCTCGTCGTCGTGAACCGGCGTGATCGCGACGCTCGCCCAGAAACGCGTCCCGTCCTTGCGGACCCGAAGTCCTTCGTCGGCGAAGCGGCCCTGCGCCGTCGCGGTCCGGAGCGCGCGGTCCGGCGCGCCGGCCGCCACCGCCTCGGGCGTGTAGAAGAGGGAGAAGTGCTTTCCGAGGATCTCGCGCGGCGCGTATCCCTTGATCCTCTCGGCGCCGGCGTTCCACGTCGCGACGCGGCCCTCCGGATCGAGGAGGAAGATGGCGTAGTCGCTGACGCCGGCGACGAGCTGCGAGAAGTGCTGCTCGATCAGGCGCCGGGGCCGGGGGACGGCCGATGGCGATGGCTTCCCCGGCTCGGGAACGGGAGTCGGACGACGAGAGCCCACTTCGGCTCCCATTGCAAGGAATCTGCCTTGAAGCGCTTACCCGGCCTCCGGCATGCGGCGGTCCTCCCGCGCTTCGAGGAGCCCGGCCTCGCGGCGGGCGTCGGCGATGCCTCCCCTTCCCCGCGGGAACCAGGCATAGCCCGCAGCCAGAACGAGCGCCAGCACGGCGATCGCCGCGGCGAGGCTGACCCGGATGCCTTCCATGAAGTCGAGGTCCGCGGCCGCGAGGATGGCCTTCTCGGTCCCCGGATCCACGTGCCGGATCGGCCGGCCCGGGCCGATCTCGGCGGAATACGCGCGCGGGTTCGCGTTCCCGATGATCGTGGCCGCCACCTCGCGGCGCTCCGCGGCGTCCGGAAGCGCCCGCGCGAGGTGCGCGGAGAGCGTGACGGTCAGCGTCGCGGCGAGGACCGATCCCAGCACGGCGAACCCCACCGTCGAGCCGAGCGCCCGCTGCGCGCTCATGATGCCGGAGGCCATCCCGGCCCGCTCGGACGGCACGGCGGTCATGGCGAGCGACGTGATCGGCGTGAGACAGAGGTTGGTTCCGGCCGCGGCGAGGATCAGACCGGCGACGACGGCGGGCACCTGCGCCATCCGCGCGATCATGAGACTCAGACCCGCGATCTCGACAAGAAGGCCGAGGAGGATCAGGCGCCGCGCGCCGAAGGACCCGATGAGGCGTCCGACGCCGAGCGACACGGCCGTGGACGTGAGGCTGAACGGCAGGAGCAGGAGCCCGGCGCGCGTCGGCGAGAACCCGCGCACGTTCTGGAAGAGCTGCGTGATCACGAGGAGCATTCCGTAGACGGCGAAGAAGACGGCGAAGATCGTCACGATCGCGAGCGAGTACGTGCGGTCGCCGAAGAGCGTCAGATCCATCATCGGGTCGGCGCGGCGGCGCTCGACCGCGACGAAGGCCGCGAACGCGCCGGCGGCGAGCGCGAAGAGTCCCAGGATCGGCGCGGAGAGCCAGCCCGCGTGCGGTCCCTCGATGACGGCGTCGGCGAGCGCTCCCACCCAGACGACGAAGAGGATCTGGCCGGGAAGGTCGAAGGTGCGCGGGCGCGTGTCGCGCGACTCCTGGACGAAGAACGCGGCGAGCGCGAGGACGATCAGCCCGACCGGAAGGTTGACGTTGAAGATGATGCGCCAGCCGCTCCGCTGCACGAGGAGGCCGCCCAGCGTGGGGCCGATCGCCAGCGCCGTCGAAGCGATCGCCGTCCAGATCCCGATCGCCCAGGCCTTCTGCTTCGGATCGGGGAACGCCGCGGACACGAGCGCGAGCGAGGTCACGTTGACGGTCGCCGCCGCGACGCCCTGGACCGCGCGGGCGGCGTTCAGGACGTCGATCGAGCGCGAGAGGCCGCACGCGACGGAGGAGGCGGTGAAGAGCGCGACGCCGAGGACGTAGAGCTTGCGCCGGCCGAAGAGGTCCGCCAGCGTGCCCGCCGACATGATCGAGACCGCCATGCCGAGGCTGTAGGCCGTGACGACCCACTGCAGACCGGACTCGCCGACTTTGAACTCCGTCTGGATCGAGGGCAGCGCCACGTTCACGATCAGCGCATCGAGGAAGATCATGAAGAGCCCGAGGCCCGTCGCGGCGAGCGTGAAGCGCTGCGTGCGGGTCATGAGAGGGATTCTCCGTCAAGGGACCGGCTGCGGGCCTTCCGAGTTCGGGGTCCCTCGCGAGCGCTCGGGACGACACTTGAGGCTCACCCCCGAGGAGTCTTCGACGAGGGATCCCGAGCTACTTCGCCGTGGATGCCGGCTCGACCACCGGCAGCTCGATGGAGCTCTTCTCGTACACCCGCTGCGTCGCTTTCCTGTAGTCCTCGGGCTTCGCGAAGAAGATGTTCGGCACGAACGTCTGCGGGTTGCGGTCGTAGAGCGGGAACCAGCTCGACTGCACCTGCACCATGATCCGGTGCCCCGGCCGGAAGACGTGGTTGGCGTTGGGTAACGCCCACCGGTACGCGAGCGGCTGGTTCGCGGCGAGCGGCTTCGGCGTCTCGAGGCTCTCGCGATACCGTCCGCGGAAGATGTCCATCGACACGGCGAGCTGGTAGCCGCCCATCCCGGGCTGGTCGGCCACCTGGTCGGGATACACGTCGATCACTTTCACGATCCAGTCCGAGTCGGTGCCCGAGGTCGACGCGACGAGATGCACGATTGGCTCGCCGCTGATCTTGACGGGCGCGGTCAGCACGTCGCTCGTGAAGACCGCGACGTCGGTGCGGCCCGAGACCTCGCGCTGGTCGGCGACGAGCCAGGTCCGCCATTTCGAGTCGAGCGAGGGCCGGCCGACGAACGGGATCGGACGCGCCGGATCGGAGACGTACTCGGTGTACGCGTCGCCCCCGGAGGGCGCCGCGAAGCCGGCCTTTCCGTTCGCGCCGAGATAGAGCGGCGACGGCTTGATCGCGCAGCCGGAGGCGCAGCCGGCGGGCCACGCGTCGAGACGACGCCACACGTTCGTTCCGCTCTCGAACGCGGTGACCGGCGAGATGTCGGCCTTCGGCGCCCCGTCCTTCAGGTACTGCGCGAGAAAAGGCGCCAGCATCTCGCGGCGGAACGTCTTCGCCGTGTCGCTGTCCCACTTGATCGCGCCGAGCGCGCTGCCGTCGTCGATCTCCTGGCCGTGGTACCACGGGCCGTAGACGAGAAAGACCTTGTCGTTGCCGGTGTCCTTCGGCTCGATCGCCTTGTAGACCGCCGGCGCGCCGTAGATGTCCTCCTGGTCCCAGAGCCCCGCGACGAGCATGACGGGGACTTTGAGAGGCTCCTTCGCGAGCAGCTTGTCCACCGCCTGCTCGCGCCAGAACGCGTCGTAGGTCGGGTGCTCGGTCAGCTTCTTCCAGAACCCGAGCGCCTCCATGCCGCGGCTGCGGCCGAGATCCCCCGCCGATCCGGCCGTCAGGTACGTGTCGTAGTCATCGTAGAAGCCGGTCCACCACTTCTCGTCGTTCTTGCGCGTCGCCTCCTGCTCGTAGATGTAGTTCGCGCCGAGCTGACGGAACGCGCCGTTGTGGAACCAGTCGTCGCCCATCCACCCGTCCACCATCGGATTCATCGGCACCGAGACCTTGAGCGCCGGATGCGGGTTGAAGAGCGCCATGAGCGGCGTGAACCCGTCGTACGAGATGCCGAGGATGCCGACCTTGCCGTTCGACTCGGGCACGTTCTTCACGAGCCAGTCGATCGTGTCCCAGGTGTCGGTCGCGTGATCGACGTTCGTCGGATTGAGCGGCCCGCGCAGCGGCCGGTTCATGACGTAGTCGCCCTCGGAGCCGTGCTTGCCGCGAACGTCCTGGATGACGCGGATGTAGCCGCCCTCGACGATGACGTCGGTCGCGTTGTCGTAGCCCTCGAGCACCGGCGCGAGATGCGGGCTCTTCGGGACCGTCATCGCGTCGGCGTCGTAGGGCGTGCGCGTGATGAGGATGCCGGCGTTCTTCGCTCCCTTCGGCACGAGGATCACGGTATGGAGCTTGACGCCGTCGCGCATCGGGATCATGACTTCGCGGCGGACGTAGTCGAAGGACGTGCGGACGGGCGCGAAGGTCGCCGGCATCTCGGACGGATACGCCGCGGCCTTCGGCGTCGGCGCGGGCCCGGGCTTTGGTTTGGCGGCCTGGGCGAGAAGGGGCGGCGCGGAAAGCGCAGCGAGCAGCAGGGCGCAGGCGGGACGGATCCGGCTCATCGGGGCCCTCCTCGAAAGGAAGCGATGGAAGCGGGGAGGGATTGTATGGTGGGCGGGGACGACCCCGCCCGTACATCCGGGAGATTCGTAGGGGCGGCCCTTGCGGCCGCCCAAGAACCAAAAACCTGTCCCGTATGGAAAGAGCGAGTAGGAGAGAATCCTTCCAGTGATCGACCGAAGCAGGGCCGAGGCCGAACGGTGAGCACCCGCCGCCTCCTCGCGCCGCGGTGGCATACGGCCGGGCTCGTGGGGATCCTGCTCGCGACCTACGCGGCCGGAGCCTTCTGGCAGGGCAAGGCCGCGCCGGCTCCCGGACCGGGGCTCGTCCCCGAGCATCGCGGCATGGCCGGCATCTATCTCACCGCGATCTTCCTCGACGCGGCGCTCTTCTACTACGTCTGGGCGTTCGCGTCGAAGAACGGGACGCCGCTCCGCGAGCTCGTCGGCGGGAGATGGGCCGGCGTGAAGGACTTCCTGATCGACGTCGCGATCGCCGCGCCTTTCTGGGTCATCTGGGATTGGGCGGCCGAGCTCGTGCACCGGCTGCTCGGCCGGAGCACGGCCAAGTCGGTCGATGTGCTGTTACCCCAGACGGCGGTCGAGATCGGGCTCTGGATCCTCGTCTGCCTGACCGCAGGATTCTGCGAGGAGGTCGTCTTCCGCGGCTACTTGCAGCCGCAGCTCGAGATCCTGAGCGGCAGCGCGGCGCTGGCGATCGCGGGCCAGGCCGTCTGCTTCGGCATCGCGCACGGGTATCAGGGATGGAAGAACGTCGTCGTGATCGTCGTCCTCGGCGCTCTGTACGGAGTTCTCGCGCGGTGGCGCCGGAGCACGCGGCCCGGAATGATCGCGCACGCGTGGGCCGACTTCTACGGCGGCCTTCAGATGCACTGGCTGCCGAGTCCGTTCTGACGCCGTCCGCGGCGTCCTCGTGAGCGGCGGCTCTACCGGATCGGCACCACCCGCGGCGTGCCGCGCTCGGGCTCGGACGCGGCCGGCCCGTACATGTCGGTGACCCGGAACGAGCGATAGACGGGCGCCGTCAGCTGGAAGCCTCCGACGATCGCGCCCTGCGACGAGTTCGTCTCCGGCGCGACTTCGAACGAATACGCGCGGCCGGACCCGAGGCTCGTCGGATCGAAGATGAACCCCGCGTTGAAGTGGTAGTCGCCGCTCTGGAGGCGCTGCGCCGACCCGAGCGCGATCGACATCACGCCCAGGTCCGCGTTCAAAACGAGCCGTGCGACCCGGGCGCCCTCCTCGATCTCGAGCACCTGCCCGCGGCTGTGGGCATTGGGATCGGTCACCGCCCGCACGTTGCCGTTGTCGAAGAGATGGATCCGCGTCGAGTCGGGCTCCCAGTTGACGTCGTGCTGGTGCGTGAACCAGAGGCTCGGGTCGGCCGAGCCGATGTCGAAGTCGCCCTCCTTGCCGAGCCGCCACAGAATGTCGCCGTTCCCGGTCCCGCGGCCGTAGTCGATCTTCACGACCCAGTCCTGATGCCGCACGGAGTAGAGGATCGAGCCGTCCGGCGTTTCGCTGACGGCGTTGCCGTGCGTCCAGTCGTTGGCGTCGGCCGCGAGGTAGTACGGCGGGCATCCGGGATTCGTGAGGCAGTGCTCGCTGAGCGACGCCTGTCGATGGACGTCCAGGTGGTCGAAAGCGTCCCACGCCCACACGACCTGGAGGTCCGGGTCGAGCACGATGATCATGTCGCCCAGGACGTCGACCGTGCCCGGTCCCTGGACGTCGGTCAGCAGCTGCTCGACGCCGGCCATCGTGAGAATCCTGCCGCCCGAGATCGTGCGGGCCTCGTGGTGGAATCCCGTGATCGGCCTCTTCCCCATCGCGACGAGCTGCTCGCTCACGCGCGCGGCGTTCGTCTCGAGGATCGTCGTTCCCGTCAGATCGAACTTCCGAAGGTAATCCTGCGCCGGATCGGTGCGCGACTCGACGCACGCGAAGAAGGTGCCGCCGGAATCGGGGCGCGTCATCGTCATCCCGAGGACGCCGGGCCCGTACCACACGAGGTTGCCGCCGAGATCCGTGGCGAACGGCGGAAGGAAGAGCGGCGCCTGGAGAAGGATCTCCTCCGGAGCGGCGAAGATGCTCGAAGGCAGCACGGTGAGCCGCGAGACGTCGTACGCCGGATTGCCGGTGGTGAAGGTCACCGCGGGCCCCGCCGTCCCGCCGCGCCCCTCGTCCACGAGGACGGTCGCGGAATATTCGGTGTTGCCGAGAAGGCCGGCGAGATAGAAGTTCAGCGACTCGCCCGAGACGCAGGGCTGGTACGGCGTGAAGTGCGTCGTGCCGCCCGCCGTCGGAACGAACGTGACGCGCGCCCGGCCGGCGTCGCAACCCGGGCTGCTGAAGAGAAAGATCAGAGGATTCGCGGTCGCGGCCGCCGCCGGCTGGTCGGCGACGCGGCTCACGAGCTGGAAGCTCGACGTGACCGTCTGGACTTCCTGGCTCGAGAGGTCGCGAACCGTCAGCTCGAGGTCGTAACTGCCTTCGCCGAGAGCCGACCAGTCGAGCGTGGCGACGGGACCGAAGTCGCGGACCATGTGAAAGTCTCCGCCGGGCGCGCGAACGCGGAAGCGATACCAGAGCGCGCCCGAACCGCCGGTGGAGGCCGCCGTCCATCGGACGACCGTGCCGACGGGTGCGGGGCCGGCCGGGCTCGGCTGGAGCGTGGCGGTGATCGCCGCATCGAGGCGCGCGGGCGGCGTGAAGATGAGCGCGACCGCGATGCCGGCGAGAAGAATCGGGACGCGTTGAAGTCGCATGGGCGGGCATTCTAGCCGCCTGGCGCCCTCCGAACCGGATCGAATCTTGCATTCTGTATCTCTCGGGAGGGGGTCTCATGAATGTTCTCGTCACCGGCGCCACCGGTGTCGTCGGCCGGAGGCTCGTTCCGCTCTTGATCGGCGACGGGCATCGGGTTGCGGCGATCGCGCGGGCGCCGGGCAAACGCGAAGATCTCGCCCGGATCGGCGCGACTCCCGTCAACGCCGATCTTTTCGCACCCGAGTCCCTGCGGCGCGCCGCCTCGGGATGCGACGCCATCGTGAATCTCGCGACGCACATGCCGGCCACCTTCGCGCAGTCGATACGGCGCAACTCCTGGCGCGAGAACGACCGCGTTCGCCGCGTCGGATCGGCGAATCTCCTCGAGGCGGCGCTCGCGGAAGGCGTCGTGCGGTTCGTCCAGGAGTCCTTCGCGCCGGCCTACCCGGATTGCGGCGATCGGTGGATCGAAGAAACGATGCCGCTCGAGCCGGTGCGCTACAACGAGAGCATCCTCGACGCGGAGAAGTCGGCGACGCGATTCACGGAGGCCGGAGGAACCGGCGTCGTGCTGAGGTTCGCGGGGTTCTACGGCCCGGACTCGCGCTTTCTCGCCGAGATCATCCGCCAGGTGCGCCGCGGACGCGCTCCGCTTCCCGGTCCGCCGAACGCCTTCGTATCCTCCGTCTCGCACGACGACGCCGCGACGGCGGCGGCCGCGGCCCTCGCGCTGCCTTCGGGCATCTACAACGTCGCCGACGACGAGCCGGTGACGCACCGCGGGTACTTCGATTCGCTCGCCCGGGCGCTCGGCGTCCCGCCGCCGAAGCTGCCGCCGCGCTGGATGGCGTGGTTCCTCGGTTCTCTGGGAGAGATGATGTCGCGGTCGCTGAAGATCTCGAACCGCAAGCTCAAGGCCTCCTCGCCGTGGCGGCCGATGTACCCGAGCGTGCGCGAGGGATGGCCCACGGTCGTGGCGAGCATGCCGGCGGAGTCGGAGGACGCGGCGTAATCGCTGTCGTCCCGAGCGCCAGCGAGGGACCCCGAGCTCGGCAGGCTTCGAGCCGAACGGCATCTTCGGCGGCAAGGCGCGGGATCCCTCGTCGAGGCCTCTCGGGATGACGGTAACGAGCCGTCGACCTCCCGCCGCTCGCCGCCCAATCCGCCCGCTCTCCCGTTCCGACGGCCTCTCTGTCGAACCGGCGCCTCCGCGCGCCCGCAGGCGGGCGAGACTCCCTCCTCGGAGGTGAGTCATGACTGTTCTCGCGGCCATCCTGATCGCGGCGGGCTGCGCCGGCCCCTGCGCGCAGCTCAAGTGTGAGACCCAGCTCGGCGAGCTCGCCGCCGCCGTCCGCTCGGCGGACTACCGCGGCGACCGCGAAGCGCTCGACCGGCTCGACGGAACGCTCGCGAAGCTCCCCGAGTCGCCGCTCGACGACTATCGCGCCTACTGGCGCGGATTCGCGCGCTGGCGCCGCGCGATGAACGGCTTCAACGAGAAGCCCTTCCCGCCGGACCTCGAGTCCGATCTCCAGGCGGCGGTGGACCACTTCCAGACCGCCCTCGACAAGAGAAAGGACTGGATCGAGGCGCGCCTCGCAATGGTCGGCGCGCTCGGCAACCTCATGTACCTGGCGGGCGACGACGCGGCCAAGAAGCAGAAGCTCATCGAACGCTTCACGCGCGTCGGGAAGACGCTCTCGTCGGACGGGCCGGAGAATCCGCGCGTCCTCTGGATCGTCGGCGGCCTCCAGATGGCCGCGCCGCCGCCGTACGGCGGCGATTTCGTCAAGGCGGCCGCGACCATGCGGCATGGCGTCGAATGCTCCTGGCGCGAGGCGAACGGCGACGCGCGCACGGCCGCCGCCTGGATTCCGGTCTGGGGCGGGCCGGAGAACCTCATGAATCTCGCGTACCTCTACGCGAACACGGCCGCGAGCAACAAGACGGCCGCCCTCGCGTACGCGCAAGGCGCGCTCGTCGCCGTGCCCGAGTGGCATTACGTTCGGGACATCCTCCTGCCGCAGATCGAGGCGATGCCGGAAGGGAAGTGACCGGCATGCCCGGCGAAGAAGCTCGGGATCCCTCGTCCAGGACTCCTCGGGATGACGGGCTCGATCTGTCATCCCGAGCGATCGCGAGGGATCCCGAGGTCGGCAGGCCCTGAGCCGCGACATACTTCCCGCATGAAAGCGGCTTCCCCCGCCCTTCCCCGCGCGGCCGCGGCGGCGATGTACGCCGGGGTGTGGCTCCTCCTCACGGCGCTCTATGCCGCGCTCTTCGCGTCGATGCCGTCGGTCGCGCTCGGCATGGCGGTGCGCGCCGCCCTCGCGGCGATCCTTCCCAACGCGATCCTCGGACTCGTCTCGCTCCGCCTCGCCCGGGGCTGGCCGTGGCCGCAGACGAGCCCTGGCCGGCTCGCGGCGCGCCTCGTGCCCGCGGTCGTCGGGATCGTCGCGGCGGCGACCGCCCTGTGGTTCCTGCTCGTCTGCCTCGACAGCCGCATCACGATGGGCGCGGTCCGGCCGCCGACTTTTCCGATCGTGCTCTGGCAGATCGTCATCAACGGGCTCATCCACGTCGCGCTGACGGGAATCGGGTACGCGTGGCACACCGCCGCGGCGCTCCGGGACGCGCGCGAGCAGGCCGCCCGCGCCGAAGTCCTCCGGGCGCGCGCGGAGATGCAGCTCCTCCGGTCGCAGCTCCAGCCGCACTTCGTCAACAACCTTCTCCACGCGATGCTCGGGCTCGTGCGGCGCGATCCCGACCTCGCCGAGAACGCGCTCGAGAAGCTCGGCGAGCTGCTGCGCTTCGGGCAGTGGGTGCACCAATCCGGCAGCGACCTCGTACCGCTCGCGCGCGAGTGGGACTTCGTCCGCAGCTACCTCGATCTCGAGCGCGTGCGCCTCGGAGATCGCCTCCGCGTGTCGCTCGACGCCGACCCGTCGGCGCTCGACGTCTCCGTGCCGCCCTTCGCGCTCCAGCCCCTCGTCGAGAACGCGATCATCCACGGCATCGCGCCGCGGGCGGGCGGCGGGCGCGTGGACGTTTCGGTGCGGCGATCCGGCGGGAGACTCGAGCTCGCGGTCGCCGACGACGGTCCGGGCGGCTCCGAAGCGGACATCGCCGCGAGCCCGCGCATGGGACTGCGCCTCCTCCAGGAGCGTCTCGCGGCGCTCTACGCCGGGCGGGCGCGGCTCTCGTTCGAGTCGCCCGAGGGCGGCGGCTTCCGGGCGCGGCTCGAGCTGCCGGACGACGTCGAGGCCGCCGCGGAGCCCGCGTGAGCGCCAGCGTCCGGCGTACGCGGGCTCTCGTCGCGGAGGATGAAGCGCCGGCGCGCGAGAGCCTCGTGGCCTGGCTCGCCGAGGAGCCGGAGATCGAGGTCGTGGGCGTCGCCGGCGACGGCCGTTCCGCGCTGCAGCTCGCCGACGAGAAGCGCCCCGATCTGCTGTTTCTCGACGTTCGCCTGCCCGAGCTCTCGGGACTCGAGGTCGCGCGCCGCCTCCGGCACCCCGCGGAGATCGTCTTCACGACGGCCTACGACCGGTTCGCCGTCGCGGCCTTCGAGATCGGCGCTCTCGATTACCTCGTCAAGCCTTTCGGCCGCGAGCGCCTGTCGGCCGCGATCGCGCGCGTGCGCCGGCGCCGCGGAGAGCCGGAAGTGCCGGCCGACGAGCGGGCGCGGACGTCGCTCGCGCCCGGACCCCTCGACCGCCTCTTCGCGCGAAGCGGCGACCGCATCGTGCCGATCGCCGTCGAGGGAGTGCGCCGGATCCAGGCGCGCGGCGACTACGCCGAGGTGCACGCGGCCGAAGGCGAGTTCCTCGTCCACGTGACGCTCGCGGAGCTCGCCGCGCGGCTCGACCCGGCGAGATTCCGACAGGTGCACCGCTCCCACATCGTCAACCTGGACGCGGTCAAGGAGCTGCGCCCGCACGACGACCGGCGCCTCGCGATCATCCTGCGCGACGGCACGACGATCGTCGCGAGCCGCGCCGCCTCGGAGGAGCTCCGGCGGCAGGCGCGCTGACGCCGATCTCCGACGAACATAGAATGGCGGGCGTCATGAAGATGCGATCCTTCCTCACGCTCCTCTTTCTCGCATCGGCCGCTCTTTCCACCGCCGCCGGAGGGCCCGACATCCGCGCGAAGCTCGTCGCGCCTCCCGAGGTCAAGGCCGGCGCGAAGACGACCGTCGCGATCGAGATGACGATCGGGCCCGGCTGGCACGTCAACAGCCACACGCCCTCGGAGCCGTATCTCATCCCGACGGCCGCGGCGCTGACGGCGTCGGCGGGCACGCTTTCTCCGATCCGCTACGCGAAAGACGAGGAGAAGAAGTTCTCCTTCTCGGACAAGCCGCTGCGCGTCTATACGGGAACCGTGCGCTTCGAGACGGACCTCGAAGTACCGGCGAAAGGCGGCGCCGACGTCACGCTCGAAGGAAATCTCTCCTATCAGGCCTGCAACGATCAGCAGTGCTTCCCGCCCGCGAAGATTCCGCTGAAGGCGGCCGCAAAAATAACCCCCAGATAAATTCGAACGCGCCTCTGACACTCGCGGTGGACGGAGTGACTCCGCGCGAGGTCGAATCCATCTTCAAATTGCGACACCGTCGGGCGCATACTCGATGGCGCGAGGCTTGCTGAACTTCCGCCGCGGAGGAATCCACGAGCAAGAAGCATGGGCCGAGTCTCGAGGCACCTTTGCGGTCGCGCGCGCTCGGCGTCTTCGCCGCCGCGCTCCTTCTCGCCGCGCTCTCCAAAGATGCACCCGCGCGCGACAACTCGCCGGCCGTTTCCCTCCAGAAGCTCGACGGCGCCGCGTTCTCGCTCGATTCCCTCCGAGGCAACCTCGTCGTCCTCGACTTCTGGGCCTCGTGGTGCGTTCCCTGCCGCACGAGCTTTCCGTATCTCGACAGGCTCCAGACGCAGTACGCGGCGAAGGGCGTGCGCGTCGTCGGCCTCACGCTCGAAACGGACGGCGATGCGGTCCAGACGTTTCTCGATCAGGTGCCCGTCGCGTTCGCGATCGCACGCGATCCGAGCGGCCGGGCCGGCGAGACGTTCGGCGTCGTCGCGATGCCGACGACTTTCCTCCTCGATCGCGACGGCCGCGTCGCCGCGCGCTTCGAGGGAGGCGACGCGAAGGCGCACGCGCGGCTCGAGGCGGCTCTCGACGTGCTCCTCTCCGGCAGGCCGCTGCCTCCCGGGAGCGACCTCCGCGTCGGCGCGGGCCTCGAGGCAACGGGCGTCGTGAAAGCCTGGCAGCGCGGCTATCTCGCGGATTCCTTCATGAACCTCGACGGCGATCCCATCACGCGCCAGCTGCGCGAGCACATCCACGCGAGCAAGGAGGGCGCCGCGGGAGACGGCGGCGCGGCCGGGGGCGGATGTGGCTGCAACTGAGGCTCCCGCGACGCGGCCCTCTCGGGGGCGCTCCCGCCGAATGCGCGAGCTTCCCTGGATTGCGACCGGTCTTGGCGCCCTCGCGGCGCGCGACGCGGCGGGACAAGGGACGTCGGTCGATACGAAGTTCCTCTTCTACAAGGAGTCCGGCGGCCGCACGCAGGTCCTGAACCCGGTCGTTCTCCTCCAGCAGGACCTCGGGGAGAACTCCGGGGAGCTCAGTCTTCTCCTCGGCTACGACGCCATCTCGGGCGCCTCGCCCACCGGCGCCTATCCGACCTCCGACGTCACGACCTCGGCCTCGGGCCACACGATTGCGAGCGGCAGCTTCCCGCAAGCGAGCTATACCGATGCGCGCAAGTCCGCCGCGCTCTCGTACGGTCGGAAGTTCGGCGCTCATCTGCCGTCGATCGACGTGTCCTACGCGAAGGAGAACGACT
>DATBFU010000162.1:0-19336 GCA_036558325.1 Thermoanaerobaculia bacterium | reverse complement strand
GCTCCGCGGAGAAGTGCTCCCGATCGGCGGCGTCAAGGAGAAGGTCCTCGCGGCCCGACAGGCGCAGATTCGGACGATCGTGCTGCCGAAACAGAACCGGCGCGACGTGACGCAGATCTCTTCGCGGATCCTGCACGGTATCGAGTTCCGCTACGTCGAGCGCGTGGACGAGGTCCTGGAGATCGCGCTCGTCGCGCCGCCCGCGGCCGCCGCGGAGGCTCCGGCCGCCGCCGCGGAGCCCGCGCCGCCCCGCGAGATCTCGGTCCAGGCGGCGAAGGCCGGGCGGCCCCGGCCGGCGCGCGTGCCGCGGGCCTGAAGACTTCGGCTGCGGCGGTCGAAGACGACCGGCAGCCGCGCGTTTCGGTCCGGAGGGTGTCGAGCGGGCCGGCGTCGACTCCGGCCCATCCCAAAGCCCTGGGCACGGACCCCGCCGTCTCGGAAATAATGGCTCGTCCATGGCGGGAGAGGATTGCTTCGTCCGCCGGCTCACGGCGGAGCTGCCGCCCGACGCGCGCGTGCTCGTCGGCCCGGGCGACGACGCCGCGGTCATCGCGGCCTCGCCGGCCCCGCTTGTCCTGACGACCGACCTGCTCGTCGAGGGCGTGGATTTCCTCCCGGGCGAGGACCCGTTCGCGATCGGCCGCCGCGCGCTGGCCGTGAATCTCTCGGACCTCGCCGCGATGGGCGCGGTGCCGGAGCATTTCCTGCTGTCGATCGCCTTCCGCGCTCCGCGGGGCGAGGACTACGCGCTCGCCGTCGCGCGCGGCGCCCTCTCCCGCGCGACGCCGCTCGGCGTGGCCCTCGTGGGCGGCGACCTTTCCGCCGCCGACCGCACGATCGTTTCGATCGCCCTCGCCGGACGGCCCGCGGCGGCGGGGAGCCCGATCCTGCGCTCGGGCGGGCGCGCGGGCGACGTCCTCTACCTCTCGGGTTTTCCCGGGCGCGCCGCGGCGGGCCTGGCGATCGAACGGGCGCGCGCCGAAGCTCGGGAGCTCCCGGCCGGCCTGTCCGACGCGCAAGCCCGCGAGCTCGTCGCCGCCTACCGCGACCCGGAGCCTCGCCTGGCCCTCGGGCAATCGCTCGCGGGGAGCGGCCTCGCGCGCGCCGCGATCGACGTCTCCGACGGGCTCGGCCTCGACGCCGCACGGCTCGCCGGGGCCTCGGATCTGCGCGCGGTGATCGAGGCCGACCGGCTGCCGGTGTCCCCCGCACTCGCCGCCTACGCGCGCGCCGCCGGAAAGGACGCCGTCGAGATGCTCCTCGCCGGAGGAGACGACTACGAGCTTCTATTCGCGGTCCCCCGCGAGCGGGCCGCCGAGGTTCCGGGGACGGGTTCGGACGGCATTCCCGTTGTCGCCGTCGGATGGCTCGAGCCCGGCCGCGGCGCCGTCCTCCGTTCCGCCGCGGGCGACCGCGACGTCGGCGGCATGGGTTACGACCATCTCGGAGGACCGTCGGCGTGAAGATCTTCACCAGCCGCGCCTTCATGCGCCGGCGCCACCCGCTGCGCTGGAGGCGGCGCTGGCGGATCCTGCTGCTCGACTGGCTCGGCCGCGAGGAGCCGGCGGAGCGCGTCGCGGCGGCGATCGCGCTCGGAGTCGCCGTCGGGTTCTCCCCGTTCCTCGGCCTGCACTTCGTCCTCGCGCTCGCCCTCGCGTACCTGTTCGGCCTGAACCGGCTCGACGCGGTGCTCGGCCAGTTCGTCGGCAATCCGTGGACGCTTCCGCCCGTTTTCGCGGCCGGCTATCAGTTCGGGCGCGTCCTCCTCGGCGAACGCGCCCGCCAGGTGCCGCAGCTCAAATGGGAAGCGCTCTCGGAGAGCGGGTCGACGTGGATCCTCCACCCGATCGAGACCGCGCGCGCGGTCTTCGGCGGCCACGGATTCCTGCCGCGGCTCGAGGCGTTCCTCCTCGGAACGACGATCCTGTCGATCGCGATCGGCTTCGGGACGTACTTCATCGCGCGGGCGGCCCTCCGGCTCGTCCACCGGCGGCACCCGCGCGTCGCCGAGCGCGCGGCGCGCCGCCGCCGCCGGCTCATCCTCCACCGCGAGAGCCGGGAGACGCCGAGGCCGTGACGGAGGGGCCCGGAAAGCCCTTTGCGGCGGCGGACGTGAACGCCCACGGCGCCTCGCGCTCCAGCCGCCGGCGCAGGGCGTCGAAGCGCCGCGCATAGGCCGGGCTCGCGTCGGCCGCCGCGAGCAGACGGCGCAGGTCGGCGCCCGTCCGGGAGCCGCGGAAGATGCGCTCGCGAGCGAGCGCCGCGCCGAAAAGATGCCCGCGCGCCTCGCCGTCCTCGGCGGCGAGACGCAAGGCTCCGGCATCGCGCGGCGCCGCCGCGAGGATGCGCCAGAGCTCGACGCGGAATCCCTCGTCCCCGCGCGTCCGCAGCCACTGCGTGTAGCCGAACCGCGTCGGAAGCGACTCGGGGTGCGCCGCCAGGGCGCGCTTCCACCAGCGGCCGGCCGCCGGGTCGCCGAGCCGCGAGGCGACCGTCGACGCGCGGAACACCAGGGGAAGCGAGTCCGGATTCTTCAGGAGGCCGCGCCGGTACGTCGCAAGCGCCTCGGCGTCGCGGCCTTCCGCCTCGCAGACGAGGCCCAGACCGAAGAACCCGTTCTCGTAGGACGCCAGCGCCTCGAGAGATTTCGCGTAGGAGCGGCGCGCTTCCTCGTATCGGCCGAGATCCCGCTCGCACTTCCCCTTTCCCGCCCAGGCGTCCCAGTACTTCGGGTAGATGTCCGTCGCGCGCGCGTACGACGCGAGCCCCTCGGCGTCGCGCGCGTGCTCGGCGCGGATGTAGCCCAAGTTGTAGCGGCTCTTGGCGCTCTCCGGCGCGACGCGGGCGCTGTTCTCGAAGAGCCGCTCGTCGCTCCACCAGACCATGCCGCGCGCCGCGGTGCGCGCGGCGAGGAGCACGGCCGCCGCCGCGAGGAGCGCCCGGGGCCCGCCCGGCGCCGCGAGCGCGCTGCCCGCGATCAGACACAGACCCGCCGCCGGCAGATAGGCGACGCGCTCCGCGAAGATCGTGCCCGTGGCGAAGAAGAGGTTCGAGGCCGGCAGAATCGCCCCGAGAAAGAAGAGCAGCCCGAAGGCCGCGACCGCACGGGGCCGCGCGAGGGCGAGAAGAACCGCGGCTCCGAAGAGAACGACGGCCGCGATCGCGGGGAGCGACGCCGCCGCGACCGGACGGATCGACCAGGCCGACTCGTCCGCGGAGAGGCGCAGCGGAAAGACGATGCGTCCGACGTAACGCAGGAGAACGAGGGCCGCGTTCGCGACGCGTGCGAACGGCCGGAGCGCCGCGAGCGGGTTCTCGACCTCGAAGATCCCGACGTTGCCCGAGTGCAGGAAACCGCCGAGCACCCATTCGCGCAGTCCGAAGAATCCGGCGAGCACGGCGGCCGCGCCGGCGTAGAGAGGCGCTCCGCGAAGGAGCGCGCGCCCGAGTCTCCGAGCGGCGGTCCCCTCTTCGAGCCGCAGGAAACAGAGGGCGGCCAGCGCGGGCGCCGCGGCCGCGCTCTCTTTGGTCAGGAGCGCGACCGCGTAACAGAGCAGCGCCGCGCAGAGCCGCAGCCGCCGCCGCTCCGGGCGCCGCCACCAGCGGACGGCCAGGTGCAGAAACAGGAGGACGAAGACCGCGGACTGCGTCTCGCCGCGGCCCACGAGGCTCGTGACGGCTTCCACGTGGATCGGATGAACAGCGAAGAGAAGCGACGCGGCGAGCGAGACGGCCTCTCCGAAGGCGAGCGCGACGAGGAGCCGCCACAGGAGGAGCGTCGCCGCGGCGTGGAACAGCAGATTCGCCGCGTGGAACGGCAGGGCCTTCCCGCCGTGGATCCACCACTCGACAGCGAACGAAGCGAGCAGCATCGGGCGGTACGCCGTCCCCGTGCCGTGCGGGCCGCCGAAGTACGAGGTCTCGAAGAGCTGGCCGAAGGTGGCGGCCGACCGGATCCGCGGGTTGTCGCGGACGATCGCCTTGTCGTCGTACGTGAAGTCGCCGCCGAGGCCGTTCGCGAAGGGAACGAGACTCGCCGCGATCAGCAGAGCGGCGGCCCAACGACTCCCCACGGAGGCGAGAGTCTAGCCCGCCTCGCCCTCCGTCACGTCCGGCCGCGCGGCGCGGGCGCGGGCGCCGGCGCCGCGACGTTGAGCTCCCGGATCAGATACCGCAGCGCCTGACGGGACAGACCGAGGTCCCGCGCCGCGAGACTGCGATTGCCGCCGGCGCGCTCGAGGGCGTCCGAGATCATGCCCCGCCGGTGCGCGTCGAGGCGGCTGCGATAGCTCTCCGTCCGCCCGCGAGGCCGCGCCCGCCGGATCGCCTCCGGCAGATGCGCCGGGCCGATCACCCCGTCGCCATCCGCGAGCGCGGCGGCCTGCGCCATCGCGTTCTGCAGCTCCCGCACGTTCCCCGGCCAGGAGTGCGCCGCCAGAGCGGCGGCGGCCTCGGGCGAGAGACGCAGGGCGCCGGGACCGCCGTCGCGGCCGAACGCATCGAGGAAGTGACGCGCAAGGCGCACCACGTCGCGGCCGCGCTCGCGCAGAGGCGGCAGGGCGATCACCGCGACGTGCAGCCGATAGAAGAGGTCCTCGCGGAACCGCCCGGCCTCGACTTCCTGTGCGAGATCGCGGGACGTGGCCGACACGACGCGGACGTCGATCGCGCGCGGCCGGTTCTCGCCGAGACGCCGGATCTCGCCCTCCTGCAGCGCGCGCAGGAGCTTCGCCTGGAGTTCGAGCGCGAGGTCGCCGATCTCGTCGAAGAAGATGGTGCCGCGCGCGGCCTCTTCGAGGAGTCCCGCACGATCCCTCTCGGCGCCCGTGAACGCGCCGCGCGCGTGCCCGAAGAGCTCGCTCTCGATGAGCGCGGCGGGAATCGCCGGCACGTTGACCGCGACGAAGGAACCCGAGGCCCGCGGCGAGAGCGCGTGGACGGCGCGCGCCACCGCCTCCTTGCCGCTGCCCGACTCGCCGCGAACGAGGACGGTGACGCGGCGCGCCGCGAAGCGCTCGAGACGACGCCACGGCTCTTCCATCGACGCGTCCCCCGTCACCACGCCGCGGCGGCGCCAGCCTTCGGCGAAACCGCCGGCGGAGGCTGCCGGCGCCGGCGCGCGAAAGAGGAGCGTCTCGGCGAGCATCGCCGCGGCGGCCGAGAGCGGCTCCGGCGTCCCCGGCGGGAGCACCAGCCGGTAGCGCGACGCGCCGGCGAGGAGATCGCGGGAGACGCCGCCGCCTCCGCCGGGAGCGCCGAGCCGCAGAACGGCGCGCCCGTCCGCGTCGAGGAGCTCGAGACCGCGGATCCCGGCGCCCGTGAGCCGCTCGACGCCGACGGCATCCTCGCCGGAGAGCCCGGAAGCGATGGCTTCGCGAAGCCGCCGCAGCGATTCGACCGGCACGGCTTCGACGCGGATCGGGGAATCCGCCGCCGGACCGAAGACGAGGTCGGCGAGCGCTCCGCCGCCGCGCTCGCGCAGCAGCCGCTCGGCGCCCGACGCGAGGCCGTGCGGCAGCGCGCCCTCGCCGAGGAGCGCTCGCCAGCGGGCGGCCCGCGCGGCGCTCGCGTAGTCGCCGGCCGCGATGCCACGGGAGAGCGCCTCGCGCGCGCTCTCGGGGGGCCCGGCCTCCTTCCAGGAAAGCTCGGCGAGACGCTCCGCCGCGACCCGCTCCGTGTCGCAACGGTCCGGCGGATCGGCCGCCGCCCGCTGCCACGCGAGCCGGGCGCCCTCGGGGTCGGCGGCATAGGCGAGCCGGTCCCCCTCTTCGAGCCAGAGCTCGCCGATCTCGAGCCGGTCGCCGAGCTTCGCCGCGAGAGCGCGCGCCCGGGCGTTGTCGTCGGCGGCGCGCGCCAGATCGCCGCGCCCGAGCGCGATGCGGGAGCGGTGGTGAAGGGCCACGAGGAGCCACAGCTCGTCGGCGTCGCGCGAGGCCTCCTCGAAGAGCTCCCGCGCGAAGGCGCCGGCCGCCTCCCAGTCGGCGGACGCCACGTCGAGCTCGATGCGATTCGAGCGCGCGATCCGCAGGAGATCGCGGCGGCCGGAGACCGACGCGAGGGACGCCGCGTCGTCGAGCAGCTCCCGGCACCGCGCCGGCCGGCCCGCGTGGAAGAGCGTCGCCGCGAGATCGATCGAGATGCGCGCCCTCTCGGAAGGGTCGTCGCGGAGGACCGCGAGCGCCTCCTCGAGCCGCGCCGCGGCCTGACCGAAGCGCCGGCGGTCGCCGAGCCCGAGCGCCTCCTGCGAGACGAATCGCGCGGCGAGCGCGTCGTCTCCGGAGGCGAGCGCCGCGGAGCGCCAGCGCTCGTAGATCGAGGCCTCCTCGTCGAAGCGGCCCTCGAGAGAGAGCGCCGCGGCGCGGGCGAGCGCGTTCTCGATGCGCTCGGCCGCCGGCAACTTCGCGGCGACGCGGTCCGCTTCGTCGAGCCGGACGTGCGCGGGCGCATGGCGTCCGTCCCGCGCGAGCCCGCCCGCCTCGAGCCGTAGCGCGCGCACGCGTTCGCCTTCCGGCGCGTCGGGGAACGATTCGAGCCATCGCGCGGCGCGCCGGCCCGCCTCCGACGGTCCCTCGAGGCGGCTCGAGACCTCCGCCGCGCGGAGCTGCGAGCAGCGCCGCTCCTCCGGTTCGGCGCCCGCGTTGCCGGCGAGGAGCTCGAAGAGCGCACGAGACTCCGCGGGACGACCGCCGGCGAGCAGCCGCTCCGCCTCGACGCGCTCGAGCCAGGCGGGCATGCGGACTCCGGCCGCGGAGAAACGCGCCGCGACCTCGAACCACGCCTCGTCGGAGCGGCCCGGGACGCGGCGGCGCCAGAGTTCCACCGCCGCGAGCGCTTCGGGGGCAGCCCCGTCGGCGAGAAGCCGCTCGAGGTCGTCGCCGACGCCGGCTTCGCCGCCGGCCGCCGCCCGCCCCGGAGCCGCTCGCGGGCGCCGCGCCACGGAGGGCTGCTCGGGAAACGGCGCCTGGCCGGTCGGATCCGAAACGAACGCGGCCCACCCCGCGCTTCCGAGCGCCGCCTCCGCGAGCGGCGCGCCGCGCTCGGGATCCTCGCGCGTTTCTTCGGCGAGCCGCTCGTAGAACCGCAGCGACGCCGCGAGGGTGCCGCACGGGACGAAGATCTCGCGGCGCCACTCGTCGGATTGACGCGGCGCCGCCGCCCGGACCGGCAGGGCCCGCAGCGCGACTTCCGGCGGCAGCGAGCGCGCCGCCATGTCGAGCGCACGACGCGAGAGCGGGTCCCATGTCTCGATGCCGACGGCGATCCACGCCGAGGGCCCCGACGCCGCGTCCCGATCGGCGAGCTCCCGCAAACGGCGGCACGCCTCGGCGGCGCTTCCTGCCGGCGGCTCGAGAGGCAGGAACGATCCGGCGGCGAGCGGCGATCCGTCCGCCGGAAAGACGCGCGCCGGAAGACCCTCGAGCGCGGCCCGGCCCGATTCGAGAACCGCGCGCTCGGCGGCGCCGCGGCGGAACTCGCCCGCCGATCCCGCCGTTCGCCGCCGCGCCTCGGCGGCCGGCGGCCCTGCGAGAGCGGGAAACGAACCGTAGACGTCGGCGACGGCCGCCTCGGCGCGCCGCCCGATCGCCTCGGGTCGCGCGAGCCGGCGCGCGAGATCCGCCGCCTCCGGATCCGCGATGCGCCCGCCGCGCCGGCAGAGGCGATGGAGGAACGCGCCGAGGACCGCCGCCGGCGGCGCCGACGCAGACTCCGAGACGACCGAAGCCGGCGAGCGCGGCAGCCAGAGGCGCGCCGTCCCCTCCGCGCGGTCCCAGAACGCGTCGCCGAGATCGTCCGCGGTCA
Source organism: Thermoanaerobaculia bacterium (assembly GCA_036558325.1). Classification (GTDB taxonomy): domain Bacteria; phylum Acidobacteriota; class Thermoanaerobaculia; order UBA5066; family Gp7-AA6; genus DATBFU01. The sequence continues at coordinate 11,536 of DATBFU010000162.1, read as the reverse complement.
GCGCGAACCCGTGCGCCTGGAAGAAGGCGAGCGCCGCGGCCGCCTGGAGGAGCAGCGGCGCGGCGAGAGCGCGCGGAACGCGCCCGTCGCGAACCGGCCGGCCGGGCGGCGGGCGCCGTCGAACGAGAAGCCACGGCCCGTCGCGCTCGAACGCGATCGGCGCCGGCAGCGTCGCGTGCGCGAGCGGCAGCAGCTCGGTCCAGCGCGATCGCGCGGCGGGAAGCGCGAAGCGCTCGGCGATCGCGGCTTCGCGGGCCTCCGGCCGCGCGGCCCGCGGGAGCGACGCGGGCTTCCTGAGAGCTTCCATGTTTTTCCGAGGTCTCGCCCGCTAGATTGTCGCGAGGGGCGCTTCGGGCTTCGTCCCAAGCGAGGACCCCGGGCTCGGCAGGCCCCGAGCCGTGAGGCGGCATCCTCGGCAAGAAGCTCGGGATCCCTCGTCGAGGTCTCCTCGGAATGACCGCTGCGCTCGGCCGAAGGATCAGCGGCGGCAGATGGCGGTCAGATCCCGGAAGAATCCCGGATACGACTTGGCGACGCAGCCCGGATCGTCGATCAAGCAGTCTCCTCGAGCGATCGCGAGAAGCCCGGCGGCCATGGCGATCCGATGGTCGCCCGCCGTCGGAAGGCGGACGAGGCCGTCCGCTCGAAGTCCCCCGGAGACGACGAGCTCCGACTCTCCGGCGCGGGCGCCTCCGCCGGCCGCCTCGACGAGCGCCGCGAGCGCGGCGATGCGGTCGCTCTCCTTGAGACGCAGGTGCCCGATGCCGTGGAAGCGGCTCTCGCCTTCCGCGAGGGCCGCCAGAGCGACGAGCGTCGCCACCGCGTCCGGAAAGTCCGAGGCGTCCGCCGCGACGGCCGCGAGCCGCTTCCCCGCGAAGCTCGCCGTCACCGCGTCCGTCCCGGAAGCGATCGCGATGCCCATACGCTCGAGGACGGCCCGGGCGCGCGCGTCGGCGGAGACCGAATCCGGACGGACGCCCCGCACCGTCACTCGCCCGCCGGCGGCGCCGGCCGCCGCGAGGAGCGGAAGGGCCGAGGAGTCGTCGCCCGGCACCTCGTACCGGCGCGCGAGACGTCCGCGCTCACCGGCGCGGACGGCAAAAGACGAACCGTCCCGGCGCACCTCGTGCCCGAAGGCCGCGAGCGCCGCGAGCGTCTCCTCGACGTACGGAGACGAGACGACGGGACCCGAAGCCGCGACGGTCAGGCCGCCGTCGACGGCAACTCCCGCGAGAAGGAGCGCCGAAAGGAATTGACTCGAGCGCGACGCGTCGACTTCGAGCGCTCCCGACCGGAGCGTGCCGCCGGAGATCGCGAGCGGCAGATGGTTTTCGCGCCCGAGACAAGCGATCTCCGCCCCGCCCGAAGCGAGCGCCGCGACGAGCTCCGCCATCGGCCGCTCGCGCAGGCGCGCCGACCCGTCGAGGCGGAACCGTCCCGGCACCGCCGCGCACACCGCGGCGAGAAATCGCGCCGCGGTCCCCGAGTCCGCGGCGTCGAGCGCGATCTCGCGCGACCGATCGCCTCCGAGCGGGCCGCCGAGACGCAGCGTGTCCGGTGCGCCGCCGGCGCCGGCGCCGCCCCGCGCCCCCATCGCGATCAGGCACTCGAGGAGGACGGCCGTGTCGCCGCTCTCGAGCGGCCCCGAGATCTCGACGGGCTTTTCCGACAGCGCCGCGAGAACGAGCGCCCGGTTCGTGGCGCTCTTCGAGCCCGGCACGCGCACCTCGCCGCGGACCTCGCGGGCGCGCGGCAGAACGAGAAAGTCCACGGGAGAGGACGCGCCTCCGGCTCGAGGCGTCAGGCGCCGACGAGGCGCATCTCCCCGTCCTCGCCGATCTCCATCCAGCGCTTCTCGTCGACGAACGCGGGAAGGATCTCGACGCGCCCCGGGCCCAGATCCTCGGCCCAGGACTTGTGGAAGTGGCCGAGGAGCACGACGTCCGCGCCTTCGGCGACGCGGCGCCGCGCGAACTCGCGGATCGTCTCGAGCGGCAGCCGGGACTTGTGCTTGAAGTTCGATTTGTCGAGCCGCGCTTCGACCTTCCACACGAAACGGTTGGCGATTCCGCGCGGCACGAGCCCGGCGACGGCGCGCGAGACCGGGTTCTTCGAAAGGAAGCGCCAGAAGCGGTAGGGGTAGTCGCGCTCGTTCAGGAGGTCGCCGTGGGTCGCGAAAAACCGCCGCGGGCCCGCCCGGAAGGTCTCCGCGTCGCAGACCCGGCCGAAATATTTCTCGGCGTACGAGCCGCGCAGGAAGAAGTCGCGATTGCCCTCCACGTAGGTCACCGGAACGCCTTTCCGGGCGAGCGCCTCGACGCGGCCCAGAAAGTCGCGGATGGCCGGCGTCTCGAAATTGCGCCGTGCGATGAAATAGTGAAAGGTGTCGCCGAGCAGCGTGATCGCCTTTGCGCCGCGCCGGCAGGCCTCTTCGAGCGCGTCGAAGAACGGCCCTTCGTCGCCCGGACGGCGCCCGACGTGACAATCGGCGAAGACGGCGCGCACGCGTTAACCATAGCTCAAGCAGGAATTTCGAAACCTGGCACGGGGTTCGCACCGGCTATACTGGAGTTTTGTTTCGGATCGCCGTTCTCTGACGAGGTGACACCGTAACGATGCGCCGCTCCCCGCTGACCGTCCTGGCGGTTCTGTTCCTCCCCGCGACAATCGCGCGCGCGGCGGTGTATGCCCCGATCTCGCCCGCCGAAGCGCCCCGCGCCGACGCCCGGGTCCTGCGGAAGCTCAACGCCGGCGCGGAGCGGATCGACGTCATCCTGGGAGTCCGGGACGGAACGCCGTCGGCCCGGCAGCTGCGCCTCCACCCCGATCCCGCGGGCGAGCCCGCGCGGCGCCTCGTGCGTCTCGAGGCGCAGAAGACGCTCGCGGAGCAGATGCCGTCCGAGGAGCTCGCGGTCCGCCACTTCTACGGCAGCTTTTCCCTCCTCTCCGTCTCCGTGACGCGCGCCGCGCTCCTGACGCTCGCCAATCACCCGTCGGTCGACTGGATCACGCTCGACCAGACGAAGAAGCCCCTCGAGGTCCAGGCGCAGAACGCCGTGCTCCTCATCCACAGCGACCAGGCAAACGATCAGGGCGCGACCGGCGCCGGCCAGACCGTCGCGGTCGTGGACACGGGAGTCGACTACACGAACCCCGCCCTCGGCGGCGCGCCTTTCCCGAACGCGAAGGTCGTCGGCGGAACGGACATCGCCGACAACGACAGCGACCCGATGGATTGCGAAGGCCACGGCACCTCGGTCGCGGCCATCGCGGCGAGCGCCGCCGGCGTGGCGCCCGACGCCAAGATCGTGGCGGTCAAAGTCTTCAAGTCCAAGGACGCCACGAACAATCACTGCTCCGACACCGCGAACGACTCCGACATCATTTCCGGCGTCGATTGGGCGATCACTCATCGCGAAGACTTCGGCCTCGACGCCGTCAACCTGTCGCTCGGCGGAGGCTTCGAAGATTCTCAAGACCACGGCTATTGCGACGACGACCTGCCCGACTACACGACGGCTTTCGACTCGGCCGTCTCGATGAACCTCGTCGTGGTCGTCGCTTCCGGAAACGACGGGACCGCCAACGCGCTCGCGGCGCCGGCCTGCGTCTCGTCGGCGGTCTCGGTGGGCGCCGTGTACTCGCAGACCGATGCGAGCCGGAGCTGGCTCGACGACAAGGGCGCCGTGCAGTGCACCGACGCGCCGACGGCGCCGGACCAGGTCGTCTGTTTCTCGGACTCCGCGACGAACCTCTCGATGCTCGCGCCCGGCGCCTTCTGGGTCGTCGCGGACAAGGGGCAGGGCAACACGCTCTTCGCCGGCACGTCCGCGTCGGCTCCCGCGGTCACGGGCGCGGTCGCGTTGATGCGCCAGATCCATCCGACGATGCCGCCCGCCTCGATCGTCGGAATCCTTCGCGCCACGGGAACCCCGATCACCGATTCGCGCAACGGCGTCACGACCCCGCGGCTCGACGTTCTCGCCGCGGTCCAGTTCGATCCTTCGGTGTTCTTCCCCTTCCTCGGCACGGCGCCGCAGATTCCCGACGGGAGCGGATCGGCGAGCGCATCGGTCACCATCTCGGGCTTCACCGCGAGCATCGCGGGAATCGACGTGTGGGTCGAGATCGACCATCCGGACCCGCAGCAGCTGCGCGTCACGCTGACGGGGCCCGACGGCACGGCCGTCCTTCTCCACGATCAGACGGGCGAGCACGAGCACCCGATCAACGCGATCTATGGCCGCAGCGACGTGCCGGCGCAATCGCTCGGCGTCTTCGGCGGAAAGAATCCCAACGGCGTCTGGACGCTGACGGTCGAGGACAAAGTCGCGAACAGCGGCCTCTCCCACGGCAAGATCCGCAACTTCGCGATCCAGCTCGAGCCGGGACAGCCGACGGCGGCGATCCCGCAGAACGTCGTCGGACGCGTGCTGCCCGAGTCGGCGCATTCGCAGGGATCGAAGTTCTTCCTCTCCGACATCCACGTCTACAACCCCGGAAACGCGCCGCGAGACTTCTCGATCTTCTACGTGCCCGCCGGCCGCACGGGCGCCGACGCGTCGAAGGCGACGAAGACGATCGGCCCGGGACAGGTTCTCGAGCTCGACGACCTCGTCTCGAACGAGTTCGGTTTCGCCGACTCCTTCGGGCCGATCTTCGCGACGTCCTCGGATCCCAACTTCATGATCAGCGGGCGCCTCTACACGAACTCGCCCAACGGCTCGTTCGGCCACGCGGTGCCCGGCTTCGCGACGTCGCAGGGGCTCGCCATGGGCGGCGGCACCGCCACGGCCAACGGCCTCATCAAGAGCGGGGAGTTCCACAGCAACGTCGCCTTCACGGAAGTTTCCGGCAACCCGGTCCAGGTGCTCGTCGAGGTGCTCGACGCCTCGGGCTCCGTGCTCGGCTCGACGACGATCACGGCCGGCCCGAACACGACGCCCATCCTGGGCGACGTCATCACGTCTCTCGGCCTGCCCGCGCAGGACAACTTCCGCGTCAACTTCACCGTCCTCTCGCCCACCGGGCGGATCATCCCTTTCGCGACCTACGTGGACGACATCACGGGCGACTCGATCTTCCAGCCGGCGATGAACCCCGCGGCTTCGCCCGAGGACCTGATCCTGACGCAGTCGGCGCACCTCTCCGGCGCGCACGGCGATTTCTTCACGACGAACGTGTACGTGACGAACACCGATACGGCGCCCGTCAACCTCACGGTCTCGCTGCTCCCGAACCGCCTGACCGGCACGCCGAACCCGCCGCGCACCTGGACGCTCGCGCCCGGCGAGACGCTCGCCAAGCTGGACGTCCTCGTGTCGGAGTTCGGCCTTCAGGATCCTTCCGTGGCGGGTCTGCGGATCCACCCGGACCACGCGGCCCGCCTCGTCGTGACGAACAACACGCTCGTGCCGAAGTTCGGCGGATCCTCGGGCTATTCGGTGCAGGCCGTCCCGGCTTCGACCGCCGTGGGCGGGGGGAAAACGCTCACCGCCATCGGCCTCTCGGCCTCGCCGCTCGCGACCGGCTCCCGCTGCAACTTCGGTTTCATCGAGGTCGCGGGCCAGAGCGCGGTCGTCCGCGTGACCGCGTACAACGGAGCCGACGGCTCCGTCATCGGCACCCGCGACTATCCGCTCTCGCCCAACACCCTCGTCCAGACGAGCAGCACCGATCTGCTCGGCGGGACGGACGCCACGGCCGTGAACTTCTATCTGCGGTATCAGGTGGTGTCCGGCAGCGGGCGCGTCCTCACCTACGCGACCGTGAACGACAACACCTCCGGCGACGGCATCTACGTTCCCGCGGAGTGACCCCTCGCGGTTAGAATCCGCTTCGTGAGCGGAGAGAGCTCTCCGAAGGCCGCTTCGAAACCTCCCGGCGTTCTCCGACCCTGGCAGCGCCGCCTCTATCGGCTGCTGCTCATCCCGCTCGGCATCATGGCGGCGAACGCGATCTATCTCGCCGCGTTCACGCGCGACACCGCGTTCTTCTACGCGATGCTGCTGCTCCATCTGACGCTCGGGCTCCTGATCGCCATCCCGTTCTTCGTCTTCGCGCTGACACACGCGAAGCGGATGATCCGGATGTGGAACAAGCGCGCGAAGTACGCGGGACTGGCGATCTTCTCGCTCGCCGTCGTCTGCGTATCGACGGGCATCTACATGACCTTCCGGGGCGCGACGCTCAACAACCGCCTGATCTGGCTGGGGCACGTGGCGTCGGTGCCGCTCGCGCTCGTGGCCTTCATCCTTCATCGCCGCGCGCACACCCACAAGCTGCAGTTCCGCCGGCTGTACGCCTGGGGCGGCGCGGTCGTCTTCTTCCTCGGCGCGATGGCGGTCCTCGCGAAGCTCGAGAAGCCCCCGAAGCGCATCGTCAACGTCAACGGCGACACCGTCTTCTTCCCGTCGGCGTCCGAGACGTTCGACCAGGGCTTGCTCGACGGAAAGAAGCTCGCGGCGAACGACTACTGCAAGCAGTGCCACGCGGACTCCTTCCACCAGTGGGAGCGCTCGGCGCACCGCTTCTCGTCGTTCAACAATCCGTTCTACCGGAAGTCGGTCGAGCTCATGGCGGACCAGGTCGGCCGCGAGCGCACGAAGTGGTGCTCGGGCTGCCACGATCCCGTCGTCCTCTTCACCGGCCAGATGGGCGCGGCGACGCAGGCGAAGTTCTCGTACGACTCCTTCGAAGCCCAGCAGGGCCTCACGTGCATGTCGTGCCACTCGATCGCCGAGATCAAGGACGTCAAAGGCAACGGCTCCTACGTCATCGAGGAGTCGAAGCAGTACCCCTTCGCGTTCTCGAAGAACGAGACGCTGCGCGCGGTCAATCGCCTCCTCATCCGCATGGAGCCGTCGCTCCACCGCAAGACCTTCATGAAGCCGGTCATGCGAACCCCCGAGTTCTGCTCGACCTGCCACAAGGTCGCGCTCATTCCGGCGCTCAACAGCTACCGCTGGATGCGCGGCCAGAATCACTACGACACGTGGTACGACTCCGGCGTCTCGGGCCGCGCCGTGCGCTCGTTCTACGATCCGCCGGCCCCCAAGGCCTGCCGCGACTGCCACCTGCCGCCGTACCGGTCGGATGAGTTCGGGAACCAGAAGGGATTCCTGCACGATCACGTCTTCCCCGCCGCCAACACGGCGCTCCCGTTCGTGCGCGGCGACAGGGAGACGGAGAAGAAGATCCAGGACTTTCTCCGGAACAAAGTCCTGACGGTGGACCTCTTCGCCATCAAGCGAGGCGACGCGTTGACGGTGCTCGCCGGCTCGGATCCCGTCGCCGTGACGCCGGGCGAGACGATCGACCTCGAGGTCGTCGTGCGCACGCGCGGCGTCGGACACCCCTACACGCAGGGCACCTCCGACTCGAACGAAACCTGGGTGTCGCTCGAAGGCGACGCCGGATCCGGAGGCGGAGACGCGGCGCCGTTCTTTCGCAGCGGCGTCCTCGACGCCGCCGGCCGGCTCGATCCGGCGGCGGACATGCTCACGACGTACGTCATCGGCCACGACGGCGGGCACATGGACCGCCGCCAGCCGCAGGACATCCACTTCCCGCTCTTCAACAACGGCATCGGTCCCGGCGCCGCGCGGACCGTCCACTATCGCCTGACGATCCCCAAGGACGCGAAGGGCGAGATCCGGCTCTCGGCGGCCGTGCGCTATCGGAAGTTCTCGCGCGACTACACGACGTTCTCGCTCGGGTCGGCGTACCCCTCGCTTCCCGTGACGACGCTCGCCGGCGATGAGGTGACGTTCGCCGTGGGAGCGCCCTCCTCCCGGCCTTCTCTCACGGGCAGAGGTGGAAAGCCCCGGGGCAACACGGACCCGGCGTGGCTGCGCTGGAACGACTACGGCATCGGCCTCTTCCTGCAGGGCGACTACCGCGGCGCCGCGCAAGCCTGGACGAAGACCGCGGAGCTCGCGCCGGACAAGCCCGACGGGCCGCTCAATCGCGCGCGCGTGGAGATCGCCGAGGGCCGCCTCTCCGACGCGCGCGCCTCGCTCGAGCAGGCCGAGAAGATCCGGCCGGGCTGGGGCAAGACGGCCTTCTTCCGCGCAGCGCTCGAAAAGGACGAGGGACGCCTCGCGGACGCCGAGAAGGACCTGCGCGACGTCCTCGTCAAGTTCCCGCTCGACCGCGTGGCATGGAACAACCTCGGCGCCGTCCTCTGGCTCGCGGGCAAATACCCCGGCGCGGTCGCGGCCTACGACAAGACGCTCGCGATCGACCCCGAGGACCTGACGGCGCACTACAACCTCATGCGCGTCTATCGCGCGCAGGGCGACTCGAAGAACGCCGCCCTCCAGGAGGCGGCGTACCGCAAATACAAGGACGACGAGACCTCCCGCGCGATCGCGGCCGACCTGCGGCGCACCGATCCCTGGGTCAACCGCGAATCGCAGCCCATTCACGTCCACAGCGAAGCCGTGCCGCCGCCCGCGGAGCCCGCGCCGTGGGTCGCGACGATCGGGCCGAAGGGCTACGAGACGGACCTCGGTTATCTCAAGCGCGCGCATCCGCCGCTGATGCGCGAGGCGATCGACTACCGGGCGGCGCTGTCGGCGTCTTCGCCGGCGCAGCGGTGAAGACGCCGCCCCCTCACACCGGCCCTCTCCCCCGCCCATGGGGGCGAGGGCGAAGGGGCCTGGCGCTCGCCGCGGCCGGCCTCCTGTCGCTCTCGGCTTGCCGGCGGACGCCGGAGAAGTCCGCGGCGGCGCCTCCTCCCGCGACGCCGACGCCGCAGCCGTCGGTGCGCTTCGAGGAGCGCGCGGCGGCGATGGGCATCACGTTCACGCACGTCACCGGCGCGCGCGGCGACAAGTGGATGCCCGAGACGATGGGCGGAGGCGTCGCCGTCCTCGACTACGACGGCGACGGCAAGCCGGATCTCCTCTTCGTATCGGGCGCTTACTGGCCGGGCGATCCGCGCGCGTCGTCGCAGAAATCCTCGCTCGCCCTCTACCGGAACCTCGGCGTCGGCGACGACGACCGGCCGCGCTTCCGCGACGTGACGCGCGAGGCCGGGCTCGAGCGCGTGTTCTACGGCATGGGCGCGTCGGTCGCCGACTACGACGGGGACGGCCGCGACGACGTGTACGTGACGGGCCTCGGCCGCAACTACCTCTTCCACAACCTGGGCGGAAGGTTCGAGGAGGTCGCCGCCAGGGCCGGCGTGGCGGACTCGGGCTGGGGCACCTCCTCCGCGTGGCTCGATTTCGACGGCGACGGGCGGCTCGACCTGTTCGTCTGCCGCTATGTGGACTGGACGCCGCAGAAGGACCTCTTCTGCACGCTCGACGGCAAGACCAAGTCCTACTGCACGCCCGAGCGCTATCCCGGCACGCCGTCGCACCTCTATCGCAACCGGGGCGGCGGCAAGTTCGAGGACGTCACGAAGAAGGCCGGCCTCTACAACGTGAATCAGAAGGCGCTCGGCGTCTCACCGTACGACTTCGACGGCGACGGCAGGACGGATCTCCTCGTCGCAAATGACACGGCGCCGAACAACCTCTACCGCAACGAGGGCGGCGGCCAGTTCGAGGACGTCGGCGTCGAAGCCGGCGTCGCCGTGGACGAGGCCGGGCGGTCGCGCGGCGCGATGGGCGTCGCGTGGGGCGACACGAAGAACGGGCATGGCGCGACGCTCGCGATCGGCAATTTCTCGAACGAGCTCAAGTCGCTCTACTGGACGGACAAGGGAGACGTCTTCCTCGATGAATCGCCGAAGAGCGGCGTCGGGCCGTCGTCGCTCCTGTCGCTGACGTTCGGCGTCTTCTTTTTTGATGCGGACCTGGATGGGAGGTTGGATCTGCTGCTCGCCAACGGGCACGTCGAGCCGACCGTCCAGCAGGTGCAGAAGGACGTGACCTACGCGCAGTCGCCGATCCTCTACTGGAACGCCGGCGACGGCCGGTTCCTGCGCGCCGCCGCGGGCGACCTCGACGCACCGATGGTCGCGCGCGGCGCGGCCTACGCGGACCTCGACGGCGACGGCGACGTCGATATCATCCTCGTCGCCAACGGCGGCCCGGCGCGCGTCTATCTCAACCGGACCGACCGGCCGAACGCGAGCGTGCGCGTGCGGCTCATCGGCGCGCAGCCGGGCAACCGCGACGCGATCGGCGCGCGCGCCACGGCGAAGATCGGCGGCCGGACGACGACGTGCGAGGTGTCCGGCGGGCAGTCGTATCTGTCGGCGCCCGAGAAGACGTTGACGTTCGGCCTCGGCGGCGCGGCACCCGCGGCCAGGATCGACCGGATCGACATCCGGTGGCCCGACGGAAAGACACAGACGCTCAACGACGTGCCGGGCGGCGCGCGGTTGACCGTCGCGGAGGGCAAGAGCTAGGTCGGCTCAGGGCCTGCCGATCTCGGGATCCCTCGCGATCGCTCGGGATGACAGCTCAATCGGGCGCCTAAGGCCTGTCATCCCGAGGAGTCTTCCACGAGGGATCCCGAGCTTCCCCGCCGAGGATGCCGCCCCTTCCCCGCGGGCGATACACTCCACCTCCCATGAGCGCCAACCCGACTCCCTCTCCCGCCGTCCCCGACCCCTACGTCCTCTCCGACCGCGCGAACGGCGTCGTCCGCCTGACGCTCAACCGCGGCGACCGCTTCAACGCGCTCTCCTCCGCGATGCTCGCCGCCCTCCAGTCGCGCGTGGACGAGGTCGCGGCCGACCCCGAAGCGCGCGTCGTCGTCCTCGCCGCCCAGGGACGCGGCTTCTGCGCCGGCCACGACCTCAAGGAGATGCGCGCGCACTCCGGCGACGCGGCGTGGCAGGGCCGCCTCTTCGACGACTGCAGCCGCCTGATGCTCTCGCTGACGCGCCTCCCCCAACCCGTCATCGCGCGCGTGCACGGCATCGCGACGGCCGCCGGATGCCAGCTCGTCTCGATGTGCGACCTCGCCGTCGCCTCCGACAACGCGACCTTTGCGCTGCCCGGCGTCAACGTCGGCGTCTTCTGCACGACCCCGGCGGTCGGCGTCGGACGCAACCTCGCGCGCAAGCGCGTGATGGAGATGCTCCTGACCGGCAAGCCGATCGACGCCGCGACCGCGCTCGCGTGGGGCCTCGTCAACCGCGTCGTTCCGGCCGCGGACCTCGACGCGTCGGTCCAGCAGTTCGTCGACGCGATCCTCGCGCGCAGCCCCGCCGTCATCGCGGGAGGAAAGCGCGCCTTCTACGACCAGATCGACCGTCCGCTCGCCGACGCCTACGACACCGCCGGCGACGCCATGACGCGCGGCGCGCTCCTCGAGGATGCCGCCGAGGGAATGGACGCTTTCCTCCAAAAGCGTGAGCCGCGCTGGAGCGGGCGCTAGGCGTTCGCGGACGCGCGCGCAGGGCGTCCGTGGGATCGATCATCGCCGCGCAGTGCCTGTGCGGCTTCTCGACGAAGATGGCGCTCGGCGGCGGGATCCGGTCCCACGAATACCTCTGCGTCTTCCCCGCCCTCTGCTCCGGCTGCGGCGCCTTCTGGCCGGTCAACCTCCTCGACCGCGGCGCGCGCTGCCC
>DATBFU010000161.1:0-6959 GCA_036558325.1 Thermoanaerobaculia bacterium | reverse complement strand
GGCGAGGTCAGGGGCAGCCTCAACGCCGGGCTCGCAGGGCTGCGCTCCGAGATCGGCGAGGTCAGGGGCAACCTCGACGCCGGGCTCGCAGGGCTGCGCTCCGAGATCGGCGAGGTCAAGGGCAGCCTCGACGCCGTCGCCGGAGAGCTGCGCTCCGAGATCGGCGAGGTCAGGGGCAGCCTCAACGCCGGGCTCGCAGGGCTGCGCTCCGAGATCGGCGACGTCAAGCGTCATTCCAGCGTCCTCGCCGAGGGACTTCGGTCGGAAACTCGGACTCTCGCAGAGGGTGTTGGTTCGACCAACGAGCGGATTGACGGAATCCTGTCCCGAATGGCCGAGGAGTTTCGCGACATGCGCGCCATGCTTCGCCTCTCGTTCGGCGACCTGGACAAGCGAATCCGCGCCCTCGAATCGTAAGAAGCCGGGCGGCCGCGAGGGCCGCCCCTGCAGTTGCCGAGCGGTCGTAGGGGCGGGGCTTGCCCCCGCCCAATGAGCCGTCATCCCGAGCGATAGCGAGGGATCCCGAGCTCGGCAGGTCCTGAGCCGCTCGATCTAGAATCGCGCCAGACCGATGCCTCTCTCGCCCGGATCCCGCCTCGGTCCTTACGAATTGCTCGCGCCGCTCGGAGCGGGCGGGATGGGGGAGGTCTATCGCGCCAGGGATCCGCGCCTCGGCCGCGACGTGGCCATCAAAGTCCTGCCCGCCTCTTTTTCCGCCGATGCCGACCGCCTCCGCCGCTTCGAGCAGGAGGCCAGGGCCGCCGGCGTCCTGAACCACCCGAACGTCACCGCCGTCTACGACATCGGGACCAACGCGAGCGACGGCGCACCCTACGTGGTCCAGGAGCTGCTCGAAGGGGAGACGCTGCGTTCCGTCCTCGCCGGTGGCCGGCTCTCGCCGCGCCGGGCGATCGACTACTCGCTCCAGATCGTCCACGGCCTGGCCGCCGCCCACGAGAAGGGGATCGTCCATCGGGACTTGAAGCCCGAGAACGTCTTTGTCACCAACGACGGCCGCGTGAAGATCCTCGACTTCGGCCTCGCGAAGCTCACGCACACCGAAGAGCGCGGCCAGGCGACGAACCTCCCGACCGCGACGCAGGGCACGGAGCCCGGCGTCGTCATGGGGACGCTCGGCTACATGTCGCCGGAACAGGTGCGCGGCAAGACCGCCGACGCGCGCAGCGACATCTTCTCGTTCGGCGCGATCCTGTACGAGATGCTCGCGGGCCGGCGCGCGTTCCACGGCGACTCGGCGGCCGACACGATGTCGGCCATCCTCAAGGAAGACCCGCCGGAGCTGTCGGTCACCAACCAGAACGTCCCGCCCGGTCTCGACCGGATCGTTCGCCATTGTCTCGAGAAGAGCCCCGAGCAGCGCTTCCACTCGGCCCACGACGTCGCGTTCGATCTCGAGTCTCTCTCCGACCGATCCGGATACCCTGCCGCCGCGGCGCCGAAGTCGCGCCCGGGCTTCCGGATCGCGTCTCCGGTCGCCTGGATCGGAGGAGCGCTCCTCGGCGCCCTCGTCGCCGGAGCCGCCGTCTTTCTCGCGCTTCGAGGCCGGAGCGCCGCGCCGGCGTCGTACGAGCAGCTGACGTTTCGCAGAGGAACGATCTGGTCGGCGCGCTTCGGATCCGACGGCAAGAGCGCTCTCTACGCCGCGGCGTGGGACGGCGGGCCGATCGAAGTCTTCGTGACGTCCCCCGGCACTCCCGAGTCGCGTTCCCTGGGTCTTCCGGGCGCGAACCTGCTGGCGGTCTCGAGCACGGGAGAGGTCGCCGCGAGCCTCGACAGCAGCGTGCTGGGGGAGTTTCAGACCCGCGGGACGCTCGCGCGGCTGAGCTCGACGGGATCCAACGCGCCGCGCCGCCTCCTCGACGACGTCCAGTTCGCCGACTGGTCGCCCGACGGGAAAGAGCTCGCCGTCGTGCGCATCCAAAACGGAAAGACCCAGCTGCAGTATCCGATCGGGAAAGTCCTCTTCGAGACGCAGGGATGGATCGGAACGCCGCGCATCTCGCCGCCGGGCGACCGCATCGCGTTCCTGGATCACCCCGTCGGAGGCGATGACGGCGGATCGGTCGCGGTCGTCGATCTCGCGGGAAAGAAGACGGCGGTCTCCGGCGTGTTCGGGAGCATCCAGGGGCTCGCCTGGTCTCGCGACGGTTCCGAGATCTGGTTCACGGCCGGCGTGGCGAATCGGACTCTGTTCGCCGTCACGCTCTCGGGCCGGGAGCGCGTCGTCACGAGGATGACGGGATCACTGACCCTCCAGGACATTTCCCGCGACGGCCGCGTTCTGATGGTGGACGAACAGCGCCGCCTGGGCCTCGTCGCGCTCGCGCCGGGGGCCACGAAGGAGCGCGACCTCTCCTGGCTCGACTGGTCGCGTCCGGTCGGGCTCTCGGCGGACGGCCGCTCCGTCCTCTTCTACGAGAGCGGCGCCGGCGGCGGTCCGGGCTATTCGGCGTACGTGCGCGGGACCGACGGCTCGCCGGCCGTGAGGCTCGGCGAGGGCCAGTCCCTGGCCCTTTCGCCGGACGGGAAATGGGCGATCGCGCTGCTCGACAAGCTCACCAATCCCCGGCTCGTTCTCTACCCGACCGGCGCCGGTCAGCAGCGGCAGCTCCCGCTCGGAGACCTGCGGGCGCTCGGCGCGCGCTTCTTTCCGGACAGCCGCCGCATCCTCATCGGCGCAGCGCCGAAGGGACATCCCGTCCGGCTCTACATCACCGACCTCGAGGGATCGAAGCCGCGGCCGCTGACGCCGGAGGGATTCATCACGCCCGCGATCTCACCCGACGGAGCACGGATCCTCGCGCGCGGCCGCGACAACTCGGCGTGGATCTTCTCCGTCGCCGGAGGCGAGCCGACGGCCGTCCCCGAGATCGCCTCGGACGACACCGTCGCCGGATGGACGTCGGAAGGGCGCGGCCTGTATGTGCAGCGCGGCGTCGCGACGCCCGCGCGAGTCGAGCGGTTCGATTTCGCGACGCGGCGTTTCGAGCCGTGGAAGGAGATCGTGCCGTCCGACGTCGCCGGAGTGGTCCGGGTCTCTTCGATCCTCGTCGCGCCCGACGGCGCGTTCTACGCGTACGCCTATTCGCGCGCGCTGTCGACGCTGTATCTGGTCGAGGGGCTGCGGTAGGCGGCCGCAAGGGCCGCCGCTGCATCTTCCGTGCGTTCCCGCGTGCGTCGGGGCGGGGCCTGTCCCCGCCATCGAGCCGTCATCCCGAGCGACAGCGAGGGATCCCGAGCTCGGCAGGCCCGGAACCGGGCGGCCGCAAGGGCCGCCACACGCCGATACCGCGCGCATCGCGCGTCCGCCGCCCCTACTCCGGCGTTTTGACGGTCGCTCCCTGAAGAACGATCTCGACTCGCCGGTTCTGCGCCTTTCCTTCCGCGGTGGCGTTGGACGCCACCGGGCGGGTGACTCCGTACCCGTGCGTCTCGACGCGGCCGGCGTCCACGCCGCCTCCCACGAGGATCGACCGGACCGCCTCGGCGCGCAGCCTCGAGAGCTCGAGGTTGTAGCTCGCGGAGCCGTCCGAATCGGTGTGCCCCTCGATGAGGATGTGCCGGTCGGGAGCGTTCGCGAGAGCGCGGCCGATCTCGGTCAGACGTTCCCGCATCGCCGGCTTCACGTCGGACTTGTTGACGTCGAAATAGATGTTGCCGGGCAGCGTCACGATCAGCCCGCGCTCCTCCTCCCGAACCTGGGCCAGCTGCGCGAGCTGCTGTCGAAGCGCCTCCTCGCTCTGTTGCTGTCCTTGCCGGGCCTTCTCGAGCTCGGCCAGCCGGGCCTGATCCGCCTGGCGCTGATCCTCCAGCTGCTTCTGATAGTCCTCGGCCGCCTTCTTCGCCTCGTCGGAAGCGCGGCGCGTCTCCTCGAGCTCGGCGCGGCTCTTTTCGAGCTCCGCGTTGATGCGGTCGCGCTCCGCCTGGGTGCGCTGCGCGTTCTGTTCCGCCTGGGCCTGCTCGGCGGCGAGCTTTTCATCCGCCTCGGCGCGAAGCCGTTCCGCCTCCCGAGCGGCGGCTTCCCGCTTCGCGAGCTCCTCCTCCGCCTGCCGGCGTTCCGCGGCCACCCGGGCCTCGGCTTCCGCGGCGCGTCGCTCGGCCTCCGTGCGGGCGCGCGCCTGGAGGAGCGCGATCTCCGCGTCCCGCACGGCGAGCTGGTTGTGCGACAGCCGGTCGTTTTCGCGCCGGACGGCGTCCTCGGCCGTCTGCGCCTCGGAGCGGTACTGCGCGTAACGGGCTTCTCCTTCCGCGAGGCGCGCCCAGTGCGCCGCGCCCGGCGCGTCCTTGTGCTCGTTCCACGTGCTTTGAGCGACGTTCAGGTGCGCGTTCGCGGCGTCGTACTGGCGCGGGGCGGCGTGTTCGGCGCCGGCGTTTCGCGCATCCTCGATCGCGAGCCGCGCCTGAGCGATCTCCGGCGGCGGGGGAGGGGCGGACGCGCATCCCGCGAGCAGAAGGACGCCCGAGAACGATGCGGTGACGAGTGCGGCGACGAATGCGCGCTTCATTGGCTTCTCCCCTCCGCCTCGGTTTGTTCCCGGAGCTGTTTGATCTTCGCCTCCAGGTCATCGGCCTGCTGCTTCAGGCGGGCGGCTTCGGCGTGCGAGCTCTCCGCGCGGGCGCGCGCTTCCGCCGCGTGAGCGAAAGCGTTCGCTTCCTCGATCTGCGCGCGGGCCTCGGCGCCGTTTCCGACGTTCGAAGCCTGCCGGGCATCGGCGAGCGCCTTCTGGGCACGGGCAAGAAGGTCCGGGGCGAGATCCGGCGCGCCGGCGTTCTCGGCCGCGCGGATCGCGACCTCGGTTTCGGTCACCCGACCCGGCTCGAGCGGCGGTCCGCTCGCGGACGAGGCGCAGGCGGCGGCGAGAACTGCCAGGGGAGCGAGGAGAAGCAGAATTGGACGCGCCATGGGTACGCTCCTTTTTGGGGCAAGCTTCCCGGCAGAGGGGCGTGCATCACTGATGCCAAGGTTTTGGCGTCGGTTCGTTAGGCCGTCATCCCGAGCGATCGCGAGGGATCCCGAGCTCGGCAGGCTCCGAGCCGCAAGGCGGCATCTTCGGCGACAAAGCTCGGGATCCCTACTCCTCGGGATGACCGGCGGGCGTTAGGGCGGCCACAGGGGCCGCCCCCCGCGCCAATCCTGCACTCGCGGCTCGTCCCCGCCTTCTTTCCCCTCGCCCCTGTCTTCGGGGAGAGAGGGTCACGGTGAGGGGCCTGCCCCCTACGCCGGAATCCGCAGCCTCCAGCCGGGCCGGATCAGGTAGGGATCGCGGATCAGCGCGCGATTCGCCTCCATGATCCGCCGCCGCGCGCTCGCCGTTCCGTAGAACCTCCGCGCGATCGACGAAAGGCTATCGTCTTCCTTCACGACGTACATCCGGTCGGTGGCTTCGAGTTCTTCGGGTGTGACGGAAATCGAGTGCTCGTTCATGGGTCCTCCTCGTGGAGCGGAGTCCATGCCGAGGTTATTGCCAAATCCGTGCCGATCCGCCCCACTGGGCGCCTCCGCCGCGAGAGGGCTCGGCGGAATGCATCAGAGTGCATCATCACCACAGAAAGCCCGGGCCTCGTCCAGGACTCCTCGGGATGACGGGCGGTTGCTACTCCGACGCCGGGTACAGCCGCTCGAATTCCGGATCGCCGTGCAGCTTCTCGAGGTCGGGGTCCCGGCGCGTCCAGCTCGGGTCCTTGAAGCCGGCCTCCCAGGCTCTCCTCAGCGCGTCCATCGCCTCGGCCTTCTGGTCCAGGTGACAGAAGAGGCAGGCCGCGTTGTAGAGGACGGTGGCTTCGTTCGGGCGCAGAGCCATCGCCAGCGAGACTTCCCGCTTCGCGTCTTCCGATCTTCCGACTTCCGCGTAGTCGTTCGCGAGCAGCACCCGCGCGCGGGCGTCCTCCGGGACCTTCTTCAAATGCGACTCGAAGAGCTGGGTTCGCCGCTGGATGAAGACCCGCCGCGCGTCGGCCTTTCCCAGGGCGCCGAGCGCGTTGATGATCGGGACGTAGACGTTGTAGTCCTCTCCCGCGGCGGCGATTCCGTCTTCGGCCAGGTCGAGCACTTCCTGGTAGTGGCCGGCGGCGAAGAGGGTCCGGCCGAGCAGGTAGTAGGCGCCCTCGCAGTCGGCTTTCCGGTCGATGGCCTGGCGCACGCATCGGCTGGCCTGGTCGTACTTCTCCTCGGCATACAGGATCCAGCCCTCGGCGACGAGGACTTCCGGGGTGCTCTTGCTGAGCGCGCTGGCGCGCTGACTGGCCGCGACGGCCCGGTCGAGCCACTTCTTTTCGCGCTCGTAGTGGTAGTGGTACTGAGCGCACGCATTGGCGATCGCGGCGTGGGCGAGGGCGAAGCCGGAATCGACCGACACGGCGTTCTCGAACATCTGGAGCGCGAACTCGAGATCCTGTCTCGTGAGCCGGCGCGCGTAGCTCTTGCCGCGCAGATACAGGTCGTACGCCTGGAGGTTCTCGGTCGGCTTGGCCGCCAGCGCCTCCTCTTCCTGACGCGTCAGCGTGATCCGCAGAGCCTCGGCGATCTTGCGCGCGATCTCGTCCTGGAGCTCGAAGACGTCCTGCATCTCCCGGTCGTACCGCTCCGACCAGACCGGGAAATCCGAGTGTGTGTCCACGAGCTGGGCGTTGATGCGCAGCCGCGATCCGGCGCGGCGAAGGCTCCCGCCGAGAACGAAGGCGGCGCCGAGCTGCTGGCCGATCTGCGCCGGCGTGACGACCTTGTCGCGAAACGCAAGCACCGTCGGCCGCGAGAAGATGCTCAGGCCCTTGATCTTCGCCAGCTCCGTGATGATGTCTTCGGTGATGCCGTCGCGGAAATACTCGTCTTCCTTCACGCCGCTCAAATTCTCGAAATACAGGACGGCCACCGACCGGTCCGGCGCTTTGGCCGCCGTGGATCCGGACGCGGGCGTCCGCTTGAGTGAGGATTCGAGATC
>DATBFU010000160.1:0-16583 GCA_036558325.1 Thermoanaerobaculia bacterium | reverse complement strand
GCGACTCCTGGTACCCCTGCGCCGCCATGAGCAGGGTGTCCATGTCGTACTCGTCGCAGTATTTCCGGAAGAGCTTCACGACGCCGTCGAACTTCTCCCGCTCCTCCCGGGACGTCGCGTTCTTCACGTACCTGGTGTTCCGGAGGTACTTGGCGAGGAGCTGATTGCGGACCGCCGAGCCTTCGGGGTACCTGGTGATGAACGCGTCGAGCTCCTTCTTCAGGAGGGGGCTGTTCTTGCGGATCATCCAGCCCATCTGGCCGCCGCCGCTCACCGCGGCCTCGGGATGCAGCTCGATCTTCGGGAACACCTGCTTCCAGAACTTCGCGCGGAAGTCGTCGGCGATGGTGGCGGGCACGAGGCCGGCGTTGACCATCTCCAGGATGTCCTCGGCCTCGAGGTTGTCCGGCGCGACGCGGATGCGGACCGGAGCCCTGCCCGCCTTCTTCAGCTCCTCGTTGAGCCGCTCCACGCTCTGGGCGTAGGACGAGCCCTGTCGGAGGTAGACCTCCTGCCCGGACAGGTCCTGCGCCGTGGCGACGCTCGGGCCTCCGGGTCCCGTGACGACGATCTCCGAGACGTTCGCCGCGGTGGGGATCGTGAAGTCGATCTCCTTCAGACGCTCCGGCGTGATCGTGAGATACGCCATCGCGACGTCGCCGCGGCCGTCCTTGAGCGCCTGGATGAACTCGCCGCGCGCCATCGGGATGAAGACGACGTGGAACGGCAGATCACCCTTCTTGCGACGCTTGTTGACCTCGTCCTCGAACATCTTGAAGGCGTCGTACGCGAGGCCGCGCTGTTGTCCCCGGTCGATGAAGTAGAGCGTCTTGGAGTACGGAACGAGGACGCGCATCATGCGCCGCTTCAGCATGCCGTCGAAGTCCCAGGTCCATCTCTTCTCGAGGATCGTCGGGGGAAGCGTTCCCTTCGCTCGGTCCTGCTCTTTGTCCTGAGGGACAGCGGCGGCGCCGGCGGCGGCCGCCAGCAGAGCGAGGGCGAGCGCCGGGAGAAGGATTCGTTTTCGCATGAAGGCGGGATTATGCACCCGCCGGCGCCGGAGATCTTCGGCGCGTTCGATGCGTCTCATCGGGAAGCGCTCAGGCTCGCGAGCCGGCCATCGCGGGCGCGGGCGCTTCGATCTTCTCGATCCGGATCGCCGTCGCCTTGAACTCCGCCGTCCCGGATTTCGGGTCGGTCGCGTCGATCGTCAGCAGGTTCGTCGCGACGTCGTCCTGGAAGTGGAGCGTCATGAAGGCGAGCCCGGGTCGCAGCGTCGAGTCCCAGCGCGCGGGCACGGAGATGGCTCCTCGGCGCGAGACGGCGCGCACGAGCTCGCCATCCCGCACGCCGAGCCGCTCGCCGTCCTCGGGCGCGATGTCGAGGGTCTCCCCGCGGCGAAGCGGCGACGCGTAGCCGGCCGTCTGCACTCCCGTGTTGTACGAGTCGAGGCGCCGTCCCGTCGTGAGCCGGATCGGGAAGTCCTCCGTGAGCCGGTCGACCGGAGGGTCGTGCTCGGCCGGCACGAAGATCGCGAGCGGCCCGCCCGGCGGGTCGTCCCACAGCCGTCCGTGGAGGAACGGGCTTCCGGGGTGCGACTCGTCGGGACACGGCCACTGCAGGCCGTTCTCCGCTTCGAGGCGGCGATAGCTCATGCCGGCGTGCCACGTCGACAGCGTGCGCAGCTCGTCCCACACGCGCTCGGCCACCGGGCTGCCGAGGTCGAAACCCATGCGCCGGCCGAGCTCGACGAGGATCTCGAGGTCGGGCCGCGCCTGTCCCGGCGGCTCGAGCGCCTTGCGGACGCGCTGCACGCGGCGCTCGCTCGAGGTGACCGTGCCCTCGTCCTCGCACCAGGACGCCGCGGCGGGGAAGACGACGTGCGCCATCTCCGCCGTGCGCGTGAGGAACATGTCCTGCACGACGACGTGCTCGAGGCCGCCCAGGAGCTTCATCGCGCGCGCCTGGTCCGCCTCCGACTGCGCCGGGTTCTCGCCGATGACGTAGAGCGCGCGGAGCTTTCCGTGCTCCATCTCCTCGAACATCCGCGAGAGATGCCAGCCGCGCCGCTTCGGCAGCGGCGTCTTCCAGGCGCGCTCGAACTTCGCGCGCGACTTCGGGTTCTCGACGTCCTGGCCGCCGGGGAACTTGTTGGGAAGCGCTCCCATGTCGCCGCCGCCCTGCACGTTGTTCTGCCCGCGCAGCGGGCAGACGCCGGAGCCCCAGCGGCCGACGTGCCCGGTCAGGAGCGCGAGATTGATGAGGGCGAAGACGTTGTCGAGCGCGTTGTGGTGCTCGGTGATCCCGAGCGTCCAGCAGAGCTGCGCCTTGCCGGCCTTCGCGTACGCGTGCGCCACGTCGCGAATCGCCGCGGCGGGCACGCCGGTCTCGCGCTCCGCGTACTCGAGCGTGTACTTCTCGACGCCTTCCCGGTAGTTCGGGAAGCTCGCCGTCGCTTTCGCGATGAAGTCGCGGTTCTCGAGGCCGGCGTGCAGAATCTCGCGGCCCATCGCGTTGGCGAGCGCGACGTCCGAGCCGACGTCGAGGCCGAGCCAGGTGTCCGCCCATTGTGCCGAAGCCGTGCGCCGGGGGTCGACGACGATCAAGCGCGCGCCGTTGCGGACGCCCTTCAGGACGTGATGGAAGTAGATCGGATGCGCTTCGCGCGCGTTCGAGCCCCAGAGGAGGATGACGTCCGCTTCCTCCGCCTCGCGGTAGGAGCTCGTCCCGCCCCCCGCCCCGAACACCGTCGTCAGACCGACGACGCTGGGGGCGTGTCAGGTGCGGTTGCAGCTGTCGATGTTGTTGCTGCCGATCGCGACGCGGGCGAACTTCTGAGCGTAGTAGTTCACCTCGTTGGTCGCCTTCGAGCAGGAGAAGAGGCCGAAGGCCTCCCCGCCCTTCTCGTCGCGGATGCGCCGGAAGCCCTCGGCGGCCCGGTCGAGCGCCTCGTCCCAGGACGCCTTCCGGAGCCTCCCGTTCTCGCGCACCAGCGGTTCGGTCAGCCGTGCGTACGGCTTCATCGAATGTCCTCCGCTTTCGAGACTAGCGCCGGAGGTCGGAGGTGTCCAGCCGTCGAGAGAGCCGGGCGGGCGGTTCGGAAGGAATGGTGGAGGCGGCGGGAGTCGAACCCGCGTCCGGAGGCGTCACGTGAAAGGCCACTCCATGCTCAGCCTCTTCTTGGTTCTCGTCCGGCCGCCTCGAGAAGAGGCAAAACAGCGGTCAGACAACCCCGGATGGTTTTCGCCTCGGCGTCCGGGGATCCGCCTCGGCTACACCCGCATTTGGCGACGCCCGTCCAGGCGCGGCGGGTGCGCTCCCGGCCGGACGAGGCTACTTAATTAAGCAGCCAGAGCGAGATTGCTGTTGTTCGCAGCTATCGTTTTTCACCGGTTTTACGAGGGCGGTGAGACCTCGGCATGCAACCTGACTCGTGCGCGTCCCCGTCGAAACCGTTTCGCCCCCAGGGACGACTCGCTCGTCTCAAAGATCGGAGAAAAATGCTAACACGCGCGCCGCGCTCACATTCCGGGGGCGCCGAGAATGGCCCTTCAGGGAAGCCGGTACTGCCGTCGCGCGCGCACGACGGCGCCGGGGTGATCCACCTTCACCTCCACCGTGTGCCAGGACCGCGGCTTCTTGTCGGACGGCGTGTAAGTGAGGAAGTACTGGCTGCTCAGCTCGTGGACGATCTCGGCGAAGGTCTTCGAGAGCCTGCCGATCGATTCGATCGAATAAAACCGTCCGCCGGTCTCGTCCGCCAGGCGGTCGAGGAATTCGCGGAGCTTCGGAGTCTGCTCGGTTCCCTCCGCGATGGCGTAGATCGAGACCTCGGAGGCGCGGGCCATCTCGGTGACCTGTCCGATCGAGAGGCGGCTGCGGTTGTCGTCGCCGTCGGTGAAGACCACCACGGCCTTGCGCTGCCTGGCGGATTTCAGGCGTCCGATCGCCGCCGCGACCGCGTCGTACAGCGCCGTGTCTCCCTCGGGGCGGCAGGCGTCGATTCCTTCCAGGACCTTGCGTCGGTCGAGGGCGACGTCCACGAAGCCGACGACGCCCGTGTTGAAGGTCAGGAGCCCCACGAGATCGTCCTTCTTCAGCGCGCCCACGAAAGCGCGGGCCGCCCGCGTCGCGCGGTCGATCTTGGGCTGCATCGACGTCGAGACGTCGAGGACGAGCATCACCGCGAGCGGCGAGTCGACGGTGTCGAAGGTCTCGATGCGTTGTGTCTTCTGGTTGTCGATGACCGTGAACTGGGTCTGCTTCAAGCCGAGGACGTAGCGTCCCCATCGGTCCGTCACGATGGGTGACAGCGCGACGGCCCCGGCATCGGCGCGCGCGGTGAAGCCGGGCTCGCGCGTGTCGACCCGCGCCGTCGCCGCCTCGCGGCCGCCGCGGAGCAGCGCGACCGTGAGAACGTGCCGGCGGACCGTCTCTCCCGCGGGCCACTCGACCTGCCAGGGCGGTGCGGAGACGGAGCCGACTTTGCGTCCATCGACGAAAAAATCGAGGATGTCGCCCGGACGGACGCCCTTCGCGAAGACGCGGATCGTCGTGGCGCCCACGGGAACGTCCGCGGAGGTGGGCGACACGATCTCGAGCGCCGGACGGTCGTCGCTCGCCGCATCGTCCGGAGCGCCGGGCGCCGAGGCGGCGAGAACCGCCCCGAGTCCCGCGAGGACCGCGAGCCTCGCGACGCGGCGTCGCGCGCCGGCCGTTCTCACGATCCGCTCCCCGCGACCGCGGAGCGGCCCTCCTCGAGGTCCCGAAGCAAGCGTCCTCCCTCCACGGCGCCGTCGACGATGCGCTCGAGGTCCGCGGCCGAAAAGGCCGCCGCCGCCCGGGTCGTGGTTTTCCAGTCGTAAGCGTAAGCCATGCGCAGTCCGGACAGCGTCGGGTCCAGGGCGGCCGGCAGGACGAGGGCGAGAATGGCCGCCGGAAGATCGGCCTCGGCGACGCGGCAGGCGACGGCGATCTTGAGATCGTAGAGACGCTCGGCGAGGAGCTCGGGTCGCCGGTACGCCGCCAACCGCTCGTACGGCGGCAGATCGCGGTCGGAGAGCCGGCTCTCCTCGGCGTACGTTTCCGCAAGGGGCCCGAACTGGGCGAGGCATTCGCGCGCCGCGTCCCCGCGCCGCGACTCCAATCGCGCGAGCGCTCCGCGCGCCTTCGTGGCCGAGGGCAGCGGCGGGAGCGAGCTCGAGGGCGGCGGCTCCTGCGCGAGGCGTCTCCCGATTCGATAGAGGTCGGAGGGCGTCAGGAGGTCGGAGAGCGGCTCCTCCGGCTCGCTCTTGCGAAACGCGAGCCGCGCGATCCGCGACCGGGACACCAGGTCGCGGGCCAGAGCGTCCCAGACTTCGAAGCGTTCCTTCGGAGGCCTCGCGTCGAGCGCGCGCGCGAGCTCCCGGGTGGATTCGGAGCAGCTCGCAACGTACTCCAGAGCGTCGTCGTCGAGGCGCGCCCAGCTCATCTGCCAGACGGGTGCGACGATCGCCGAACGAAACTCTTCCATCGGGCTGTACGTGCCCGAGGCATACGCGAGCTGATCGGCGTGCAGCAGACCGAGGACCTCCGGCAGATCGAAGAGCGAGCCGGAGACCTGGAACCCGCCGCCTCGGGCCGCGCGCGAGAGCGTCGTCCTCGTGAAGGCCGTCGCGGCGGGCGTTCCGGCGCGATCCACCGTGCGGAACGAGTGGCGCGAGACGAAGAGCGGGTCCTGGTAGTAGAGATCGTTCGGATCCCGGGCGCTCGCGGAATAGACGTGTCCCAGCAAGGCCTCGAGATGCCGTTCCGCGAGGAGCGCGTCGAAGGCACCGAGCAGCCGCGGGACCTCCGCGAGATCCCGCGCGTTCGAGATGCGCGCGATCTGACGCGCGGCGTCCCGGGCGCGGTCCTCGGTCCTCCGCACGCGGTCGTCCCCGGCCGACTCGGCGATCTCTCCCTCGACGCGAAGCGCCGGCGCAAGATCCGCGCTCGCGGCCCGCGCGGCCTCGAGGTCGCCGCCCGCGGCGGCCGACTGGAGGGCTCGACGGAGCCGGTGCGCCGCCTCGAGGTCTGAGAATCCCGCGAGCCGCTGGGTCTGACGAAACGCGTGCCGGCGCGCGGTTTCGTCCTGAGCCGGGTCGAAGAGGTAGCGGCCGCCGCGCCAGAGCACGGCCGCCGGGGCGGGACGAGCGCTCATGCCCGCGCCGACGAGGTCGTCCGCATCGACGTCGTCTCCGGCGGATTCGCCCCGCCGCAGCGCCGGCAGAAGATTCTTCGACGTCCAGTCGAAGAGAGCCGCCTCTCCCGCCGCCGGTGAAACGTCCCGGGCCGCGAAGATCGGCACCTCGAGGAGCGAGGAAAAGAGCTCCGCGGAGACCGGCGCATCGAGCGTGCCGGCGTCGGCGAAGCGGTCGAGGAGCACGACGTAGCCCTGAAAGAGGCCCGCGGCGAGCTCGGCCTCGCGGCCGCCGCCGGTGCGATCGAGGCGTTCGACCGCGAAGACGTAGCGGCGCGCGAGCGCGGGCCCGGCGAACGGAAAGCTCTCCAGGACGCCCAGGGCGGACGCGAAGCGCGGGAAGCCGAGCGCGACGAGAAGCTCGAGGCCGGGGTCGGCCAGTTCGGGGCGCCGTGCGAGCAGGCTCGAGAGAAAGAGAAAGGAGCGGGCGGCCGCCGTGTCCTCGGGCCCGGAAGGTCCGGGCAGGAGCAGCGCCCGCAGCGCCGCGTCGTCGGACATGCGGGCGCCGCCGCCCCGGGCGACGAGACCCGAGAGCTCGGCCTCGTCGCGCGGGAAGCTCGTCGTGGCGGCGGCCGATCTCGCGACGCTCTCGAGCGCGCCGGCGGGGCGCGAGACGAGAAACGGCGCCAGGTGGGCGAAGTCGTAAGGATCGCGGGGCGTCAGGGCGCGGACACCGACCGCTTCGTAGAGCGCGCGAAAGTGCGCGGATGAGTCGGGTCCCGGCGGCGTCCCGAGAACGAGCGATCGCGCCTCGTCTTCGCGGAGCCCCTGGAGCGCGTCGGCGATGTACGCCGCTCGGCCGGCGTCCTGAGTGAAGAAGGCGGCGGGCGAACCCCGCTCCGACGGCGTGCGGACCGTCGCCTTCCAGATCGCCTCCGCGTCCGCGCCGCCCGGCGGAACGAAACGGCCGTCGCGCATCCGGAGGGCCTCCGGGTAGCGCGCGAACCCGTCGAGCGCGTCGCCGAAAAGCGTCCGCCAGCCGCTCTCCGGATCGCGGGAGTCCCGAAGTCCGTCGCGCGTCTCCGGATCGAGACGGTCGAGAGCCGCGAGCAGCCGCGACGCGCGCACGTCCCGCACGAACCGGACGAAAGCGTTTTCTTTCGACAGGGCAGAGTCGCCGAGCGTCCGGCGCCAGGCGGCCAGGCCGAATGGCAGCGGCGTCGTCGCGTCCGGGACCGAGATCGTGACCGTCTCTCCGGCGCGCAGGCGGGAGAGGAAGCTCGACGTCGGGACGCCGACGGCATCGAGAAAGCGCTGGCGGCGCATGGACGTCCGGTCGGCGCGACGCTCGGTGTCGACCGCGCCGTCCTCCTCGACGAGCGAGAACCCGAGAAACTCGAGCGCGCCGCGGCACCGGATGCGCTCCGCGCCGGCATTCAGGGAGAAGGTCGCCGGCTCGCCGAAGAGACGGCGCCACTGGAGAAGGTCGTCCACGAAGGCCATCGCCTTGCGGCGGGCCTCGACGTGCGACCAGGACGCGTCGTGCGGTGCGTTGAAGAGCAGGAGCTCGTTCAGGTCGAGGAGAAACCGCGAATCGTCGCGCGGCGCCGGCATCTCGAAGAGCCTTCGAAGCGATGCCGGGCCGCCCGGCACGACGATGGGCTCCTGCGCCGCGGCCCCGGCGGCGGTGGCCGCAAGGATCAAGGCGAGGGCCGGAACGCGTGAAGAAGTCCGTCGCGCGCGGCCGGACGGCGGAGCGTCTCCGATGCGGACCGGCGCGGTAATCGGCGAGCGCGTCATGTCTTGGAGCGACTCCCGGCGCATCTTCTCCCGGGACGAGCTCGAGAGCGTCGCGTTTGACGCGATTCCCACCCAAGCCGGGACGATCCGGCCTTTTCCGGCGTTCTTCGCGCGTCCGGATTTCGAGCCATCGGTTCTCGACGGCCGAGTCTGCGGCGGTGCGGAGGCGAAGTCTTCCGCTTTCCATTCATTTTCCCCAGTTTTTTCCAACGGGACGATTCGGCCGCCCGGCCGGGATCGGAAGGCGCTCCCGAGCCCCGGCGCGCTTGACTTCCCTTCGCTCGAGGAATGGAATCCCTCCCCGTGCGCGCGCAGGACCTGATCGTCGTCGTCACGTCGGTTGGCACCGAGGACCAGGCCCTCGACATCGCGCACGCCCTCGTGCGCAACCGGCAGGCGGCGTGCGTGAACCTGATCCCGAACGTCCACTCGATCTATCGCTGGAAGGGCCGCGTCTGCGACGACGGCGAGTTCCTGCTGCTCGTCAAGACGACCGGCAAGGAGTTCGCGGGCGTCAAGCAGACGATCCAGCAGATCAACACGTACGAGCTGCCCGAGATCCTCGCCTACCGCGTGGACGAGGCCTCGGAAGGCTTCGCATCCTGGATCGCGAAGACGACCCTGCATTCGAAGGGGAAGGTCCCCATCCGGAAGAAGACGTCCCCGCGCCGCGCCGCCGCGAGCTGAACGCGCCCGCGGGAAGGGCGTTCGGAACCCCATGATCGCCTTCGCCTCCCTCTTTCTCGGTCTGCTCGTCGGCGTGCGGCCGGTCACGGTGGTGGTCGGCGCGCCCGTGGCGTCCGTCGTGTTCCAGCTCGACGGGAAGGAAGTCGGCAAGCTCTCGAAAGCGCCGTGGAGCCTGGACGTCGATTTCGGCTCGGAGTTCTCGCCGCACGAGCTCGTGGCCCGTGCCTTCGACGACAAGGGCGCCGAGCTCGGCACGGCGCGGCAGTGGCTGAATCTTCCCCGGCCGCCGGCAGAAGTGGAGGTCGTTCTCGAGCGGGACGCGCAGGGCCGCGCCGTCGCCGCGCACCTGACCTGGCAGAGCGTCCTCGGGGCGAAACCGACGAAAGTCGCGGTCACCTTCGACGGCAAACCGCTCGCTCTCGACGCGGCGCAGCGCGTCGCGATCCCGGTCTACGACCCCGCGGCGCTCCACGTGCTCACGGCGTCGCTCGAATATCCCAACGACGTTCGCACGCGGAGCGACCTCGTGATCGGCGGCGGATCGGCGAGCGAGACGAAGACCGAGCTGACGGCCGTGCCCATCGCGACGAAAAAGGCCAAGGCGCCGAAGATCGACACGCTGCGCGGACGCTTCCGGAAGAAGGACGGCGAGCCGCTCACCGTCGCGGCCGTCGAGCACGGGCCGGCCGAAGTTCTCGTGGTGCGGGACCTCGACTCGAAAGAGGCCCAGCGCGTCCTGCGGAAGATCGCCGGCAACCGTGCGTCCACGGGCGGGTTCACCGGGTCGACGCGAGACCCGGGCTACGGCGGATACCGGATGTCCCTCGACCCGGACGACCGCATGCGCATCCTCTGGCCGGTGGCGAACCAGGTCGTCGACTCCGGGATCTCGAACGACCTCTTCGAGAGCTCGCACGCGTTCGCCGGCTGGATGAGCGATTTTCGCTTCCTGTTGACGCGCGTGGACTATCCGGGGAACACGGACCGGCCGCGCCGCTACGCCGACGCCGTGGCCCTGGCGGGCCTTCGCGCGTTCGGCGGTTACTCGCGGCGCGCCGTCGTGCTCGTGCTCGGCACGGACCCGAAGGACGAAAGCCTCTACAGACCGGCCGCGGTGCGCCGCTACCTCGAGCTCCTGCGTGTGCCGCTCTTCGTCTGGAGCTTTTCGTCCGCGGAAAAGCGCTCGCGCGCGCTGGCGGAGTGGGGCGAGATCGAGGACATCTCGACCGTCACCGGTCTGGAGCACGCCGTCGAGAAGCTACGCGACGAGCTCGACCATCAGTCGATCGTGTGGCTCGAAGGCCGCCACCTGCCGCAGGACATCGAGCTGACCGGGACATCGGACGGGACGAGTCTTGTTGCGTGCTGGGAACCGACGAGCGGTACGGGGACGAGCCCCGCCCCTACGGACGGTGCTTTCGTAGCGGCGGCCCTTGCGGCCGCCCGTTGAAGAGGGCGGCGATAAGAGCCACCCGAGCGACGGCGCGAGCGGCGGCTACCCGCCCGCCATCGCCCCCACGATCAGGAAGGGCTCCGTCCCCGTCACCACCGCCTCGGGCAGCACCGCGTCCGGGGGATCGAGCGACAGATCCTCCTGGCACGCGAAGAACCGGATGAACGGCCGCCGCTCGCGCGTCGCGTGATCGCGGATCGTGCCGCGGAGCATCGGGTAGCGCGTCTCGAGCGCATCGAGGACCGTCTGGCGCGTGACCGGCGCGGCGACGTCGAGGCTCACCTCGCCCGCGACGTGCGCGAGCGTCCGCAGGTGCGTCGGAAGGACGACGCGGATCACGGCAGCGTCTGCACCTCGACGGAGAGGACCGCCGGCAGGTCGCGGACGATCGGCGCCCAGTTGTCGCCGGCGTCCGCCGACGCGTACACCTGGCCTCCCGTCGTGCCGACGTACACCCCGCAGGAGTCGAGCGAGTCGACGGCCATCGCGTCGCGGAGCACGTTGACGTAGCAGTTCTCCTGCGGCAGACCCTTCGTCAGGGCCTCCCACTCGTTCCCGCCGGAGCGGCTGCGGTACACGCGGAGCTTCCCGTCCGGCGGATAGTGCTCGGAGTCGCTCTTGATGGGGACGACGTACACGGTTTCGGGCTCGTGTGCGTGCACGTCGATCACGAAGCCGAAGTCCGTCGGCAGGTTGCCGCTGACCTCGCGCCAGGAATCGCCGCCATCGTCGCTCCGCAGCACGTCCCAGTGCTTCTGCATGAAGAGGACGTCGGGACGCGACGGGTGCTTGGCGACGTGGTGGACGCAGTGTCCGACCTCGGCCTTGGGGTCGGGCAGCTCGTAGCGCGACTCGAGCCCGCGCGTCGCGACGCGCCACGACTGCCCGCCGTCCTCGCTGCGGAAGGCGCCGCCCGCCGAAATCGCGACGAAGAGGCGCTTGGGGTCCTTCGGGTCGAGGAGGATCGTGTGGAGGCACATCCCTCCGGCGCCCGGCTGCCACAGATCGCCCTTGACGCTCCGCAGCGCCGGGAGCTCCTGCCACGTCTGCGCGCCGTCCGACGATCGAAAGAGCGCCGCGTCCTCGATGCCGGCGTAGACGGCTTCGGGATCGTCGGACATCGGCTCGAGGTGCCAGACGCGCGTGAACTTCCAGGGCTTCTGCGTGCCGTCGTAATGCTTGTGCGTCCCGGGATCGCCGTCATATTCGAACTTGTTGCCGGCCGTCTCCCAGGTCTTGCCGGCGTCGTTCGAGCGCTGGATGACCTGGCCGAACCAGCCGCTCGTCTGCGAGGCGTACAGCCGGTTGGGGTCCGCGGGCGATCCCTTCAAGTGATAGATCTCCCAGCCCGCGAAGTGAGGGCCCGAGACGTCCCATTTCTGGCGCTTGCCGTCCGACTCCAGGATGAAGGCGCCCTTCTTCGTGCCGACGAGAACCCGGACTCCGCTCATTGCTCCTCCTCGGACGGGCCAGAATACCAGCGGTTCTTCGATCTTCAGCCTTCAGCGCGGCGTGGCGAAATCCTGGACCCAGACGATCTCGTAGCCGCGCGCGTTCCTGCCGAACGCCATGCCGACGCCGATCTCGCGCAGCGTGAACGAGAGGATGTGTTCGCGGTGTCTGGGGCTCTTCATCCAGCCGTCGAAGACCTCGGCGACCGTGGACTGGCCCTCCGCGATGTTCTCGCCGACGGCGGCCGCCGCATAGCCGACGCTCCGAACGCGCTCCATGACCGTCGCGCCCTCGGGGCTTTCGTGGGCGTAGTAGGAGCGGCGGATCATGTCCTCGGCGTGCCGCTGCGCGGCGGCGTCGAGCGACGGGTTCTCGAGGAGCGGCGGGAGCCCTTTCGCGGCGCGCGCGCCGTTGACGCGCCGGATCATGTCGGCGCGGACGGACTTGAGGTCCGCGAGGGCGGCCGAGCGGACGCCGAACTCGTCCGAGAGCGACAGGCCGAAGACGAGGACGCGGACGGTCCCGGCTTCGGTCTCGACGAGGCCGAATCCGAAGTCCCGGTAGTCCGGCGCGACGACGTCGGCGAACGTCTCGGGCTCCGTGTCGCGAAGGCGCGCGAGGCGATTCTCGAGCGCGCCGTCGCCCATCATCACGATCTCTCCGACGCGGCGGTGCGCGTAGCCGGCCTTCTCCGCGCGCTCCCCGACGTCCTTGCCCGCGTCCTCGGCCTCGTCGGCCGTGCGCGCGTTCGCGACGCGGTCGGCCGAGCCCTGCGCCACCCGGTCGAGGGCGGCGCTTTCGGCGAGCGGCGCGACGCCGGCTCGCGCGCGCGCCGCGTTGATAACGGAGAGGGCGGACGCGGCTGACTCGAGCGGCGTCGCCGGGGCCGGAGTCGGCGAGCGCGTCGGCGTCGGTGTCCGAGTCGGCGTCCGTGCCGGCGGGCCCGCGTGGCCGGCGGCGAGGAGGAGACTCAGAACGGCGGCGATCACGCCGAAAGCTTCGCTACGCCGCGGCGAGCGCCTGCTCGAGATCGGCGATCAGGTCCTCGATGTCCTCGATGCCGACGGAGATCCGCACGAGGCCCGGCGTGACGCCGAGGCGATTTCGCTCGGCCTCGGGAATCGACCCGTGCGTCATCGTCGCGGGGTGCGAGATGAGCGTCTCGACGCCTCCCAGGCTTTCGCCGAGCGAGCAGAGCTCGAGCTTCGCGAGGAACGCGCCGGCCTTTTCGAAGGAGCCGAGATCGAACGAGATCATTGCGCCGAATCCCTTCATCTGCTTCTGCGCGAGCGCGTGCTGCGGGTGGTCGGGCAGGCCCGGATAGTTGACCTTGCAGATCTTCTTCTGCTCAGCGAGCCAGGCAGCGATGGCGCGGCCGTTGGCCTCGTGGCGCTCCATGCGTACGACGAGCGTCTTGATCCCTCGCAGCACGAGCCATGAGTCGAACGGCGACAGGATCGCGCCGGAGCTGTTCTGGACGAAGGAGAGCCACTCGACCTGGTCCGGCTTCTTCGCCACGGCGATGCCGCCGATCGAGTCGGAATGGCCGTTCAAGAACTTCGTCGTCGAGTGCATGACGATGTCCGCGCCGAGGTCGAGCGGCTTTTGCAGGTACGGCGAGCAGAACGTGTTGTCCACGACGACCATCGCGCCGCGCTCGTGCGCGAAGGACGAGAGCTTCGCGATGTCGCAGAGGCGCAGCGTCGGGTTCGTCGGCGACTCGAGGTGCAGCATCTTCGTGTTCGGGCGGAAGGCGCGCCGGACCTCGTCCTCGCTCGCCGTGTCGACGAAGGTGAACTCGACGCCGTAGCGGGCCTGAATCTTCGTGAAGTAGCGGTAAGTGCCGCCGTAGGTCATGTTGGAGCAGACGACATGATCGCCGGCCTTCACGAACGTCGAGATGGCGGTGATCGCCGCCATGCCGGACGCGAACGCCCGCGCGCCGGCGCCGCCCTCGAGGACCGCCATGTTCTCCTCGAGCGCGTGCCGCGTCGGGTTCTGCGTGCGCGCGTACTCGTACCCCTTGTGCTTGCCGAGCGCCTCCTGGACGTATGTCGAGGTCTGATAGATCGGTACCGCCACGGCGCCCGTCGTCGGATCCGGCTCGTTACCGGCGTGGATGCAGTCGGTCGAGAAGCCCATATGTCGCTTCGCTCCTATTCCAGTATTCCCTGGCCCGGATATCGCTCCGCTCCGTCGGGGAAGAGCGTCACGACGGTCTTGCCGGGACCGAGCCGTCTCGCCACGCGCAGGGCCGCCGCGGCCGCGAGGCCCGACGAGCCGCCGACGAGAAGCCCTTCCTCGCGCGCGAGCCGGCGGCAGGTGTCGAATGTTTCGGCGTCGCCGACCGTGACGACCTCGTCGATGACGCCGCGGTCGAGGATCTCCGGCAGAAACGAGAGCCCCACGCCCTCGACCTTGTGGTCGCCCGGCGCGCCGCCGCCGAGGATCGAGCCCTGCGGCTCAACGGCGACGCGAAGGAGGTTCGAGAGCCGTTCCGTGAGATAGCGCGCGACGCCGACGAACGTTCCGGTCGTCCCGACGCCGGCGACCCAGGCGTCGATGGAATCGCCCAGGACGCGCGCGATCTCGGGTCCGGTCGTCTCGAAGTGCGCCTGGGGGTTGATCGGATTGGCGAATTGATTCGGCAGGAAGGCTCCGGGGGTCTCGGCGGCGATCGCGCGGGCTCGCTCGATCGCGCCGCTCATTCGGACGGCGGCGGGAGTGCGCACGACTTCGGCGCCGAATCCCGCCATGAGCCTGGCCTTGACCTGGCCGTAGCCCTCCGGCATCACGACGATGCAGCGGTAGCCGCGGGCCGCTGCGAGCATCGCGAGGGCGACGCCCGTGTTGCCGGACGTCGGCTCGACGATCGTGCCGCCCGGGCGGAGTAGTCCGCGCCGCTCGGCGTCGTCGATCATGGCGCGCGCGATCCGGTCCTTGACGCTCCCGCCCGGATTGAACCACTCGAGCTTCGCGACGATCCGGGCGGCGCCGCGCGCGAAGCGGGGCAGCTCGACGAGGGGCGTGTTGCCGATGGCGTCCGAAAGAGACGCGGCGGATCGGACGGGAGATGCGGTTTGCGACGACACGGACGGTGTCAAGCTCGGTTCAAGGTTCGCGGCGGCCGCGCCCGCACGATAGCAAAAAAAAGCCCCGGCGGCGCCGGGGCTTTCCCGAAATGGAAGGAACCGGAATCAGTAGGACTGCTGCGCGCGGCGTGCGGAGTAGCACTCGCGGCAGTAAACCGGCTTGCCGTTGGTGGGGTTGAAGGGCACCTGGGTCTGCTTGCCGCAGCCGTCGCAGGTCACGTCGTAGAAGGTGCGCTCGCGTCCTTCTCCCGAAGCCGCCTTGCGCTTGTCGCGGCACAGCTTGCAGCGCTTGGGCTCGTTGGTGAATCCCTTGCGCGCGTAGAACTCCTGATCGTCCGCCGAGAAGAGGAAGGTCGCCCCGCAGTCCACGCAGGTCAGGTTCTTATCCGTGTATTGCTGCATCATGAAACTTGCCGATCTCCTGGGTTTTTACCCGTCCGGGACGCCGGCATGGCGTCCCTTGAAAAAAATTGCAATCGATACGTTGCGACGCGATAACCCGAGCGGTTGCGACGGCTCGCGGAGCCGCTCGAAAAGATTTCTCTAGGACCTACCCCCTTTCGGAAGCGCGCACGTCTCCCCGCAAGGGCGTACGGAAAGGGGAAGGACAAACATAAGTGTGGCGACTGGCTTGTGCGGGGCTCTCGTAAAGCTGGCGGACGGTAGCACTGCACCCCTGCGGGGTGCAAGTCCCTCGTCCGTAATCCGAGCTCCCTAGTCCGAATCGTGGAGGACTGCCGAAGGCCTTCGAGGGGCCAAGACGATGGATAAATGACTAAGAGCTAAGGACTTGTCAGCTTCCGATGACGCCCTGTAGGGGAGAAGACGCGGTCGCGTAGCGCTTCCGCGGGATGCGGCCGGCCAGATAGGCGTCTCGTCCCGCTCTCACGGCGTCCCGCATCGCGCGCGCCATGCGGACCGGATCCTTCGCGCCGGCGATCCCCGTGTTCATCAGCACGCCCGCGGCGCCGAGCTCCATCGCGACGCACGCGTCCGACGCGGTGCCGACGCCGGCGTCCACGATGACCGGGACTTTGGCGCGCTCCAGGATGATCGCGATGTTGTTCGGGTTCTGGATTCCGAGCCCCGAGCCGATCGGCGCGCCGAGCGGCATCACGGCGGCCGCTCCCGCGTCCTCGAGCCGGCGCGCGACGATCGGATCGTCGGAGGTGTAGGGGAAGACGACGAAGCCCTCGGCGACGAGCGTCTTCGTCGCCGCGAGGAGCGCCTCGTTGTCGGGCCACAGCGTCTGCTCGTCGCCGAGCACCTCGAGCTTCACCCAGTTCGAAAGCCCGACCTCGCGTCCCAGACGCGCGGCGCGGACGGCGTCCTCGGCGTTGTAGCAGCCGGCGGTGTTCGGGAGGAGCGCCATCCCCTTCGGGATCCAGTCGAGGAGCGACTCCTTCGAGCGGTCCGTCAGGTTCACGCGGCGCACCGCGACCGTCACGATCTCCGCCGCCGAGGCCTCGAGCGCCTCCTTCATCAACGGAAACGTCGCGTACTTTCCGGTGCCGACGATCAGGCGGGAGGCGAACGTCCGCCCGCCGAAGACGAACGGGTCGGATGCGACCGCGGTCGCCGGCGAGTCCGGAGAAGTCTCGAGGGTCGTGGCCACGAGGGAACTCTATCGCGCCTTGGAAACGTCGAGCGTCACGTTGTCGATGAGGCGCGTCTTCCCGAGCCGGATCGCCGCGGCGAGCGCCGCGCCCGGCACGACGCTCTCGAGAGGCCGCATCGTCTCGGGATCGACGACGTCGGCGTAGTCGACCGCGAAGCCCGCGCGCTCGAGCTCGGCGCGGGTGTCGGCGGCGAGCCGCCGCGCATCCGTCTCGCCGGCCGCCGTCCGGTCCCGCGCGGCGAAGAGGGCCTTCGGGAAGAGCGCCGCCCGCCGCCGATCTTCGGGCGAGAGATACGCGTTGCGTGAAGAGAGCGCGAGGCC
>DATBFU010000159.1:0-8935 GCA_036558325.1 Thermoanaerobaculia bacterium | reverse complement strand
TTCCACTCGTACACCGCGCGGCCCGCCGGCGGCCGCTCGCCCGTGAGGATCGCGGGCGCGTCGAAGCCATGGCCGGAGCTCTGCACGCGGCGTCCGCGCGCGTCGTAGACGCCGACGAAGACGACATCCGGCTCGAGGAGCACGCGCTCGATTCCCTCGCCGGTCGCCGCGCCGTCCGCGGGAAGCGTCAGCCGCCGCAGGACCTCGCCGGCGCGCCGCTCCGAGACGAGCTCTCCCCAGGCGACGGCGTTCCGGAAAAAGAGCAGCGTCACGAAGTTCACGAAGAGGATGAGGAGCAGCGCGATCCAGAGGAAGAGCCGGGACTCGCGGCGGAACGATCGCGGGACGGGATCGGCCCCGGCGGATGGCGTCGCGGCGTCTGTGGGCGGCATCGTGAACGTCGTTGAGGGGTCCGTGCTACATTGTAAGAACACGTGAAGCGGAAGTCCCTCGGGAATGTCGCCCGGAGCGCCTTCGGCGCGGCCGTGCTGCTCGCCGGCGGAGCCGTCGCGCCCGCTTTTGCCCAGAACCTGCCCGTCATGGTCGGAGACGACTACGACACCGTCGCGGCGGTGCTGAAGCAGAAGGGCATCGTCCCTCAGGAAAGCGCGGCGGCTGACGGCGGAAAGACGCTCCAGTACGAGAAGGCCGGAGAGCGCGTGACGCTCGAGTTCGCGATGTGGCCCTCGGATCCGGCGGCCCCCGCGGCCGCGTGGGAGCCCGGATCCTCGGCCGCGCGGAAGCTCACCCTGACGCACGTCGCCGACACCGCGCCGAGCTCGCCCGAGCGGCGCTCCTGGGTCAACTCGTTCACGCGAGAGGGCAAGAGCTGGGCCTACCTCGGAGCCGCCGCCGATCTCAAGCGTCCGGCCGAGGACCGGTCGAAGTACCCCGTCGCGGCTTTCCTCGCCTGGTCGAAGCCGCCGGCCTCGCTGCTCTTCGAGGCGGCGCGCGCCGCGGGCACGCCGCCTGGCACGGAAGACACCCTCCTCGACATCCGGCTCGAGAACCCGCACAAGCCGCGCCGTTTCTGACGACGTTCCTCCTCGTCGCCCTCGCCCTCTCGCTCTTTCGCGGCCAGGCCGCGGCGCCGCGGGGCCGACCGATGACGCTCGCGTTGACGGGCGACACGATCGTGACCCGCCCGCTCGCGGGACACGACGAGCCGGAGTATCGGGCCCTCCTCGATCTTCTCCGGGGCGCGGACGCAGCCGCGACGAACCTCGAGACGCTCTTCCACGATTTCGAGGGTCCGGCCATGCCCGCGCTGCCCGCCCTGCGGTCGGACCCGAAGCTCGCGCGCGACCTCGCGTGGGCGGGCTTCGACCTCGTCGCGCGCGCCAACAACCACGCCGGCGATTACGGCGCCGCGGGACTCCAGGCCACGACACGGGCCGTGACCTCGGCCGGGCTCGTCCAGGCCGGCGCGGGCGCGAGCCTCGCCGAAGCGCGAAAGCCCGGCCTCTTCCGCAGTCCGGCCGGAACCGTGGCCCTCGTCTCCGCCGCATCGACGTTCCCGGACTTCGCGCGCGCGACCGATCCGCGGGGACCGATCCCGGCGCGGCCCGGCATCAACCCGCTGCGGCTGCGCACGACGTACGTCGTGCCGAGGGAAGACCTCGATCGGCTGCGCGCGCTCGCGCGGGCGCTCGGGGGCAGGCCCCCCGACTCGGGCGATCGCCTCGACTTCGCGGGCGCCGTCTTCGCCGCCGGCGACACGACGACGGTCTCGACGGAAGCCGACCCGGCCGACGTCGCGGCGATCGCGGCGCAGGTGAGGCAGGCGCGATCTTCGTCCGACCACACGATCGTCTCCATCCATTGCCACGAGACCGAAGGGCTCTCGCGCGAGTCGCCGCCCGCGTTTCTCGCGGCGTTCGCGCGCGCGATGATCGACGCCGGCGCCGACGCGGTCGTCGGACACGGACCGCACGTCCTCCGCGGAATCGAGATCTACCGGGGAAAGCCGATTCTCTACAGTCTCGGCAACTTTCTCTTCCAATACGAGACGGTCTCCGAGCTTCCCTCCGATGACTACGACGCCGTCGATCTCCCCGCGACGGCCCGGCCCGACGACTTCTTCGACCGCTACGACCAGCGCGGCGCGCGCGGCTATCCGTCGGAGCGCGAGGTCTGGGAATCCGCGGTGGCGATCCTCCGATTCCGCGGACCGCGTCTCGATGCGCTGGAGCTGTACCCGATCGCGCTCGGGTTCGGACTCCCGCGCGGAGAGCGCGGCCGCCCGCGCCTCGCGGACGCGGACGTCGCGCGAGAGATCATCCATCGCCTCGCGCGGCTCTCCCGGCCGTTCGGCACGGAAATCGACTTCGACGCGACCGGCGGCGGGATCGGCCGGGTCCGGATCCCGCCCGACTGACTCAGCGCCTCTGGACGTCCAGGGCTTCGGCGCGGAACGCCACCGTCGCGTCGCAGCCGCCGCACATCACGTCGGCGCCGTCGGAGAGCAGGTCCACTTCCACGCACAGCGCGGACGCGCAGCGGGGGCATTCCACTTCGACCATTCCCGACGCTTCGAACGGCAGTTTGTCGTCGGCGCCCCGGCGCGCCGAGCGGCCGCGGGCAAACGCATCGAAGGACACCACGTTGTCTCGGTTCACTGCTCCTCCTGTCGGTAGGGCCGGCCTTCGGAATCCTCCGGGAAATCGGGCGGCTCGGCGAGTGAAAGGGAGACCCTGCGGCGCCGCGTCCCGCGCACCACGAGCACGGCTCCGCCGAGAAAGAGGACGCCTCCGGCGGCGAGCAGGCTCGCCACCGCGGCCCGCAGCGGTTTGGGCGCGGACTGAAGGCCGTTGCCCGACCCGACGAGCGAGCCGCCGAGGAAGATGAGGACGAGCGAGACGAGCAGCGGATGACGCCGCCGATCCAGAGAGGAGGACGTCTGGGACCAGACGAGTCTCATCGGGGACGTCCGTGAAGAAGCGGGCGGACACGCCCGAGGAATCGGACCGGCGCAGCGTTCGGAGCGAACTCGTACAAGAAGCCGCCCTCCGAAGCGTTCGGAGCCCGCCGCGGGCTCCATCTCTCAACGTCTTGATTCTATTCGAGAAAGTCGCCGCAAGCAATTGATATCCTGCGCGGATGCATTTTGGAAAGAAAGTTTTCGCTGCCATGCTCCTGCCGGCGACCCTCGCTCTCGCGCTCGAGAATCCCGAAGCCGTTTTCCGGAAGATCCCCGATCCCGCGCGCCTGCGCGAAAACAACCGCACGCTCTCGGCCGAACCGCATCACCTCGGCTCTCCGTACGACGCGAAGAACGCGCAATGGATCCTCGACCGATTCAGGGAATACGGGCTCGACGCGTCGATCGAGACGTTTCACGTGCTCTTCCCGACGCCGAAGGAGCGCGTGCTCGAGCTCGTCGAGCCGACGCACTTTCGCGCGGCGCTTGCGGAGCCGCCGGTCGCGAACGACCCCACGTCGTCGCAGACGCGCGCACAGCTGCCGACCTACAACGCCTTCTCGATCGACGGCGACGTCACGGCGCCGCTCGTCTACGTCAATTACGGCGTGCCCGCCGACTACGAGCGGCTCGAGCGTCTCGGCGTGGACGTCAAGGGAAGGATCGTCATCGCGCGCTACGGCGCGTCGTGGCGCGGCATCAAGCCCAAGGTCGCGGCGGAGCACGGCGCGGTCGCGTGCATCATCTACTCCGATCCGCGCGAAGACGGCTACTTCGCGGGAGACGTCTATCCCAAGGGCGGTCTCCGGCCGGAACAGGGCGTCCAGCGCGGCAGCGTCGCGGACATGCCGCTCTACTCCGGCGATCCGCTGACGCCGGGAGTCGGCGCGACGAAGGACGTCTCGACGTTCGACCTGAAGGACGCGAAGACCCTCACGAAGATCCCGGTGCTGCCGATCTCCTACGGCGACGCGCGGCCGCTGCTGTCCGCGCTGACCGGACCCGTCGCGCCGGCGGAGTGGCGCGGCGCTCTTCCGATCACGTACCACATCGGGCCCGGTCCGGCGAAGGTGCACCTGAAGCTCGCGTTCGACTGGAAGATCGTGCCCGCCAACGACGTGATCGCGCGGATCCCCGGATCCACGTATCCGGACGAGTGGGT
This sequence comes from Thermoanaerobaculia bacterium, assembly GCA_036558325.1. Classification (GTDB taxonomy): domain Bacteria; phylum Acidobacteriota; class Thermoanaerobaculia; order UBA5066; family Gp7-AA6; genus DATBFU01. Next base: position 4,853 of record DATBFU010000159.1, on the reverse strand, counting down.
CCTCCACGGCAATCACCACGACGCCTGGGTCAACGGTTCGAGCGATCCCACGAGCGGCATGGCGCCGCTGCTCGAGGAGGCGCGCGCTTTCGGCGAGCTCCTGCGTCAGGGCTGGCGTCCGAGGCGGACGATCCTCCTCTGCGCCTGGGACGGCGAGGAGGAAGGGCTCTTCGGCTCGACGGAGTGGGTCGAGACGCACGCCGACGAGCTCGCGAAGAAGGCGGTGGTCTACATCAACAGCGACTCGAACGGGCGCGGCTTCCTGGAGGCGGGCGGCTCGCACACGCTCGAGAACTTCCTGAACGGCGTCGCCGACGCGGTCACGGATCCGGAGAAGAACATCTCGGTCGGCGACCGGCGGCGCGCGCGGGAGATCCAGAACACGCACTCCGCCGACGAGCGCAAACGGGTCCGGGACAAGCGGATCTTCCCGCTCGAGGCGCTCGGCTCCGGTTCCGACTTCACGCCGTTTCTCCAGCACATCGGCATCGCGTCGCTCAATCTGGGATACGGCGGCGAAGACGACGGCGGCGTCTACCACTCGATCTACGACGACTTCTCCTGGTACACGCGGTTCTCCGACACGGACTTCGCGTACGGACGGGCGCTCGCGCAGACGATCGGCACGGCTCTCCTGCGCCTGGCGGACGCCGACCTGCTTCCCTTCGACCCGGCGTCGCTCGCGGCCGCCGTCGCCCGATACACGAAGGAGGTGCAGAACCTCGCGCGCGAACGCCGCGAGGCCGCGGAGGAACTGGCGCAACAGATCGACGAGGGCGTTCCCTCGGCCGCGGCCGACCCGAAAGAGCCCTTCGTCGCGCCGAAAAAAGAGGCGCCGGTCCCCTACTTCGACTTCTCGCCGCTCGAAAACGCCTCCGCCGCGCTCGACGCCGCGGCGAAGCGCTACGACGAGGCGCGAACCGCCGCGGCCTCGGGCGGCCCGCTCGACTCGGCGCGCGTCACGCGGGCCAACGCCGCGCTGCGCGGGATCGAGGCGGCGCTGACGCGGCCCGGCGGGCTGCCCGGACGCCCCTGGTATCGCCACTTCGTCTACGCGCCGGGCTTCTACACCGGCTACTCCGTCAAGACGCTCCCCGCCGTGCGCGAGGCGATCGAGCAGAAGCAATACGGCGACGTCAACGCGCGCTTGACGGAGACGTCGCAAGCGATCGCGGCCGCGGCGGCGAAGGTGTCGGAGGCCGCGGAAGCGCTGCGCGCGAAGTGAGGATCTCGCGCGCCTTCTAGGGCGCGACCTGGCCCGAGCGCATCCTCTCCCAGATCCCCGGCGCGTCGGCTTTTCCGAGCGCGACCGCGCACGTTCCCTCGCAGCGCGCGCTCGCCTCGCCGAAGCCGTCGGCGATCTCCGCCGCGGCGAAGACGAGGTTCAAGCCCGCGCGCACGAGCCACGCCTCCGCGACCACGCGGTCCCCGCGCGTCGGCCGGAAAAAGCTCATCGCGAGATTCACGGTGGCCGACCGCGTCTCAGGACGCGTCAGCCATCCGACAGTGCCGATGACGAGGTCGAAGAGCCCGGCGAGCACGACCCCGTTCACCGCGTCGGTGCCCATGCCGCCGCGGTGGAACGGAAGCACCGGGTCGATGACGGCGCGGACGCGATCGACGCGCGTGAACTCGAGCCGCGCGCCGAAGTGCTTCATGGGAGGCCCGTCGTTCCAGGCGCGCGCGAGGTCCCCGAGCGCCTCGAGGGTCGCGTAGGCGGGCGAGAAGGGCGCGCCGGTCACGGGGCGCATTGTCTCCCCGGCCGCCTCCCGACGCGAGTCCTCTGTTACGATGCGCGGCCGAACGTTGAGGGAGCAAGGAGTTCGATCGTGAAGAGACGCAAAGCCTCGGCCCTTCCCGGAATCTCGGCGGATCAGGCGCGGCAGGCGCTCCACATCCTCGTGGCGGAGGGCCGGATCGCGGCCGCCGAGGTCTCGCGGGCGCTGAAGCGCCGCGAGAAGCTCGTGCGCGAGCTGCGCGCGCGGCTCAGTTCGCTCGGCGAGGAAGTGGCCCGGGCCGCGCGCGAGGCCGCGCCCTCGCGGAAGACCCGGGCAGCGGTCCGGCGGCGCGCGGCGACCGCGATCACGGCGGCGCAGCGTACGGCCCGGCAGGCGCAGGGCCAGTACCTGGGCGCGATCCGTCGGCTCTCGAAGGCCTCGCGGGCGAAAGTCCGCGAGATCCGCAAGAGCGACGGCGTGCGCGCCGCGATTGCCGCCGCGAAGAAGCTCGCGGGGTAAACCGCGGATCCCCTCGACGACGCGCGGAACCTTACTTCGGGCTCGAGCTCGAGCCCCGGGAGCGCGCCTCGGCCGTCATCGACCGGATGAGATCTCCCGGGAGCGTGCCCGCGATCGTCACGCCTTCCCCGTCGCGCGTGACCTGGAACTTCCGGATCGCCGCGACGAGATCGGGGTTCTTCTCCTGCGCCGCCATGCGCCAGGCCGCCGTCAGACCGCGGAGCGAGTCCTCGAGGAGCTCGCGCGTCTCCTCGTCGTCCGAGAGGCCGATCGCTTTGACCGTCAGCGCGTCGCCTTCGACCGTCGCCTGCATCGCGGCGAGCGAGACGGACTTGAGAGCGTTCATGACGCCCGAGGCGTTGCCGCCGCCGGAACGGTACGCGTGGCTCTTCTGCACGTCCAGCAGGATCCACGCCGTCGCCGCCGGATCGACGCGATGGAGCTCGCGGCCGAGTCCCGCCCCGCCGCCGAAGCCCGAGGCTCCCGAAGCACGTCGGGCCAGCGCGGCCGCGACGGAGCTCTCGTTGCCGGCCGCGACGAGACCCGCGCCCACGATCGCCAGCGCCCCCGGCTCGTGGCTCTCGGCGCCGTCCTTGAGCCGGAAATATTCGCCGCCCGCCGCAGATACGCGCACCGCGCCGCGGTTGACGAGCGCCGCCGCGAGCTTGGCCGGGTCGTAGCGCCCCTCGAAGAGCACGAGCGTGCGGCCGCGCGAATCCGACGAGGCCGCCGTGCACGCGACGACCGAATCCACGTCGTTTCGCAGGTCGAGCCCGGCCTCGGAGAGGAAGCGCGCCGCGTCGCCCTGCGCCGTGACCTTGTCGGTCTCCTCGAAGACGCGCAGCTGAAACGGATTCGAACGGAGGTCCGCGACGCGCACGAATCCGACGGCGGTCGCGTCCTCGGGCACGAGCGCCAGGGCGCCCGGCGAGGCCGCGACGGCGGGCGCCGCGAGAAGCACCAGAACCGCGAGGGCGAGCCCGATTCGCTTGAGCATGTCAGAAGTCCTTTCTCCGAAAGAGAAAACTCGAGAGTCCGAGGCACACGAGCCCGAAGGCTCCGGTCGTGGCGAACGTCATTCCGCTCAATCCCTGGCTGAGGCGCGCCGGCCCCTGGCCCCCGGCGACGAACGCCACCACGGCCTGGCCGAGCTCGGCTGTCTTCGGGAAGATCCAGTACAGCGCCTGAACGAGCGAGGCCTGCCACTGCTTGGACACGGCCGCGGCGATGCGGTCGTGCTGCGCCAGCAGCGCCGCGAAGAAGAAGAGGCCGTACGTCGACATGATCGAGACGCCGGTCGAAGAGGTCACGACGCCGACGAGGAACGCGAAGGCGAGGAGCGCCGCGATCGCGAAGAGGATCACGCCGCCGCCCAGGAGAAACCGCGGGTGCACGACCTTCGTCTTCCAGATCACGATCGCCCAGATCGCTCCGATCAGGTACACGAGGTTGGCCGCCGCGAGAAGCATCCCGGCGGCGTAGCGGGAGAGGAGGAGCGGGATCCGGCCGACGGGCCGCGAGAGATAGAGGTCGATCGTTCCCTTCTCCTGCATCCGCGGGACGAGGTGCGCGGTGGCGAACACGGCGAGAAACGTGCCGACGAGATAAAGAAAGGCGGAAAAGCCCGACTCGAAGCCGAGGACGAGCTTGTCGAGGTCGACGCGGGAATTCGGGAGGTCCATCGTCCGGCCGAAGAGCTTCGCGCCCGCGAGCGCGCCGTCCACGATGTCGAGGTTGACGGCGAAGGCGAAGATCAGGATGAAGAGCGTCGAAAGCGTGAAGTAGGCCGCGAGCGTCCACCGCGCGGCCGCCTCACGGAACACATCCTCGATCGAAGCGGCGAAGGCCTTCACGTCAGTTCCCCTTCCCTCCGGCCGGCGATCCGGCCCGCACGAGATCCACGAAGACGTCCTCGAGCGAAGAGCGCTCGGGCGAGAGCTCCTCGAGCGACGCGCCCTGCGCGCGCAGCCGGTCCACGAGATCGTTGACGTGCGCCACGTCGCGCACGGACAGGACGAGGTGCCCGTTGACGCGCTCGACCCCGGCTCCGGTCGCACGGAACGCCTCGAGCAGGCGCTCGTCGACCGGCCGCGCGACCATGCGATAGCGCGCCTCCTGCCGGGTCAGGTCTTCGATGCGCCCTTCACGCACGACACGGCCCTTACGGAGGATCGCGACGCGGCTGCAGGTCTGCTCGATCTCGGAGAGCAAGTGCGAGTTGAGCAGGATGGCGCGCCCGCGGCGGGCTTCCTCCTGCAGGAGATCGCGGATCTCGCGGCGTCCGACCGGATCCACGCCGTCGGTCGGCTCGTCGAGCAGCAGGACGTCCGGTTCGGCCACCAGCGCCGCGGCGAGACCGAGGCGCTGGACCATTCCCTTCGAGAACTTCTTGACGCGGACGTCGGCCCAGTCCGAGAGGCGCACGCGCTCGAGGAGCGCCGGAATCCGCTCGCGGCGCGCGGCGGAAGACATGCCGGACATGCGCCCGAAGACGGAAAGCGTCGCGCGCGCCGTCAGGTATCCGGGAAAACGGTGACCCTCGGGAAGGTAACCCACGCGCTGACGGCTCTCGGGCCTCCCGACCGGGATCCCGAAGATCGACGCCTCGCCGGACGT
>DATBFU010000158.1:0-11669 GCA_036558325.1 Thermoanaerobaculia bacterium | reverse complement strand
CGCGGCGCGCCGGCAGCCCGCGGGCGACGACGACCGTGAGGTCGTCGGCAGCGGGAAGGCCGCCCAGGAACTCCGCGACGCGCGAGAGCACCGCGCGGCACAGGTCGGCGGCCGACAGAGAACGGCTCGCGGCGAGAACCTCCGCGAGCCGGAGCTCGCCGAACTCCTCGCCGGCGGCGTTCTCCGCTTCGAGAACGCCGTCGGTGACGGCGACCAGCAGATCGCCCGGCGCGAGGGAGAGCCACTCTGCCCGCCATCCGGCCTCGGGAAAGAATCCGAGGACCGTGCCGCCGGATCGGAGGCGTTCGGGCGAAGCGCCGTCGGTCCCGGCGCGCAGGAGCATCGGCGCGTTGTGTCCCGCGTTGACGCAGGAGAGCTCGCGCCGCCGGTCGTCGTAGATGCCGAAGAACAGCGTGACGAACCGGTTCGGCTCCGTCAGCGAGCAGAGCTGGCGATTCACATCCGCGACGATCTCGTCCACACGCGCGCCGTCGGCGGCGGCGAGGCTGCGCAGCGAGCCCTGAAGGCTCGCCATCAGGAGCGCCGCCGACAATCCCTTGCCCGATACGTCGCCGACGGCGAGCCCCATCCGTCCGTCTTCGAGAGGGAGGAAGTCGTAGTAGTCGCCGCTCACGCCGCGCGCGGGACGGCAGACGCCGGCGCATTCGAGCGTGTCCATCCGCGGCGCCCGCTGCGGGAAGAGATGTTCCTGCACCTGCTCGGCGATCACGAGCTCGCGCTCCAGGAATTCCTGCCGGGCGTGCCTCTCGCGCTCGAGCGCGGACTTGAGCGTCGCGAGGATCTGGGCGAGGAGAAGGAAGAAGATGAGCTTCTCGAGGCCGTTCCAGTAGAGGATCGCGCGCGGCAGCTGCTCGTGGCGGCCCGTGAGGTAGTCGGCGAAGAACCAGGCGAAGGCGGCCACGACCGAGACGAGGATCCCCGACCATCTGCCGCCGAACCAGACCACGAGGACGACGGGGACGACATAGAAGATGAGCGGCGAGAAATCCGGGCCGGTGACGTAGTCGAGGACCCAGAGCGCCGCGACGAAGGCGAGCGCGAGCATCGTCAGGACGGGCTTCGGGATCTCGGCGATCCGCCGGACGAGGCTCACTTCGGCAGACTATCCCGGCGGCCGCGACCCTCCGCCTTCGGCCGAAACCCAGTCGGGCAGGGGATTGTCGGGCCGCGCGTTGTCCCAGGCGATCGAGACGATGGCCCAGCGCCGCCCGTCGTGCGCGAGCTGCAGGCTGTTGATGCCGCGGAAGAGAACCTCGGGATCGTGGAGGCGGCGCCCGGCCGCGTAGGCCGAGAGCACGTGCGCGACGTTGCCGAACCGGAAAATGCGGCGGGCGATCTCCCACTCGTAGAAGTCGTCGGCGTGGAAGAAGGCGCGCCGCGAGTCGAGCCACTGGTCGAAAGTCATGGGCACGCGCGCGGCCGCCGACTCGTTGGACGGTTTCACCGTCGGGATCGGCCCGGTCGGCATGAGCACGCCGCCCGGTGCGAAGAGCTTGCGGTCTCGCTCCCAGTCGCGGTCTCCCGCCGGCCCCGAGATCGATTCGTAGAGCGCGGCGAGGAGTCCCTCGATCGTCGCCGTGTCCTCGTCGTCGCCGGCGCCGGCCGCGTCCCCGCGCGTCATTCCGGTTTCCACGTCGGGACGCGTCCCGGCGTCCAGGGCGCGCCGGCCGCCTCCATGCGCGACTCCAGGCCCGCAAGATCCTTGTCCGCCTGGCGGAGCTTCTCGAGCACCGGCGCGAAATCCTCGGCGGCGATGGCGTAATCGTCTCGGCTCGTCTGCGTGGGCGCCGACACGGAGCTCCACTGCGCGGCGATGATGGCGTCGATCCGGTCCTTGATTCCGGGCGTCGTCGGCTCCTGGCGGGCGGCCATCACCTTGTCGCCTTCGAGAGCAAGAAGGATCTCTCGCAGCCGGGCCTCGAGCGCGCGCGCTTCCTTCTCCATGGCCGGATCCGCAGCCGGCGTGTCGCGGAGCGCCTGCTTGATGTCCGAGAGGCGCTTGAGGTCCTCGTTCGCGGCCGAGATGGACCCGAAAGCCGCGCGCTGGAGCCGCGCCGTCTTGCGCTGAAAGGCGAGGAGCTCGGCGCGATGGGCCGGCGGAAGCGATCCCGCGGCGAGCGCCGCGACCTCGAAGCCGACGGGCCCCGCGAGCGGCGTCACGACGCCGTCCACGCGCCGCGCGAGCGAGACCGTGTACTTGCCCGGCGCGGCCACGGGGCCGGTCGGAGGCTGCTGCCAGGGAATCGTCGGATCGGGTTTCGGCGTGTCGCTCGGGTTCGAAGCCGGGAAGCGCAGGTCCCACGCGACGCGGTGGACGCCGGCCGTGCCGGGCGCGGTCAGGCGCCGGACGACGTTGCCGTCGCCGTCCGCGATCGTGAAGAGGAGAACCGGATCCTCCTCGGCCGCCTCGGCGCGCAGCTCCTCCGCCGTCGGATACGGCGAGGACGCGCCTTCCTTGGCCGCCTTCTTCTCGGCCTCCTGCCGCGTCTTCTTCTTCGTCTTGAGGTCCGACTTCAGATAGTACGTCACGACCGCGCCGAACGGCGGGTTCGGGGCGGCGTAGTACGCGTCGCCGAGGAACCCCTTGCCGGGGAAGCCGAGCGGAGTCGTCGGGAAGTAGGCGAGCGCCGTGCGGACGGGGAAGAGCGCGGCGTCCTTGTCGAGGACCGCCGGGCTCGCCTCGCGCAGCGCCGTGTAATCGTCCAGGACGTAGAAGCCGCGCCCGAAGGTCGCGACGACGAGATCGTTCTCTCGGGTCTGGAACGCGAGGTCGCGGACCGCGATCGTGGGAAGGCCGCCCTTGAGCGGCACCCAGTGCGCGCCGCCGTCCTTGCTGAAGAAGAGGCCGAACTCCGTGCCCGCGAAGAGGAGGCTCGGATCGCCCGGGTCCTCGACGACGACGTACACGGTCCCGCGCGCCGGCAGGTCGCCGGCGATCGAGGTCCAGGTGCGCCCGCGGTCGCCGCTTTTCAGCAGATACGGTTTGAAGTCGCCCATTTTGTGGTTGTCGAAGGCGGCATAGACGATCGAAGCGTCGCGCGGCGACGGCTCGAGCCGCGCCACGTACGTGTTCGCGGGAACGCCGGGAAACGTCTCGACGCGGCGCCACGTCGCGCCGCCGTCCTCGGTCACCTGGACGAGTCCGTCGTCGGTGCCGACGTAGAGAAGCCCCTCCTGCTTCGGCGATTCCGAGAGAGACACGATGTTGCCGTAGAACGACGTCGAAGAGTTCTTGCCGACCGCGTCGGCGTTCCAGACCCTGCCCATGACCGGCAGCTTGTTGCGGTCGATCTGGCGCGTCAGGTCGGGGCTGATCGGCTTCCAGGTCTGCCCGCGGTCGTCGCTGCGGAAGACGCGCTGCGCCGCGAAGTAGAGCCGCGTGTGCGCGTGCGGCGAGATGAGGATCGGCGAATCCCAGTTCCAGCGCAGCGGCCCCTCGCCCTTGCCGGGCTGCGGCTGGATCGGGAGGACGTCGCCGTTCTTGCGGTCGTACCGCGAGAGCCCGCCGTACTGCGACTCGGCGTAGACGACGTTCGGATCCTTGGGATCGACGCGCGACTGGAAGCCGTCGCCGGAGACCGTGACGAACCAGTCGGAGTTCACGATGCCGTGGACGTTGCCGGTCCGCGACGGCCCGCCGAGGCTGTCGTTGTCCTGCGTGCCGCCGTACACGTTGTAGAAGGGCGCGGCCTCGTCCGCGACGACGCGGTAGAACTGCGCGATCGGCAGGTTCGCCTTGAACTCCCAGGAGGCCCCGCGGTCGAAGCTCTCGTACACCCCGCCGTCGCACCCGACGCGGTAGTGGCGGACGTCGGCCGGATCGATCCAGATGACGTGGTTGTCCACGTGCTTCGCGCTCTCGCCGAGCTTGTGGAAGGACTTGCCGCCGTCGTCGGAGACCTGGAGGAAGACGTCCATCGAATAGACGCGGTCGCTGTTCTTCGGATCGACCGTGATCTGCGTGTAGTAGAGCCCGCTCGTCACGTGATCGCCGCGCTTCTCCCAGGAGACGCCGCGATCGGTCGAGCGAAAGACGCCGCCGGCCTTGTTGGCCGCTTCCACGATTGCGTAAACGGTGTCCGGAGCGGACGGCGCGAGCGCCAGCCCGATGCGTCCGAGCTCCTCCTTCGGAAGGCCCGCCTCGATCTTCTTCCACGTGGCGCCGGCGTCCGTGGACCGGTAGAGCGCCGACTCGGGGCCGCCGTTGATCTGCGTCCAGACGTGGCGCCGCCGCTGGTGCGCGGCCGCGAGCAGAACGTCGGGGTTGCGCGGATCGAGGACGACGTCGGCGACGCCCGTGTTCTCCGAGATCGTGAGGACCGCCTTCCACGTCTTTCCGCCGTCGGTCGTCTTGTAAAGGCCGCGATCGCCGCCCGCGGACCAGAGCGGGCCCTGCGCCGCGACGTAGACGACGCGCGAGTCGCGGGGATCGATGCGGATGCGCCCGATGTGCTCGGAGGCCTTGAGGCCCATGTTCTGCCAGGTCTTGCCGCCGTCCTCGGACTTGTAGACGCCGTCGCCGTAGGAGACGCTCCGCTGGCTGTTGTACTCGCCGGTTCCGACCCAGACGACGGCGGGATTGTTCGGATCGAGCGCGAGGCAGCCGATCGAGTAAGAGCCCTCGCCGTCGAAGAGCGGCGTCCAGGTCACGCCGGAATTGACGGTCTTCCAGACGCCGCCCGAAGCGGCGGCCACGTAGTACGTGGACGGATCGCCCGGCGTCACGGCGATGTCGTTGACGCGCCCCGACGTCAGGGCGGGTCCGATCGAGCGCAGCTCGAGCCCCTTCCACGTATCCGGAGAGAGAAGCGGCGGTTTCTTCTCGTCCGCGGGATTGGCCGCGGAAGCCGGTTTTTTCGCGGGCGCCTCGGCGGCCATCGGGAGGGCGGCCGCGGGCGCGAGCAGCGCGAGGCAGATACCGAAGAGGCGATGGATTTTCATGGGCGGGGACTATAGCAACGGCGGATAATCGCGGCCCTCATGGCCGTGGAAGCCGTCGCGATCTTTCTCTCGGCGTTTCTGCTCTTCGAGGTCGAGCCGTTGATCGCCAAGGCCATCCTGCCGTGGTTCGGCGGCGCCTCGGCGGTGTGGACGACCTGTCTGCTCTTTTTCCAGGCGGCGCTTCTCGGCGGCTACCTGTACGCGCACGTCCTCTCGCGCCGCCCGGCGCGGACCGCGCGCGCGGCGCATGCGGCGCTCCTCGCCGTCTCGGTCGCGCTGCTCGCCGCTGCGGCCGCCGCGGGGCGCGCGCCGATCCTCCCGCCCGCGGCCCTTCGACCCTCGGGTCCCGAGACTCCGGTCGTCCGGGTGCTGGCCTCGCTCGCCGCCGGCGTCGGCCTGCCGTTCTTCGTGTTGTCGTCGACGGGGCCGCTGCTCCAGTCGTGGATCGCGCGCCGCCGCCCGCAAGCGCGCGTCTTCCGGCTCTTCGCGCTCTCGAACCTCGCGTCGCTCGCGGCGCTCTTCGCGTACCCGTTCGTTATCGAGCCGGCGATCGGGCTCGCGCGCCAGGCCTGGATCTGGGCGGCGCTCTATGTCCTCTGCGCGGGACTCCTGGCCGTCTGCGCGTTCCGCGCCGCGTCGAGCGCGCCGGCCGTCGCGGCGCAAAGCACCGACGACGCGATCCCGTCCGAGCCGGACGCCGCGATCCGCCCGTCCCGGCGTCTCTTCTGGCTCGCGCTCGCGGCCTGCCCCTCGGCGCTTCTCCTCGCGGCGACCAACCAGATGTGCCAGGAGGTCGCGGCGATTCCGTTCCTCTGGGTCTTGCCGCTCGCGCTGTATCTGCTCTCGTTCGTCCTCTGCTTCCAGAGCGACCGGCTCTCGCCGCGCGCGGTCTTCGGACCGCTGCTCGTGGGATCGCTCGGCTACGCGGCGTGGATCCTCTATCGCGGCTACGGCGTCCCGATTCGTCAGCAGGTCCTCGCGGACGCGCTCGCGGTTTTCGCGGTGTGCATGGTCTGTCACGGCGAGCTCGCCCGCAGCCGTCCGGCGCCTCGGCAGGCCACTTCCTTCTATCTCATGGTCGCCGCGGGCGGCGTGGCCGGGGCCGTATTCGTCGCGGTCGTCGCACCGCTGCTCTTTCCCGCCTTCTGGGAGTTTCACTTGCTGCTCTGGCTCTCGGCCGTCGCGGCGATCTTCGCGCTCGTGCGCGACACGGATTCGTGGCTTCACCGCGGGCGCGTGTGGCCGGCGCTCCTGACGCTCTTCGCGCTCGCCGTCCTCGCGTGGCAGATCCGCGATCCGGACCGGCTCGCGTCGATGGCCGCGCGGGCGAGGCGTGCGGCGGCCTCGGGACCGGGCGCTTTCGCGGCGCTCACCGCCGTGGCGCTCCTGGCTTTCGCGGCGCCGCGCTTCTTCCGCCTGCGCGCGCGTCCCTACTTCGTCGCGGCGTGCCTGGCGGGGGGCGCGGGATTCCTCGGCTTCGCTCTCGTTGCCGACGTCCGCGGCTACGTCCGCGGGGCGCTCGCCTTGTCGCGCAACTTCTACGGGGTCCTCACGATCGAGGCGCTCGACTCCCCGGACCCGCAGCTCTCACGCCTCTCTCTTCGCAACGGGCGCATCGTTCACGGCTTCCAGTATCAGTCGTCGGAAAGACGACGGGAGCCGACGACCTATTACGGCCGCGCGAGCGGGATCGGTCTGCTGCTCGACCATCCTCCGGGACGCGCGCCGGGAGGGCCGCGGCGCGTCGCGGTCGTGGGCCTTGGCGCGGGAACGCTCGCGGCGTACGGCCGGCCGGGAGACGTCTACCGCTTCTACGACATCAATCCGGACGTCATCCGCCTCTCGACGGGAAACGCGCCGCGTTTCACCTATCTCGCGGAGAGCCGGGCGCGCGTCGAGATCGCGCCCGGCGACGCGCGGCGCTCGCTCGAGCGCGAGCTCGCGTCGAACGCGCCGCCCTTCGACGTGATCGCCGTGGACGCGTTCACGAGCGACGCGATTCCGGTGCACCTGCTGACGCGGGAGGCGATCGCGCTGTACATGGCGCGGCTGCGCCCCGACGGCGTGCTCGCGCTCCACGTCTCGAACCGGCAGCTCGATCTCCTGCCGGTCGCGCGCGCCGCGGCGGACGCGCTCGCCCTCGAAGCGTCGCTCATCGACACGAACGACGACGGCGAGGGCTGCTGGGGCGCGACGTGGGTTCTCCTCGCGCGGGAGCCCGGCCCGCTCGAGCCCGCGGAGATCGAGCAGGCCTCCGCGGAGCTGCCGCGATCGCCGCGCGTGCGCCTCTGGACGGACGACTACAGCAATCTTTTCCAGGTTCTGAAGTGATCTCCGCCGAGGACCTCGATCGCCGCCTCGCGGCGTACCGGCCCGACGGCGCCGCCGAAGAGGAGTCTCTCGCGCGCATCCGCGCTCTTCTGCGCGCGGCGCCCGACCCTTTCACGCGCGCCGCGCGCGACCACGTGACGGCGAGCGCCGTCGTGGCGCGCCCCGACGGGAGCGCGTTCCTGCTCGTCCATCACCGGCGGCTCGAGCGGTGGCTCCAGCCGGGCGGCCACGTCGAGCCGGACGACGCGTCGGTCTTCGACGCGGCACGCCGGGAGGCGCGCGAGGAAACGGGGGTCGAAGATCTGGCGGCGCCCTTCGGCGACCTCGTGCTCGACGTGGACGTGCATCCGATCCCGGCCCGTGCCGGCCGGCCGGCCCACGTGCACTTCGACCTGCGACACCTGCTCACGGCGACGGCGACGCGATTCGCCGTGGCGGAGGAGGAAGTGCGGCGCGCGGAATGGTTTTCGCTCGAAGAGGCGCGGGCCTCCGACGTCGACGAATCGCTCTCGCGCGCCCTCGGCAAGGCCCGCGCGCTCCTCGGCGGCGCCTGAGTGCGGCGCGGACCGCGACCTAGGGCGTCACGGCGGCCGGCGCGCCGGGCGTCGGAACGGGCGTGCGGCTCTCGAGCGCCTGGATCGGATGCCGCAGCATCTCGGGAGAGACCTTCGGCTCCTTCTTCAGGAAGAAGAGGTAGACGAGGCCGACGCCGATGACGAAGACGCCGGTCGCGCGGTTGATCGCGACGAGCGTCTCGTAGCGGAAGCGGCCGCGGAAGAAGTTCGCGAGCGCCACGAGAAACGCGAACCAGGCGCTTGATCCCAGGAGCACGCCCGCCACGAGCTCGGCCGTCAGGAACGAGTGGCCGTGCACGGCGCCGATGCCGAACGTCGCGAAAATGGCGACGAAGGCCACGAAGGTCATCGGATTCGTCAGCGTCAGGACGAGCGTCGAGAAGAAGTCCGCGAAGAGCCCGCGGTCCGTGTCCACTTCCTCGGGCTTGGGCGGCCGCAGGAAGAGCAGCCGCGCGCCGAGCACGAGCAGCACGCCGCCGCCGACGCGTTGGAACACCAGCCGGTGGTCCATGAGGAAGGACGAGATGACCGTGACCCCGAAGGCCGCCAGCGTGCCGTAGAGCGCGTCGGCGACCGCGGCGCCGAAACCCGAGACGAATCCCGCGAGCCGGCCGTGAGAGATCGTGCGTTGGACGCAGAGGACGGCGATCGGGCCGACCGGCGCGGCGAGGCAGAACCCGACGATCAACCCCTTGACGAAGAGGTTCTCCATCCGCGGCGCAGCCTATAACGGGCTAGCCATACCACTCGGCCTCGCGCATCAGGCGGAGCCACTCGCCGAGATCCGTCGCGAGGACGTACTCGGAGAGACCGAGGTCCGAGAAGACGTCGTCGGCCGGCCCGTCGGGATCGAGCCGCTTGCGGATCGTCGAGAGCGACGCGTTCTTCGCGAGGGAGCGGTTTTCGTTCCGGCCGAACTCGTTCGCGCTCCGGTAGGTTCGCGCCGCGGCCCAGAGGGCCGGGATCCCGAACGATATGGCGAGGGCGGTGCTCTCCATCGAACGCCAGTTGGCGCCGCCATGCTCCGCCGCGACGTGGAACGCGGCGAACGCGACGCTCGTGAAGAAGACGAGCGGAAGCCAGCCCGGCCGGCGGATCCATCGCTTCTCGATCCGTTCGGCGGCGCGCGTGAAGTAGTCGATCTGAATGTCGAGGCGCTTGCGCCGGTAATACGCGACGATCACGAGCCGCTGCGCGCGGTCGAGGGCTTCGCAGGCGGCGGCAGACGGGCGGGGGGGAATGGCGTCTTCGGCGTGCGCGAGCGCCGGCAGATCGTCCTCGCCGAACGCCATGATCCGGTCGCGCTCGGTGGCGAAGTCTCTCTCGCTCTTCGGCGTGACGCCCCCGGCGCACCAGAAGTCCGGATCGACGAGATTCCGGAACTTGAGAAGCCGCAGGCGTTCCGCCTTGTAGCGGGCGATCAGCCAGGCCCGGTGGAACTCGAGCACGAGTCCGAGGGCGACGAGCGCCGCGGCGACGAGAGAGAAGACCGCCTCCAGGAAGATCCGCCATTCGTAAAACGTCCCCGGCCGGAAGAGGGTGCCCAGGACCTTTCCCGGGAAGGCGATGTTGAGCGCCGCGAGCGTGAGCCCAAACGCGCCCAATCCCCCGGCAACGCCCGTGAAGCCCCGATGAAGCGACTGACTTCGGTTCGCGGCGGAATCGACCTTTTCGTAGGCGGGGACGAGCTCGCGGGCGCAGAAGGAAAGGTACTTCCCGAGCGGGCCGTCGTCGGCGAGGTCGCGCCCCTCGTCGTGGACGTCGTCGGTCATCGCGCCGGCGCCGATTTCTCGATCCGATAACCGAGCGCGACGATCGTCTTCAGCGTTTCGATCGCCGTGCGCCGGTCGTATTCCTTCTCGCTTTCGGAGAGCGATTCGTAAGGGACGAGGCTCGGATGTTCCTTCTTCGCGTCGTCGCGCCGGGGCCCATAGCGCCAGCCGTCCGCGAGCCGCTGACGCGCCCAATTCTCGTGGGTGTTGCGGGCGAGGAGCTCGGTCAGCTCGAGGACGTCCGGCGGAAGCCGGACACCCGACGTGTCTCGCGGCGCGGGGCGGTAGTCCACGAAGGGCCTCCTCTGCTGCGGCCGGACGCCCGCCGTCAGTTCACCTTGAACTTGAAGCCGTTGGGCGCCTGGATCTCGAAAGACTTCTTGCCGCCGCGCGGCGAGGGTCGGGGCGGCGGTGGAGGCGCCGGCGCCGGGCGAATGTCGAATCCGAAGCGATAGGGCTTGCTCTTTTTTCCGTCGTTGTCCACGAGGACGGCGTCGAGGACGACGTGCTCGACGAGCGGCGAGGACAGCCAGAACCCGTAGTTGCCCGACGTGCGCCCCGTCATGCCTTCGAGGGCCATCGTCAAGGTCCGGAACGAGGCGCCCTGCACGGGCTCGAACTTCACGAGCGCCGCGTCGCCCTTTTTGTCGCTGAAGTGGATCACGCCGTTTCCCTTCTGCCCCTGGACGATCGCCTGCGGAAACTCGATCGACTCGATCTTGGGAGAGTGGCCGCGCGTCGCGAGAAAAGCGCCGCCGCCGACGAGAAGAGCCGCGACCGCCACGATCCCGAGCGCGCGCGTCGAGACGCCGGAGGGTCTGGCGCTCGGGATCGCGGGAATCGCCGGAGCGGAGATCCCGGGCGAGGAGGAGGAAGGCGGCTGTGCCGGCGGCGGCGCCGCCGCCGGCCGCACGATCCCGACGCCCGTCTCGCTCGCGCGGCTCGGGCGCGCGAGGAGCAGCTTCACGGTCTCCGCCAGGCGGTCGAGGTGCGCCTCGACCGACGGCGTGTAGGCGTCCAGCCAGTGCGACGAGCTGATGAAGTACTCGAGCGTCTTGCCGAGCGGGACGTCTTCGATGCGCAGCGGAATGATCGCGACGCCCTTGTGCACCGCGCGCTCGACCTCGCGCTTGATCTGCGGCGACTTGTTCGCCGCGGCCGAGAAGACGAGCACCATGACCTTGCTCGCGCCGATCGCGTCCACGATGGCGGCTCCCCAGTCGAGGCCGGGCAGGATGTCCCGCGGCGCGATCCAGCAGCGCACGCCGTGCCGTTCGAGCGTCGCGCACACGGCGTCCGCGACCGGCTTGTCGGCCGTCGAGTAGCTGACGAAGACCTCGTGCGCCATGGGCTGTCCCGTCGAGAAGGCCGAAATCTTACATCCGGGGGGCCCGGCACGAAGGCGCTACGATCGTGCCTCACGGCCCTGCCCCGACGGGCCGTAAAGGCGGCGAGCGATGCGACGGTCGACGGCGATTCCTCTCCTCAGCTTCGCCCTGGCAGCTTCCGCGCTGGTTTCCTGCTCGCGCACCCCACCAATTACGCACTGGGGCTGCTCGGCTCCGCGGGAGGTCGAGGCCGCGTGGCGGGCGGCCGCCGACGTGCCGGAGCTGTGCGGACAGAAGGCGTCCTGCTGGGACGAGCAGATTGCGGCGGCGCGGGCGCTGCGTGACCGGTTTTTCGGCGAGATCCTGGCGCACCGCGTCCTCGTCCAGTACGCGCGCGTCATGCCGATGGACTTTCCGGTCCGCGACGCGCTCCGCGGTGAGCTCGAGAAGCAGTACGGCGAGCTCGCGCGCCGGTATCCGAAGAATCCCGCGTACCCGTATCTCCTCGGAAAGCTCGAGCGCAATCGGAAGAAGAGCCGCGAGCTCTTCGAGCGGGCAGCTACGCTCGATCCGGATTTCGCCGGCGCGCACGAGGCGATCGTCCGGTCGTTGTCGTTCCGGCCGACGGACGACGAGAAGAAGGCGGCGCGCGCGCACGTGGAAGCGTTCGCCCGGATCTGTCCGGCGAAGACCGGAGATCT
>DATBFU010000157.1:0-8952 GCA_036558325.1 Thermoanaerobaculia bacterium | reverse complement strand
GCGCGGATCGTGGGCGGGTGCTGCGGCACGACATCCCGATACACGCGCGCCCTCGTGGCCCTCATCGCCGGCCTCGCCGAGGAGAAGGCCGCGAGCTCCGCCTGACGGACTAGGCCCGGCCTCCCTCGCGGCCCTCCGTCTCAATTTCGTACACGTCGATTCCGGTTCCCGAGCGCCCGAACTCGTCGATCGGGCTCCTGCGCGACAGGCGCCGCCGCCACCAGGCCCGCCGCGACTTCCCGAAGATCGCGAGCGTGATCCCGTGCAGCCGAGCGAATCGCAGGAGCTCCTGCGACACGTCCTCCGCCGCGAGCCAGACGACCTTGGCTCCGAGCTCCATCGCGAGCGTGACGTTCTCGCCGAGGAGCCGGTGCTCGCGCGCCGACATGCGCTGGGGCCCGTCGCGCGGTGTGCGGACGTACACGGCGAACCAGTTCGTGTTGAGCTTGCCGGCGAGCGCCGAGGCCCGGCGGAGGAGGAGCCGCGTGGTCTCGGGATTGGACGACATCGCGACCATGACCTTCGGGCCCACCGGCTCGCCGCCGGTCTCCCGCTCGGCGCCGCGGCGCTCGGCCTCCAGCCGGTCCGCGATCTGGCGCATGGCGAGCTCGCGCAGCGACGCCAGGTTCTCCTCGCGGAAGAAGTTCTCGAGCGCGGGACCGATCCGCTCTTTCGGGTAGATCTTGCCGGCGCGCAGCCGCTCGCGCAGCTCCTCCGAGGGCAGGTCCACGTTGACGATCGCCTCGGCCTGCCGCAGGAGCCGGTCCGGCACGCGCTCCTGCACGTCGACCCCGGTGACGCGCGACACGATGTCCTGCACGCTCTCGAAGTGCTGGATGTTGACCGTCGTCATCACCGAGATGCCCGCGTTCAACAGGTCCTCGACGTCCTGGTAGCGCTTCTCGTTCTCCGCGCCGGGCACGTTCGTGTGGGCGAGCTCGTCCACGAGGACCACCTCGGGCCTGCGGCGTTCGATCGCCGGCAGGTCCATCTCCTCGAGCGCCTTCCCCTTGTAGACGATGGAACGGCGCGGGAGGACCTCGAGGTCGCCGACGCGCGCCGCCGTCTCCTCGCGGCCGTGGGTCTCGATGAGGCCGACGACCACGTCGACGCCCTGCCTCTTGAGGAGATGGGCGTCCTCCAGCATCTGGTAGGTCTTGCCGACGCCCGCCGCGTGCCCGATGTAGATCTTGAGCTTTCCCCGGCGCGACTTCTCGAGCAGCTTGAGGAAGATGTCGGGGTGGGTGCGCCGGGGGTCCTCCTGCGGCATCGGTGCAATTCTAGGGGTGCGCGGCGGGGACGCTCTGATCCAGATCGAGGTTCGTCAGCAGGACGTTGACGCGCGGCTCGCCCAGGAGCCCCAGGGTCCGCGGCTCGACGTGCTTCCGGATGATCTCTGCGACCCGCTCCTCGGGAACGCCGCGCGCCTTCGCGACCCGAGCCGCCTGCCAGAGGGCCGCGTCGGGCGACAGATGCGGATCGAAACCCGAGGCCGAGGACGTGACCAGGTCCGCCGGGACCGGCCGCGCATCGCCGGGCCGGTCGTCTCGCGCCGCCTTGACCGCCTCGGCGATCTGCTTCGCGAGGCCGGCATCGGTCGCGCCCTTGTTGGTGCCCGCGGACGATGTCGCATCGTAACCGTCCTTCCCCGCGGCGGAGGGGCGGCCGTGGAGGTACTCGGGCCGCGTGAACTTCTGCCCGATCAGCTCGGAGCCGACGACGCGACCCTTCGACGTCACGAAGGAGCCGTCGGCGCGGCTGCGCCAGAAGGTCTTACCCGCGACCCAAACGGCCGCCGGGTAGGCGCCTCCGAAGAGAACGGTCAGGACGACGACGTAGAGCGTGGAGCGAACGATCAGTTTCATGGCTTCCTCTCGGCCTCAGGCCAGATGCAACGCCAGCACGACCCAGTCGATGAGCTTGATGCCGAGAAACGGGACGACGATCCCGCCGATACCGTATATCCAGAGATTTCGCGCCAGGATGCGGGCTGCCCCGAGCGGCCGGTACTGCACGCCGCGCAGGGCGAGCGGAATCAGCGCCACGATGATCAGGGCATTGAAGATGACGGCGGACAGAATCGCCGACTTCGGGTTGCCCAGATGCATCACGTTCAGCGCGTTCAGCGCGGGATACGTCGCGGCGAACATCGCCGGCAGGATCGCGAAGTACTTCGCGACGTCGTTGGCGATCGAGAACGTCGTCAGCGAGCCGCGGGTCATGAGGAGCTGCTTGCCGATCTCGACGACCTCGATGAGCTTCGTGGGGTTGGAGTCGAGGTCGACCATGTTGCCGGCCTCGCGCGCTGCCTGCGTGCCGGTGTTCATCGCGACGCCCACGTCGGCTTGGGCGAGCGCCGGCGCGTCGTTGGTGCCGTCGCCGGTCATGGCGACGAGGTTGCCGCCCTCCTGCTCCTTGCGGATGAGGGCGAGCTTCTGTTCCGGCGTGGCCTGGGCCAGGAAATCGTCCACTCCGGCCTCGCGCGCGATCGCCGCGGCCGTCAGCGGGTTGTCGCCCGTAATCATGATCGTCCGGATGCCCATGGCGCGCAGGCGGTCGAATCGGTCGCGCATGCCGGGCTTGACGACGTCGCGCAGGGCGATGACCCCGAGGACGCGCGTGCCGTCGGCGACGAGGAGCGGGGTCGCGCCCTCGCCCGCGATGCGGTTGACGAGGTCCTTCACGGAGGCGTCCACGCGGCCGCCTTGGCCCTCGACCCATTGCATGACCGCGTCGCCCGCGCCCTTTCGGATGCTCCGGCCGTTCCAGTCCACGCCCGACATGCGCGTCGTGGCGGAGAAGGGGAGGAAGTGCATGCCCTCCACGTGGCGGCCGCGCAGGCCGAACTTCTCCTTGGCGAGGACCACAATGGACCGGCCCTCGGGCGTCTCGTCGGCGAGCGAGGAGAGCTGGGCCGCCTCCGCAAGGTCCGAGGCCGGCACGACTCCCGGCGCCAGGAAGAAGTCCGTGGCTTGCCGGTTGCCGAGCGTGATCGTGCCGGTCTTGTCGAGGAGAAGCACGTTGACGTCGCCCGCCGCCTCGACGGCGCGCCCCGACATCGCGAGCACGTTGTGTTGGAGGACCCGGTCCATTCCGGCGATGCCGATCGCGGAGAGAAGGCCGCCGATCGTCGTCGGGATGAGGCAGACGAGGAGCGCGATCAGGACCGGCGTCGTGGCCTCGCCCTTCGCGTACAGCGCGAACGGGCGCAGCGTGACGGTGGCGATCAGAAACACGATCGTCAGCCCGGCGAGGAGGATCGAGAGCGCGATCTCGTTGGGCGTCTTCTGGCGGGTCGCGCCCTCGACGAGCGCGATCATGCGGTCGAGGAAGGTCTCGCCGGGATTGGACGTGATCTCGACGACGATGCGGTCCGAGAGGACGCGCGTCCCGCCCGTCACCGCGGACCGGTCGCCGCCGGACTCGCGGATCACCGGAGCGGACTCGCCGGTGATCGCCGACTCGTCGACGGACGCGATGCCCTCGACGACGGTTCCGTCGCCGGGGATCACGCCGCCGGTCTCCACGACGACCCGGTCGCCCTTGCGGAGCGAGGTCGCGGGAACCTCCTCCTCGCCCTTCTTCGTCAGGCGACGGGCCATCGTCTCCTGCCGCCCGCGCCGCAGCGCCGCGGCCTGGGCCTTGCCGCGCCCCTCCGCCATGGCCTCGGCGAAGTTCGCGAAGAGCAGGGTGAACCACAGCCACAGCGCGATCTGCAGGTTGAAGAGCACGTCCTTCCCGCGCGCGACGTCGCGGACGAGGAGAGCCGTCACCAGGACCGCCCCCACCAGAACCACGAACATGACCGGGTTCTGCGCCTGGAGGCGCGGGTCGAGCTTCCGGAACGAGTCGCCGATCGCCACGCGGACGATCGCGCGGTCGAACAGCTTCGTGCGGCGAGGGGACTTCGGCGTCCGGTCCGGACGCATTTCGAGGCCCTTCTCGGCGGGCGTCAGATCTTCGGGGCGAGAAGCGGACATCGGCGTCCTCCTCAGAACAGAGTCCCGGCCTTCATCAGCAGATGCTCGACGATCGGGCCGAGCGAGAAGGCCGGGAAGAAAGTGAGCGCGCCGACGATCACGACCACGCCGACGAGCAAAGTGGTGAAAAGGCTTCCCGTGACGGGGAACGTGCCGACCGACTCCGGCACCTTCTTCTTCCCGGCGAGCGAGCCGGCGATGCCCAGGATCGGAATCAGCATGAGGAACCGTCCGAAGAACATGTCGAAGCCGAGCGTCGTGTTGTAGAAGAGCGTGTTGGCATTGAGGCCGGCGAACGCCGAACCGTTGTTGCCCGCGCCCGACTCATAGGCGTAGAGAATCTCGGAGAAGCCGTGGGGGCCCGCGTTGTTGAGCGAGGACAGTCCCGGCGGCGTCACGGACGCCGCGGCCGTGAATCCGAGGATCGAGAGCGTCAGGATCAGGATCGACAGCATGGCGAGCTTGACCTCGTGCGCCTCGATCTTCTTGCCGAGGTACTCCGGGGTGCGGCCGACCATCAGGCCGGCGATGAAGACGGTCAGCACGATGAACACGAACATCCCGTAGAGGCCGGCGCCGACACCGCCGAAAATCACCTCGCCGGTCGCCATGTTCGCGAGCGGCACCAGGCCGCCGATCGGCGTGTACGAGTCGTGCCACGAGTTGATGGCGCCGCAGGAGGCGTCGGTCGTGATCGTCGCGAAGAGGGTCGAGTCTCCGATCCCGAAGCGGACCTCCTTGCCCTCCATGTTGCCGCCCGTTCCCCCGGGGCTCGGCGCCGCCGCGACTCCCGCCGCCTGGTGAATCGGATTACCCTTCTGCTCGGCGACGCCCGCGATGATCGCGCCGGCCAGAAACAGGAGCGCCATCGCGGCGAAAACCGCCCAGCCGTGCTTCACCGAGCCCGTCATGCGTCCCAGGGTGTTGGTGAGCCCCGCCCCGATCGAGAAGATGAGGACCATCTCGAAGAAGTTCGTCCCGGGGGTCGGGTTCTCGTAGGGGTGGGACGAGTTGGCGTTGAAGAAGCCCCCGCCGTTGGTGCCGAGCTCCTTGATCGACTCCTGCGAGGCGACCGGACCCTGCGGGACCTTCTGGACGGTCCCCTCGACGGTCGTGACGGGGACGTCGGCCTGGAAGTTCTGGACGACCCCCCGGGAGACCAGGAAGAGCGCGCCGACGAACGAGATCGGCAGGAGCACCCAGAGCAGCGTCCGGGTGCAGTCGAACCAGAAGTTCCCGATGCCCTTCGCCTTCTCGCGCGCCACGCCGCGGATCACCGCGATTGCGATCGCGATGCCGGTCGCCGCGGAGAGGAAGTTGTGGAGCGCGAGGCCGGCCATCTGGGTGAAGTGGGACATCGTCGTCTCACCCGAATAGCCCTGCCAGTTCGTGTTGGTCGTGAACGAGACGGCCGTGTTCCAGGACGAGTCGGGCGAGACCGGGCCGAAGCCGTTCGCGTTGAAGGGCAGCCACTTCTGGAGCCGCTGCATCGCGTAGAGGATGACCAGCGAAGCCGCGTTGACGACCAGCATGGCGATCGTCCACTCGACCCACCCCTGGTCCTTCTCGGCGTCGACCCCGCAGACGCGGTAGATCCCTCTCTCGACCGGGCGCAGCACCGGATCGAGGAACGTCTTCTCCCCGGAGAACACCCGCTTCATGTAGCCGCCCATGAGCGGCGTGAGGGCCACGATGATCGCCAGGTAGACGGCGATCTCGAGCGCGTTGATTCCGGTCATGACGTCACACTCTCTCGGCGTGGAGCATCGCGCGGAGCAGATACCAGAGCAGCCCGACGCTCACGGCGAGTCCCAGCAAGTCTTCCCATCCCATACGCTTCTCCTCAGATCCGGTCGCAGCGCCGCGTATAGGCGGCCGCCGCCCAAAACAGCAGTACGGTCACTGCGAGAAAGATCGCGTCCCACATCGTTCGCTCTCCTCAGAAGGAGTAGCCGAGCTCGAGCAGCCCGGCGTTGCCCTTGGAATCCCCGTTCTTGATCGAATATGCCGCGTAGGCGGTCCAGTGCCCGAAACCGTACACCAGCCCGGGACTCACGTAGCCGATCGCGTTGTTCCCGCTCCACCAGTCCGCGGCGAGCGAGAGACCCTTGATGAACGAAAGAGGCTGCTCGAGCGCGGCGAGGGCGCCTCCAGTGCTCCCGGGCCTGGCGTACCCGGCCGACGCGTACCAGCCCCCGACGGTGATTCGCGTGCCGATCCCCGGCAGCCTGTACGAGAGATGCCCCCATCCCTGGCCGGCCGGATTCCCGTCCTCGCTTCCGCGAAGATAGAAGAGCCCGAACCCGCCGACGGTCACCGCGAAGTCGCCGATCTTCAGAGGCTGGATCTTGACCGCGACGTTCGCGGTCGGCACGACCGGGCCCGGCGAGACGAGCCCGCCGAAGTTCACGCCGGCCTCGATGCGAGGAACGACGCCGACGACCCCTCGAACGGTCGTCGAGGAGAACTCCGGGTCGGTCGGTCGGAAGAGCTCGTCGACCTCGGCGTAGACCTTGCCGGGATCCAGCACGTCCGCGGACGGCACGTTGTAGATCGTCTGCTGGGCGCGTAGCGGCAGCGCGAGAGCGGCGAACAGGAAGACGCCCGCCACGGCCATCGGCGTCGGCCGGCGGCGCTTCCGGTGGTCCTCGATCCGCGGCCGGTCCTCGAAGACGCGCTCGTCCAGCCTCCAGGCCGCCATCGCGCAGCGGCCGCAGTAGAGGTATCCGATGAAGCCTGCGAGCACGGCGATGACCAGGTCTCCCGGGAAGAAGAGCCCAACCGCGCAACCAGCGGCGAGACAGAGGACCGCGAGGACGCAATGGCCGAGGGCCTTTCGATTTGCGTTCATGACCCCGCGATCCTCGCAGGGGCCGTCGAAAGAAGTCCGGAAGGAGTCCGAAAGAAAGCACGTATCGAGACGCTGCGGCGCCCTTGGGCGCGGCCTACTCGGGGGTGAACCGGTACCCGACCCAGGGCTCCGTGCGGATCCATTTCGGCCGGTTCGGATCGGGCTCGAGCTTTCGCCTCAGGCTTCCGACGTGCACGCGCAGCGCGTCGTTGGAGACTCCGGCGGTCGTACCCCAGACCGCCGCGAGGAGCTGGCGGTGGGTCCAGACCGCGCCCGGCTTGCCCAGAAAGGTCCTCAGGAGCGCGAACTCGATGGGCGTCAGGTGGATCTCGCGCGCGCCGCGGCGCACGGTCCGGCCGTCGAGATCGACCGACACATCCGCCCAGTGCGTCATGGGCGCCGCGCCCGCCTTCGCCTCCGAGCGGCGCAGAAGGGCGCGCACCCTCGCCAGCAGCTCGTCGCTGCCGAAGGGCTTCGTGACGTAGTCGTCGGCGCCGGCGTCGAGCAGCCGCACCTTCTCGCGTTCCTCCTGCCGCACCGTCAGGACGAGGATCGGCAGCGCGGCGCCGCGCTCCCGCGCCGCCCGGACCAGCTCGAGACCGCCGCGCCGCGGCATCGCGAGGTCGGTGACGAGAAGGTCGTAGTCCTTCGCCTCGAGCATCGGGATCGCCTCCTCGCCGTCTCCCGCGGTCTCGACCTCGTGGCCCGCGCGCTCCAGCGCGTCGCGCACGACCTTTCGGATGCCGGGTTCGTCGTCGACGACGAGGACGCGGCTCATCCCGCCGCCCGGGGCACCAACATCTCGAATCGTGCGCCGGTGGGCTCGGCGGGCAGGAGCCGGACGCGGCCGCCGTTCATCTCGACCAGGCGCCGAGCGATGAAGAGGCCGAGGCCGGAGCCTTCGACGGTCCCGGCGTCGGGAAGCCGCACGAACCGGTCGAAGACCCGATCGCGGTCGCCCTCCGGCACGCCGGGACCTCGGTCGGTGACCTCGAATCGCGCCTGGCCGTCGCTCTCGCCGACCGCGACGCGGACCTCGGTCCCCGGCGCCGAGTAGAGCGCAGCGTTCCGGAGCCCCTGACCGAGCGCCTCGGTGAGCTGGGAGGGATCGACCTCCAGCGGGATGTCCACCGGCGGGAGGTCGAGGTAGAGAGAATGCGCCGCGAGCGCCTCGCCAAACCGCGCGACGGCGGCCTCGACGATCTCGCGCGCGGTGACGCGCTCCCGGCGTGGCGCGGCGACGCCCGCGTCGAGCCGCACGACCTTCATGAGGTCGTCGATCTGCCGGGTCAGGGACGCGATCGCGTCGAGAGCCGGACGGGCGGCCTCCGGATCGGCGCGGGAGGCCCAGTTCTCAATGGTTCCGCGCGCCGTGGCGACCGGCGTCTTCAGGTCGTGAGCGAGGGCGGCGAGCAGGGTCGTCTTCATGTCATCGCTCGCGCGCGTGAGCTCGGCGTCGCGGGCGATGCGCAGAAAGCGCTCGCGCTCGAGCGCCAGCCCGAGGAGGGTCGCGCAGGCCTCCGCGAGCCGCTCGCTCGACTGGATGCCGAGCGCCGCGAGCGCGCCCACGCGATGAACCCCGAGGTTGACGGGAAGGTAGATGTCGGTGCCGCCGAGCGCGGAGGGGAACGCGGCGGAGTTGCCCTGCTTCCAGGCGAGCTCCGCGAGATCGATGCGCGCCTCCGCGCCGGCGGTCGTGGCGGCGGGCGCGAGCGAGCCGTCCTCGCCCGGCACGAAGATCACGACCTGCTCGGCGAGCAGGGCCTGACGGAGCCGGTCGGCGGCCACCCCCAGTAGCGTCTCGCGGTTGGTATCGGCCAGGAAGCCCTGCGAGAGCTGAGTCAGCGCCACGAGGTCGCGCCGCTCGGCCTCGAGCTGGACGAGCCGCCGCCGCGAGAGCGCCGAGAGGCGGCCGATCAGTAGCCCGGAGACGAGGAAGACGACGAGCGCCGTGACGTTGCGCGGGTCCTGGATCGTGAGCGTGTAGAGCGGCGGGAGAAAGAAGAAGTTGAAACCGAGCGTCGCGAGGATCGCCGCGAGGACTCCGGGCCCGCTCTGCCAGACCCACGCGCAGAGAAACACCGCCAGCAGGAGGAGCAGCGCCGCGGAGGCCTCCGTTAG
>DATBFU010000156.1:0-24892 GCA_036558325.1 Thermoanaerobaculia bacterium | reverse complement strand
TGCTCGATCCCGTTCCGTTGATCCGCATCTCGCCCGTCGAGACTGTCAGCGTCCCGGCGTTGGTGAACGGAATGTTCATGTCCATCTGCCCGGTGCCGGTGTCGCGCGTGAAGGTGCCGGCCGCGTTGTTGTGAAAGGCGTTGGTCCCGCCGAAGTTGGCGATCGAGTTGTCCGGCTGCGCCGTGAACGTCGCATTGTTGTCGATCGTTCCGTTGGACATCTGAAGCTGCCCGGCCTGCCACGTGATCGTCCCGTTGTTGGTGATCTGACGCTGGATCCCAACGCCCCCCGAGTTGATTGCCAGTGTGGAAGTCGCCGCGATCGTGGTCGTTCCCGAACCGCTCATCGTGCCGCCCGTCCAGGAGAAGGCGCCGGAGACGCTCAGATTGCCGGCGCCGTCGATGACGCCGCCGGTGAGAGTGACTCCGGTTACCGAGTGGCTGGTCCCGAGCGTGACCGTCCCGCTGCCGACGACGATGCTGTCGCCTGAGCCCGGAATCGCGCCGCAGGACCAGTGCGCCGTGCTCGTGTTCCAGTCGTTCGACGACCCGTCCCACGTGCAGGTCGCCGCACGGAGATCGCCGGGACGGAGGATCGCCGCGCAGACCAGAGCGAGCGCCGCGGCCGCGGGCCGGAGAAACCTCTTCATGTCGCCTCCCAGGTTTGGCAGGCGAATTAGACATCAACCGCCGGTGCCGGGCGCGCCCCACTTTCGTGGGGGGCTAGGCGTATTTGAAGCCCGTACCCGTGTTGAAAAGGACGACCCGGCTCTCGCGGTCGAGCCGCCCCGCCTGCGCGAGCCTCTTCGCCGCCGCCCAGGCCGCGGCGCCTTCCGGGCAGACGAAGAGCCCTTCCGCCGCGCCGATCTCGCGCTCGGCCTCGCGGATCTCGTCGTCCGCTACGGCCACGGCATCCCCGCCGGACGCCCGCAGGTCCCGCAGGATCAGGAAGTCGGCGAACGCTTTGGGCACGCGAAGACCCGCGGCGTACGTCGCCGCGTTCTGCCACTTTTCCGACGCGTCGCGGCCCTCCGCGAAGGCCTTCGGGATCGGAGCGCATCCGGCCGCCTGCACCGAGATCATCCGCGGACGCTTCGGTCCGATCCAGCCGAGCTCCTCCATCTCCTCGAAGGCCTTCCACATGCCGATGAGGCCCGTGCCGCCGCCCGTCGGATAGACGACCGCGTCGGGCGGCTCCCAACCGAGGTCCTCGGCGAGCTCGTATCCCATCGTCTTCTTGCCCTCGACGCGGTACGGCTCCTTCAACGTCGAGACGTCGTGCCAGCCCTCGACCGGCGCGCGCTCGGCGACGATGCGCCCGCACGCGTCGATGAGGCCGTCCACGAGCGTGACGTGCGCGCCGTAGCGCTCGCACTCGCGGCGGAAGAGATCCGGCGTGTCGCGCGGCATGAAGACGTGGCACTCGAGACCGGCCTTCGCGGCGTACGCCGCCGCGGCGCCGCCCGCGTTGCCGGCCGTCGGGAGCGCGATCCTTTCGAAGCCGAGCTCCTTCGCGCGCGAGACCGCCGCCGAGAGGCCGCGCGCCTTGAACGAGCCGGTCGGGTTGCCGCCCTCGTCCTTGATCCACAGGTCGGAGAATCCCGCGCGCGCGCCGAGGCGCTCCGCGCGAAGCAACGGCGTACCTCCCTCGCCGAGCGAGACGACGTTGCCGGGATCCTCGACCGGCATCATCTCGTGCCATCGCCAAATCGTGCGCGGCCGCTGCGGCGCCGACGCGCGGTCGACGGGACGCGGGTGATAGCGGGCGAAGAGCGGTCCGCCGCAGTTCGCGCAGAGGTTGATGCGCTTGTCGCGCTCGTACGTCGCGCCGCATCGCGTGCAGACGAGATGTCCGAGGAACGAGAACATCCGGAGAGAAGCTATCAGGTGTCGGAGGAGATCTGGTCGGAAGGACAGGCCTTCGGCGCGGCGTGAACGCCCACAGGATAGCACCAATCCGCGGGCGGAACATCCTTGACGCTCTTCGAAAGCGGAGGCGATAATCGCCGCGCCCATGGAGCTGAACGACCACCTCCGCGAGATGCTCAAGGAGCTCGGCCAGGCGATCAACGAATCGATCTCCGGGTCGGGCCGCGTCCACGAGTCGATCCAGCGGATTCGCGAAGAGGGATACAACCTCTACATGGTCCTCGACGCGAAGGTCGGCGTGAACCGCCGCGAGTCCGGGCGCAAGCGCCGCGACGCCCAATCGGACGATGCGCCGGCCGCGGAGGCGTCGTCGGAGCGCGCCACGTTCCGGATCAACGTCAAGGACCTGCGCTTCCTCCGCTCCGTCGGCATCGATCCGACGCGCAAGGTGCGCGCGCGCCGCGGCGTGACGGTCCGCGTCGGCGCCGCCCGCGTCGCGGCTCGACGCGCGCGGTAGTCGCCTCCTCCTCCGCCCCGCTCTCCCGTCCGTTCTAGACTCGCGGACGATGTCTCTGCCTTCCGATCCGCTCGGTCTCTCGCTCGAAGGCTGGCGGGCCGCGGCGCAGGCAATCGACCTGCCGCGATACCGCGGCGACCAGATCTTCGACGGGTTGCACCGGCAGGGGGCGCGCGCGTGGGACGCGGTGGCCGTGCTGCCGAAAGCGCTCCGCGAGCGGCTCGCGCGCGAAGCGCCGATCCGCCTTCCCGAGATCGTTCGCCGCGAGGAGTCGGCCGACGGCAGCCGCAAGTACGGCCTGCGGCTCGCCGACGGCGCGCTCGTCGAGGCGGTCTACATGCCGGGCGACTCGGGCCGCGCGGCCGTCAACGAGTTCTCCGACGCGCGGGCGGAGGGTGTCGCCCCGGCCAAGCCGGGCGGCAAACGCTCCGGGTCCACGGCCGCGCCGGACCGCTACACGGTCTGCCTCTCCTCGCAGACGGGCTGCGCCGTGGACTGCGCCTTCTGCGTCACGGGACGGCTCGGGGGCGGACGGAACCTCACCGCCGGCGAGATCCTCGGCCAGCTCTATGCCGTCGAGAACGACGTGGGGCGCGGGGCCGACGGAGGAGGCCGCCGCGTCGTCTTCATGGGGATGGGGGAGCCGTTCCTGAACCCCGAGGGCGTCCTTCCGGCGCTCGAGATCCTCTTCGAGACGATCTCCCCGCGCCGCGTCACGGTCTCGACGGCGGGCGTGACGCCGGGCTTCGCGCGTTTCGCGTCGCTCGCGCGCCGGCCGAACCTCGCGGTCTCGCTGAACGCGGCGGACGAAGAGACGCGGACGCGCCTCATGCCGATCAATCGGACCTACCCGCTCTCCGAGCTCGTCGCCGCGATCCGGCGTTGGCCGCTCGAATCGCACCGTCGCCTGACGGCGGAGTACGTCTTGATCGCGGGCGTGAACGACTCGGAGGAGGACGCGAAGAAGCTCCGACGCCTGCTGGGCGGGCTCGAGGACCGCGTCAAGGTGAACCTGATCCCTTTGA
This sequence comes from Thermoanaerobaculia bacterium, assembly GCA_036558325.1. Lineage (GTDB taxonomy): Bacteria > Acidobacteriota > Thermoanaerobaculia > UBA5066 > Gp7-AA6 > DATBFU01. The sequence goes on along the minus strand of DATBFU010000156.1, from coordinate 21,482 downwards.
ACGAGGACCCGACCTACTTGCCCGAGTGGAAGCGTCCCGCCGAGGCCGCGATCGACGCGTTCGCGCGCACGCTCGCGCGCGGCGGCATGACGGTCACCGTGCGGCGCAGCCGCGGTCCCGACGCGAGCGCCGCCTGCGGACAGTTGAAGGGGCGGACGAGCGATCCGAGGAAGCGCGCGGTCCGCTAAACGGGCAGATTTTCCGCGAAGAAGTCCGTCCAGCGGCGCGCGTACTCCTTCGGCTGGACGATCTCGGCCTCGTCCTCGTGATGGCAGTGCCCGGAGCCCGATGGGCGCCAGATCGCGCTCCCCTCCGGGAGAGCGGCCTCCAGGCGTTTCGCGAAGCGAGGCGGCACGAGCTCGTCGCGGTCTCCGGAGACGAGACAGACGGCGGCCGTCACGCGCTCGGCGCTCGCGATCGGATCCACGCGGCCGAGATCGGCGGCGCCGCCTGCGGATGCTCCGAGCTCCCGCGCGATCCGATTCAGCGCGCGCCGGACGGCGAGCCGCGTCGTCAGCCCGAGCATCCACGGCGGCAGCCCGGTCGCGACCGCCAGGTAATGCCGCGCCATCTCGAGCGCATCGGCCCACGGCGACTCGATCCAGAGCGCCCGGACCTCCGGCCGGCCCGCCGCGAGCTCGAGCGCGATCGTGGAGCCGGCGGAGCAGGCGTGGAGGCCGAGCCGCTCGGCGTCGATGCCGAAACGCGTTCGCGCCGTCTCGACGAGGTTCGCCAGGTCCTCCTTCTCGAGGAACCCGTACGTCACGAAGCGGCCGCCGCTCGGCGCGTGCGCGCGAAGATCCGGCAGGAGCACGTTGTAGCCCTGGCCGAGCGCGCGGAGGGCGTCGGGCCGCCACTCCGCCGCCGCTCCGCCCTTTCCGTGGAGGAAGACGATCGTCGGTTTGCCGGCGGGCGTCCCGCGCGACGCGAAGATCGCCGCGAGCTCGACCGGATCGCGCGGGCTGCCGCGGTGGCGGAAGTCGGCGACGTCCGCGCCGGACTCGCGCAGAGCTTCGAGGAGATCCTCTCGGCGCACGGCCGTCGGCCCGAGACCCTCCGAGGAGATGAGACGATCCGACAGGAGCCGCGCCGCCAGGTAGGAGCCGCCGACGAATATGGCGCCGCCGCCCGCCACGACAGCGGCGGCGAGCCGCCGGGCCCTCACGCGTTCACTGGAGCCCGAGCTTTTCGCGGACGGCGCGGGCCTTCTTCCCGAAGAGCCCGACGACTTCCACCGGGCCGTTCACGTACGCCTGGCAGGCGAGCCGGATCGGCTTGTCCTTCCAGCGTTTCCGGATGAAGGCGAGGGGCTTGGCGAACCAGATGCCGAGCGAGAAGCGCTCGAGCCCGGTCGGCGGCGAGAGGTTTTCGCCGCCGGAGACCGGAAGGACGGCGCAGGTCGTGCACTGGCCGTGCCCGCCGCACGCCTGCCAGAGCCTGGCATGCGCGTCCATCGCCGCGTCCCAGAGGCGATAGCCCTGCCAGACCTCGACGGTCTCGCCGTTGATCGTGCAGCGCACGCGGGCGCGCGCGCGCTCGGACTTCGGCTCCGCCGCCATGGCGAACATTATAGAGGCGGGGCCGGAGCCGATAGAATCGCCGCCATGCGACGAAGCGCCCACGTTCTTTCCGGTCTCGCTTTCGTTCTCGCCGCCGCCGCTCTCCGAGGTCAGGATGCCGCTGCCCCTTCACCGGCCGCCGCCGCGGGCGCTCCGACGCACTTCCAGCTCGTGCCCGCCGGCGAAGGCGTCTGGGCGGCCATCGCGAAGGAAGGCGATCCGACCGCTGGCGGAAACGCCGGCTTCGTCATCGGCACGGACTCCGTTCTCGTCGTGGACGCTTTCGTTTCGACGGCGGCCGCCGACGAGCTCCTCGCCGAGATCCGGAAGAAGACGCCGCTGCCGGTGAAGTGGGTCGTCAACACGCACTACCACTACGACCACAGCGGCGGCGACGCGACGTTCGTGCGCGCCGGCGCGTCGGTCGTGGCGCACGAGAACGAGCGCGCCTGGGTGCGCACCGAGAACCTGAAGTTTTACAAGGAGCCGACGGCGGCGGACCGCGAGAAGGTCGGCAGCCTCGCGCTGCCGGACGTGACGCACCGCGACGGGCTGACGATCTGGCTCGGCGCCGACCGGCGCGTGGACGTCCTCGCGCGGCCCGGACACACGGGCGGCGATTCGGTCGTCGTGGTGCCTGCGACGAAGACCGTCTTCACGGGCGACCTCTTCTGGCACACCACACTTCCGAATCTCATCGACGCCTCGACGGACCAGTGGATCACGACGCTCGACGGATTCCTGCAGTCCTTCCCCGACTCGACCTACGTGCCCGGTCACGGCGAAATCGGGCACGCGCTCGACGTGCGGTACTTCCGCGACTATCTGACGGGACTGCGGCTCTCCGTCGCGAAGGCGATCTCGGAGGGCAAGTCCGGAAAAGATCTCGTCGATTCGCTGATGCCGGCGCTCAAGGCCAAGTACGGGAGCTGGAAGTGGTTCGACGGTTTCGCGCCGCGCAACCTCGAGCAGACGGAGCAGGAGCTCAAGGGGACCAAGAAGATCCCCAGGAACGACGGCTAGAGAATCCGGACGGGCGCGGTTCGAGCGGACGCTCCGCGGACGTGCGCCGCTCAACCCGAGTCGGCGGAGCGGCAACAGGTCGGGGGGACCCGATGACCGAATGGGAGATTGTCGAGACCGTCCGCGCGCAATTCGCGGGCGAAGAGCCGCCCGGACGAGACGCTCTCCGAATGGTCGAGGAGGGCCTGCGGTCGTTTCCGAATTCCGCGCGGCTCTGGATTCTCCGGGGAGACCTGATTCAGTTGAGCGACGACGAGGCGTCCTACTGTCTGGACGACGTGCGCGCGAGCTATGACAAGGCGGTGGAATGCGATCCCGGGAACGGCGAGGCCTACGAGTCGATCGGCTACTTCCTGGACGCGGTGATGGACGAGCCGGCGAAGGCCGAGCCATTCTTCCGAAAGGCGATCGCGTGCGGCCGCAAGGAATCGGCGACCGACGGGCTGGCGCGGGTCCTCGAGCAGATCGCCCGCGTGAAGTAGCTCGGCCTAGTCGCCGAGCTCCTTCCGCTCCTTCCGCAGGAGCGTGAGCTCGATTCCGTCGCGCTGCTGGCCCGGCAGGAGCGACACGCACACGCGCGCGGGATCGCGCGGATCGGCCGTCACGATCGCCGTCGATCCCTCGAAGACCAGGAAGACGTACTCGGCCGGCGCGTCGAGCTCGAGGCGGAACCGCCCGTCGGTGTCCGTCTCGACCGGGTCGCGCCAGACGACGTCGCGCCCGCCGGGAATCGCCTGGACCCGCACGCCCGCCGCGGGCCGTCCCTCCTCGTCGGTCACGCGTCCCCGCACGACCGCCTTCGGATTCCGCGCGAGCCGCTTGGCTCCGGCGGTCGGCGGCGGCGCGCCGGCGCACGACGGCATCAGCGCGAGCGCGAACAGGAGCCCGGCGGCCGCCGTCGAAAGAGGCAAGCGCGGCATCGCGTCGAATCTTACGCGCGCCCGTGTGCCATGATCCGCGCGGAGGTCGGCATGGCCGAAGAGAAGCACGACGAGATTCAGCGCTTCGCCGTCGGCGGCACCTGGTCCGGCGACGGCAAGGGCTGCGGAGAGATCCGGACGTCGATGGCGGAAGTCCGCATTCCGATCGGCGGATCGAAGGATCTCGGCGGCTGCGGCCTCGGCGCGAACCCGGAAGAGCTCCTGCTCGCCTCCGTCGCCTCGTGCTTTCTGAACACCTGGGCGATCTTCATCAAGAAGCTCCAGATCACCTACGCCGAGCCGGCGGTACGCGTCACGGGCGAGCTCGGGAAGGATCCGGCCGGCGGCTTCCGGATGCTCTCGGCGAAGGTCCATGCCCGCGTTCCGGCGTCGCTGCTCGCGGAGAACCGCGCGCAGCTCGAGAAGACCCTCCAGCTGACCGAGAAGTACTGCATCACCTCCAAGGTGGCCCGCGCCGCGATGGCCCTCGAGGTCGTCATCGAGGAGGTCTGAGGGTCGGGCCGGAGGACGCCGCGCGATGAGACGGATCCCGATCGAGGATTCGTTCGACCTGCACTCCTTCCGCCCCGAGGACGTGGCCTCGGCGCTCGAGGAATATCTCCGCGAGGCGCAGGCTGCCGGCCTCACGGAAGTCCGCGTCATCCATGGCAAGGGAATTGGCGCGCGCCGCGCCGAAGTGCGGCGGCTCCTCGCGCGCCGGACGGACGTCCGCGCGTTCGACGACGCGCCGCCCGAGCGCGGCGGATTCGGTGCGACGGTCGTCGTCCTGAAGGGTGGAGGCTAGATCGGGACGCGCCCGCCTTCGGCGACCGCCGACGGCTTCGCGGGGACGGCGAGGGGAGCGCCGCAGACGCACGCCGTCGCGAATCCACCGCCGGCGTCTCGCGCCGCGGCGTCCTCGAGCTTGCGGCCGTCGTTGATCGTGCGGTCGGTCGACCAGCGGCGCACCGACCCCAGAAGACGGCCTCCCGCGTCCGTGTACTGCACGGTGATCTGGCAGCCGCACGTCGGGCACTCGGTCCAGTAGTAGTTCAATTCGGTTTCCTTTCCGGCATCGGGCCCGAGGAGTCGCGGCGAAGCGGCGCGCCGCGCATCTCCTTCAACGCCTTCTTCCGCTCGTACATGACGCGATCGGCCTGCTCGATCGCGACGTCGAACGGAACGCTCCGCGAGTAGGGCGTCACGCCCACGGAGGCCGCGAGGAATCTCCGATACGCCTTCGGGAGATTCGGCGACTGACGAACCTCGTCGATGCGCGCCGGCAGCATGTAGAAGCGCTTCTTCGCGACGCCCTCGTCCATGCCGGGCAGGAGCGCCAGGAACTCATCGCCGCCCCAGCGGATCAGGAAGTCGTTGCCGCGGATGAGCTTCTTGATCGCGGTCGCGATGGTCCAGATCGCCTTGTCGCCTTCTTCGTGGCCTTCCGAGTCGTTGATCGTCTTCAGCCCGTCCACGTCGATGAGCACGATCGATCCCGACGCGTTGTCGTCGACGAGCTGCGGCCGGATCTCCTCGAGGAAAAACCGGTTGTGCGCTTCCGTGAGCGGATCGAGCTGCGCGCGGCGCTTCGTGCGCTGCGTCTCGCCGACCGTGCGGGCATGGACCATCGCGAGGCGCGCCTCCGTGTCCTCCATCGCCCAGATGATCAGACCGATGCCGAAGAGCATTTCGAGGAACAGGTCGATGAAGCCGATGTAGCCGAGCGCGGGAATCGCGCGGTCGGACCGGGACGAAGCGAGCGCGAAGACGAGCGCGTACGCCACGTGCGCGACCGCCGTGACGGCGGCGAGGAGCGCCGAGAATTTGCGCCCGAGCCCGGCGGCCCGGCTCCTCAGGATGAGCAGCGTCACCACGAACCACGCGACGGCGCCGACTCCCATGTGGACCGCGAAGAAGACGTAGCCCTCGAACGGGATGGCCAGGGCGAGGGCGATCGGCACGGCGGCCGCCGCGGCCCGCAGCATCGTTCGCGCGATCGGAAAGTCGTGGTCGATGCGGTCGGCCGCCACGATCAACGCCGCGAAGTAGAGGAGATTGAAGTATTGATAGGGGAATCGCTCGACCGGGAATTCGTAGAGCACCGAGGCGATCAGTCCCCCGAGGGCGATCGACAGGAAGAGCCATCCCCATCCCGCGGCCTTGAGCACGCGGCTTCCGCTCCCTCGCGAGAGGTAGAAGAAGATGAGCGCCAGGAGCACGGCGCCGACCGTCTGGACGAGCGTCCCGAGAACGGACAGTTCCATGGGTTTGTAACGAAGGGTATGGAGTTCGGCGGCGAAGATCAACCGCTGACCGGTTTCGCCGCCCGATCGCTCGGCGCCTCGGCGGCCGACGTTCGACGGTTATCGGCTATTGAGCTGGCTGCCGATCCGGCGAAAAGTCTGCCCGGCGCCCGCGGCGCGGCAGTCGCCGCCGTCCGGCCCGCACTGGACGGGGACGCGGAGGAAGGCGTTCGGCCCCGCGAGCTTGAGCGCCCAGGCAGGGGATCCGCCGGCGGAGGGCGCCAGGAGGAGGTCGGTTCCGTCGGGGGCGCCGGCGAGACGGACGACGACATCCGCGTCGCCGAGGCGGATGGAGGCGGGCCCGGTCGCGGGCATGAGGATGAGGCGCTCCCGCTTCTCGGTCGTCCAGGCTCCCGGCAGATATTCCATCGCCAGCTCCTGCTCGGCGCTCGCGAAGACCTGGATCTCGCGGTCCTGCCACCGGATGATCGAGGCGTAGCTCCCGTCGAAGCGGCCCGCCCCGCGGACCAGGGCCTCCTGGGGCGCTTTGCCTCCGGCCACCGTCACCCGCACCGCCGCCTTCTCGCCGTCTCCTCCGGCCGCGAGCGTGAAGCCCTTCTCGTCGCCTTCGAACGGTTTCGCCTCGGTGACGGGCAGGCGGACCTCGCCCTGCGCGTCCGACAAGATCGCGGCGAACGTGCCGCCTTCGCGGTCGAGGTCGAAACGGAGTCGCGGCCCTTTCGCGAGGCCGGCGAGCCCGTAGCGGCGCGCGAGCCCCTCGAGGCCTTCCTTGGCGTAGAGCGTCGTCTCGATCCACGTCGGGATCGCCACGCCGTCGATCTCGGCGGACGACTTGCCGGGATCGAGACGCATCTCGAATCCCCGGAACGTGTACACGAGGCTTTGATGGAATTTCCCCTGGGCCACCGCGCGCGTGCGCTCGCGCACGTATCTCGCCGGCTCGTTGAAGCTCGGATCCCATCGGCTCGTCCAGCCGCCCGTGTCGCAGTCGGGCAGCGGCTCCTTGTCGCCGTATACGGGGAGCCGGTTCAGCGCGCCGTCGCGCAGGCGCCAGACGCTGCGGCAGACGGTGTCGCCGCGCGCCGTCCGGACCTCGAGGAGAGAGCCGGCGCTCCCGATCGATCCCGACGACATCGCGAGCTCGGGCCGGGCGCCGCCGGGAACCGGAACGTCCGCCGCTTTGCCGACGCGCTTGCCGGAGGCGTCCTGTGCTTCGAGGCGAACGGCGACTCCGTGAATCGTGGCCGTGATCGTCTCGCGTCCGCCGTCCCCGGAGAAATCCTCCGTCAGGGAAACCGCGGGAGGCCCGGACTCTTCGCCAAGCGCGCGCGCGGGCCGGAAAGCGAGAAGCCCGACGAGGACGAGGGCCGGCACGCTCCCTCGCATCATCCGGCGCCGGCGCATTCCGTTCGCGACGGCGACGCTTATCGTCGCGCCGCCTCGTCGGCCGAGAATCCGATCGTTCCGTGCGTGCCGTCGCAGAACGGCTTGTTCGCGGAATTGCCGCAGCGGCAGAGCGACACGCTCTTTCCTTCTTCGATCGCGATCGGATTTCCCTTCGGATCGATGATCGTGAACGGTCCGCTCGCGCGATACGGTCCGTTGGGAATCATCTTGATCGTGACGTCGGCCATCGAATCCTCCGCGAAGATTGTAGATCCATCGCCTCGCGGCGCGCGACGACGCGAGTCTTCGTGCTACCCTTGATGCGCCCGCGTGCAAGCTTTTGAAAAAGCGCCTCCGGATATCCAGGAGATCCTGACCAAGCCCATCAAGGAGCTCGGGCTCAAGCTCGAAGGGTCGCACCTCGAGCGCTACGTTCAGAAGCTGTACCGCGAGCTCGAAGGCAAGGGGCTGAAGAGATTTCGCCCGCTGTGCTACCTGACCGACGAATGGGGCTGCCCTTCGGGCGAGCCGGTGATCGGCATTCCGTTCTATCTGGCCGATCCGAAGCTCGCGCGCCTCGAGAAGGCGATGAACGACCTCGAGGACGAGCGCGAGATCCTGATGTACCTGCGCCACGAGGCCGGGCACGCGTTCAACTATGCCTACGAGCTGTACAAGGCGCCGGAGTGGCGCGACCTGTTCGGACCGTTCCGGCGACCCTACCGCGACAACTACCGCCCGATCCCGTTCTCGCGCCGCTTCGTGCGCCACATCGCCGGCTGGTACGCGCAGAAACATCCCGACGAGGATTTCGCCGAGACGTTCGCGGTCTGGCTGACGCCCCGGTCGGAGTGGCGCAAGAAGTACAAGGGTTGGCCGGCGCTCGCGAAGCTGCGGTACGTCGACCGGCAGGCGCACCGGCTGCGCGACATCGAGCCGCCGCGCGGCAAGGGCCGGACCGACCTGACCGTGGACGAGATGGAGACGACCGTCGCCGACTTCTTCCAGCGCGCGCTGCAGAAGCAACTCTCGCCGACGGAGCTCGCGCTCGACACGGATCTGGCGGACATCTTCAAGACCTCGCGCCGGAAAAAGAAGAACGTGCGGCCGGCCGCGGACCTTCTCCGCGAGAACCGGAAGACGATCGTCGACAAGGTCGCCTACTGGACCGGCGTGCCGCGGCCGCTCATCAAAGAGCTCGTCGAGTCGATCGGCTCCCGCGTCGGGGAGATGAATCTCTCGGCCGACACGCGCCGCGAGAAGGAGCACGTGGCGGAGGTCACGGCCTACGCGACGGCGCTGGCGATGAACTACGTCACGCGCGGAAAGTTCGTTCAGTCGTGAGGGCGATCGCGGGGGAGGGCGGCGCATGAATCGAGAGAAGGCGATGAAAGTGGCCATTCTCTACGACGTCCTCGAAGACGAAGTCGAGGCCGAGGCGCCGCCCGACGAGCCGCCGCCGCGCAAGGGCCGGCTGCCGAAGAAGAAGAAGCGGAGGAAAAAAGACAAGCCGGACCGCGAAGAGATCTTCGCGGCGCTGCAGAAGCTCGGCTACGAGCCGACATATCAGGTCGTGGACGGCCGCCCGCAGTCGCTCATCGCCCTCGCCCGCTGCGACGCCGACCTCTTCTTCAATCTCGTCGAGTCGTACGCCGGCGACGACACGATGGACATGAACATGGCGGCGTACCTGGATCTTCTCGGCGTTCCGTACACGGGCGCCGGGGCGCACGGCCTCTATCTCGCTCAGGACAAGGCGCTCGCGAAGAAGATCTTCGCCTTCCACGGCATCCGGACGCCGTACTTCGCGACGTCCTATCGCGGCAAGCTCGACCACTCGCACGACATCTCGTTCCCGCTGATCGTGAAGCCGACGTCCGAGGACGGCTCGATCGGCATCGACGCCTCGTCCGTCGTCGCGTCGGTCAAGGAGCTCATGGAGAAGATCCACGACATCCACGAGGAGTTCGACGCGCCGGCGCTGATCGAGGAGTACATCGAGGGCCGCGAGATCTACGCCGCCGTCATCGGCAACGAGAATCCCGAGGCGCTGCCGCTCGTCGAGCTCGACCTGTCGAAGCTGCCCGAAGGGACGCCGCGGATCGCCGGCAAGGAAGTGAAGTGGGAGAAGGAGACCGAGGCGTACAAGGTCACCAAGTCCGCGCCGGTCGAGGATCTGGACGAGGAGACGACGCAGCGGCTCGCGGAGACGGCGGTCGCGGCGTATCAGGCGTTGAAGCTGCGCGACTACGGGCGCATCGACATGCGGCTGTCGGCGAAGGGCGACGTGTACGTCATCGAGGCGAACCCGAACCCGTGGCTCTCTTCCGGCGCCGAGTTCGCGATGGCCGCGCGCAAGGCGGGGCGGTCGTACAGTCAGCTCATCGCCGAGATCGTGGATCTCGCGAAGGCGCGGTACACGAGCGAGTAGGGGATTGGGGGCGGACAAGCTCGGGATCCCTCGTCGAAGACTCCTCGGGATGACAGACTCGAGGTGTCGTCCCGAGCCATAGCGAGGGACGCGAGCGCGGCGGGCTCCGAGCCGAGGCATACAATCCCGCCATGAAGAAGACTCTCGCCACCCTCTTACTCGCCGCCGCGTTTCCGTCCCTCGCCCTCGCCTCCGAAGTCGCCGGCGTGCGCGTGCCCGAGACCGTGACCGCGGGCGGTAAGACGCTCAAGCTGAACGGCGCGGGCCTGCGCAAGAAATTCCTCTTCAAGGTCTACGTGGCCGGCCTCTACGTCGAGAACCCGTCCAAGGACGCCGCGGCGGTCCTTTCGGCGACCGAGGTCAAGAGCATGCGTCTCCATATCCTGCGGAGCCTCAAGGGGACGCAGATCACCGACGCGATCGCCGAGGGCTTCGAGCGCAACTCGAAGGACCAGATCCCGAAGCTCCAGCCGCGCCTCGACAAGCTCGGCAAGATGATTCCGGACGTCAAGGAAGGCGACGAGATCGCGCTGACCTGGGTTCCCGACAAGGGCACGGACGTCACGGTGCGCGGCACCGACCGCGGCGTGATCGAGGGACAGGATTTCGCGGATGCGCTCTTCGCCGTCTGGCTCGGCCCGAACCCGGTTCAGGACGACTTGAAGAAGGCGCTCCTCGGCACGCCTTAGGGTCAGGCCGGGGTCAGGCCGGGGTCAGGCCGGGGTCAGACCCCCTTGACAAAACGTGCGGCGAAGGCCTCGTCGCCCTTTACAGTCCCCTGAATGGCCGAAAGACACTCGTATGCCTGATCCGGAGCCTTTCCCATGAGTTCGCAGTAGCGCGAAACCGCGGCTGGGCGCGTCGGCGCGAGCATGGCGAGGATCCGATCGAGGTCGAGGCGATCGGGTCCGTGCCCCGTTCGGAAGTATCGATCGCTCGACCAGGGGTAGTCCTCAGGACGTTCGGCCATTCCGGCTCGGACGGGGTTTTCGTGAATGTACCGGATCAGCGAGAGCAAGTATCGCTCGCTATCGACGACGTAGGACTTGAACCGTCCCTGGAACAGATGACCGACGCGGCGGTGCCGCCGGTTGAACCACTGCGTGTAGGAGGACTGGAGTACGTGCATGATCTTCGAAAGCAGAACGTCGCCCTCTTCGATCGCCAGATGCACATGGTTGCTCATTAGACAGAAGGCATAGAGAGAGAAGCCGAAGCGGTCTCGACACCGACCGAGCCGATCGAGATACTCCCGGCAATCGACATCATCGCGGAAGATCGCCTTCCGCTCGTTGCCCCGAACGATCACGTGATGAAGCGCACCGCGCCCCTGGAGTCTCAACCGGCGCGCGATGTCAGCACCTTCTCTCCGGAGAGTTTCACGACTACCCTGGATTGTCGCGACCGCGACCGCCTCGCGGGGTCAGGCCGGGGTCAGGCCGGTGCCTGACCCCTCGCGAATCAGGCCGGTGGGGGCCTGGGGTCAGGCTGGGGTCAGGCCGGTGCCTGACCCCTCCTCGCTGAGGACCCCTCGCTGAGGAAGGCGCTTCTCGGCGAGCCGTAGAAACCGCTAGGCGGCCTGCTGCCGCCGCGCGTCGGCCGGCTTCGGCCCGAGCCCCAACCGCCGCCGGAACCGATCGAAGCCCACGCCCCACAGCATGAGCTGCGTCCAGATCCGCTCGCCGATCGGCGGCCGCTCGACGCCGCCCGCGAGCACGCGTGTGACCGCTTTCTGCATGACCTCCGGCGGGTCGGGCGTGCAGAACGCCTCGAAGAAGACCGGGTCGTAGAAGTTGTAGACGAAGCGGCGAAAGCGCGCGACGAGCTTGCGCGCCTCGCGCTCGTAGCCTTTGAGGTCCGCCGCGTCGAGACGTCCGTGCTTCGTCAGCGCCCGGTCGATCGCGCGCGCGGCCCTCTCGCCCATCGCGAGCGCGAGGAAGACTCCCGTCGAGAAGACCGGATCGAGAAACGTCGCCGCGTCGCCGGCGAGGACGTATCCGTCGCCTCCCATCCGCGCCGAGCTCGAGGAGTAGTCGGAGATCGCATGGACGCCCGAAAAGCGCTCGCTCCCCGCGAGCAGCCCCGGCATCCGCGGCGAGCGCGCGATCAGCCAGTCGAAGCGCGCCTCGAGGGTCGGGGCGCCGGACTCCTTCGCGACGGCGGGATCGAACACCGCGCCGACGCTCGCCGTGCCGTCGGAGAACGGGATGATCCAGTACCAGACCCCGGAGTCGATCGGCAGCAGAATGTCGCCGGGCTTGTGCCCTTCGGGCCAGCGGATGCCGCGGTAGTGCGCGAAGAGGGCCGCGCGTTTCAGCTTCGCGTCGAAGCTGCGCGTGCCGAGCTTGCGCGAGAGGAAGGCGCCCTGCCCCGACGCGTCGACGACGGCGCGCGCGCGGATCTCGACCGGCGCGCCGCCCTTCGGCACTGCGCGCACGCCCACCGCGCGGCCGCCTTCGAAGAGCACGTCTTCGACGGCGGTCTCTTCCCGCACCTCGGCGCCGGAGGACGCCGCGTGGCTGAGGAGGAGGTTGTCGAAGTCCGCGCGCTTGACCTGATAGGCCATGGGATGCCGCGCGTCGGCTTCGGCGAAGACGACGGGCCGAATGCCTTCGCCGTCCATGTCGTTCCAGAAGTAGGCGCCGTACTTCTCCTGAAAGCCCGCGGCGCGGACCTTCTCGAGCACGCCCAGTTTCTCGAGGATCGGCAGGCTGTAAGGCAGGAGCGACTCTCCGACGTGGAACCGCGGGAAGCGCTCCTTCTCGAGGACGACGACGCGGCGGCCGGCGCGCGCGAGCAGCGTCGCGACGGTCGAGCCCGCGGGGCCGCCTCCGATCACGACCGCATCGTAAGATTCGGCCATTGCGCCATTCTACGGGAGCCGAACGCTCCGATCCGCCCGCCATCGCGTTCGACGACGTCCGAAAGAGCTTCGGCGGCCGCACCGCGCTCGACGGGCTCACGCTCTCGGTCGGCGCGGGCGAGACGGTGGCGCTCATTGGCCCGTCGGGCTGCGGGAAGACGACGGCGTTGAAGCTCGTGAATCGCCTGCTCGATGCGGACGGCGGCGCGGTGCGCGTTCTCGGCCGCGACGTGCGCTCCGAGGACGTCATCGCGCTGCGGCGGCGGCTCGGCTACGTCATCCAGGAGGGCGGGCTCTTCCCGCACTGGAGCGTGGAGGAAAACGTCGCGGCGGTGCCGCGCCTGCTCGGCTGGAAAGAACCGGACCGGCGCCGCCGCGCGGACGAGCTCCTCGCGATGGTCGGCCTCGCGCCGGACGAATTCCGTGCGCGGCGGCCGCGCGAGCTCTCCGGCGGCCAGCGGCAGCGGGTCGGCGTGGCGCGGGCGCTCGCGGCCGACCCACCCGTCGTGCTGATGGACGAGCCGTTCGGGGCGCTCGACCCGATCGCACGCGGGGCGCTGCAGCGCGAGTTCCTCGACTGGAAGCGGCGCCTCGGCAAGGCCGTGCTCCTCGTCACGCACGACCTGCGGGAGGCGTTTCGCCTGGCGGACCGCATCGCGGTGATGGACCGCGGCCGCGTGCGGCAGATCGGGACGCGCGCCGAGCTCGAGCGCTCTCCGGCCGACGCGTTCGTGAAGGACTTCGTGGAGCAGGGGACGGCCTGAAAGCATGACGGGCTTCTGGGAATCCCTCTGGCAGCGGCGCGCGGAGATCGTCGCGTTGACGGGACAGCACGTCGTGCTCGTCCTCGTCTCGACGGCGCTCGCGGTCGCGATCGGCCTGCCGCTCGGAATCGCGCTGACGCGCCGGCCGCGCCTCGCGAAGCCGGTGCTCGCGGCGGCGTCGGTCATCCAGACCGTGCCGAGCCTCGCGCTCTTCGGTTTCCTGATCCCGCTGCCGCTCCTCGGCGGGATCGGCGCGCGCACAGCGGTCACGGCGCTCGTCGTCTATGCGTTGCTTCCGATCCTGCGAAATACCTACGCCGGCATCACCTCGGTCGATCCGGCGACCGTCGAGGCGGCGACGGGGCTCGGCATGACGCGCGGCGAGCGCCTGCGTCTGGTCGAGCTGCCTCTCGCGCTGCCCGTCGTGCTCGCGGGGGTGCGCATCGCGGCCGTCGTGTCGGTCGGCCTCGCGGCCATCGCGGCGGCGATCGGCGCGGGCGGGCTCGGCGTGCTCATCTACCGCGGCATCGCGACCGTGGACAACCGGCTCATCCTCGCGGGCGCGCTGCCGGCGGCGCTCCTCGCGCTCGCCGTGGACGGCGCGCTCGGCTGGCTCGAGCGGCGCGAGTCGTCGTGGAGGACCACATGAGACGAATATCGACGGCGTCATTCGGGGTCGCGCTCCTGCTCCTTGCCGCGGCCGGGTGCTCCCGCGCGCGGGGCCCCATCCGCGTCGGCTCGAAGAATTTTTCCGAGCAGGTGATCCTCGGCGAGATCGCGGCGCAGGCGCTCGAGGCGAAGGGCATCTCCGTCGAGCGGCGCCTGAACCTCGGCGGCACGTTCGTCTGCCACAAGGCCCTCGTCGCAGGCGAGCTCGACCTCTATCCCGAGTACACGGGCACGGCGTTCACCGCGATCCTGAAGGAGACGCCGGTGTCCGATCCGGCGGCCGTTCGCCGCGCGGTGACCGACGCCTATCGAAAGCGGTGGGACCTCGTGTGGTCGCCGCCGCTCGGATTCGAGAACGACTTCGCGCTCATCGTGCGCGGAGTGGACGCGCAGCGGTGGAGCCTGCGGAAGATCTCGGACCTCGTCGGCCACGAGGGCGAGATCCGGCCCGGCTTCGGCTACGAGTTCGTCGAGCGGCAGGACGGTCTCGCCGGACTGTCGCGCGCGTACGGGCTGAAATTCCAGGAGCGGCCCGTCGAGATGGACCTCGGTCTCCTCTACGAGGCGCTGCAGAGCCGGAAGGTGGACCTCATCGCCGGCAACACGACGGACGGCCTCATCGACGCCGTCGGCGGCGTCGTGCTCGAGGACGACCGCCGCTACTTCCCGCCGTACGAAGCGGCATTCGTCGTGCGCGGGAGGCTCTGGCGCGAGCGGAAAGGAGTGCACCAGGCGCTCGAGGCGCTCGGCTCCTCGCTCGACGCCGCCGAGATGCGGCGGATGAACGCCGCCGTGGACAAGGACAAGCGCCGGCCGGAGGACGTGGCGCGGGAATTTCTGGCGAAAAAGGGCCTGTCCAGACGCTGAAAGCTGTTAAAATTTTAGGCAGCAACCGGTTCGAAAAGGCCAGGAAATCCAGCATGAAGGGCGTTTTCTCGCTCTCCTCGACAGGCGATTGGGCATTGATCTCCGCCTGCGGGGTCCTGCTGTTCCTTCTCGTGATCTCGTTCCGGTCGCGCTCGACCGTCTTCTGTCAGTACCTGAAGGCGATGACCGGGATCTCGCTCGCGCCGCGCGACGTGACGCGTCAGTTCAGGAAGGGCGGACAGGAGGGCGTGCGCGAGCTGTTCCTCGATCTCATCATCCGCGAGGACCTGAAGCACGGACCGGCGGAGATCCCCGACGCCGCGGAGAAGAAGGGCGAGGGGTCCAGTCTGGTGATGTGACGCCGTCCGCGGCGTCATCCCGAGGAGGCTCGTAGGGGCGGGGCTTGCCCCCGCCCGTCCGGTAGGGGCGGCCGCAAGGGCCGCCCCTACATCCGCGACCTGCCGGGCGGCCGCAAGGGCCGCCCCTACATCCGCGACCTGCCGGGCGACCGCAAGGGCCGCCCCTACGACCGCGACCTGCCGGGCGGCCGCAATCCCGCCCTACGCCCCGCCCGATACCCTACGACTCGATCAGCCGGAACGTCGGCACGGGATCGCGCCCGAGCACGCTCCGCAGCACGGTCGCGTGCAGCACCTCGTCGGACAGGATCTTTCCCGCCGACGCCGCGAGCGCGCGGTCCTGGAATCGATCGACCACGTACAGGTACACCCGCGCCGCGCCCACCTCCAGCTTGAACGCGAGCTCGAGCACGTCCTTCTCGTTGCCGAGCGGGACGCCGAACTTGTACTCCTTCTGCGGCTCGGCCGGCGTGCCGCCCTTGCGCTTCACCGCGTCGACGAGAAGGTCGCGGTGCAGCTCGTGGCTTCCCTGGAAGAGCAGCCCGACCTCTTTCGCCTTCGCCGACAAGAGCCCGCTCGATCCCGCGAGCCCGTAAGCCCAGATCGCCTGGTGCTCGAGCGCGAGCGCCGTATTCATCATCGTGATGTCGTCGGCGCCGGGCTCGGCGGACTTGTCCTTGCCCGGGCCCGGCAAGGCGAACAGCGGCCGGCCCGCCGCGGCGAGCCCGAGCGCCAAGCCGACGCGCCCCGCTTCCCGAAACAGATCGCGGCGTCTCTGCATGGATTTCTCCTTGGCTGACGTTTGTGTCCGGCGTCGATTGTACCGAGCCGCCGGCTGTCGATGGTACGGACGCCGCGTCTCGCCGGATCTTCGCGGTATCCTGCGGCGCAACGACGATGGCGAGCCCCGAGACCGACCGGGCCCTCGTTTCCCGGATCGAGCGGCGTGACGCGGACGCCCTGGCGCTCCTCTACGACCGCTACGCCGCGCGGCTGAACGGGCTCGCCGCGCGCATCCTCGGCGGCACGGGCGAGGCGGAGGAGGTCCTGCAGGACGTCTTCCTCTACGTCTGGCGGTCGGCCTCGACCTACGACGGCGCGCGCGGGACGGTCCTGTCCTGGCTCGTCGTCGCGACGCGCAGCCGCGCGATCGACCGCCTGCGCGTCCGAAAGCCCGGCGGACGCGAGCGCCTGCGCCCCCTCGAGGAGGCGCCCGAGCCGGAGTCGCCCGACGATCCGTCGGCGGGGGCCGAGGGCCGCCAGTGGGAGGAGCTTTGCCGCGAGGCGGTCGGGGAGCTGCCGCCCGACCAGCGCCAGGCGCTCGAGCTCGCGTATTTCGACGGGCTGACCCAGCAGGAGATCGCCGAGAGGACGAAAACGCCGCTCGGCACGGTGAAAACGCGCATGCGCCTCGGGATGATGAAACTTCGGGAGCGCATCCGCCCGTATCTGTCGGTGGGGAGAGATGCGTCATAACGAGACCCACGAGGAGATGGCGGCGCTGGCCGCCCTGTCCGCCCTCGAGGGCGAGGACGCGCGCGCTTTCCAGGCGCATCTCGACGAGGGCTGCGAGCGCTGCGAGGAGATCCTCGCGGAGATGCGGAACGTGTCCTCGGCGCTCGCGTCGTCCGTCCGTTCGCGCCCGCCGCGGGCCGGCCTCAAGGCGCAGATCTTCGACCGGATCAATACGGGGACCGGGAAGATCGCTCCGATGCAACGCAAGCGCTCGGTCTCCGAGGGCGTGGCCTGGTTCCTCGCCGCCGCGGCTTCGCTCGTCATGGTGTTCCTCGGTCTCGACGACCTGCGATTGCGGCAACAGCGCCGGGAGCTCCGGGGAAGCGCGGCGGAGCTCACGGCAAAGCTGTCGTCGGCGGAGCGCGAGCTCGCGCAGAGGGATCTGCGCGTGCGCGTTCTCGAGAGCGAGGACGTACGGGTTCTCTCCCTCGCGGGCAAGGACCCGCAGCCGCAGGCGCGCGCCCGCGTGTTCTGGAGCGACAAGGCCCGGCGCGGGATCCTCCTCGCGGGCAACCTCGCGTCGCTGCCGGCCGACAAGCAGTACGAGCTCTGGGTCTTCGATCAGGGCAAGCCCGTCGCGGCCGGCGTCTTCGACGCGGACGCGGAGGGACGCGCGTTCCACGAGTCGCCGGATCTCTCCGCCATCGCCGCGGCGCAGAATTTCGCGGTGACCGTCGAGCCGCGCGGCGGCGTCGCCGCGCCGACGGGGCCGATCGTGCTGGTGGGAACACCGGCGGCTTGACCCGTCCTCGGGTCATCCTGAGCGAAGCGAAGGATCCCGAGCTCGGCAGGCTCCGAGACGTTTTGTGCTGTCGTCCCGAGCGAGAGCGAGGGACCCCGAGCTCGGCAGGCCCTGGGCCGTCTTGTTGCTGTCATCCCGAGCGAGAGCGAGGGATCCCGAGATCGGCAGGCTTCGCGACGGAGGGCGGCATTGTCGGCGACAAACCTCGGGATCCCTCGTCGAGGACTCCTCGGGATGACGGGCGATTCCGAAGCGCGGCCATAATGTGCGCCGTGCCTCTGCGCCGCGCGCTACTCGTCGCCCTCTCCTCCCTCTCCCTCCTCGCCGCGACGCCCGAGCCCGCCACGATCCATCCGGCGCTCGGTCTCGACGTCAACCTGCCGCCCGGCACGCCGGCCGCCGAGCAGCGCCGGGCCTTCGATCAGGCGCGCCGGACCGGCGTCTCTCTCTTCGCGCTGAACCTCTCCTGGTCGGCCGCCGAGCCGCAGCCGCACCAGTACCGCGTCGCCGACCTGATCCGCACGGCGCGCCTGCTCCGCCAGTCGGGGGCCGTCCTCCACCTCGACCTCCCGCTCGTGGCCGGCCGCGCGCGCGACGTTCCGGCCGATCTCGCGGCCGTCGCGTTCGACGACAGCCGCCTCTCGCTGCGGCTCGGTCGTCTCCTCGACGCGCTCGAGCCGGCGCTGCGCGACGTCTCGACGCTCTCGCTCGGCTACGAGGCGGACGCGTACTTCGCCGACAAGCCCGACGAGCTGCGCGCCTATCGCCGCCTCTTCGACGGCGCCGTGCAGTTTCTCGGAAGGAAGCTGCCTCGCCTGAAGGTCGGCGTCACGACGTCCGCTCCGACCGAGAGCCCGGCGCCCACGGTCGCCGCGGCGCTCCATCAGCGCAGCCCCGTCCTCTTCTACATCTATGCGCCGTTCGAGGCGACGGCGCCGTTCGTGCAGCGCGAGCCGGACGCGCTCGAGAAGGACTGGCGCGCGATCCTCGACGCGGCGCCCGGCCGCCCCATCGCGTTCCCGGAGGTCTCGTACTCCTCGGCCCCCGAGAACGGCGGGACGCTCGAGAAGCAGGCCGAGTTCGTACGGCGGCTGCGCCGATTCCTCGGCGAGGCCGACGGACGCCGCATCCTGTTCGCGCGATGGGTGTCGTGGCGGGACACGCCGCTCCCGGACTCGAAGGCCGTGCCCGATCTCGAGCGCCGCCGCGACGCGTTCTTCGCGCGCCGGGGCCTGCAGACGCCCGAGGGCGCGGCGAAACCCGCCTGGCGGACGTGGGTGCGCGCCGCCGGTCCCTGACGCGCGCCGTCCACGCGCAACTGTGTCAGGATTCTCGGCGCGCGTCGAAGCTCGAAGGAGGTCGTCCATGAAGCGCCATGCCCTCGCGGCGGTTGCGGTCGTCGTTTCGTCGGTTCTCGCGGCCGCGTGCTCGTCCACTCCGGTCTCGCCCTCGATCGCGGTCGAAGGAGCCAAGAACGACACGAAGCTTCTCGTCGGCAAGTGGAAGGGCGAGTACGAGAGCAAGCAGAACGGACGCTCGGGCTCGATCATCTTCGAGTTCAAGTCGGGAACTGAAGGCCACGGCGACGTCCTCATGTGGCCGAAAGGCTCGAAGGAGCCGATCAAGCCGGCGCACGGCAAGGACCTTTCCGAGGAGCAGGTCGCCAAGATGCCCCAGGTCTTGAACGTCAGTTTCGTGAAGAGCGAGAAGGGAATCCTGACCGGGACGATGGATCCCTATACGGACCCGGACTGCAACTGCGACGTGCGCACGACCTTCGCCGGCACGATCGACGGCGACGTCATCTCCGGCGAGTTCACGATCGAGCGCTGGGATCACCCGGGTCCCAAGGTCAAGGGCACCTGGCACGTGAAGCGCGAGACGAGCTGATCCCGGCGTGATCACGCTCGACCGTTTCATCCTCGAGCGCGAGCACGCGCATCCCGGGGCGACGGGCGAGCTCTCGATGCTGCTGATGCGCTTCGGCGTGGCCGGCAAGCGCATCGCGCGGGAGCTGGCGGTCGCGGGGCTGCGGCACACGACGGGCTCCGCCGGGCACGCGAACGTCCAGGGCGAGGAGCAGAAGAAGCTCGACGTCATCGCCAACGAGATCCTGCTCGAGACGTTCGACTACGGCGGGCTCGTGATGCTCGCGGCGTCCGAGGAGCTCGAGGCGCCGTACGTCTACGAGAGCAACGAGCGCGACGGCCGCTACGCCGTCCTCTTCGATCCGATGGACGGCTCGTCGAACATCGACGTCAACGGGACGCTCGGCACGATCTTCTCGGTGCGGCGGCGCGAGGAGGGCGGCGAGCGCGACCTGCTTCACGACGGGCGCCGGCAGGTCGTGGCGGGGTACCTGCTCTTCGGGCCGGCGGTCCTCCTCGTCTACACCGACGGCGAGGGCGTGAACGTCTTCACGCTCGATCCCTCGATCGGCGAGTTCCTGCTGACGGCCGAGCGCGTGAAGATGCCGGCCCGCGGCAAGGGATACGCCGTCAACGAGGGGCGCTCGCAGGGCTGGGCGCCGGAGGTGCGCGCGTTCGTCGAGCACTTGAAGGAGCGCGACGCCGCGACGGGCCGGCCGTACGCGACGCGGTACTCGGCGTCTCTGGTCGCCGACGTCCATCGGATCCTGCTCGAGGGCGGAATCTATCTGTATCCCGCCGACGCGGGGCCGGGCGGGAAGGCGACGGGAAAGCTGCGGCTCCTCTACGAGTGCGCGCCGCTCGCGTGGATCGTGGAGCAGGCCGGCGGCGCCGCGACGACCGGGCGCGAGGCCGTCCTCGACGTCGTGCCGAAGGCCCTGCACGAGCGGATCCCGCTCGCGATCGGGAGCCGGACCGAGGTGGAGCTGTACGAGCGGTTCGTGCGGGGGACTGCCTAGGGCGGCCGCAAGGGCCGCCCCTACGGCCGCGTACGATGTTCGGTGTAGGGGCGGGGCTTGTCCCCGCCCGTTACTTCCGCTGCGCCGCCGCCGCTCTCCTCTCGATCTCCTCCGGCGACACGTCCTCGACGTGCGTCGACATCCACCAGTGGTTCCCGAAGGGATCCTCGACGCCGCCGGTTCGGTCTCCGTAGAACTGCGTCGCGGGCTCGCGCAGCGACTTCCCGCCCGCCGCGATCGCGGCCTTGTACATCGCGTCGCAGTCCTCGACGGCGAGATTGATGTTCGTCCGCATCGGCCCCCACTGGTCGTTCGCGTCGGCCAGCATGACGACGGAATCGCCGATCCAGACCTCCGCGTGGTGAATCCGGTCGCCGTCGGCGAACTTGTACTTCTCGCGCGCGCCGAATGACTTCTGGAGAAACGTCAGGAGCTTCGCCGCGCCCTGGACGATGAGATACGGCGTCACGGTGTGCAGTCCTTCCGGGACCGGCTGGACCTTCGGCTTCCCGACCGGCGACGAGAAGATCCAGACGTGGCCGAACGGGTCCTCGAGCTTCGCGTTGCGCTCGCCGTAGGGCTGGTCGGTCGGCGGCTGGAGGATTTTCGCCCCGCCGGCCGACGCGCGCTTCGCCACCGCGTCCACGTCCCGCGTCTCGACCAGCAGGCGCACCGGCGAGCCGCCGAGCGCGCGCGGCCCGACGAGCTTGTTCTCGGGGTACTCGTCCGCGAGCATGATCGCGGACTTGCCGATGCGCAGCTCGGCGTGCCCGATGCGCGCGCCGTCCTCCATGCGCATCTTCTCGACGGCGCCGAAATTCTTCTTGTAGAAGTCGATGGCCGCCGCCGCGCCCTGAATGATGAGGTACGGGGTGACGGCGTCGTGGGGGGATTCGGGCGAGTCGGTCATGGGGTCCTCCTTGCAAGGCCCGGAGTCTCGCGCGCGGCCGGGGAAGGAGATTGTAAGAAATTGACCCCTGCAAAGCAGGGGTCATCCCGAGCGATAGAGGGATCGCGGACTCGGCAGGTCCTGGGCCGAGCGTACAAGCTCGGAATCCCTCGTCGAAGAGTCCTCGGGATGACAGGCCAAGCGCCTGTCAGCTCGGGATCCCTCGTCGATGACTTCTCGAGATGACGGACTCAAGCTGTCATCCCGAGCGATAGCGAGGGATCCCGGACTCGGAAGGCCCTGAGCCAGGCTATCCCTCGATGGCCACGTGATTCCGGTGCCTG
>DATBFU010000155.1:0-6710 GCA_036558325.1 Thermoanaerobaculia bacterium | reverse complement strand
CGATCTCGGGGCCCGGCAGATGCACCAGGACCGACTTCAGCTTGCCGATCTCGGAGGTGACGTGAAGGCTCATACCCGCGAAAAACGGGGCATTCTATCAGAGGGTCGCGCGCCGGGCCGGCGCGCGACGCGTCGAATGACGCGTCAGGAAGGAGGCAGGAGCGGGAGCGGCTCCTCGGTCTCGGCCAGCTCCCCTTGCGCCTGCTCGCCGATCCCTTCCAGACGCGCGGCGAAGCGGTCCAGAGCGCGCGTCGCGAGCTCGTACTGCTTTTGCGTGTTCTGCAGATGCGCGCCGAGCTTGCCGAACGGCTCCTCGACGCGATCCCAGAGGCGCCCGAGCTCCGCGAGCTTCTCGCCGATCTCGCGCGCGCTCTGCTGGAGCTCGAGGCCCTTCAGCCCCATCGAGACCGTGGCGAGGTACGCATACAGGAGTCGCGGCGAAACGGGAATGACGCGGCGCTCGACCGCATAGTCGGCGAGCGAGGGCCCGTCGCCCGCGACGGTTTCGCTCGCGATCTCGCTGTAGACGGCCTCGGCGGGCACGTACATCAGCGCGAAGTCCGTCGTCCCCGCTTCCGGCCGGATGTAACGCGCGCGGATCGCCTCGACGTGGCGGCGCACGTCCGCGCCGAACTCGCGCTGCGCGCGGCGGCGGTCGGACTCCTCGGCGGACTCCCGCGCGCGGCGAAAGTTCTCGAGCGGGAACTTGCTGTCCACCGGCACGATCCGCTCCCCGAGAAAGATCGCGGCGTCCACGACGGAGTCCCCGAACCCGTATTGCATCTGCCAGCACCGGGGCGGAAGCACCTGACGGAGCGCCTGTTCGAGGAACGTCTCGCCGAGCGCGCCGCGGAGCTTCGGCGGCTTCAGCAGATCCTCCAGCCGCGTCATGTCCCCCGCGAGCTTCTCGATCTTCTGCGAGGTCTCGAAAATGCGCCCCATCTTCTCGCCGACGTCCTGGAGCAGACGTCCCGATCGGCCCAGGTGATCCGTCAGGCTCCGCTGGCTGTCGGCCAGGCGCGACTCGACGCCCTGAACTCGGTCTTCGACCGCGCGCCGCATCTCGGCGATCCGATCCGCGATCCGGCGATCGGCCGCTTCCGCCGCATCGCGGGACGCCGCCGTCTCGGCGATCAGGCGCGCCATCGGATCGTCTCCCTCCTTCGGCGGTCTTCGCGAGCCGGCGAGATGCACGAGGATCGCGCCGATCGCCGCACCGACGATCAGAAGAGCGACCACGACGGCGGCTGTGAGCGCCGGATCCCAGCCGGACACCGATGAGGGCACGATTCAATGGTCCGAATCGGGCCGGACAGATGATGTCCGAGCGGCCGAATCACTTCCCCAACCGTGCGAAAATAGCCCCATGGAACGCTCCGATCCGCGTCCGCCCAAGCCTTCCGAAGACCGGGAGGTGGACTACCTGATCTGTCAGACGTGCGGGACCCCCTCCTACGTCTTCGAGATGGAGAGCGGGCGGATCTCGGAAGCGCAGTGCCTGGTGTGCGGCAACGACGAGCCGAACCAGTTCTCCCCCGGAGAAGAAGCCGGCAGTGACCAGGGCTGACCGGGCCGGCCACCCGCTCGCCGAGCGCTACGCCTCGGCGGAGATGTCCCGCATCTTCTCGGCCCAATTCAAGTTCGAGACCTGGCGGCGCCTCTGGCTCTGGCTCGCGGAGGAGCAACGTCGCCTGGGCCTCCCGATCCCCGAGGAGGCGCTGGCGCAGATGCGGAGCCACCTCTCCGACATCGACTTCGAGGCGGCGTCGAGAGAGGAAGAGGCCACGCGGCACGACGTGATGGCTCACGTCCGCGTCTTCGGCGCCGCGGCGCCGGCCGCGCGCGGGATCCTCCACTGGGGCGCGACGTCGGCCTACGTCGCCGACAACACGGACCTCGTTCAGATGCGCGAAGGGCTCTCGCTCCTCGAGCGGCGCCTCGTCGCGGTCCTCCGGCGCCTGCGCGACTTCGCGCTCGCGCATCGCGACCTTCCCGCCCTCGCCTACACCCATTACCAGCCCGCGCAGCCCACGACGGTCGGCAAGCGCGCGTCCCTGTGGGCGTCCGATCTCCTGATGGACCTCGACACGATCCGCGACGTCCGACAGGGGCTGCGCTTCCTCGGCGCGAAAGGCGCGACGGGGTCGCAGGCGTCTTTCCTGCTCCTCTTCGACGGCGACGCCGCGAAGGTCGAGGAGCTCGACGCCGCGCTCGCGCGCCGCGCGGGCTTCCCGCGGCGCCAGCTCGTCTCGGGACAGACCTACTCGCGCAAGCAGGACGACGCCGTCGTGTCCGCGCTCTCGGGCCTGGCGCAGTCGACGCACAAGATCGGCACGGACCTGCGCCTCCTGCAGCATGACGGCGAGATCGAGGAGCCGTTCGAGCCCGGACAGGTCGGCTCCTCCGCCATGCCCTACAAGCGCAACCCGATGCGCGCGGAGCGCATCTGCGCGCTCGCGCGACACGTCATCGCCCTCTCGATGGACACCGCGATGACCGCGGCGACCCAGTGGCTCGAGCGCAGTCTCGACGATTCCGCCAACAAGCGGATCGCGGTGCCCGAGGCGTTCCTCGCCGCCGACGCGATCCTGATCCTGCTCGAGAACGTGGCCGGGGGCCTCGTCGTCCACCCGGAGGTCTCGCGGCGGCGGCTGCTCGAGCATCTCCCCTTCCTCGCGACGGAGGGCCTGCTGATGGAGGCGGTCCGCCGCGGCGGCGACCGGCAGGAGCTCCACGAAAAGCTCCGCGTGCACGCGCGCGCCTCGGCCGACCGCATGCACCGCGAGGGAGGGATGCCGGACCTCTTCGACCGGCTCGCGGCCGACCGCGCCTTCGGCATGAAGGCCGCCGATCTCGAGGCCGTGGCGCGGCCCGAGAAGCTCGTCGGACGCTGTCCGGCGCAGGTCGAACAGTTCGTCCGCGAGGAGCTCGATCCCGCGCTCGCCGGCGTGGACGAGATCGAGAGCGCGCCGGTCCGCGTTTGACCCGGAATTCCGCACGCCTCGCGGCCGCATCCCTCGCCGCGGCGCTCGCCGCGCGCTGTGCGACGACGCATCCGTCCGCTCCGACCCCGGCGCCGACTTCGCCGGCGCCTTCTCCGACCGCGACGCCGCCCGCCCGATCCGCCGCGCCGGGCTCCGAATGGACCGAGGAGGGCGTCGCCTCCTGGTACGGCGGCGACGACGGCTTCGAGGGAAAGCCCACGGCCTCCGGTGAGATCTACGATTCGTCGAGGCTGACCGCGGCGCATCGCGATCTCCCGCTCGGAACGGTCGTCGAGGTCACCAACGTCGACAACGGAAAGCGGGTCCGCGTGCGGATCAACGACCGCGGACCGTTCGCCAGGGGCCGCATCGTCGATCTCTCGAAGGAGGCCGCCCGGCAGCTCGACCTGCTCGGTCCCGGCACCGGACGCGTGCGTCTCGCCGTCGTCTCTCCGGGCCCGACGCCGACGCCGGTCCCGTCCTCGATCCCCTGGTACGTGCAGGTCGGTTCCTTCGCCGACGCCGAGCACGCGCGACGTCAGGCCGACCGCATCCGCGCGACGGGCCGGGACGTGGTCCTCGAGCCTTATCGGGGGCTGACGCGCGTGAAAGTGGGCCCCTTCGCGACGCGCGCGCTCGCCGAGGAGACGCTCACCGCGCTCGAGGCATCGGGATTCGAGGGGATCGCGGTCCCGGCGACCCCATAGCGCCGTAACGGCGTCGCGAAGTAAGGCCGCTATGACGCCGGCCGCCGGCGCGGGGCGAACGAGACGGCAAGCGGCAGCGGCAGTGGACGCATCCCCGCCTCGTGGTCCAGGAGCCAGCGCTTGATCGGCAGCCCGGCGCCGTAGCCGGTCAGCGACCCGTCGCGTCCCAGGACGCGGTGGCACGGGATGACGATCGCGATCGGGTTGGCCCCGTTGGCCGCGCCGACGGCGCGGACGGCCTCGGGCCGTCCCACGGCTTCCGCGATGTCGGAGTAGCTCGCGCGCTCGCCATAGGGCACCTTCACGAGCGCGCTCCACACGTCCCGCTGGAACGGCGTTCCCTCGGGGTCGAGCGCGAGCTCGAAGGCGCGGCGTCTGCCGTCGAAGTACTCCTGCACCTGGCGCGCGACGACACGGCAGGACGGCGCGTCGGGTACGGCCGACGGATCCGTCCGCTCCCGGCCGTGGAGGAACGAGAGACGCTCGAGGGCGCCTTCCCCGTCCACGACGGCGACCATCGGCCCGAGCGGCGTTTCGAAGATTCCGGCGCTCATATCCGTCCGTTCGAGTCTAAACTCTCCCCTCCCCATGAGCGAGAACACGGCGAAAGCCGTCTCCGTTGCGCCCGCGATCCTCTGCCGCGGCCTGAAGAAACACTTCGGCGAGGTCCGCGCCGTGGACGGCCTCGATCTCGAGATCCGTCCCGGCGAGTGCTTCGGCCTCCTCGGGCCCAACGGCGCCGGCAAGACGACGACGATCGAGATCCTCGAGGGTCTCACGCCGCCCGACGCCGGAGAGGTGACGATCCTGGGACGGCACTGGGGAGAGCACGAGCGCGAGCTCCGCGCGCGCCTCGGCGTCTCGCTCCAGGAGACCCGGTTCTCCGAGAAGCTGACCGTCTTCGAGATGCTGGATCTCTTCCGCTCGCTCTATCCCCGCGGGCGCGACCCGGAGCTGCTCCTCCGCGATCTCTCGCTCGAGGAGAAGCGGGACGCGCGCATCGGCAAGCTCTCCGGCGGCCAGCGCCAGCGCCTCGCGGTCGCCTGTGCGCTCGCGGGCGACCCCGAGATCCTCTTCCTCGACGAGCCGACGACGGGACTCGATCCCCAGAGCCGGCTGCAGCTCTGGGAGAAGTTCGAGACCTTTCGCGCGGCCGGACGCACGGTGCTTCTGACCACGCACTACATGGAGGAAGCGGAGCGCCTCTGCGACCGCGTCGCAGTCGTGGACCACGGAAAGATCATCGCGCAGGGAACTCCGGCGGAGCTCGTCGCCGGCCTCCACGCGCCCCACATCGTCGAGTTCGCCTCCGAGCCCGCGCTCTCGGCCGAGGATCTCAAGGCGCTGCCCGGCGTCGGCGATTGCCGCAAGCGCGACGACCGCTGGTTCGTGGGCGTGGCGTCCCTCGTCGACGCCGTGCCGGCGCTGCTCGCGCGCCTCGACCGCGGAGGGGCCAAGCTCCTCTCGCTCTCGACGCACCGCGCGACGCTCGAGGACGTCTTCATCTCCCTGACCGGACGCGAGCTCCGCGATGAGTAGGCCGCGGCCGGCCCTCGCCGCGCTCACGCGCGCCCGCGTGCTCGAGTTCATCCGCGAGCCGGAGGCCGTCTTCTGGGTGTTTGCGTTCCCGATCATCATGGCGGTCGTCCTCGGCTTCGCCTTCCGCGAGAAGGGTCCGGAGAAGGTTTCGGTCGGCGTCGTCGGCGCGGGCGCGGCCGGCCCCCTGGCCGGGCATCCTCTTCGGTCTCCCGTGCTCAAGACGACGAGCTACGCGACGCTCGAGGACGGCTTGCAGGCGCTGCGCACCGGAAAGATCGCGCTTCTGGTCGAGAACGAGGATCCCCTCATCTACCACTTCGACCCGACGCGGCCGGACGCGCGCCTGGCGCGACTCGAAGTGGACGACGCGATCCAGCGCGCCGCCGGACGCAACGATCCGGTTCCGTTCAAAGAGGTCGAGATGCACGACAAGGGCTCGCGCTACATCGATTTTCTGCTCCCGGGAATCCTCGGGCTGAACCTGATGGGAACGGGGATCTGGGGCATCGGCTTCGGGATCGTGAACGCGCGGCTGAAGAAAACACTGAAGCTCATGACCGCGACGCCGATGCGCCGGAGCGACTTCCTGCTCGCGCAGATCCTGTCGCGGCTCTTCTTCCTCCTCCTCGAGATCGCCGCGATCCTCGCTTTCGGCGTGCTGGCGTTCGGCGTGCCGATCCGCGGCTCGCTCGTCCTGCTCCTCGCGGCGGCGCTTCTCGGCTCGCTCTCGTTCGCGGGGCTCGGGCTTCTCGTCGCCGCGCGCGCGAAGACGATCGAGGCCGCGAGCGGACTGATGAACCTCGTCATGGTGCCGATGTGGCTGCTGTCCGGCGTCTTCTTCTCGGCGGACCGCTTCCCCAACGCCGCCCAGCCGCTCATCCGGGCCCTGCCCCTGACGGCGTTGAACGACGCACTCCGCGCCGTGATGCTCGAGGGCCGAGGGGCGGCGGCCATCGTCGTGCAGGCCGCGATCCTCGCCGCGTGGGGGATCGCGAGCTTCGCGGTGGCGCTCAAGATCTTCCGCTGGCAGTAGGAGGCGCGATGGCGACCCTCTTCGTGACCCAGGCCGAGGTCCCGAAGCTCCTTCCCATGAACGAGTGCGTCGAGGTCATGGCCGCGACGATGGAATCTCTCGCGCGCGGGGAGACGATTCTGCCGCTCCGCCAGATCCTCTGGCTGCCGGAGCGAATCGGCGCGCTCGGTCTGATGCCCGGCGCGCTCCTCGCGGACGGCGTCCTGGGGCTGAAGGCCATCACGCTCTTCCCGGGAAACGAGGGCACGGAGCGCGACACGCATCAGGGAGCGGTGCTGCTCTTCGACGGCGGAAACGGCGCGCTCCTCGCGGTGCTCGACGCGACGTCGATCACGGCGATCCGGACCGCCGCCGTGAGCGGACTCGCGACCCGGCTTCTCGCCCGCGAGGACGCCGGCGATCTCGCGATCCTGGGCGCCGGGACGCAGGCGCGCACCCACCTCGAAG
>DATBFU010000154.1:0-3750 GCA_036558325.1 Thermoanaerobaculia bacterium | reverse complement strand
ATCCTTTCCTACATCGACCAGGCGGCCGCCGTGGAGGCCAAGCGGCACGGCGCCTCCTTCATCGTGACCGTCGCAATGCGGGAAGTGGTCTTTCACGCGCCGGTGCTCGTGGGCGACCTCGTCAGCTTCTACACGCGCCTCGTGCGGATCGGGCGGACGTCGATCACCGTGTCCGTCGAGGTCGTGTCGCAGCGCGACGCGCGCGGCGCGGCGCCCGTCCGGGTCACGCAGGCGGAGGTGACGTTCGTCAACCTGGACGAAAGGCGCCGACCCCTGCCGATTTCGCGATAGCCGCCGCAAAAGGCTCCTCGCCCGACGGCAAGAAGGCCCCGATCGCTCGGGGCCTTCTGTTCTCCACCAGCCGGGCAAGAGCCCGGCAATAGTGTCGCGGATCGCTTACAGAACCAATCCTACCACTCCGGCTCCTCTTCGGACCCCCGCTCGTCCGAATCGCCAACGTCTTCGTCGTCGGCCTCCGGAAGGTCCTGCTCGAGCTCTTCCGCCGCCTCCCGCGCCAGCAGCTCGGCGTCCGGGCTTTCGGAGAGCTCGCTCAGTCCGTCCCGATCGTCCTCGTCGGCCTTCCAGTCGGTCTCGCCGTACGTCGGGCCGGCGGCGGCCTTGAGAGGCGCCGGCCTCGGCGCGGCCTTCGCGGCCGGCTTCCGGGCGGCTTTGGCCCCGGCTCCGGACTTGCCCTTCGGCTTGGCGGCCCTGCGCGCTTTCCCCGCGGAACGACGGGCCGCGCCCTTTCTCGACCTCGTCTGCGTCTTCCGGGCCTCCCTCGCCTTCTTCGCCTTCTTCGTCCTTTTCCTCTTCTTCGCCTCTTTCCTCGTCTTCGAGGCGGTCCGCGCGCGCTTGCCGGCCTTCTTCTTCCTCCTGGTCGCCACGTCCTGACCTCCTGAATCGGATGGCTCGCCGGCGCCTCCCGGCGTGAGCCAAATCATACAATTCGAGAGTTGAGCAAGTCCCGGGTCCTGATCCTTCCGGCGCCCGGCGGTCTGTCGATCGAGATCCTGCCGCTCGTTCGGACGCGGACGGCGCGCTGGCGGCTCGGCCTGCTGGCCGCGGCGGTCGTCGCGGCGGCGCTGCTCGGCGGACAGCGCATCGCCCGGGTCTGGGAGATCGGGTTGAGGCGCGGGGCCTTCGACGAGCTGCCGCTCGGGCTGCTCGTGCCCCTGACCCTCGCCGTCGGCGTCTCGACTCCGCTCGCCCTCGCGGGCCTCGCCGCCCTCGCCTTCGCGGAAGAGCGCATCGACGTGACGGCCGAAGACGTCGTCCTGCGCTCGACGGGGCTCGAGAAGACCCGCGTCCGCGTCATCCCGCGGCGCGATCTCGCGGCCTGGGTCGAGACCTACCGGCCCCTCGCCCCTTGGTGGACGTGGGCGTTCCGGCGTCTGGCGGCGCGCGCCGGCGGCCGCCTCATCCCGGTGGCGGGCGCCGCGGGGCCCGTCGAAAAGCGCGCGATCGCTCTCGAGCTCGCGCGCGTGACGGGCGTCCCGCTCATGGACGTCGGCGGGCGACTCGTCGCCATCGCGGCCCCCGCCGCGGCCGCGGGCACGGCGCCTGCTAAGATCCGCAGGTGAAGACGACCTTGGGCGAGGAAACTCCTCCCGACACCGCGGACCCTTCGAGCCGGCACCTCACCGACACGCTCTTTTCCTCCTACGACCTCCCGGACGAGGTCCGCTGGGGGATCGTCGAGGCGGGATTCGTCTTCGCGACGCCGATTCAGGAGAAGGTCCTGCCGCTCGCGCTCGCCGGCCGCGACGTCGCGGGCCAGGCGCAGACGGGCACCGGCAAGACCGCCGCGTTTCTCATCACGATCTTCGCGCGTCTGCTCCGGAAGCCGCGCGTCAAGCCGGCTCGCGGGCCGCGAGCGCTCATCGTCGCGCCGACGCGGGAGCTCGTCGTTCAGATCCGCGACGAGGCGCAGCAGCTCGGACGCCATAGCGGGCTCGAGGCGCTCGCCGTCTTCGGAGGAATCGACTACCACCGCCAGCGCGACGCGGTGCGCCGCGTCCCGGACCTGCTCGTGGGAACGCCGGGCCGCCTCCTCGACTACGAGCAGCAGGGCGCGACGACGTTTCGAGACGTCGAGATCCTCGTCATCGACGAGGCCGACCGGATGTTCGACATGGGTTTCATCCGGGACCTGCGCCGGATCCTGCGGCGCTGCCCGCCCTACAACAAGCGGCAGACGATGCTTTTCTCGGCGACGCTGTCGATCCGCGTCATGGAGCTCGCTTACGAGCACACGAACAACGCGCAGAAGATCGAGATCGAGCCCGAGCGCGTGCTGGCGCACGGCATCCGCGAGATCCTCTACCACGTCTCGTCGGCGGAAAAGTTCCGGCTGCTGCTGGGGCTGCTCGAGAAGGAAGGCGGCCGCCGCGTCCTGATCTTCGTCAACCGCCGCTCGACCGCCGCCGAGCTCGTGCGCGGCCTCTCGGCCAACGGCTACCCGACGCGCGCGCTCGCGGGCGACGTGCCGCAGGAGCGGCGCCTGAGAATCCTGTCCGACTTCAAGGACGGCAAGCTCGCGGTCCTCGTC
Source organism: Thermoanaerobaculia bacterium (assembly GCA_036558325.1). Taxonomy (GTDB): domain Bacteria; phylum Acidobacteriota; class Thermoanaerobaculia; order UBA5066; family Gp7-AA6; genus DATBFU01. The sequence goes on along the minus strand of DATBFU010000154.1, from coordinate 1,202 downwards.
GCGACGGACGTCGCGTCGCGCGGCCTGCACATCGAGGGCGTGTCGCACGTCATCAACTACGACCTTCCGCAGGACTCGGAGGACTACGTCCACCGCATCGGCCGGACCGGCCGCGCCGGCGCGGAGGGAGACGCCGTGTCGTTCGCCTGCGAGGACTATGTGTTCTCGCTCGACGCGATCGAGAAGCGGGTCGGACGGAAGATCCCCGCGCTGCCGGCGCCGGAGGACCTGCTGCGGCGCGGGCCCGTCGCCTCTTCGCCGCGCGCGCCGCGGATGAGAAGGCCGCCGCCGCGGCGGTCCGAATCGGCCGCCGCGCCCCGCCCGCCTTCGCCGGAGGAATCCTTCGGGCGATCGAAGCGGCCGAGCCGGCGGCGCTGAGGCCGCCCGCTACTTCAGCGCCAGCGCGCCCTGCTCGAGCCAGTGGGCGAGGAGCCGCCGGATCCGATAGGCGTCGGTCTTGATCCCGGCCTCGCACTCGCGCGGCGTCGCGCCGCGCGAGACGCGCGACCAGAGATCCTTCTGGAAGAGGCCGTCCTTCTCTCCCGGAAACGGCGCGGGCTTGACGTCGGTCGGCGCGAGCTTCGCGTCGTCCGGCACGAGCGCCGCCGCCTGCCGCAGCTCGTCGTAGCGCCGCATCGCCTCGAGCGTGAGCGGCAGAATCTCCTTCAACGACGCCGTGTTGCTCTCGTCGGCCGCGTCGGCCGACTTCAAGAACTGGAACTGACCGGGCGACGGCCTCTCGAGGAGCTGATAGAACGCGTCGACGCCGGTCAGCTCCCCCGTCTGACACGCGCGCAGCTTGCCGCCCTTCAGGCGCATCCCGCCGAAGACCTGGCCGCGCGGGTCGCGCAGCGTGAGGGACCCCGACTGCCCCGAGTCCGAGAGGCTCTGCAGGAGCGCCGGCAGCCCGAAGACCTCGAGATCCCCCGTCAGGCTCGGCGCCGCGCCGGGGCTCGAGGCCGCGGTACCGGAAGAGACCGACGCTGCCGCCGCGCCGCTCCCCGCCGCGGCTCCCGCCGCCGGACCCGGCTTCTGGAACGACCCGAGCGCGCGCGACGCGGTCTTCGCGAACTCCTTCTCGGGAAAGCGCGAGACGATCTCCTCGAACGCCGCCTTGACGGCGGGCGCCCTCGTGCCCGACAGCGCCTCGATCGTCCGCACGAGCACCTGGTCGTTCTGATGAAGCGCCAGACCGAAGAGCT
>DATBFU010000153.1:0-150925 GCA_036558325.1 Thermoanaerobaculia bacterium | reverse complement strand
CAGTCTCCGTGTGCGGCCCGAAGATTCCGCTCTTCGTCCACAGCCACCACGCGAGCGCCATGATCACGAGAGCGAGGAGCAACCTTCCGAGTCTCATCGCGCACCCTCCGTTTTCCGAGGCAAAGGCGGCGGCACCGCCTCCTCGTCCGACTCGATCACCGCGCCGACCGGGACCTCGGTCTTCTCCTGAATCTGCGCGTTCTTGCCGACGGTCGTCAACCCCAGACCGTCCGTCTTGCCCTCGCCGGCGCGCAGCCGTCCGCCGATCTTGGCGCCCTTGCCGACTCTCACGGACTTGTCCACGATCGCGCGCTGCACGCGCGCGCCGGTGCCGATCGCCGTGTCCGTCAGGACGACCGACTCGCGCACGATCGCGTTCGCGCCGACGAAGACGCCCGGCGAGAGGATGCTTCGTTCGACGAGGGCGCCGGCCGCGATGACGCAGCCGTCGGTGATCAGACTGTCGCGCACGATGGCGCCCTCCTGAATCATGACCGGCGGCCGCTCCTCGGAGCGCGTGTGGATGATCCACGATCGGTCGTTCAAGTCGAGAGGCGGCGGCTGGTCGAGCAGATCCATCTGTGTCTGCCAGTACGATTCGAGCGTCCCGACGTCCACCCAGTAACCCTCGAAAGGGTACGCGTAGACGGGCGCGCCGGAGCCGACCATCCTCGGGATGACGTCCTTGCCGAAGTCGTGCGAAGAGTCGCGGCGCCGGCTGTCCTCGAGGAGAACGTGCGCGAGGACGTCGCGGTTGAAGACGTAGATTCCCATCGAGACGAGCGTGCCGGGCGGATCCTTGGGCTTCTCGACGAACGCCGTGATGAGGCGATCGGAGTCGGCGGCGAGCACGCCCATGCGCGTCGCATCCTCCCGCGAGACGTTGCGCGTCGCGATCGTCAGCTCCGCCTGGTGTTGGACGTGATGCTCGATCAACGCGCCGTAGTTCATCTTGTAGATGTGGTCGCCCGAGAGGACGAGCACGAGATCCGGCCGCCCGCGCTCGACGAAAGAGAGGTTCTGGTAGATCGCGTCGGCCGTCCCCTTGTACCAGTCCGTCACGAGGCGGCCGCGGTACGGCGGGTAGATCGTGACGCCGCCCGAGAGGCTGCGATCCAGGTCCCATGGCCGGCCCGACCCGATGTGCTCGTTGAGCGAATGCGGGCGGTACTGCGTGAGGATCATGACGTCGGAGATGCCGGAATTGGTGCAGTTCGAAAGCGTGAAGTCGATGATGCGGTATTTGCCCGCGAAGGGGACGGCGGGCTTGGCGCGCTTCTCCGTCAGGACGCCCAGGCGCGACCCTTCGCCGCCCGCGAGGATCACCGCCCGCGCCTTCACCGGGGCTCCCGTCTCACGGCGCCGGGCTCGCCGCCGGGCGCGCGTCGCGCGCGAGGCGGTAGAGCTCCTCGTAGGACTGCGCCGAGCGGTTCCAGGAGAAGTCGGTCTGCATGCCGCGGATCTGGAGCGAGCGCCATCGCGAGGCATCAGCGTACACCCCGAGCCCCCGTTCGAGGGCATCCCACAACGCCTCGGGCCGCAGCTCGTCGAACATGAGCCCGGTCCCGCCGGGATCGCCCGCGTCGACGACGGTATCGGCGAGACCTCCCGTCCGCCGCGCCACGGGAACCGCGCCATAGCGCATGGCGATCATCTGGGTCAGGCCGCAGGGCTCGTAGCGCGACGGAATCAACACGAGATCGGCGCCCGCGTAGATCCGGCGGGCGTAGGCGCCGTCGAATCTCAGGCGGACGCTCGCCTGGCCCGGCCGCTCCGCCTCCATCCGGGCGAACTCGCGCTCGAGCGCCGGATCTCCCGTGCCGAGGAGAACGAACTGGCCGCCGGCGCGCAGCCAGCTCTCCACGGCTGGTACCGCGATGTCGAGACCCTTCTGCGCGTCGAGGCGCGACACGACGGCCGCGATCGGAATGCGCGCGCCGCGGGCGAGGCCCGCCTCGTGCTGCAGCGCCGACTTGTTCGCCGCGCGCTTCTCGAGCGAGGCGGCGTCGAAGCGCGCCGCGAGCGCGCGGTCCGCCGCCGGATCCCACGACGTCGTGTCGAGTCCGTTGAGCACCCCGGCGAGGTGATCGCCGCGCGCGCGCAGGACGCCGTCGAGACCATGGCCCCCCTCGCGCGTCATGATCTCCCGAGCGTAGGTCGGCGAGACCGTCGAGAGGTAGTCCGCCGACACGACGCCGAGCGGCAGGAGGGCGTCGCGCAGGTCCGACGGCAGGGCTTCGATGTCGGGCGAGGTCGTGAGGCCGTAGTCGCCGAGGTACGGCCCGGCGCCGCGGCCGAGATGCGGGAGATTGTGGATGGTCAGGAGCGACCCCACGGAGGCGTAGAACGGATCGCGGCGTCCGCCGCTCGAGAGCCAGTAAGGCGCGGCGGCGGTGTGCCAGTCGTTGGCGTGGACCACGTCCGGCGTCCAGCCGAGCGTGCCGCACATCCAGAGCGCGGCGAGCGAGAAGAAGAGGAACTTCGGACCATCCTCGGCGATCGAGGCGCCGTAGATTCCGCGGTGCATCGGAATCGGCGGCCCCGTGACGAAATAGACGTCTCGGTCGGCGAGGAAGACGTCGGCCCTTTGGAATCCGCCGCGGTGCGGGACGGGGAAGCTCGCGACGGGCTCGGGCTTCCATCGATCCCAATCGATCGCGCCGTAGCCGGGGATCGCGAGGCGGACGTCGTGGCCGAGGTCGCGCAGCGCCCGCGGCAACGAGCCCGCGACGTCCGCGAGCCCGCCGACCTTGACGTATGGCGCGGCCTCGGCGGCGAGAAAAAGAATCCGCACGGGGCGGATTATCCCCGTCGCCTTCGCTCGCTCGCAAACCTGGCGGCGGTGGCGGGCCACCGCGAGTTTGCGCGTCCGCCGCCACCGCTCACGGCTCGGCCAAAGGCCACGACCGTTCGCCTGGTTCCCTCGCTCGTTTCGGTTCCCGCGGCGCGCGCCTCCTCCCTCGTTTCCGCTCGGGAGACTTCGCGCGCCGCGAACGAAAGGACGTGGGCGATCGAGAAGCTACGGAGAGGTGTGATGATGCGTCGGCAGCAGCGTGCCGCGCGACTCGGACCAGAGATTCATCTCCTCCTCGCCGCGCAGGAGGTCTTTCAGGGTCAGGGTCCCGAGGACCGAGTCGATGGCGCGTTGAATCGTGCGCCACACCGAGCGGATCGAGCAGTCGGGCATGTGCGTGCAGAGCCGCTCGACGCCCGTGTGCGACTCGCAGAAGCTGGGCTCGTAGAGGCGTCCGCCGAGGCACGCGAGCGCCTCGCCGAGGTTGATCTCGCCCGCCGGCCGCGCGAGCGAATAACCGCCCGCCTGGCCGCGCGTGGACTGGACGAAGCCGCCCTGACGCAGGATCCGCATCATCTTCGCGACGTTCGGCTCCGTAATGCCCTCGGAGCGCGAGAGCTCGGGGATCGTGACGCTGCCGTCGGAGCCCTCGCGCCCGACGCGGAGGAGGCACCGGAGACCGTACTCTTCCTGAGAAGAAAGCTTCATCGCCGCGACCTCACAACATTCCGAGCTGCAGCTTCGCCGCGTCCGACATCATGCTCATGTTCCAGGGAGGATCGAAGAGGACCTGCACGTCCGCCTCGCGGATGCCCGGCACCGCGAGGAGCTTCTTCTGCATGTCCTCGCGCAGGACGTCGCCCATCCCGCATCCGGGCGCGGTCAGCGTGAACCGCACCTCGACCTTCTTGCCTTCGGGCGCGTCGGTCACGGCGCACTTGTAGACGAGGCCCAGGTCCACGATGTTCACCGGGATCTCCGGGTCGAAGCACGTGCGGAGCTGGTCCCAGCAGAGCTCTTCCGCGGACTTCCCCGCGGCGGCCTCGGCGTCGAGCGAGAGCGCCTCTTCGCCGATCGCGTCGGCATCCTTGCCCTCGACGCGCGCCATGTAGCCGTAGGGCGTCAGCACCGTGAAGCTGCCGCCGAGCGACTGCGTGAGCGTCAACGGCGTGCCCTCGGGAATCGTGATCGGCATCCCGCTCGGGATTTCCTTGGCCTCGATCTCGCGCGACGCGGTGACTTGCTTCTGCATTCTCATGGTGTACCCGTTTCCGTCTCGGCCTCAGCAGGCCGTGGGCTCTTCCCGGGGCGACGCCTCGGCGCCGTCCTCTGTCGAGACCGTCTGTCCCTCGCCGGAGAGCGCCGCCTTCAGCGTGTGCCAGGGAAGCGTCGCGCACTTGATGCGAACGGGATATTCGCGCACGCCCGAGAACACTTCGAGCTTGCCGAGAGCGGGGCCGCCGGCCGGAGCCTTCTTCTCGCCGGTGAGCAGGTCGTGGAACTTCTCGAACAGCGCCTCGGTCTCCGCGCGGCTCTTGCCCCGGACGCTCTCGGTCATCATGGAGGCCGAGGCGGTCGAGATCGCGCAGCCCGATCCCTCGAAGGCGACGTCCTTCACCACGTCGCCCTCGAGACGCAGAGAGATCGTTTCGCGGTCGCCGCAGAGCGGGTTGTAGCCCTCGGCGCGGAGGTTGGCGGACGGAAGCGGTCCGAAGTTGCGCGGCCGCTTGCCGTGATCGAGGATGACCTCCTGATAGAGATCGCGCAGGTCGCTGCGGCCGCTCATGCGAAGAGCCTCCGGGCCTCGTGGATGCCGGCGACGAGCGCGTCGATCTCCTCGAAGGTGTTGTAGAGGCCGAACGAGGCGCGCGCCGTGGCGGGCACGCCGAAGAAGTCCATCACCGGCTGCGCGCAGTGGTGGCCGGTTCGCACCGCGACCCCGGCGCGGTCGAGCACGGTGCCGATGTCGTGCGGGTGGACGCCGGCGATCGTGAAGGACAGCACGCCCATCTTTTCCTTCGCGGTCCCGATGAGGCGGACGCCGGGGATCGCCGCCACGCGCTCCGTCGCGCGGGCGAGCAGCTCGTCCTCGTGGCGGGCGATCGCCTCCATGCCGAGCCGGCGGAGGTAGTCGACGGCGGCGCCGAACGCGATCGCGCCGGCGATGTTCGGCGTGCCGGCCTCGAACTTGTAGGGGAGAACGTTCCAGGTGGACTTCGCAAACGTGACCGACGCGATCATGTCGCCGCCGCCCTGATACGGCGGCATCGCGGCGAGGAGCTCCTCGCGCCCGTAGAGCAGCCCGACGCCCGACGGCCCGTACATCTTGTGCCCCGAGAGCGCGTAAAAGTCGCAGCCGAGTGCGCGCACGTCCACGGGAAGCCGCGGCGCCGCCTGCGCGCCGTCCACGAGGACCGGAACGCCGCGCGCGTGCGCGAGCCGCACGATCTCGGCGATCGGGTTGAGCGTTCCGAGCGCGTTCGAGACGTGGGGAACCGCGGCGATCCGCGTCTTCGGCGAGAGGAGGCTCTCGAACGGTTCGAGGAGAAGCTCGCCGCGGTCGTTCATCGGCGCCACCACGAGGCGCGCGCCCTGCCGCTCGCAGAGGAGCTGCCAGGGCACGATGTTCGAGTGGTGCTCCATCGCGGTGATCAGGACTTCGTCGCCGGCGCCGACGCGCGCGCCGCCGTAGCTCGAGGCCACGAGATTGATGGCCTCCGTCGTGCCGCGCAAGAAGACGATCTCGCGCGATTTCTCGGCGTTTACGAACGCGCGCGCCTTCTCGCGCGCCTGCTCGTAGGCGTCGGTGGCCTCGACCGACAGGAGGTGCACTCCGCGGTGGATGTTGGCGTAGGACCGCTCGTAGACGTCCCGCTCGGCATCGATGACGGCGAGCGGCTTCTGCGTCGTGGCCGCGTTGTCGAGATAGACGAGCGGCCGGTCGTGCACGCGGCGCGACAGGATCGGGAAGTCCGCGCGGACGGCGGCGACGTCGTAGGCGGGCCGCGACGGGACGGCGGTCGCGGAGGTGCGGGCGGTACTCACGTGAATTCCTCCGGGGAAAGCGACCGATCGAGCGTGCGCTCGATCTCCGCACGGTACTCCGGCACGGCGATGCGCCCGGTCACGTCGGCGGCAAAGGCCCGCGTCAGGAGCGCGCGGGCCTCGCGCTCGCCCACGCCGCGCGAACGAAGATAGAAGAGCGCCTCGGCGTCGAGCTGGCCGATCGTCGAGCCGTGCTTGCACTTCACGTCGTCGGCGAAGATCTCGAGGGCCGGCGTCGAATCGACGAGCGCGTCCCGCGAGAGAAGCAGATTCTTGTTGGTCTGCATCGCGTCGGTCTTCTGCGCGCCGGGGCGCACGACGATGCGGCCGTGGAAGACGCCCCGCGCGCGGCCGTCGAGAACGCCCTTGTAGACCTCGCGGCTCATCGTGTGCGGGGCGGCATGGACGATCGTCGTGTGGGTGTCGAGATGCTGCGAGCCCGCGCCGACGAAGAGGCCGTCGAGAGCGCACTCGGAACCCTCGCCCTCGAGGTCCGCGCGGATGTCCGTGCGGGCGAGCGCTCCGCCGAAAGCGACGTGCACGGAGGTGAAGTGCGACGCGCGCGCCATGCGAACGGCGATCGTCTGGAGATGGAAGGCCTCGAGGCTCTCCTGCTCGAGCTTGTAGTGCCGGAGCACGCTGCCTTCGCCGAGCGCGATCTCCGTCACGGCGTTGCGGAAGTAGGCGCCCGTCCCTTCATGACGCTCGATGACCGTGGCTTCGCTCCGGTCCGCCGCGACGACGAGGCAGCGCGGATAGGAAACCGGCGGCTCGGAGGAAGCGGGGGTCTCGAACGCGATCTCGATCGGGGCGGGGACGGCGGCTCCGGGCGCGATGAGGACGCAAAGGACGTCCTCGGCGAGCGCGAGGTTCAGCGCCGGGAAGGCGGCGTCGTCGGGCCCGGCGGCGCGTCCGAGCGTCCTCTCGAGGAGTTGCGGCTCCTCGGCGATCGCTTCGGCGAGGCGCAGGACGCGCACGCCCGGCCCGCCGCCGCGGACGGCGGCCGAAGAATGGAGCTCGGGGATCCAGGGCGTCGAGAGGATCGGTCCGACGTTCGTCGTGCGCCACTCCTCGAGCTTCGCGCTCGGGAAGCCGAGCTTACGGAAGCGGTCGCGGGCCTCGCGCCGCAGGGCGGCGAGCCACTCGGGCTCCCCGCGCCGGCGCGACCGGTCGACGCCCGCGAGATCGGGAACGAAAATCCGGTCCTGGGCGACGGCTTCCGCTTCCATCGTCAGGCCCGGGCCGTCGCGGCGGCGGGCTCCTTCTCGAGCCACGCGTATCCCTTCTCCTCGAGCTCGAGCGCGAGCTCCTTTCCTCCGGAGCGCACGATCTGTCCGTCGAGGAGGACGTGGAGGAAGTCGGGGACGATGTAGTTCAAGAGCCGCTGGTAGTGCGTCACGACGAGCATCGACCGGTCGGCGGCGCGCAGCGCGTTGACGCCGGACGCCACGATGCGCAGCGCGTCGATGTCGAGGCCGGAGTCCGTCTCGTCGAGAATCGCGAGCGAGGGCTCGAGGACGGCCATCTGGAAGATCTCGTTGCGCTTCTTCTCGCCGCCCGAGAACCCCTCGTTGACGGGACGCTTGACGAGGTCCTCGTCGATCTGAACGAGCCGCGCCTTCTCGCGCGTGAGCTGCAGGAAGTCCATCGCGTCGAGCTCGGACAGGCCGCGGTGCTTGCGGATCGCGTTCAAGGCGTTCTTGAGGAAGTAGACGTTCGAGACGCCCGGGATCTCGACGGGGTACTGGAACGCGAGAAAGACGCCCTCCCGCGCGCGTTCCTCGGGCTTCATCGCCAGCAGGTCGCGGCCGCGGTAGAGCACGGTGCCCCGCGTCACCTCGTATCCCGGCCGCCCCGCGAGCACGTGCGCGAGCGTGGACTTGCCCGAGCCGTTGGGACCCATGAGCGCGTGAACCTCGCCGGGGCCGACCGTCAGATCGACCCCCTTCAGGATCTCGTTGCCGCCGACGCGAGCGTGCAGTCCGCGGATTTCGAGGAGCGGTGCCGTCATCCGACGCTTCCCTCCAGGCTGACCCCCAGGAGCTTCTGCGCCTCGACGGCGAATTCCATCGGCAGCTCCTGGAAGACCACTTTGCAGAATCCGGAGACGATCAGGTTGACCGCTTCCTCCGAGGAGATCCCGCGCGACTGGAAGTAGAAGATCTGATCCTCGCCGATCTTGGAAGTCGACGCCTCATGCTCCATCTGCGCGGTGGAGTTGTTCACTTCGATGTAGGGAAACGTGTGCGCGCCGCAGCGATCCCCGATGAGGAGCGAGTCGCACTGCGAGTAGTTGCGGGCGCCGTCGGCCTTGCCGAGGATCTTCACCATCCCGCGATACGTGTTCTGCCCGTGACCGGCCGAGATGCCCTTGGAGACGATCGTCGACTTCGTGTTTTTGCCGATGTGGATCATCTTCGTGCCCGTGTCCGCCTGCTGGTGGTTGTTGGTCACGGCCACGGAGTAGAACTCGCCGATCGAGTCGTCGCCGAGCAGGATGCAGCTCGGGTACTTCCAGGTGATGGCGGACCCCGTCTCGACCTGCGTCCAGGAGATCTTCGACTTCCGGCCGGCGCACTTGCCGCGCTTCGTGACGAAGTTGTAGATCCCGCCCTTGCCGTTCTCGTCGCCGGGATACCAGTTCTGGACGGTCGAATACTTGATCTCGGCGTCGTCGAGCGCGATGAGCTCGACGACCGCCGCATGGAGCTGGTTCTCGTCGCGGATCGGCGCCGTGCAGCCCTCGAGGTAGGAGACGTGCGCCCCCTCGTCGGCGACGATCAGCGTGCGCTCGAACTGCCCGGTGTTCGCCGAATTGATGCGGAAATAGGTCGAGAGCTCCATGGGACAGCGCACGCCCTTCGGGACGTAGACGAACGAGCCGTCCGAGAAGACCGCCGAATTGAGCGTCGCGAAGAAGTTGTCGGTGTAGGGCACGACCGAGCCCAGGTACTTCTTGACGAGCTCGGGATGCTCCCGCACGGCTTCGGAGAACGAGCAGAAGATGACGCCGGCCTTCGCGAGCTGCTCGCGGAACGTCGTGGCGACCGAAACGGAATCGAAGACCGCGTCCACGGCGACTCCGGCGAGCTTGCCGCGCTCGCGCAGAGGGATGCCGAGCTTCTCGTAGGTTTCGAGAAGCTTCGGATCCACTTCCTCGAGGCTCTTCGGGGCGTTCGCGCGGCGCTTGGGCGCCGAGTAGTAGACGATCGCCTGGTAGTCGATCGGCGCGTAGTGGACGTTCTGCCAGGTCGGCTCGGTCATCGTGAGCCAGTGGCGCAAGGCCTTCAGCCGCCACTCGAGCATCCACTCCGGCTCCTGTTTCTTGGCGGAGATGAGCCGGACGATGTCCTCGCTCAAGCCCGGCGGGGCGCTCTCCGACTCGATGTCGGTGACGAAGCCGGCCTTGTACTGCTGGCTGAGGCCGGGGATCGAGCGCGGATCGGTGCTCATGACGCTCTCGATCCTATTTCAATCTGTACAGAAAAGTCAATTATTTGACGTCGTGAAGTCTTTTCCTTTGAGATATTTAAATCGAACCCTTAGCCGCCCTGCTTCGGCGTTGGCGAAAGGCGCGGGCCGCGCTCGCGCGACTCCTCTTTGCGCGGGGTCGGCTTGGCCGGCGCCCGTTCGCTGCGCGGCGGCTCGCGGCGCTCCATCTGCGGCGCGGGCGTCGGCCGCGGCGGAGGGCCCGAGGCGCGCTCGCGCGAGCGTTCGGGAGGCGCGGTCGGCGGCACGGAGACGCGCTCACGCTCGCGGGAGCGGTCCGGGACTTGCGCCGGACGAGGCGTCGGGACGATCTCGCGCTCACGCTCCCGTTCGGCGCGCGGCGGCTGGTGCGGAGCGACCGTGGGCCGCGGCGCGAAAGTCGGCCGCGACTCGACCCGGTTGCGATTGGGCGCGTTCGTGACATGGGGCTGAACCTGGGGCTGGTTCGGTTCGACGCGCGCCGGCCTTCCGCCGCCGCCCGCGGGAGGCGGCGTCGGCGGCGCGACGACGCGTGCCGGCACGTTCTCGCCGACGGGGCGGGCGGGACGCGGCGCCACGACCGGCGCGGCCGCGACCGGCTGCTGAGCCGTCGCCATCGGACGGCCGCCGCGAACGGGCGCGACCGGCTCGACGCGCATCGGCCGCGGAGTCGCTCCCCCCGTCGCGGTCGAAGTGGTCCTCTCGCGCAACGTCACGCTGCCCGACACGTTCGCGACGGGGCGCACCGCGGTGATCGCCTGCGGCCGGCTGCGGTCGCGAACGGCGACCTGCGCCGCCACGGCCGGCGCCACCGGCGCTCCGCGGTTCTCGGTGATCACGGCCAGCTTGCGGTCGAACGTCGGCGGCGCCGGCGGAGGCGCGACGCGCGCGACGACGGAGCGGGACACGACGGCAGCGGGCGGGCGGATCACCGAAGCTCCGGGCCGCGCGGCGATGAAGATCGACTGCCGCGTGGGCGCCACCGGGATCGGCCCCCGAAGAACAGGCGCGCTCGAGACCTGGCGCACGACGTAGCGGTCGCGGACGATGCTCGTGGACACGATTCCGGCGGAGACGAACGTGTTGCGATTCACGACCGTCACGTAAGTCCGGTTCACGTAGGTGATGTTCGTCACGTTGACCTGAACCCGCGGACCCCACCAGCGGATGAACGGATCGCGCGGAGCGAGAGGGAACCAGCCCACATATCCGGCGCCGCCGGTCGAGAACGACGCGGACCATCCCGGACCGCCGCCGACGAAGGCGACGAGCGCCGGCGAGTACGTCACGGTGCGCACGGGGCCGGCCACGGGCACCCACCACCAGCGCGAGGTCGAGAAGACCCATCGGCCGTAGTGGTACGGCGCCCAGCCCCACGGCTCCGTCGAGACCCAGGTCCAGCCCCAGGGATCCTGCCAGATCCAGCGTCCCACGCGATACGGCTCCCAGCCGACCGCGACGGTCGGCGCCCAGACTCGGCCGTACGTCGGAATCGTTTCCCAGCGGCCGTACTGATCGAGATCCGAGGCGCCCGAAATCTCGGGACTCACGTACTGGCGCGACACCGCGCGCTCGATGCCCGACTGCCGCTCGGTGACCCAGCGGTCCCAGCCGTCCGCCGCGTCCACGGCGACCGACGCGTATTGCGGATCGTCGGTTCCCCAGACGCGGAGCGCGTCGCCGCTCGCGAGCGGGAGCGATCCTCCGCCCGCCGCGACGTTCGCCTGACCCTGGCGCACGGTGACGCGAGTGTTGCCGTCCGCATCGATGTCCACCCGGTAGTCGCCGGGCTTCTCGAGCGTGATCGCCGTGTTCGGCGTGTCGATCTCGTAGACGTCGTCTCCGTCGAGGCGCGGGAGGTAGATCGATGCGACGCCGGACTTGACCGCGAACTGCTTCGTGTCGTCCGTCATGTTGAGGACGGCGAGGTCGGTGTTCGAGCCGATGCGCACGATGCTGCCGCCGTGCACCTCGAGCTCCGCACGTCCCCGGGCGCCCGTGTAGAGTCGGTCGCCGAGCGTCACCGGAACGTTGCGGTCGGCGCCTTGCCAGTCGTCCGGAGCGTCGCCGCGCGCGTAGGAAACCTCGCCGTCGATCACCGAGAGACGGGCCACGGTCTGGCGAATGTCGTCGGGACCCTGCTGGCTGTCCACGGCGGCCGCTTCGGCGGAATTCCCGTACTCGTCTCTCTCCTGCGCCGGGGCCGCCGTCGTCAGGAGCCACGCGGCGAGGACGGAAAGGAAAATTCCGGAAACCCTTCGAGCGATACGCATCGCGCTTTCCTCCATGCCGGCCGGAGTTGCAACCGCCGTTCCCGATTTCCCGACCGGCTTCCAACGTATTGAGGCGACGCATTTTCCTTCTTCGCGGGTCCCGAATTCCACTGGATCGGTTCACGAGCCGTTCACGCCGGCCGCCGCGACTGTCCTCGGAAGGCGAATCGGCGTCCTCTCGGCGAGAGGAGCCATAGACTTCCGGCGCATGGCCGAGCCGCTTCGCGTCGCCGCGCCGCCGCCCCGGCCCCTCCTTCTCTTCGACGGCGACTGCGGCTTTTGCCGTCTCTGGATCCGGAGATGGAAGGCACGGACGGGGGAGGCCGTCGACTACGAGCCGTCCCAGGCGGCGGCCGCGCGATTTCCCGAGATTCCGCCCGCGACCTTCCGGCGCGCGGTCGTGCTCGTCCTTCCTTCGGGGGAGGCTTTCGAGGGTGCGCGGGCCGCGTTCGGCGCGCTGGCCGAGGCGCCGCGCGGGGGAGCGCTTCTCGCCGCGTATCGCCGCATTCCGGGGTTCGCGCCCGCGGCGGAGCTCGGCTATCGGCTCGTGGCGCGCCATCGCGGCGCGGCGTCGGCCGCGACGCGGCTGCTCTGGGGACGGTCCGTCGAGAAACCGTCCTACCGGATTTCGAGCGATCTCTTTCTCCGCCTCGTCGGGATCTGCTACTTCGCGGCGTTCGTTTCGTTCTGGGTCCAGGCGGACGGCCTCATCGGCTCGCGCGGAATTCTTCCGGTCGGGGAATTTCTGTCGGCCGTCCGCGCCCAGGTGGGCGGCGCGCCGTGGTCCGAGTTGCCGACGCTGTGCTGGATCTCGTCGAGCGACGCTTTCCTCGCGTTCCTCTGCGCCGCGGGCACTGCGGGAGCGCTCCTCACGACGGCGGGAATTCTGCCGGCAGGGAGCCTCCTCGTCTGCTGGGTTTCCTACCTCTCGCTCTCCGTGGCGGGCCAGGTCTTCCTGCAGTTCCAGTGGGACGCGCTTCTCCTCGAGACCGGGCTCCTCGCGATCCTGCTCGCGCCGCGAGGCCTGCGCCTCCGGCGCGCGGCGGCGCCGCCATCGCCCGCCGTGCTCCTGCTGCTGCGATGGCTTCTCTTCCGCCTCATGTTCTCGTCGGGATTCGTCAAGCTCGCAAGCGGCGACCCGAACTGGCGAAGCCTCTCGGCGCTTCGCTACCACTACGAGACGCAGTGCCTGCCGCCCTGGACGGCCTGGTACATGCACCAGCTGCCCGCCTCGTTTCAGACTTTCTCCTGCGCCGTGATGTTCGCGATCGAGCTCGGCGCGCCGTTTCTCATCCTCGGGCCGCGGCGCCTGAAACAGCTGGCGTTCGTCGCGCTCGTTTTCCTGCAGCTCGTGATCATCGCGACGGGCAACTATGCGTTCTTCAACTTCCTGGCGATCGCGCTCTGCGTGCTGCTGCTCGACGACGCGACTTATCCGAACCGCGGGAGGCGGCCTCCGGAGCCCGCGCCGACCCGTCGCCGCCGCTGGCCGTTGCCGGTCGTCGCCGTCGTCGCGGCGGTCGTTCTGACGGTCAGCGGGGCGCAGATGATCGCGATGCTCTTCCGGCCCCCGTCATTCCCCCGCCCGGTCGTGTCGCTCGCGCGGGCGATCGCTCCGTTTCGAAGCGTCAACACCTACGGGCTCTTCTCCGTGATGACGACGTCGCGGCCGGAGATCGAGCTCCAGGGGAGCGACGACCGCGTGACGTGGCGGCCGTACGAGTTCCGCTGGAAACCGGGCGATGTGAAGCGGCGGCCGCCGTTCGTGGCGCCGCACCAGCCGCGGCTCGACTGGCAGATGTGGTTCGCGGCGCTCGATTCGGCCGAGCGCAATCCCTGGATCCTGGCGCTGGTCGCGCGCCTCCTCGAAGGCTCGCCTCCGGTGCTTCGCCTCCTGCGGGCGGACCCGTTCGGCGGGCGGCCGCCGCGCTACATCCGCGCCGTGCTGTACGACTATCACTTCACCGACGCGGCGACCCGGCGCGCGACGGGCGCCTGGTGGCGTCGGGAGGAGACGGGCTTCTATCTGCCGGTGATTTCGAGGGAGATGCTCCAGCGCTGAACGCGCGTCGGCAGCGCGTCAGACCCCGAAGCGCTCGGGATCCCACGCCAGCCCGAGCTCGGAAGGCGGCGCCATGTAGCCCGCCAGGGCCGAGGCGGCGACGACGGCGGGAGACGCGAGGTATCCCTCGCCGCCCACACCCATCCGGTTTTGCCAGTTCCGGTTGAAGGACGTGATCGCGCGCTGCCCCTTCGCGAGCGCGTCCGGGCCCTGTCCGAAGCACGGCCCGCACCACGACGGGCGGATCTCGCCGCCGACGGAACGGAAGACGTCGGCGATCGACTCGCCCGCGAGCCGCTTCTCGGGGCTCTCGATCTGCCGCTTCACCCCGCCCGAGCCCGGAAAGATCTTGAATTCGCGCGCGGCTCTCCGGAACCCGCGGTCGCGCGCCGCACGGAGCACGAGCGCCGCCTGCAGCAGGTCGTCGTAGCTGCCGTTGGTGCAGGAGCCGATGAGCGCCTTGTCGAACGGAAGCCGCTCGCGCGCGACCTCGTCGGCCGGGAACGCGTTGCCCGGAGAATACGGCTTCGCGATCATGGGGGCGATCTCGGAGAGGTCGAGCGTCTCGTCGATCTCGTAGCGGGCGTCGGCTCCGGGCGCGAAACGCGGATAGGGCAGATCGCCGATTCCCTTTTCCCGATACCAGGCGTCGGTGATCTCGTCCGGCGCGAAGATGCCGTTGGTCGCTTCCGCCTCCGCCATCATGTTGGCGATGGTGTTGCGGAAGACCATCGGGAGCTGCCGCTCGGCATCCACGAACTCGACGGACATGCCCTGCGACTGCTTCGCCCCCCAGCGGCGGAGGAGATCGAGCACGACGTCCTTGCCCGAGACCCAGGGCTGGAGCCGCCCGCGAACGACGACGCGCCGCGCCTTCGGTAGCGTGAAGTAGACGTAGCCGGTGGCCCAACCGAAGCCGAGGGTCGTCGAGCCAACGCCGTAGCCGACGGCGCCGTACGCCCCGTAGGCGCGGCTGTGGGAGTCGGCTCCGGGGATGAACTGGCCCGGCAGAACGAGGCCCTGTTCCGGGAAGTAAAAGTGGAAGATGCCGTCGCCCGGCGTCGCATAGAAGGGTTTCTCGAGACCCTGCCGCCGCGCGAACTCGCGCCCGATGCCCGTCTGCCGGTCGTCGGCCGGATCGCCGGTGAAGACGAAGTGGTCGTTGGCGATCGCGGCCTGGCGCGGGAAGATCGTGTCGCCGCCGGTGATCTGCTGGAACGTGTGGATCGCGAACGGCGCGGTTCCGTCGGACGCGGGCAGCAGGTCGGCGAAGACGCGCAGCGTGGACCCCGGAGCGACCCTCGCATCCTTGTCCACACGGTGAGCCCAGACGATCTGTTCGGTCGTGGTCAGCCGGCGCGCCGTGTCCGCGTCGGGCCACACGATCTCGGGACGCCGCGCCACGGACTCGCGAAACTCGCGCCGCCCGACGGCGAAGATCCCGCCGCTGCTTCGGATCTCCTCTTCCTTCGGCGTCAGCGGGACGGGCGCGTAGTCCTTGCCCTGCGTCTCGTTGCGCAGCCGCCGCGTCGCAGGATCGAAGGAGAACGCGTCGGCGTCACGCGCGTCCGCCACGGCCTCGGGGCTCTGGACGACGTGGAGGCCGAGGTTCAACGCGTTGCGCCGGAAGATGTCGCCCATGCCGCTTCCGCAGATGACGACGAGCTCCCGCCCGGCTTCCTCCGCGACTCCTTTGAGGCCGGCCGGGCTCATCTCGCGCGACGAGCCGATCGCGAAGCGTTCGCCCGCGACGAGAAAGGTCTCTCCCGAGTGGACCCGCTTGCGGAAGTCGGGCACGAGGTGGCGGAACGAGCCGGCCTTCCAGCGCTCGTCGAGTGTCGCGAGGCTCTCGGAGACGCAGTCGGCGGACGGCGTGATCTGGTCCGTATCGATGGCGTCGAGCTTGCGGCCGGGATTCTTCGGGTCCCAGAGGATGAGGGCGCGGCCGCGAACCGTCCCGGAAGCTCCTTCGGAGCTCGCGTCCTCCGCGCGCGGGGCGCCGAGCGTCTCGGGCGAAACGCCGGGCTTCACGCGGGCCGGTTGGATTCGCAGCGCCATCCTCTCCTTCGAACGCTCGGGAGCTCCCCGGCGTTCCCCGGGCGACTCGCCATCCTAACCGAGGACGAAACCGTGTCGGCGAGCTATGGGGAGAGACGAACGCGCTTGACGCGCTCCTCGTGGGAGACCGTCTCGACCTCACGATAGATTCGGGCGGCGTCGCCGAAGGCTTCGCGCGCGGCGCCGAACTGGCCGCGGCGATAGAACGATTCGCCCTCGCGCTCGCGATCACTGGCTTCCTGATAGCGGCCGGGGGCGATCTCGCGCCCTTCCAGTCGTTCGGCGGCGACGCGCGCGATGCCGGCCTGGAAACGGAGGTCGTCGGCGCCTCGCCGCGCGCCGTCCTGCTCCGCTCGGCGCTCGCGCGCGATCCGCTCCGTGGCCGCGTGCGGAACCGGCAGGGAAGGCGGCGCCGCCGGCTCGGGCGCGACGAGCGCGTGGGTCGGATATCCCTCGGGAGCCGGCGGCTCCGCGGCCGCGAACGGAGGCAGCTCCGGGGCGGGAGCGTTGGCGGTCGCATTTGCGGATGACGACGCGACGGGGGCCGGGGCGGTCGCCGGGGCGGACGCGGCCACGCGGCGCGCCCGCTCCGTGTCGATCAGGAGCGCCAGGCCGAAGACGCAGCCGGCGACAATCAGGAGCGCGGCGGTTCCGCCGGTCCGCGCCGGGCGGCGAAGCCGGGCGGCCTCGAGAAGGGCGGGATCCGTGAGCGCCGGAGTGGCGTCGGTGATCGGGACGGGAGGAAATTCCGGAACGGCCGACGCGCCCCCGGCGACGCCGCCTCGCGGCTCGAAATCTTCGGCGGCGTCGGGCTCGGCCGGGGTCGGCGACCCGTCGCCGAGCGCCTCCGCGATCTCCGACGGCGACAGGTCGAAGGGCTCCGGACCCGCCTCCGATTCCATCGCGCGCGACATCTCCGCGAGCAGGTCGTCGTCGGCCGCCGGCTCGTCTTCCGTCTCGCGGATCTCGCCGGCGAGCCGCGGCTCGGACTCGACCGGATTGGTCGCGTCGGCGTCGGCCTGCGGCACGCCCGTGCTCTCGGGGTTGAGCAGCTTGTAGAGATAGAACGCGAGCCCCGCCGGATAGAGAAGGCGCGGTGCGGCGCGCATCGTCTCCTGGAGAGCGCGGCGCATGTCCGAGATCGTCTGGAAGCGCTCTTCGGGCGGAGCGAGCGCCGTCTTCAGGAAGACGCCGATCTCCTGCGAGAACGGATCTCCGGCGCGCAGCTCCGGCAGCGGGGCGCCGAGCGCAGGGCGCCGTCCCGTCAGCAATTCGAGCAGCATGATGCCGAGCGAGTACACGTCGGAGTTGAGCGCGGCGCGCCGGCGGTCGCGCGCTTCGGGCGCGATGTAGGGCGCGATCTCGCGCGAGCCGCGAGGCTTCTTGATCGCCGGAAGGATGGCGGGAGCCAGACCGAAGCCGGCGATGCGGACCTCGGCGTCGTTCGAGATCGAGACGAAGCCCGGCCAGAGCGCGCCGTGCGGGACGAGATCGCGGTCGAGGAAGCGCGTCGCCGCCTCCATCGCGTCGATCATCCGCTCGCCGAGCAGCAGCGCGTACTCGGTCGTGACGGGCGCCTTCGCGGCGCGAGCCATCGCGAGGACGCGGTCGAGCGTCCAGCCGGCCGTCTCGTACCAGGCCATGTACGGAATGTCGTTCAGGACTCCGAACTGCGGGCGGCGCACGATGCCGTCGTGCGCGAGCGCGGAACCGAGCGCCTCGAGCTTCTCGACCGTCGCCGCGACGAGGCGCGGCGAGAGCTCGCCCGACCGGAGGATCCGCAGGCGAACGAAGCGCTTCTCGTCCGCCGAGTGGAGGGCCCGGTAGACGCTGCCGAGCGGGTCGTCCCCGAGCTGCGCCACGAGGAGGTAGTCCCCGAGCGGCCGAGGAAGTGTCGCTTCATCCCTGGAGGGGTGCAAAAAAGTGGCGGTCATTGCGTCGGGCTGGCCGCGCCGTCCGGTGCCTGTTCCCTCCTAATCGTTGATCCCATTCGACTTGGATCGATCGCGATCCACCGGGGACTGCCGTTGTCCGGGTTTTAGAGCGTGCGGCCGCGTAGATAGCAATGGCCGAGCCACTTCGGCCGACCGGTCGAGAGCCCGGGGTCAGGGCAGGCGGCTCTTGAAGACGAGGATGTCCGTAAACGGCGGGCCGGGCGCCAGCCTGCCGTCGTCGCCCAGGCGCTCGAGCTGCGTATTGCCCAGATAGAAGAAATCGCGTCCGACGATCGCGCCCGTCGTGGGGATGTCGAAGTCCGGATTGCGGCTCTCGAGAACGTCGAGCCGTTGGACGCGCGTGCCCGCCGGATCGAGGGCGAATCGGACGACGCGCTCCATGCCCTGACCGTTCTGGATCGCGACGAGAGTCGCGCCGTCGGCATACAACCCGTCGACCGAATGGAGCGTGACGTCCTTCGGGTGCGCGAGCGGCGTCCGGCGTTTGCTCGCGACGTCGACCGCCGTGAGGCCCTCCGACGCGTCCGCGACGTAGAGCGTTCGCTCACCGGGCGCGAGCGCGATGCCGTTCGGATAGATGAACGTCGCCGCCGCCAGAAAGTCCTGGAGCACGTCGGCGCCGGCCGCGAGCCGGTAGACCGCGCCCGCTTCGCTGTCGGTCACGAAGACGTCGCCGGCGTCCGTCAGCGCGATGTCGTTGAAGAGGTGCTTGCGCGCACGGCCGTCGAGGGTGAGCTTGCGGCGGAGGGCGCCGGTCTCGAGATCGAAGGCGAAGAGCCCGGAGGATCCGGCCGCCGCGCCCTCCCTCCCGTCCGCCGCCGCCGCCGCCCAGAGGAGACGCCGCTTTGCGTCCACTTTGAGGCCGAGCACGGTCCAGAGCCCGTCGCGACCGCTCGGGACGAAATCGCGCGCGGACCCGTCGGGTGCGACGCGGATGATTTTTTTCTGCGCCAGGCTGCCGACGAAGAAGGCGCTGCCGTCCGGCAGCGCGGCGATCCCCTCGGGCACGAGTTGGGGCTCCCGGACGCGGAAGGCGAGCGCGCTCGTGCGAACCGGCTGCCGGAGGTTGAGGCTGTGCGCGAGCTCCTTGTAAGGCTCGAACTTCTTGAGCGGCGCGAAGGCGGGCTCCTTGTCGGGCTCGAAGTCGTATCCGAGAGCGACGGCCTTCTCGAGCCAGCGGATCGCATCGGCGTGACGCCCGATCCGCGCTTCGTCGACGGCGAGCTCGTACATGAGGCCGCCGTTTCCCGGCGAGGAGGCGAGCGCGCGCTCCAGACGCGCGATGCGGCCGGCGTCGGGCGTCGGCGTCGCGGCCGGCGCCGTTTGGGCGGCCGACCGATGAGCGAAGAGCAGGATCAGAGCCGCCGCGACGATAGAGTGCGGACAATGGACGAGCGGATGCTCTATGAGGGCCGGTTTCTCTCTCTCAAAGAGACGCGCGGATGGGAGTATGTCGAGCGGCGCGGACGCGCCGGCGGCGTGTTGATCGTCGCGGTGACCGACGAAGGAAGCCTGCTGCTCGTCGAGGAGGAGCGGCCGCCGATCCAGGCGCGAGTCATCTCTCTGCCGGCGGGCCTCGTGGGCGACGAAGGTCCCGAGTCGGCGGAGGAAGCGGGCCGGCGCGAGCTCCTCGAGGAAACGGGCTACACGGCGCGGGGGCTCGAATTCCTCGGGGGCGGCCCGAGCTCGCCGGGCCTCGCGAACGAAACGGTCGCCTTCTATCGCGCGCGTGACGTCTCCCGCGCGGGGCCGCCGACGGGACCCGAGGCGATCACGCTCCACGAGGTGCCCCTGCCTCGGGTCCGGGACTGGACCGCGGAACGGGAACGGCGCGGCGCGGCGATTCATCCTCTTCTCTGGGCCGGACTCTATCTGGCGCGTCTCTGACTTCAGGGCGCCGGCTTCGCCTCGAAGCGGCGGATCCACGTCTCGAGGGCGGCCAGGAACTGCCGCAGATGATCGCGGGTCGCTTCGTCCGTGAGCTCGCCCGACGCGTCGAACTTCTCGCCCGCGCGCGGCAGGAAGAATTCCGGCCGCAGCATCGCGTACGTCTCCGTGAAGACGAAACTCTGGCGCAGCGCGAGCTGCGCGCGCATCGTGCCCGAGGCGCCGGCGCTCGCGCCGAGGACGCCCGCCGGCTTGCGCGTGAGCGCGGCGCGGCCGGCCGGACGCGAGGCCCAGTCGATCGCGTTCTTGAGAACTCCCGGCACGCCATAGTTGTACTCCGGCGTCGCGATGAGAAGCGCGTCGGCCTCGCGGATCGCGCGGCGCAGCGCGGCGACGGCCGCCGGCTCGGCGCCGCCTTCCTGGTCGGCGTCATAGGGCGGCACGTCGCGAAGGCCCTCGAAGATCGCGATGTCCATTCCCGCCGGCGCGACTCCTCGCGCCGCGCGCAGGAGCGCGCGGTTGTACGAACCCGCGCGCAGGCTGCCCGCGATGCCGAGGACGCGGAGCGTCGGCGCGGCGCCGCTCACCAGATCCGGCAGGGCTCCGGACGCACCATCGGGCTGCCGGCCGGGCACCCGAACGCCTTCGCGAACTCGGGCAGGTTCGACGGCGGGCCGATCGCACGGAATCGCGGGAGAGGATGCGGGTTCGTGGCCACCTGGAGTCTCTCGAACTCCGGCCGCGCGTTCGCCGCCCAGACCGTCGCCCAAGAGACGAAGAAGCGCTGCTCGGGCGAGAGCCCGTCGATCGCCGCGGGACGCGGCTTGCCCTCCAGGCTCTTCTCGAAGGCGGCGTACGCGATCGCGAGCCCGCCCAGGTCCGCGATCGACTCGCCGAGGACGAGCTTCCCGTTTTCATTCAGGCCCGGCTCGACGAGATATCCGCTGAACTGCTTCTCGACGCAGGAGGCGCGCGCCTCGTAGTTCTTGCGGTCCTGGTCGGTCCACCAGTCCTTGAGGTTCCCTTGCGCGTCGAACTTGCGTCCCTGATCGTCGAACCCGTGCGTCATCTCGTGGCCGATCACGGCGCCGATGCCGCCGTAGTTGACGGCGTCGTCGGCGGACGCGTTGAAGAACGGCGGCTGGAGGATCCCGGCGGGGAAAACGATCTCGTTTCGCGACGGGTTGTAGTACGCGTTCACCGTGGGCGGGGTCATGCCCCACTTGGTCCGATCGACGGGCTTTCCGATCTCGCCGAGGTCGCGCCGGACCTCGAAGGCGCTCGCGCGCTCGACGTTCCCGGCGAACGGTCCGCGGTCGACGGTGAGCGAGGAGTAGTCGCGCCACTTGTCGGGATAGCCGATCTTCGGCGTGAACGCGCGCAGCTTCTCGAGGGCCGCGCGGCGGGTCTCCTCGCCCATCCAGGGGATCCGGCGCAGGTCGTCCTCGAGGGCCGCGACGAGGTTCTTGACCATCCGATCCGCGCGTTCCTTCGCTTGCGGCGGGAACTGTTCGTTCACGAAGGCGTGGCCGAGCGCGAAGCCGAGCGCCGCGTCGGTCGCGGCGACGCAGCGCTTCCACCGCGGCGGCATCTCCTTGGTGCCCTGAAGCGTTCGCTCGAAGAAGTCGAAGTCTTCTTCCACGAACTTCTTCGGCAGGGAGGCCGCGGCGGCGTGGAGGAGGTGCCAGCGCAGATAAACTTTCCAGTCGGCGAGCGGGCGCGCGGCGAGCTCTGCGCTCATCGCGCCGAAGAACTTCGGCTGCGAGACATTCACGGCGGGAAGCGCCGGCGCCGCGATGCCCTGGAAATAGGCCGTCCAGTCGAAGTCGGGCGTGAGCGGCTTCAAGTCCGCGATCGCGGTCCGGTGGTACGTGGCGTCCGCGTCGCGCCGCTCGACCCGCGTCATGGAGGCCTCGGCGAGCTTCGTCTCGATCGCGAGGACGGTCTTTGCGTCGGCCTCGGCGGCGGAGGGCTCGGCGCCGGCGAGGACGAGCATTTTCGCGACGTGGTCCACGTAACCCTTCCGGAGCGCGGCCGACTTCTCGTCCGTCTTCACGTAATAGTCGCGGTCGGGAAGCCCGAGGCCGCCCTGCGAGGCCGCGGCGATCACCTCGGTCGAGTTGCGGCGGTCCTGCTGCGAGACGAAGACGAAGAGAGGACGGACGCCCCGCGCGTGCAGGCGCGCGATCTCGGCCTGGAGCTGCGCGGCGTTGGAAATTTTCGCGATCCGGCCGAGCTCGTCGTCGAGCGGATGGATTCCCGCCGACTCGATCCCGGCCTCGTCCATGCAGCTTGAGTAGAAGTCGCCGATCTTCTTCTCCTCGGATCCCGGGGCGGCATCCTTGTTCGCGGCGGCGCGTTCGAGGATTCCGCGGAGCGCCTCGCGATTGCGCTCCGCGAGGATCGCGAAGCTGCCCCAGGACGGGTGGTCGGCCGGGACCGGGTTCTTCGCGCGCCACCCTCCGCTCGCGTAACGGTTGAAGTCCTCGCACGCATTGCAGGTTTTGTCCATCGAGGCCGGATCGAGCGCCGGCGACGACGGGACGTCCGACACTCCCGCCGCCGCAAGGACGGCGGCGAGCGCGAGCATCGGCAGGGCGCGACGGGTGAGACGAAGGGACGGTTTCATCGATTCCTCCAGCGGCTCCGGAGGGAGCACCGGAGAGCCTATTCGCCGGTCAGCCCGCAGGCAATGCCGTTATAACTCCGGCGATGGCGCGGCTTCTCTTCGTGACCGGCACGCCGGCGGGCGTCCGGCAAGGCAGCGGGACGTTCGTCGGGATCTCGGTCCTACGCCGGGCTCTCGAGGACGCCGGCCATCGGGTCGAGACCCTGGCGCCCGACGCGGCGTCGCACGCGATCCTGCCGCGGATCGCGTTCAACCTCCGGGCGCGGCGGGCGGCGGCGCGGCGGGGCTCCTTCGACGCCGTCGTGGGTTTCGACCTGGACGGCCTCTTCGTGAAGGTCCCCGGCGCGCGGCACGTCGCGTCGATCAAGGGTGTCATCGCCGACGAGCGGCGCTTCGAGCGGGGATGGACTCGGTTCGGCATGGGGATCGCGGCGAAGCTGGAAGCGGCGCATGTCCGGCGCGCGGACCGGGTTCTGACGACGAGCGCCTATGCCGCGACGCGGATCGCCGAGGAATACGCCGTGGAGCGCTCGCGTATCGGAATCGTGCCGGAGCCGATCGCGCTCTCGCGATGGACGCAGGCGCTGACGGCCGCGGCCCGCGCTCCGCGCAACGGCGAGGCCGTGATCCTCTGCGTCGCGCACCTCTATCCGCGCAAGAACGTGTCCTCACTGGTGCGGGCGATGGCGGCGATCAAGTCGCCGGCGCGGCTCCGCATCGTCGGCGCGGGCCCGGAGCTGCCGGCGCTCGAGGCGCTCGTCCGGGATCTCGGCCTCGAGGATCGCGTGGCGCTCCTCGGCCACGTGCCGTTCGAATCTCTCGTCTCCGAATACCGCAACGCCGACATGTTCTGCCTGCCGAGCCTTCAGGAGGGATTCGGGATCGTTTTCCTCGAGGCAATGGCCGCGGGCCTGCCGATCGTGGCCTGCCGCGCGGCGGCCGTCCCGGAGGTCGTCCCGGACGGGGAATGCGGGATCCTCGCGCCGCCCCGCGACGTGCCGGCGCTGGCGTTCGCGCTCGACCGTCTGGCGTGGGATCCCCGGGAGCGCGCGCGGATGGGGGAGGCCGGAAGGCGGCGCGCCGCGCGCGACGACGCGCCGCTCGTCGCGAAGGAGTTCGTCGAGGCGATTGCGATCGGGAGCTGAGTCAGTTCTTCGGGGCGTCGCCCTTCATCATCGGGCAGTCGCTCATCGCCGCCATTCCGCCGCAACAGCTCATTCCCATCATCATCGGATGTCCCATACGCATGGCGGGCATGGAGGCCATCTCGTTGCGCATCGATTCGTGAAAGGACACCATCTTCTCGATCGCCGCCTGGAGCGCGGCCGTTTTCTTGTCGCCTTTCGCCGTGCGGGCCATGTCGAGGTCGGCGCGGACCTCCTTGAAAACGGCGTCCATCTTGTCCATTTGCGCCTTGTGCTCGTCCATCGCCTTCTGGCGCATCTCGGCCATCTGCCGGCAATGCTTCATGCAGTCGTCGGCCGTGGCGCCCGGGAACTTGTCCTGGGCGAACGTGAACGGAATGACGATCAAGGAGACGGCCAGAGCCCAACCGATCGCTTTCTTCATCGGAGCCTCCCTCGGCCGGTCCGCGGCCGACGGGTCCACAGTAGCGGTCGGAGGTTCGGATGACCCTGATGCGTCCGCATCAGGATCGGGCACTCAACCTTTCGCCATCTGCTCGTACAGCGTCAGGAGCGCCTGCGTCCCTTCGCCGCCCCGGCCCTGGGCCTCGAGCGCGGACAGGAGCTGATGCACGAGGGCGGCGCCGGGCAGAGGCACGCCCTTCTCACGGGCGGTGCGCAGCAGGATCGCCAGATCCTTCTGCTGGTGCGTGATCGCGAAGGCGGGCGCGAAATCGCGCGCGATCATCTTCTTGCCAAGGACCTCGAGCGCCCACGAGTTCGCGGCGCCGCCGGTCAGCGCCTCGTGGAGAGCCGGCAGCGGCAGGCCGACCTTCGCGGCGAACGCCATGGCCTCGGAGAGCGCCATGAGATTTCCGGCGACGAGGATCTGGTTGGTCGCCTTGCCGAGCTGTCCCGCGCCGGACGGCCCGAGATGCGTGACGCGCTTTCCCATGGCCTCGAAGACCGGACGCGCGCGCTCGAGCGCCCCGGCCTCGCCGCCGACGAAGAACGTGAGCGTCCCTTCGATCGCGCCCTTCTGGCCTCCCGAGACGGGCGCGTCGAGAAGAAAGACGCCCCGCGCGGCGAGCCGCGCCGCGAACGCGCGGGCCGATTCCGCCGCGATCGTCGAACAGTCGATGACGATCGAGCCGGACTCGAGGCCTTCCGCGGCGCCGGACGGCCCGAAGAGAACGAGCTCGACCTCCGGCGCGTCGGGCAGGCAGGTCACGAGCGCGTCGCAGCGCCGCGCCACCTCCGAGAAACGCTCGAAGGCCTTCGCGGTCCCGCCGATCTCCGCCGCGAGCGCCTGCGCCTTCGCGGCGGTGCGCGTCGCGAGCGCGAGCGGGAATCCCGCCTTCGCGAGGTTGCGCGCCATCGGCGCGCCCATGGTCCCGAGCCCGACGATCCCGACGCGAAGGGGCGACGCCATCAGGGAAGGTTGGTCACGACGTACAGCTCGTCGAGCAGACGCTTGTAGGAGTAGACGTACGACTTCTCGTCCGGCGAGATGACCGCGGGCCCGACCTGGAGGATGCCCGCGGGATCCGGCGGCCGGAATTCCTTCCATGGCGTGCGCTTGCCCGTTGCGAGATCGAGGAGCTCGATCCTCCCCGGGGGCGCCGACTGGCGGAAAACGAAGAGGGACCGTCCGTCCGCGGTCCAGCGGAGAACGACGTCCTCGCGTTCGAGTTCAGGCACCGGACGCGGCTCGCCGGGCTCGGTCGGGTACAACGCGACCCTCCCGTCCGGACCATACGCCGCCACGAGCTTACCGTCGGGCGAGATGGGACTGACCGTGCGCGCCGTGCTGACGCCCTCCGGCGTGATCGCCCGCGGCTTTCCGTCCGGAAGATCCTGGACGTAGAGCCGGACGCCGCGTCCGGGCTCGTTGCCGGTCACGAGGATGCGTCGGCCGTCGGGAAAGATCGCCGCCGCCTGCGTGGTCACGCTGCTCTGCGCGAGGACCTTCGGCTCTCCCGGGCCGGTGGGGAGGAGCACGAGCTGCGTCGCGGCCGGCTTGGGCGCCGTCAGCGTGTAGCGGCCGTCGGGCGAGAAGCCGAAGGAGAAGCCGTCCCCGAGCTTCACTGCGGCCGACCCGTCGAGGTGCCGCATGTAGATGCCCGAGGGCACGATGTTCTGCTCGTCGAAGAGAAGCGCTCGCCCGTCGCGCGAGATGTCCGTCGGAAAGGACCAGTTGAGCCAGGTGAGATTGCGCTCTTCGCCCGACGCCGAAACGCCGACGACTTCGCGCCGCGCGGCGATCAGCGACATCAGCATCCGGCCGTCCTTGGAGATGTCGTGCACGACATCGATGCCGGGCGAGCCCAGGACCGGACGCGTCTTTCCGGTCAGGGTCGTGATGGCGAAGGGGGCGCTCGACCAGACCTCATCTCCCTTCGGCGACCACGCGACGCCGAGGTTGGCGTAGGGTCCTTCGGCGCGCACCTTCCCTTCGGCGTCCACGATCTTCAAGCGGCCGTCGTTGTCGCCGCGCGTCGGGTGATCGACGAACGCGATGTATCGCCCGTCGGGCGACACGCGGACTCCGCTGACCCATCCCGACGGCGTGTAGATCGTCTTGCCGATCGGGTACTCGAGGCGCTGGAGGTTGCCGACCTGATGCGCGACGGCGAGCGTCTGCCCGTCCGGCGACCAGTCCGCGTCCTGCACGTCTTCGAGGATCGGCCGCGGGGCGCCGCCGCCGAGCGAGACGCGCGCGAGCGTGCCGGTGCTTTCGTAGCCCGCCAGGAAGTGGCGGTTGAGAGAGATCGCCATCTCGCCCGTCTTCGAAATCGAGAGGACGTCCGCCGAAGGGAGACCGAGCGGCCGCGACTCGGGGCTGTCGAGGCGCGCCGAGTAGATCTCGAGCGGCTTCCCGTCCCAGGCCGCGCCGTAGGCGATGGTCTGGCCGTCGGGCGCGAATCGCGCGGAGAAGATCATGCCCCGCTGATAAGTGATCTGCTGGAACGTCGGGGGCGTGGAGGGCTTGCCGCCGCCCACGGCCTCGCGCAGCAGAAAGCCGGCGGCGAGCCCGGCGAGCGCCGCGATCACGGGAGCGAGCCATCCGCGCCGCTTCGCCTTGACGGGCTCGATCGCGCCGCTCGCCGAAACCGAGGTCTCCGAGAGATGGTCGCGCACGGAGGCAAGGTCCCGCGCCAGGTCCTTGGTCGAGGCGTAACGGTCCTCGGGGTCCTTCATGAGGCAGCGCTCGACGATCCAGCGCAGCGGCGCCGGGGCGGACGGGCTCGAGGCCGAGATCGGCGCGGGCTCCTCGCGCATGATCGCGACGAGCGTCTCGGCGCCGGTCTTCCTCTGGAAGGCGCGCTCTCCGGTCGCCATCTCGTAGAGGATCGAACCGAGGGCGAATTGGTCGGAGTGAAAGTCGACGGGGCGTCCCGCCGCCTGCTCGGGCGACATGTACCCCGCGGTGCCGAGCACCGTGCCGGGTTCGGTCGGCGAGCCCGCGGCCGTCTGGATCGTCGAGCCGGCGTTCGCGTCCGGCTCGGCGAGCTTGGCGAGGCCGAAGTCGAGGATCTTGACGTAGCCGTCCCTCGACACCATGAGGTTTTCAGGCTTGAGGTCCCGGTGCACGATCCCCGCGCCGTGCGCCTTGGCGAGACCCTCGGCCGTCTGCGCGGCGACGTCGAGGAGCTTCTTCGTTGGCACGGCGCCGGACGCGACGAGCTCGCGTACGGTGCGCCCCTCGACGAGCTCCATTGCGATGAAAGTCGTCTCGCCCTCGGAGCCGACCTCATGGATCGTCAGGATGTTCGGGTGGTTGAGCGCGGAGGCGGAGCGGGCCTCCTGCTCGAAGCGGCGTCGGCGATCCGGATCCGCCGCCCGGTCGGCCGGCAGCACCTTGACCGCGACCTCTCGTCCCAGCCGCGTGTCGCGGGCTCGATAGACTTCGCCCATTCCGCCGGCCCCGAGAGGACCGACGATCTCGTAGAAACCGAGCCGGGTGCCGGCGGCGAGGGTCATCGAATCGCGGGCATTCTACGTCTCGAAACGCCGCCGCCGGTTGATATCGTTCGCCGACCGGAGGCACCGCCAATGAAGTCGAAGAACGCTCTCGTCGCGGCGATCCTGCTCGCCCTCGGATTTCTCGGCGCCGGCCGGGCGCCGGTGAAGGACGAAGCCAGGAAAGACGAGAAGAAGGACGAGAAGAAGTGGGATGTCGAGAACCCGCCTTACCCGATGCCCTACGAGGCGAAGATCGACACGGACGAGGGCACGTGGATGAGCCTCGACCTCTCGCCGGACGGGACGGAGATCGTCTTCGACCTGCTCGGCGACATCTACACGATTCCGTTCGCCGGCGGCGAGGCGCGCGCGCTGACCTCGGGCGTCGCCTGGGACATGCAGCCGCGCTATTCGCCGGACGGCAAGCGCATCGCGTTCACCTCCGACCGCGCCGGCGGCGACAACATCTGGGTCATGAACCGCGACGGATCCAATCCGGTCCAGGTCACGAAGGAATCCTTCCGTCTCACCAACAGTCCGGCGTGGTCTCCCGAGGGCGACTTCCTCGCGGCCCGCAAGCACTTTACGGGCACGCGCTCGCTCGGTTCCGGCGAGATCTGGCTCTATCACCGCACCGGCGGCGAGGGGCTGCAGATGACGAAGCGCCCGACCGAGCAGAAGGACGTCGGGGAGCCCGCGTTCTCTCCGGACGGCCGCTATCTCTACTACAGCCAGGACGTCACGCCGGGCCGCATCTTCCAGTACAACAAGGACCCCAACGGTGAGATCTACGCGATCGAGCGGCTCGACCGCGTGACCGGCCGCACCGACCGCTTCGTCTCGGCGCCGGGCGGATCGGTGCGGCCCACGCCGTCGCACGACGGCAAGCGGCTCGCGTTCGTGCGCCGCCAACGCCTCAAGACCGTGCTTTTCGTCAAGGACCTCGTCTCGGGGCACGAGCGCCCCGTGTTCGACGGGCTCGAACGCGACATGCAGGAGACGTGGGCGATCCACGGCGTCTATCCGACGATGGCGTGGACGCCGGACGACCGCGCGATCGTTCTCTGGGCCGGCGGAAAGTTGCGCAAGGTGGACGCCGAGAGCGGCGCGGCGTCCGTCATTCCGTTCCACGTCACGGGAACGCGCAAGGAAGCCGAGGGCGTGCGGTTTCCGGTGGACGTCGCGCCGGCGCGGTTCCCGGTGCGGATGTTGCGCTGGGTCGAGGTGGCGCCGCGCGGCGACCAGGTCGTCTATCAGGCGCTCGGGAGGATCTGGGTGCGCGACCTTCCGTCCGGGACGCCGCGGCGCCTCACGTCGCAGTCGGATCACTTCGAGCTCTATCCGTCGTACTCGCGCGACGGCAAGTGGATCGTGTTCACGACGTGGGACGACGAGAAGGCCGGTTCGGTCCGCATCGCGCCGGCGCGCGGCGGCGGCGAGGAGAAGGCGCTGACTTCCGAGCCCGGGCACTATCGCGAGCCGGCGTTCTCGCCGGACGGCACGAAGGTCGCCTATCGCAAGGACACCGGCGGCGGCCTCGTGACGACGGACTGGTCGCTCGAGCCCGGGATCTACTGGGTGCCGGCGGCCGGCGGCGGGAAGCCGACGCTCGTGACACGGGACGGCGTCGCGCCGCAGTTCGGCTCGGCCAGTGACCGCGTCTACTTCACGCGTTACGACGGCGGCGACGACAAGGAAGAGCCCAAGCGCACCCTCGCGAGCGCCGCGCTCGACGGCGCCGAGATGCGCGAGCATCTCCAGAGCGCCGACGCGACGGAGTTCCGGATTTCGCCCGACGAAAAGTGGGTCGCGTTCCGCGAGCGCTTCAACGCCTACATCGCTCCGTTCGTGCGGACGGGCTCGCGCATGGACATCGGCCCGAAGTCGAAGGCGATCCCCGTCGCGCGCGTTTCGAAAGACGCCGGCGAGTACCTGCACTGGTCGGGCGATTCGAAGAGTCTCTCCTGGTCTCTGGGGCCGCAGCTCTACGCGCGCCCTCTGACGGACGCCTTCGCGTTCCTCGCGGGCGCGCCGGAGAAGCTGCCGGACGCGCCGGAGAAGGGCACGGAGATCGGATTCGAGCAAGCCGCCGACGCGCCGAAGGGAACCATCGCGTTGGTCGGCGGCAAGGTCGTCACGATGAAAGGCGACGAGCTCTTCGAGAACGGCACCGTCGTCGTCGAGGGCAACCGGATCAAGGCCGTGGGACCGGCCGGCCAGGTCGCGGTGCCGCCCGGCGCCCGCGTCGTGGACGTGAAGGGAAAGACGGTGCTGCCCGGTTTCGTGGACGTGCACTGGCACGGCGAGATGGGCAACGACGGCATCGTGCCGCAGCAGAACTGGGACACCGACGCGACGCTCGCGTTCGGCGTGACGACGATCCACGATCCCTCGCACGATTCCGAGGAGATCTTCTCGGCGAGCGAGATGGCGCGCGCGGGACTCGTCCGCGCGCCGCGGATCTATTCGACGGGCACGATCCTCTACGGCGCGGCCGGCGACTTCAAGGCCGAGATCGACAGCCTGGACGACGCGCGCGCGCACCTGCGGCGCATGAAGGCGCTCGGCGCGATCAGCGTCAAGAGCTACAACCAGCCGCGCCGCGAGCAGCGTCAGCAGATCCTGGCCGCGGCGCGCGAAACGGGAATGATGGTCGTGCCGGAGGGCGGCTCCCTCTTCATGCTCAACATGACGATGGTCGTGGACGGACACACGGGCGTCGAGCACTCGATCCCGGTGGCGCACGCCTACAAGGACGTCGTCCAGCTCTGGCCCGGGCACGGCGTCGGCTATACGCCGACCCTCATCGTCGGCTACGGCGGGCTCTGGGGGGAGAACTACTGGTACCAGCACACGAACGTCTGGGAGAACGAGAAGCTCTCGAGGTTCGTGCCGCCGTTCATCCTGGATCCGCGGTCGCGCCGGCGCGTGATGGCGGAGGAAGACGACTTCAACTACAAGGACAACGCGAAGATCGCGAAGCGGCTCGGCGACGCGGGCGTGTCGATCCAGGTCGGCGCGCACGGCCAGCGCGAGGGACTCGGAGCGCACTGGGAAATGTGGATGTTCGTCCAGGGCGGCATGTCTCCGCACGAGGCGCTCGCCTGCGCGACGCGCAACGGCGCCGCGTACCTCGGGATGGACAGGGACCTCGGGTCGCTCGAGCCGGGCAAGCTCGCGGACGTCGTCGTCATCGACGGCGACCCGCTCTCCGACATCCGGCAATCGGAGAAGGTCCGCTACACGATGGTAAACGGCCGCCTGTACGACGCGAACACGCTGGACGAAGTCGGAGGGACGGCGAAACGCGCGAAGTACTGGTGGCAGAAGGACGCGAAGTAGCGGTCGCTAAGCCGCGATCGCGCGGACGCCTTCGACGAGGCGCTCGACCTCTTCCGCCGTCGTGTAGGCGGCGCAACCGGCCCGCACGACGCCGTCGCGCGCGTGGCCGAGCCGCGTGACGACCGTGAGCGCGTAGAAGTCGCCGCTCGAGCAGTAGACGCCGCGGCGCGCGAGCGCCCTCGCCACGTCGTGGGGGTTCTTCCCGGCGATCGCGAACGAGACGGTCGGCGTGCGCGGCGCCTCGGGCGGCGGACCGTAGAGCGTCACGCCGGAGATCGCGCGCAGGCCGTTCCACATCCGCTCGAAAAGGGTCCGTCCACGCGCGTGGAGCTCGGCGTAGGCGCCCGCGAGCGCTTCCCGCCTCGGAAGAGCGGCGGCGCCCGCGAGCGACGCCAGGAAATCGATCGCGGCCGCGGCCCCGACGATTCCCTCATGACTCAGAGTTCCGGTCTCGAGATTTTCCGGTGGCTCGGACGGCGCGGGCTCGAGCCGCGGCGCGTCGAGCGCGGCGAGCCGGTCGTGCCGGCCCCACAGCACGCCGAGGTGCGGACCGTAGAACTTGTACGGCGAACAGACGAGAAAATCGCATCCGATGGAACGGACGTCCGGCAGGACGTGCGGCGCCGAGTGCACCGCGTCCACGAAGAAGAGCGCGCCGGCGGAGCGGGCGAGCGCGGCGGCGCGGCCGAGGTCGTTGACGGTCCCGAGCGCGTTCGAGGCGCCGCCGATCGCGAGGAGCCGCGTCTTCGGCCCGACGCACCGTTCGAGGTCCTCCGGATCGAGCTGGCCGGTCTCCGGGCGCAGCTTCGCCATCCGCACCGTCACGCCGCGCTCGCGCGCGAGCGCCTTCCACGGGTCGATGTTCGCGTGGTGGTCGAGCTCGGTGACGACGATCTCGTCGCCGGGGCCCCAGCCCCGGCCGAGGGCGCGCGACAGGTGATACGTGAGGGTCGTCATGTTGGCGCCGAAGGCGATCTCGTTCGGCGCCCCGTTGACGAAGTCGGCGAGCGCCTGGCGCGCCGCGTCGAGCGCGTCGTCGGTCTCCTCGCTCGTCGGGTAGTGCCAGTGCGTGTTCGCGTTGTGATGGAAGAGGTAGTCGTCCATCGCCGCGACGACCTCGCGCGGCACCTGCGTCCCGCCGGGGCCGTCGAAGTACGCGACGGGAACGCCCCCCTGGCGGCGCTCGAGAGCGGGGAATCGCGACCGAATTTCCTCGACCGAAACCGATTCGCGGGCCGGAGCTTCGCGCGCCATCGGGCGCGCAGGATATCTCAGGAGCCCGGGGACTTCAGTGCGGCCGCTGGAGGTCGCGCGGCGTCTCGGTCCGCGGCGGCACGCGCTTGGGCGCCGTGCGGCCGGCCTGCGCGGCGACGTCGATCGTCGTCGAGCTCGAGCTCGAGCCGGCGCGGTTGGTAACTTTGAGCGAGACCTTGTACTTGCCGGCCTGCGGGAACGGTTTCTCCGGATCCCGCAGGGTGGAGGTCGTTCCGTCGCCGAAGTCCCACTCCCAGGAGATCGGGCCGCCCGTCGAGTGGTCCTCGAACCGGATCGGAACCCCCACGGTGGGCGGCGCGTCGGAGACATCGAAGCGCGCGGCCGGCATCACGGGGGGCTCTCCATGGAGCTGTCCCCACCACGTCGACCAGAACGATCCGATTCCCGCGGTCGATCCCGCGTACTCCTGCACGGTCCAGAAGCCGCCCTCGTCGAGCGGATCGGCGACCGCCGCGCTGTAGTCGCCCCAGCGGTTCCGGTCGTCGGTGCCGCCCGACTGCTTGACGTAGACGGCCTCGCCGTCTTTGAGCGACGCCTCGGTGCGGATCGTTCCGTCCGGGTCCGCCGCCGCGCGGTAGGCGTATACGCCGCCGGCGAAACGGTCCGCCGCGTAGCGCGAACAGCCGACCACGACGCCGTTGTCGCGATTGACCGCGATGCTCGGGAACGCGTAGAAGAACTTGCCGCTCGGGTCGTCGATGCGGCCGCGCTGCGCGACCGTGCCGTCGGTCTGGACCTGCCACCACTGGACCGCCGCGCGCGTCGGATTGTCCGCCGGGAGAAAGATCGTGTGCGCCGCCCACAGGAAGCCGTTGCGGAACACCACGGAGCTTCCGATGTCGCCGCCGTTCGTCGCGATCCTGGTCGTCGAGCCCGATTGCGGCGCGAAGTTGTCCTGCAGGGTGAAATCGAGCCAGCGATCCGGCGTCCCGAAGAAGGCGATCGGCGTGAGCGTCTCGGACCCGAGCGGTCCGGTGATCTGGAAGAGGCGCACGAGACCGCCGGCCGGATCGTTCCCGTTCCAGTCTTCGAGCATGTAGACCCGGTCCTCGTCGGGGTCGGCCGCGACGGACGGCACCTGCGTGCTGCCGAATTCGGTCGTCGTGATCTGTGTCGGGGACACGAGCGTTCCGCCCTCGAGCGCGGCGCGGTCGAAGACGTAGATTCGCGAGCCCAGGAAGTCGCCGAAGAGGCGGTCGTAAAGGTTGAGCTGTACGACGAAGCGGCCCTTGCTGTAGCCCACGGTCGGGAAGTCGCCCGAGTATCCCTCGGCCACCGTTCCGACGGGCACCGTGTAGATGTTCCACTCGCCGCCGGCGTCCTCCGTCTTGGAGACGCCCACGAGAAAATCCGGCGTCGTCGTGCCGGAGGACGAGACGCGCCCCGAGAGCATGACGGCGAACCAATGGCCGGTGGCCGCGGAGTAGAGGAGGCGCGGGTCGGAGAGAAACGCCGTCGTGTTCGTTCCCCAGAAGGATCCGACGGAGACGGTCTTCGAGGCGTTGCCCGCACGGTCCTGGACGCGGAACTGTGTGTTGAGCATCGTCACGACCTGAGAGACGCCCACGGCTCCATTGGTATCCGGCGGGAAGCTGACGCCGTTGTCGGGCAGACCCTGGAAGTTGACATCGAGGGGCGGCGTCGCCGCCGCGGCGGAAACTTCGGCCGCGGTCGACTCGGCTCCGGGCGGCGCGACGCGCGGGCGCGCGGCGCGCTGCGGCGATTCGAGGCGAATGCGGGCGCCGGGCGGCACCGGCAGCCCGCGCGGCACGCGCGGCTCGGGACCGCGCTCGACGTTGCGAGGCTCCTCCGGCGGGCAATATCCGGCCGGCACGTCGGGGAGGGCCGCGACGTCCACGGTCTTCGGCGCGATGGCCGGCCCCGGCACTCCGCGCACGGGCGCCTCGGGATCGGTCGGTCCGAGCAGTCGAGAGGCGCGCAGCGTGAGAAGAATCGCCGCGGCGACGCCCGGAATCCATCGCGGTCGCATGGTGGCTGGATTGCTCGTCATCTAATCTACACCCCCCCTGCCGGGGATCTCATGGCGGGAAAGCCTGCGCCGTTCGGCCGGCCCGGCGGCGCGCGAAGGCCGGGGGTTTAGCGGCGGGAGAGACGCGAGAAGAGGCCGGCGGCGAGACTGGCGGCGGTTCCGGTCGGAGACTTCGCCGCGGGAAGCGGCGCGACCTTGCTCTGTTCCTGCTCCTCGCGGACGGACGCGATGGCGGCCTGATTGACGGCCTCCACCATCTCCTGAAGGCGGTGGAGGACGCCCATCACTTCCGCGGGGCCGTCGGTCGAGCGGCACGTGAACGAGACCGACTTGGTTGCCGCCTCGAGCCGGTAGCGCGCGAGGTTCGGCCGCTCCTTGGTCATCTTCGTGTAGCAGTCGAACCAGCGTCGGTCCACCGGTCCGATGAGGTTGACGCTGTAGCGCTCGAAGAGCGGTCCGGCCTGCTTCCAGTCCATCCCGGCTTCGTCGACGGTCACGTTGTAGACGGTTTCCACTTTGCGCTCTCTCCCGTCGCTCTTCGAGGACAGCAAGGGCGGGACCAGAAGCACAAGTGATTGATGCGGCGCGTGTTGGCGGCAAGCCGTCGCGCGAGGTGACAAGAAATTGTCCCGGACGGTTCCGGGCCGCCGTCAAAATTTGAGCGCCATTCCGGGGACGCCGGTCCCCTACCAGATCGCGCAGACCTCCGAGCGCACCATCGGGTCTCCGGCCTTGCACGAAAAGGCGCGGGCGAACTCCGCCATGTTGGAAGGCGCGCCGATCGCCCGGAAGCGGTCGAGCGGATGCTCGTTGGTCTTCGTGACGAGCCGCGCGAACTCGGGACGGTCGTTCGTCGCCCAGATGCGGGCGTTGGACAGGAAGAAGCGCTGGTCGGCCGTGAACCCGCCGATCTTCGCGGGCTCGGGCTTTCCCTCGAGGCTCTTCCGGAAGGCGTTGTACGCGATCTTCAGGCCGCCGAGGTCGGCGATCGACTCGCCCAGGACGAGCTTTCCGTTGACGTGCAGGTCACCCTCGACGACGAAGGCCGAGAACTGCTTTTCGACGCACGCCGCACGCGCCTGGTAGCTCGCGAGGTCCTTCGGCGTCCACCAGTCCGTGAGATTTCCGTCGGCGTCGAACTTGCGGCCGTCGTCGTCGAAACCGTGGGTCATCTCGTGCCCGATGACGGCGCCGATGCCGCCGTAGTTGGCCGCGTCGTCGGCCTTTCCGTCGAAGAAAGGCGGCTGGAGGATGCCGGCGGGGAACACGATCTCGTTGAGCAGCGGGTTGTAGTACGCGTTGACGGTCGGCGGCGTGATGTCCCAGTCGGTGCGATCGACCGGCCTTCCGATCTTCGCGAGGTCGCGACGCGCCTCGAAGTCCGCGGCGTTCATCACGTTCGTCACGTGCGCCGCCCGATCGATCGCGAGCGCGGAGTAGTCCCGCCACCTGTCCGGATAACCGATCTTGGGATCGAAGGCGGAAAGCTTCCGCAGCGCGGCCTTCCGCGTCTCGTCTCCCATCCAGGGCAGCGTCTTCAGGTCGTCTCCGAGCGCGGCGATGAGATTGCGGACCATCTCGTCGGCGCGCCGCTTGGACTCGGGGGGAAAGTACTCCGCAGCCCAGATCTTTCCGAGGGCCATCCCGATCGCGCTGTCCGTCGCCGCGACGCACCGCTTCCACCGCGGCAGGTTCTGCGGCGTGCCCTCGAGCGTTCGCCCGAAGAAGTCGAAGTTCTCGTCCACGAATTTCGATGAGAGCGACGGCGCGGCCGCCGCGAGCAGCTTCCAGCGGAGATAGGTCTTCCAGTCCTCGAGCGGAGTCTCGGGAATCAGGCGGCTCACTTCCTCGAAGAACTTCGGCTGTCCGACGTTGACGGCCGCCGGTGCGGCCGCCATCCCGAGGTTTCGGAAGTACGCCGGCCAGGAGAAGTTCGGGGTCAGCTTCGCCAGGCTTTCCGCGTCCATTCGGTGGTACGTCTTGTCGGAGTCGCGGCGCTCGACGCGGTCCATCGAGGCCTCGGCGAGCTTCGTCTCGAGGGCGAGCACCGTCTTCGCCGCCGCCGCGGCCTTCGCCCTCGGGTCGCCCGCGAGCGCGAACATCCGCGTCATGTGCGCGACGTACTTCGAGCGGATCTCCTTCGACTCGCTGTCCGTTTTCACGTAGTAGTCGCGGTCCGGCAGACTCAGGCCGCCCTGGAAGGCCGCGGCGATCACTTCGGTCGACTTTTTCCGGTCCTGCTCCGAGCCGAACGCGAAGACCGCGTTGACGCCGCGCATCTGAAGGCGCGCGATCTCGGCCTGCAGGTCGGCCGGGCTCCCGATCTTCTCGATGCGGTCGAGCTCGGGCTCCAGCGGCGAAATGCCCTGCGCCTCGATCGCCTTCTCGTCCATGCAGACCGCGTAGAAGTCGCCGAGCTTGCGCTCCTCGGATCCGGCGGCCGCGGCGGCGGAGCGGCCGGCGAGCTTTTCGAGGATCTTGTGGAGGGACTCGACGTTGCGCTGCTCGAGCTCGCTGAAGGCGCCCCACTCCGGGTAGTCGGCCGGAATCGGGTTCTTCTTCAGCCAGCCGCCGACGGCGTACTCGTAGAAGTTGTCGCAGGGCTTCGCCGAGGGATCCATGTCGGCCGGATCGATGCCGGGCGCGTCGGCGGGCAACGCGAACGACGCCGCGAGGGCGAAGACGGTCATGGCGGCCGCGGAGCGGATCTTCACGCTTCCTCCTTCCAGGCTCCCGCTCTTCTACGCGAAAGGAAGAAGGGATGTTATCGCCCGGGGATCGATGGCGCGGATGGCGGGACGAGATCCCGCCCTCAGCCGGCGGCTTCCTCTTCGAAGTGGCCGAGAATGCCGGACCATCCCTTCAAGCGGATCCCGGCATCGGTGATCTCCTGACAGACCACCGCGCCGTCGCGGCAGAGGAAGTGGGGCTCCATGCGGGGCAGGGCGAGAGGCGTCTCGGAGGCCGAGAAGGAACGCCAGACCATCGTCGCGACGCGGCGCGCGCCGCAGCCGGGGCACGGCTCTTCGAGCACGAAGGGCGGCGCGTCCATGGGGACGTCCTCCCGCGCTGCCCGCTGCGCCCGCCACGAATCGATCCAGTGAAGCTCTCCCATGCTCGAAAACAGTGTCGGCGTGGGCTGGGACAAAAGACGTCCGATCCCGCGGACGGCCGGGGATGGTAGATTCCCGCGCCGTCGCATGCCTCTCGCCTACGCGGTCCTGCTCGGTGCGGTCCAGGGGGCTACCGAGTTCCTGCCGGTTTCCTCGACGGCGCACCTCTATCTCGTGCAGGCCCTCCTCGGCCTTCGCAACGACGAGGTGACGCTGGCCTTCGATGTCGTGCTGCATCTCGGGACGGTCCTCGCCCTCATCCTCGCGACGTGGCGGGAGCTCGCCGAGCTCGCCGAAGAGCTTCTGCTGTGGGTCTCGGGACGTCCCGCGCGGAATCCCGAGGCGCGAGCGGTGCTCGTCGCGGTGGCGATCGGGACGGTCCCCGGCGTGCTCGCGGGCCTCTTCCTTCTGAAGAGGTTCGAGAACCTGCGGACCCTCGGACTGATCGGCGTCTCGATGCTCGTCGCGAGCGTCTATTTCGTGGCGGCCGAGGCGATCGGCCGTCGCCGTGCCGCCCCGGAGCGCGGGCTCGCGGACCTCGGAACCGGCGACGCGCTGTGGATCGGCGCGGCCCAGGGCGCCGCCGGACTGATGGCCGGATTCTCGCGCTCCGGCTTCACGATCTCGACGGGTAGAGTTCGCGGCTTTTCGCGCGAGGACTCGGCGCGTTTCTCGTTCCTGCTCGCCTTGCCGATCATCCTCGGCGCCGGCGCCAAGGCGCTGCTCGATCTGCGGCGCCACCCCGAGCCGCCGATCGGATGGTCGGCGCTCGCGGCCGGATTCGCGGCCTCGGCGTTCGTCGGATATCTCGCCGTCCGCTTTCTCCTGCGCTACCTGAAGCTCCACACGCTGCGGCCGTTCGCGATCTATCTGGCGGTCCTCGGCGCGGCGCTCCTCGCGTGGAGCTTCTCGAAGGGCCTGCCGATTCTGGGAAGGTGAGGGAGTGAAGGAGTGAGAGTCACCGGAAAGGGACGCCTGCTTCTCGCTGCGGTCGCGGTCGCGGGCCTGATCGCCGCCGGGGCGGCGCCGTCTCCCTCTGCCGGCGAACGGGCGGACCTCGTGCTGACGGGCGGCGCGGTCTATACGGTGGACGCCCCGCGCTCCTGGGCCGAGGCCGTCGCGGTCCGCGGCGGACGCATCACTTACGTCGGGACGGCGGCCGGAGCGAAGCGGTGGATCGGGCCCTCCACGCGCGTCATCGATCTCGCCGGAAAGATGGTGCTCCCTGGATTCCACGACGCGCACGTGCACCCCGTCGAAGGCGGGATGGATCTCGCCCTCTGCAACCTGACCGGCCTGAAGACGAAGGAGGCCGTCTTCGAAGCGATCCGGAAGTATGCCGCCGAGCATCCCGAAGCGAAGGCGCCGTGGATCCTCGGAAGCGGCTGGGACCTCCCGCTCTTTCCCGACGCGAGCCCGACCCGCGCCGAGCTCGATGCCCTCGTGCCCGACCGTCCCGCCGAGATCGGCTCGGCCGACGGCCATTCGTCCTGGGTCAACTCGAAGGCGCTCGCGATCGCGGGCGTTACGCGCGAGACACCCGATCCGCCCGAGGGCCGCATCGAGCGCGACTCCTCGGGCGAGCCCTCCGGCACCCTTCGCGAGAGCGCGAAACGCCTCGTGTCCCGCCACGTGCCCGAGTCGACGCCGGCCGAGTACGCGGAGGGTCTGCGCCGCGGAATCGAGATGGCGAATCGTCTGGGGATCACGTCGCTCATCGAGGCGAACGCCGGCGACCGGATCCTCGCGGCGTACGCGGACGCGGAGCGCGGGGGCCGGCTGACGGCGCGGGTCCTCGCGTCCCTCTCCGTGAGCACGCGCCGCGGACCCGAGCAGGTGACGGATCTCGAGAGGAAGCGGCAGGCGGCGACCCACGGCCGGCTGCGCGCGACGGCCGCCAAGATCTTCGCCGACGGCGTCATCGAGTCGGAGACCGCGGCGATGCTCTCGCCCTATCTCGACAAGCCCGGCTGGTCGGGCGTTCCCAATCTCGAGCCCGAGGCGTTCGACCGTCTGGCGACGGCGCTCGACGCCAAGGGCTTTCAGATCCACATCCACGCCATCGGCGACCGCGCGGTGAGGATGTCGCTCGACGCCCTCGAGGCCGCGCGCAAGGCGAACGGGCCGCGGGACGCGCGCCCGCTCATCGCGCATCTCGAAGTCATCGAGCCCGAGGACATTCCGAGATTCCGACGGATCGGAGTCGTCGCGGACTTCCAGCCGCTCTGGGCGTTCGCCGATCCCTACATCAAGGACCTGACGCTCCCGAAGCTCGGGCCCGAGCGGTCGCGCTGGATCTATCCGATCGGAAGTGTTGCGGCGAGCGGCGCCGTCGTGGCGGGCGGAAGCGACTGGTCCGTCAGCTCGATGAATCCGCTGGAGGCGATCGAAGTCGCCGTGCGCCGGCAGGATCCCGACGCGCCCGCCGGCGAGCCGTTCCTTCCCGAGGAGCGGATCGCGCTTCCTCAGGCGATCGCGGCCTACACGATCGCGGGCGCTTACGCCGCGTTCGAAGAGAAAGAGACGGGGTCGATCGAAACGGGAAAGGCCGCGGACCTGATCGTGCTCGACCGCAACCTCTTCGAGATTCCGGCCGAGCAGATCGGGGACGCGAAGGTTCTCCTGACGCTCCTCGAGGGAAAGACCGTCTACCGCGACCCGTCCTTCGCGCCCTGACCATCCGGGCGCGCCGGGTGCCGGGTCAGTCGGCCTTCTTCTCGCGGTCGATCGAGGTCGCCCACATGCGGCCCTCGCGCTCGACGTACTCGAACTCGATCTTGTCTCCGACGCGGAGCTCCGGCGCCGTCAGGTTGTCGTGGAACTTCGTCGTCTCGGTCCAGTAGAGATCCCACTGATCGCCGCTCTTGCCCTGGATCGTCATGAACCGGGCGTCGGGATCGAGGCGGACGATCTTGCCTTCTTTCTCGTGGTGATCCGCGGCCACCGCGGCCGCCGCGACGAGCAACAGCGCCGCGAGCGCCAGGGACAACTTCTGTTTCATGGTCGACTCCTTCTAGTTTCCGTTTCCGTCGTTCTTCGGATGCGGACTCGGTTTCCGGGGTTGTTTCGGCTTCGGCGCGTTCGGTTGCGGATGCGGTCGGGCCGCCTCCGCCTGGGGCTTCGGCGCAGGCCGCGCCGCGGCGACGCGCTCGGCTCGAGGTTGAGGCGGAGCCTCACGCCGGACCGTTTGCGCCTGCGGCTCGGGCTTCACCGGTCTCGGCGGCCTGGAGGCGCGCTTCTCCGGCCGCGGGGCCGGTTTCGCCGCGTGCGACGAAGCTTTCGCGGTGTTCGCGGCGGCGGACCGTCCGGTCCTCTGCGGCTTCGAGACCGCACGCTCCGCCGTCGCCTTCTCGGGTTTGGCGGGCGCGTGCCGCGCCGGATGGGCCGGATGGACGTTTGCGTTCGCGGGGGCCGCTCGGTGCGAGGGCTCGACTTTGCGGCTGGGGCGCGCGTGCGACGCGGCCGACGGCTTCGAAACGGCTGCCGCCCGCTCGGCCTTCGGCGCCACGACCGCGAAACGGCGCTCCCTCGCGACGCCCGACTGCGTCAGGCTGACCGGACGCACTCCGGCCTTCGCGACCGGCACCGGATCGATCCGATGACCCGCGACCCGCGCGATGCGCTGCGGCGCCGGCCCCACGGTGTGCAGGACTCCGCTCGCGACCTGGAATCTCGTCGTGCGCGTCGTGTGCGCGAAGATCGTCGTGTTCCTCTGGAGCGGAACGCGGACGGAGGCCACGCGCACGCCCACGAATTGACGCGTCGGCACGAAGACGTAGCGGCTCGACGCGAGGACCACCGGCGTGCCGACGTAGCCCGACACCGAGAGCGCGAAGCTCGGAGGCACCGGGGCCCATCCGATGAAGTCGTCCGAGTAGGCCCAGGTCACCCATGCCGGGGCCCAGACGGTGCCCGGAACCCAGACCCATCCATACGGCGGCACCCAGGCCCACGTTCCATAGTGGAACGGGATGTCGCCCCACGAATCGGAGGACGCCCAGGTCCACCCGCAGTCCGTGTAATACCACTCGCCGTTGACGTAGGGCTGCCAGCCCACGGCGACCGACGGCGCCCAGACGTCTCCGTATGAGGCCGTCGTGATCCAGCGTCCGTACGGCGCGAGCGTCCGATGAAAGACGGAGACGCTGACTCGGGCTTCGCCGAGCGCGGGCCGCGCGGATGCGAGCGTCATGACGCCCGCGAGAACGATCGAAGCGAAAAAACCTCTTCGCATGGCCGCTCCTTTCGAAAGGTGAAAAGTGCAACCACGGTGCCACCGAGACTTAAGTGACTGGGACAGGGGAGCTTTCGCGGATCAGGATCGGCGGGGCTCTCTCTCGCTCGCGTATTGCCAGAGCGCGCGATCGACGCCGCGCATCGCGCATCGGGCGCGCCGCGCGAGATCGCGGCAGACGCCGACGTACGCCCACCAGAAATCGAAGTCGTAGCCGGGAATTTTTTCGACGCCGAGCGACCACAGGGCACGCGTGTCCAGGACGGGATACGGGTCCGCGTGGCAGAAGTGGAGGATCGCCGAGGCCGTCGGGAAGCCGACGCCGTGGAGCGCCGTCAGCGACTCGATCCGCCGGCGCTCGTCGCGCGACGTCAGGGCTTCGCGGGTCGCGGCGCGCACGGCGCGGTCGGAATTGCGCGCGATTCGCGGGCGGCTGCGCGGCGTCTTCCAGCGCGCCACGGACAGGAGGTCCGCCCGGCGAAGGCTCCGCTCGCGGCGAATGCGCCGGAGCGCCGCCTCGACGGGCGACGCGTCGTCTCCGGGATATCGCGAGGCCCAGTACGCGATGCGGCCGACCGGAAAGCGGAGGCGGAGGGAAGGCGGGTTTCGCAAGACGGCGAGCGTAGCCGCCGCCCGGACGGCGGGCAAGGCGCGGGAGAAAAGGGAGGGCGGGGGAGCCGACATCCCCCGCCCCGGAATCGCTCCCTCTAGAGGGAGTTGAGAAACGCGAGCAGCTCGGCCTTCTCGAAAACGGACAGGTGGATGAACCGGTCGCGCGACCGGCGCGCCTGGCCGTCGTGCGCCAGGATCGCTCCAACGAGCGTCGTGGCGCGTCCGTCGTGCAGGAAGGTCGTGAGCTTCCGCACACCCCAGAGCGGTGCGGTGCGCATGAGGCGCCCCGTGGCCTGGTTCTGCGTGATCCCGTCCCCGAGCGACCCCATGTCGTGCAGCAGGAAGTCCGAGTACGGGTGGAAGGTGACCTGGCTCAACGCCGCGACCGAGTTCTTGCCCGTGCGCAGCGTCGCGAGGTGACAGCTCGTGCAGCCGAGACTGTCGAACTTCTGCTCGCCGAGAATCGCCGCGCCCGAGATCGGGCCGCGCGGCGGCGGCGCCAGAAAGACCATGAAGTCGGCGAAGGCCTGCACACCTTCGCCGTCGTCGTTGACGGTCGACATCGGGTTGCACGAGAGGGAATCGCAGTTGCCGCCGGGACAGTTCTCGGCC
The DNA here is from genome assembly GCA_036558325.1 of Thermoanaerobaculia bacterium. GTDB lineage: Bacteria > Acidobacteriota > Thermoanaerobaculia > UBA5066 > Gp7-AA6 > DATBFU01. Next base: position 108,486 of record DATBFU010000153.1, on the reverse strand, counting down.
GGGAACTGCGGGTTCGTGATCCCCATCTCGTTGATGTACGCATCTCCCGCGAACTGGAAGAGCGTCGGATTCTGATCCTTCCACCCGAACCTTCCGACCGCCGGCAGCCCCGTGGCGAGGTTCGTCACGATGCTCACGACGCCGGCGGTACGGTCCGGATCGGACCGTTCCGAAGCCGCGATCTGTTGGAAGACCCCGTCGGGCACCGCGTCCACGAGACCCAGGCCGAAGAGCGGCGTGGTCCGCCGCTTCGCGACGATCGTTGCTTCGGGGGGAACCGTCTCGGCGAGATACTCGCAGGCGCCGGTGGCTCCGATTCCCTGTTCCTGAATCAACGACCCTCCGAATTGCGTGAGCGGGTCGAACGTCCCGTTGCGCTTCAGGCGACCGAATCGCGTCTCGAGCCGGTCGCTGCCGCCGCCGATCGCCGGCGCGGAGTGGCAGGTCCCGCACGAGACGTCGTTGAAGACGGGGCCGAGGCCCTCCTCGACGGTCTCGACCTCGTTGAACTCGTCCTTGCCGGCGTCGAAGCGCGCGAGCTGATCGGCCGTCAGATTGCGCAGCGGCTCGCCGAAATTCGGCGGCGAAGTGCCCGACGTTGGAACGAGCGCCAGGGAACCGAGCAGAAGAAGAGCTGCCGCGATACTCCGAAAGGGTACTCTCGAGCCCATCGGGGCCTCCTTGAAACGGCTCTCGAGATGCGGGCCCACCTGCCCGCGTGTCTGGGAGTCTGGCGGCGACTGTAGTGACGCGCCGAGGAGCGCACAATTGTCCCGAGGGATAGAAGAAGGCCAGTCGTTCGCGCGCGCGTCGCGCGCAAATTCTGAACGAACGGCCAGAGTTTCGGCCGCGCTCCGTGGGGCCTCCGTCCGCAGACTCTGAACGAACGACCAGACTTCCGGCCCGCGCTTCTCTCTCGCCGCGCCTGTCCCGCCGATCAGGCGGCTCCATGACGCTTCCGCGGGTCAGCGGCGGACGGCGTCCCACTCGGCGCGCCCGCGCGCGAGCACGTCGGCGAGATCTTCGGGCAGCAGGAATCGATCCCGGATCTGGCGAAGCGCCGCCTCCGCATAGAGCCCCAGATATCGCTCCGCCGTTCCGTAGCGCTCCTCGAGCGAGAGGCGCGGATCGCCGGCGCGTTCCCGTTCGGCGCGCGTCGCGGGAAGGGGAACGTAGGAGCCGACGAAGCTGACGCGCGCTCCGGGGAAGCCGGTCGCCGGATCGCGGAGATTCCAGCCCGTGTACGTGGCGACGGGCGCCTCCATCTCGGGGATCCGGACGCCGGACCGGTCGTTTCCGTCCGCATCGACTTGCGGTACGAGGGCCGGATAGGCGCGACCCACGGCCGGCGGCTCGCGATCCACGACGCCCCGGGACCAGCGCGGTCCAAAGTCGATCCGATACGCGTCCTGCGCGGCGGACGGCGGCGCGAGGCCGCGGATCGCGGGGCGCTTCACCGCGTCCGGCGCCACGAGCGTGCCATCGGCGATCCGGGGATAGCGGCTCTCCGGCGGCGCGACGCCCTCGCGGACCCACTCCTGCATGTCGGCAAAGAGCGCGCGCCACAGCCAGACCGCGGGGTTCGGGTTCTGCGGGTGCGTCGCCCGCAGGCCGCGGTACGGCGCGGCGCTCGGCGGGAACGGGCCGGAAAAATGCTGGAGTCCCGCGAGGAAGTAGATGCGCGTCTCCTCGGGCAGCGGCGCGTCCGCGCGCGCGTCAGGGCTCGTGTGCGTGAGAGACGCCGCGCGGCCCCAGTACTCGTAGGAGGTGTTCGTCTCGAAGATCTTCGGCACGGCGTTCTCGGCGCGGGCGCGGTCGAGCAGCCCCGCGGTCCGGCCCGTCTCCGGATCGGTCTCGGGAAGGTCGGTGAAAGGAAAGAGGTCCGTGGGATAGAAGAGCGGGGAGAGCGGCTGCGCGTCGCGGGAAGGCTGCGCGAAACGGTGGTTGAAGCTCCCGACGCCGGCCCCGGCCACGTGGATCAGGAGCCCGTCGAAGACGCGGCGTCCTTCTTCGTCGGCGTTGAACCCTTGTGCGAGGAAGTAGCGGAGGAACCGTCCCGACTGCGAGATCCCGGCGCCGTAGACCCGCCGTGCCGGCGCGATCGAGGCCGGATCGTTCTTGAAGTAGGAGACGGCGTCGCGGATGGCGGCGAGGCCGAGCCCGGCGACGACCGGGTCGCGCGCCGTGTAGACGACCTCGTAAATCTTTCCCGGCCGGAAGCCGCCTTCGAGCCAGATCGTGCGGTCGTCCGGGACGATCCGGCCGGCTTCCTCCCGGGCGAAACGCCAGCGGCGCCGCGGGATGACGCGGCGCGTCGCGAGCGGGGAATCCCGTTCGGTCAGGACGTTCGCGGAGCTCTTTTGGTCCGCGACGGGATAGCTCGTGCCGCCGATCGATCCGACCAGGAAATGGCCGAGCGGGTGCGTCGCGGCCGGATCGTCCACGACGAAATCCGCGCGCACCGGACCGGTGATCGGCCGCCCGTTCTCCGTCGCGACGGGCGCGTCGAGCCGCAGCCGCCCCGGGAAATCGCGGACGTCCCACTGCCAGCCGACCCAGGCGACGGAGATGCCGCGCCGCATCAGGAAGCCGTCGCCCAGCTCTTCGTCCGCCGCCGGGTCGACCGCGCCCCGGGCGCGATTCATCAGCCCGAAGATTCCCTTGCCGCCGCGGTTGGGAACCTCGAGCAGCAGGTCGCCGCTTCCGCGCGCCGGATCCTTGGGCTCGATGACGTAGAAGTCGGCGGAGAACTCGACCAGGCCGCGGGCGTTGCGGGGCGCGAGCGCCAGATCGACGATGGCGAGGTCGTGCGGGTCATCGGGGCGGACGGCGAAGCGCATCGTCCCCGAAACCTTTTCGTACCCGCCGGCGAGACCGTACGGCCGCCCGCCGGCCAGGTCTTCGCGGGAACGGACCTCGACCGAGACGACGGCGGCCGATGCGGACCCGGTCGCACAGAGCGCGAGCAGTACGGCGGCGAGGAGTCGCGCGCGTTTCACGGCCACCGCGCGAAGGCTATCCCAGACGAAGGCAGATCGCTGCGGTACTCTCACGCGCTCATGTCCGCCGCCGCCGCTCCGCGATTCGACCCCGCCCGCCGTCGCGCCGTGACGGCGGCGCTGCTGCTCGTGTCGGCGCTCGCGTCCTTCGAATCCACCGTCGTCTCGACGGCGATGCCGACGATCATCGGAGATCTCGGCGGCCTGCCGCTCTACGCCTGGGTCTTTTCGATCTATCTGCTCACGTCGACCGTGGGCATGCCCGTCTTCGGACGCCTCGCGGACATCTACGGAAGGCGCCGGCTGCTCCTCATCGCGATCGGGATCTTCCTGGGCGGCGCGGTCGGCTGCGCCCTCGCGCGATCGATGGTTGAGCTGATCGCGGCGCGCGCGCTCCAGGGCATCGGAGCGTCCGGCCTCATGCCGGTCGCGCTCACGATCGCCGCCGACGTCTATTCGCTCGAGCAGCGCGCGCGGGTGCAGTCGCTTTTCTCCGGCGTCTGGGGGTTCGCGGCGCTCGTGGGCCCGCTGCTCGGCGCTTTCCTGACCGTGCGCTTCGGCTGGCGCTCCATCTTTTCGATCAACCTGCCTCTCGGGGCGATCGCGTTCTTCCTCGTCGCGACACGCCTCGTCGAGTCGCGGGCGGCGCTGCCCGACCCGGTGGACCTCGCCGGCGCGGCGACGCTCGCTCTCGGAGTCACGCTGCTCCTCTTCGGGGTCCTTCGGACGCCCGGGCCCGGCGGGTCGCCGTTCGTCCGGGTCGTGATGCTCGGAGGAGGCGCGGCATCGCTCGCCGCGTTCGCGCGGATCGAATCGCGGCGCGCGCACCCCCTCGTGCCTCCGGAGCTCTTTCGCCGGTGGGACACGGCGGCGCCCTATCTCGCCGGAATCGCCCTCGGGACGACCGTCTTCGGCATCGATACGTTCGTGCCGCTCTTCGTTCAGGGCGCGCGCGGCGGAACGCCCGGAGCGGCCGGCGCGGTCGTGACGCCGCTCATCTTCTGCTGGGCCGCCTCGGCGGCCGCCGCGGGAAGGCTCATCCTGCGCTTCGGCTTCCGGCCGACCGCGCGATTCGGCGCCGCGCTCGCGGTGCTCGGAATGGCGGGACTGCTCGCGGGCGCGCTCCTCGACGCCGGCGTTGCGTGGATCAGCGCGGCCTGCGCCGTCGTCGGCCTCGGCCTCGGGCCGAGCTCGCTCGCCCAGGTGCTCGCGATTCAGCAGGTGGCCGCCGAGCGCCACCGCGGCGTCGCGACGAGTCTCGTGCCGTTCTTCCGGACGGTGGGCGGATCCCTCGGCGTCGGCGCCCTCGGCGGCGTCCTGACGGCGGGCCTCGCGGCGCGCCTCGGCAGCGGGCTCGAGACCGCGAGCCGCCTCCTGGCGGGCCCTCGGGAAAACCTCGCGCCGGGCGCGTCGCCCCTCGATCCGGCGCTCTTTCGCGATGCGATCGAGCGCTCGCTCCTGCCGGTCTTCGGCGTGCTCCTGGTGCTCTCGGCGGCGAACCTCTTCGTGGCTGGCCGGTTTCCCGAGGCGGACGCCTCCGGCCCGCCGGAGGCCGCGGCCGCCGAGATCGCCTGAGGTTTCGGACTAGGGCGCGACGATCGGGAGCTCCAGCGCGCTCGGATGCGCGGCGTCGTGGAGCAGCGTCACGTGCGCCGTCCGCGCGTCCTTCCCCGTCTCCGAGGCCACGACGCCGCCGCTGTTGTAGTTCTTTTCCGCGCCGATCGTGTTCGGGCAGTGGACGAGGAGCCGCAGCCGGCTGCCCTTCGATACGCGACGCGAGAAGAACGTGAAATTGTCGAAGACGTACTTCTCGGCCTTGCCCGCGGGCACGGGCTTCGGCTCGCGAAGCGATTCCCGGTAGCGGGCGCGCATCGTCGCGCCCGACAGGAACACCGAGCCGCCGTCCGGCAGAATCTCGTAGAGCGCCGCCTCGAGATCCGTGTCGGGCACGTCCATCGAAAGCCAGACCGTCAGCTTCGGGAAGCCGGAGACCTCGGTCGCCTCCGGCATGGGGTCGGTGTGATACACGGCGCCGTTGCCGAGGAGGTCCAGGAGCGCGCGCTGAGAGGTGAGCCCCGCCGGATCGTCGTCCGGCTCGAGCGCGCCCGGGCGCGTATCGAGCGGGTCGTAGGTCCACCGGTCCGAGGCGGCGCCGGATCCCGCCTTGTCGGCCAGCGAACCGGAGTGGAAGAGATCGCCCGCGGCGCCCGAGGAGGCGAGGTAGAGCATGCGGCTCCTGTTCGCGATCGACTCGAGCGTGTCCGCGTACTTCCATTCCTCGGCGCCGGGTCCGACCACGTAGTAGGCCACGCGTTTCTTCAGGAACGCGGGTTTGGCGCCCGACTTCATCGTCCAGTCGTACCACTCGCGATGAAGGCCGTTGAGATCGAGCAGGCTCGCCGACCCGAAGTGGAGACCGGCGACGTCCGCCTTCGGCGTCCGCGTCCCCGCGTGGTCCCACGGTCCGATGATGAGGTAGTGGTTCTCTTTCGCCGCCGCCGTACCGTGCCGCATGTGGCGCTTGTAGTACGTGAAGGCTCCGGGTTGGTCCCCGTCGTAGTCGCCGGTGATCGTCAGGACCGGCAGCGCGAAGCGCGCGTAGTTCTCGTTCGTCGGGACCATCGCGTCGTAATAGGCGTCCGGCTCGGGATGCGCGATCCACTTCTGGAAGACGGTCGACGTGTTGCCGACGGTCCTGTCGTAATCGGAGAAGGCCGTGTGCCCGTTGTAGTACTCGCGCGCCTTGGCGGACCAGAATCCCGAGGCGCCGAAGAGGTTCCCGTTTCCGGTCACGCCGCTCGTGAACGAGAGCCACTGCAGGTCGTACGGCGCGAAGATGTTGTACTGGAACGGAAAGTCGATTCCCGGGTGGGCGGCCGCGGCCGGAACGATCGTCGAGAGATGCGGCGGGAACTCCTTGGCGACCGTCCATTGATCGAAGCCCGCGTACGAGCCGCCCCACATCGCGATCTTTCCGTTGCAGCCGGGCTGCTTGGCGAGCCACTCGACGACGTCGAAGCCGTCACGTCCTTCGTTGGCGAAGGGCTCGAAGGCGCCGCCGGAGTTTCCGCGGCCGCGCACGTCGACGAGCGCGTAGACGTAGCCGTGCGATGCGAAGTAGAAGGCGCGGTCGAGATAGCTGTCGCCGATGTACGGGGTGAAGGTGAAGACGGCCGGGAGGTCTTCCTTCGATCCCGCGGGACGATAGATCGTCGCGTTCAGCGCGACGCCGTCGCGCATCGGGATCTTGACGCCCCATTGCATCTCGACCTTCGACCCCGCGGGCGTCTCGTCGGCGGCGGCCGCGAGCCCCGCCAGGGCGAGGAAGGCCGCCGCGGCGGCGATCGGCGGACGGGTTGCGCGGCTGCCCAGGCTCATCTTCGGTCCTCCTTCGGAATTGCGCGGCATGCTATCGCGCCCGCGCCGCGACGGCGGCGTCGGCCGCGTCGGACGTCGCGCCGCTACTCGAACCGGAGCGCGATGACCGGATCGACCCGCATCGCCCGGCGGCCCGGAATCCAGCACGCGAGCACGGCCACGGCGAGAAGGAGCGAGGCCACCGCGGCATAGGTCGCGACGTCGGGCCGGCTCACCTCGAAGAGCCGGGTCGAGAGGTACCGCGTCAGGAAGAGCGCGCCGACGAGTCCCGCGGCGGCCGCCGCCGGAGCGAACGTCCTGCCGCGAGTCGAGACGATGATCGTGCCGCGGCAGAATTTCGACGGCGCCGCCGCGCAGCCGATCTCGGACTGTGCGACGGCCTGGGCGCCTGGTATCGCGTCGTGCTCCGCACCTACTCCTGCGACGACGCTTCGCGGGCCCTCCTGCCGGCGGTCGCGCCGGAGAGGCGCGCCTCCGAATTCTGAGCGCTCCGTTCTAGAATCCCCCGCATTCTCCGAGGAGGCCCGATGCTGCTCGCGACCGCCCTGCTCGTGTCCGCCGTCTCCGCGGCCTCGCCGCCGCCGGCTCCTCCGGCCGCTTTCTTCGCCGCGCACCGCGAGAAGCTCGCGGCGAAGCTGCCGGCTGGCTCGATCGCGGTGTTCCACGCCGCTTCCGCCGCGTCGGGCGCGAGCACCGATCCCTACCGTCAGTCCTCGGACTTCTGGTACCTCACGGGCTTGAACGAGCCGGACTCCGTCGCGGTTCTTCTCCGCGACGCGGGCGACGCCGCGCCGCGTTTCGTGCTCTTCGTCCGTCCGAGAGACTTCTCCGCCGAACAGTGGACGGGGTGGCGCGCCGGCGTCGAGTCCGCGAAGAAGGATTTCGGCGCGGCCGAGGCGTACCCGATCGACGAGTTCTGGTCGCGGTTCCCGGCGCTCGCGGCGCCGGCGGGGGCGCTCTCGTACGAGAGCGGAGGCGACGAGGCGTTCGGCCGGCGGCTGCTCGAGGCGTGGGGCTCGAGCGATCCCTACGCGGGCGCCGTGCGGCCGGTCTCGGACGCGTCGCCGCTCGTGGGCGAGCTGCGCCTCGTGAAAGAGCCGCTCGAGATCGAGCGCCTGCGCGCGGCGAGCCGCATCTCCGCCGAAGCGCACAAGGCGGCGATGGCCGCCGTCGCCCCGGGCCGCGGCGAGTGGGACCTGAAGGCGGCGATGGTGGGACTCTGCCTCTCCCGCGGCGCGGCGCGGATGGCCTACCCGCCCATCGTCGGATCGGGACGAAACTCCGTGATCCTCCATTACGAGCGCGACGACGAGCCGCTCGCGGACGGCGGGATGATCGTCAACGACACCGCGTGCGAGTACGGAATGTACGCGTCCGACGTCACGCGGAGCTACCCGACGTCGGGACGGTTCACGCCGGAGCAGCGCAAGATCTACGACATCGTCCTCGCCGCCCAGAAGGCGGGCTTTGCCGCGGTCAAGCCGGGCGCCGCCTTCCACGAGGTTCACGACGCGACCGCGCGCGCGATCATCGACGGGCTCGCCGCGCTCGGGATCCTCTCCGGGGATCGCGACGAGCTCTTCCGGAGCCGCGCCTACCAGAAGTTCTACGTCCACGGCTCGAGCCACTGGATCGGGCTCGACGTGCACGACGCCGGCAGCTACGGTTTCCCGCCCGGCGTCGGGCGGCTCGAGCGCTACAGCAAGGCGCAGACGAAGCTCGCGCCCGGAATGGCGTTGACGGTCGAGCCCGGAATCTACATTCCGGAGAGCTCGACGGCCGACAAGCGCTGGTGGAACATCGGCGTGCGGATCGAGGACGTCGTGCTCGTGACGCCGCAGGGGATGGAATGCCTCTCGTGCGACGCGCCGCGCGAGGCGGCCGACGTCGAGCGCGCCCTCGGAACCGACCGCAGGAGGTGATGTCGATGTCCGTGCGCCTTTGGGTCTCGCTCGCCGTGAGTCTCGCGGCCGTGGTGCTCGTCGCCGCGGCGCCTTCCGCCGGATCGCGCCCTCGGTTCGTCGTGACGCTCGGACCCGGAAAGGGGACCGAGCCGCTCGACGGCCGCCTGCTGCTCCTCCTCTCGACGGACAAGTCGGCCGAGCCGCGATTTCAGGTGAGCGACACGAGCCTCAACAGCCAGCAGGTCTTCGGCATCGACCGCGAAGGATGGAAGGCGGGACAGGAGGCGGCATTTTCCGACGACGTCCTCGGCTACCCGCTCGAGCGGCTGGACCAGGTGCCCGCGGGCACGTACCAGGTGCAGGCGCTCTTCCACCGCTACGACACGTTCCGCCGCGCGGACGGCCACGTCGTGAAGCTGCCGCCCGACCGCGGCGAGGGGCAGCAGTGGAGCAAGGCGCCCGGGAACCTCTACTCGACGCCCCGCGAGATCGTCTTCGACCCGAAGAGGCCCGAGACGATCCGCATCGCGCTCGACCAGGCCATCCCGCCGATCCCCGATCCGCCGGAGACGAAGTACGTCAAGCACGAGAAGATCGTGTCGCAGGTGCTCTCGAAGTTCTGGGGTCGCAAGGTCTATCTGGGCGCCCACGTCCTCCTGCCGGAAGGATTCGACGCGCACCCCGAGGCGCGTTATCCGCTCGTGATCTTCCACGGCCACTTCCCCGACACGATCACGGGCTGGCGCGAGGAGCCGCCCGACCCGAATCTCGCGCCCGACTACTCGGATCGCTTCCATCTCTCCGGGTACAACCGCATCCAGCAGGAGCAGGCGTATCAGTTCTACAAGGACTGGACCGCGCCGGGCTATCCGCGCTATCTCGTCGTCGAGATCCAGCACGCCAACCCCTTCTACGACGACTCCTACGCCGTCAACTCGCAGAATCTCGGACCGTACGGCGACGCGATCACGTACGAGCTCATTCCCTATCTCGAGAAGAAGTACCGCGCGCTCGGCGCGGGTTGGGCGCGATTCCTGTACGGCGGGTCGACCGGCGGCTGGGAGTCGCTCGCGGCGCAGATCTTCTACCCCGACGAGTACAACGGCTCGTTCGCCGCCTGCCCCGATCCCATCGATTTCCGCGCCTACGGCGTCGTGAACGTGTACGAGGACGAAAACGCGTATTCCTGGAAGGGCCCGTGGAAGACCGTCGCGACGCCCGGCCACCGCGACTATCTCGGGCACATCCAGTCCACGGTCGAGCAGATGAACCGGATGGAGAACGTGCTCGGGACGAAGACGCGCTCCGGCGGCCAGTACGACATCTGGCAGGCAGTCTATTCGCCCGTCGGCAGCGACGGTTATCCGAAGCCGATCTGGGACAAGCGGACGGGCGTCATCGACAAGGAGGTCGCGGCCTACTGGAAGGAGAACTACGACCTCGTGAACATCCTGCGGCGCGATTGGAGCAAGGGGTTGGGCAGGAAGCTCGAAGGCAAGCTTCACATCTACGTCGGCGAGGCGGACAACTACTACCTGAACAACGCGGTCTATCTGGCCGAGGAATTCCTGAAGAACACGAAGGACCCGTACTACGCCGGCGAGATCGACTACGAGCCGCGCGCCGAGCACTGCTGGAACGGCGATCACACGCGGCCCAACGCCGTCTCCCGCCTTCGCTATCACCAGATGTTCGCGCCGAAGATCGTCGAGCGCATCGAGAAGTCCGCACCGCCGGGCGCCGACCTGAAGAGCTGGCGCTACTGACGCCCGGATCCCCCGTGCCCCGGTCATGAGGATCACGGACCTGCGTCTCGAGCGCGCCGGCGATTCCGCGCGCGCGACGGCACGGGTGGCGTGGGAGGAGACGCCTCGTCCGCCGTTCGATCTGTGGTTCGAGACGAGCGGTGCCGCCGCGGCGGACTTCGGCGCGGAGCCCGAGGCCTTTCTCCTCGCGAGCGTCCTCCCGGCGATGAAGAATCGCGAGCGCCGCGTCTTCGTCGAAGGGCCGCTCTGCCCGCGGCTCGCGGACGGCGTCACGGCGGCGATCGCGCTTCTCGGAGACTGGTACGGGACGCGGCGCGGGCCCGTCGCGATCGAGCCGTCGGAAGGATTCCGCCCGATCGCCCCGGCCCGGGCGGATCGGGCGGCCTTCTTTCTCACGGGCGGCGTCGATTCGCTGCACCTGCTCCGGACGAACCGGTCCCACTGTCCGCCGGCGCATCCCGGCGCCTTTCGGGACGCCGTCTCCGTCTTCGGACATCTCTGCGCGGACCGCGACGAGTCGCCGTGGGTCGACCGCGTGCGGCCCGTCATCGCGCGGATCGCGGCGCGGTCGGGGCTCGCCGCCGTCTTTCTTCGAACGAACGTCTGGAGGCTCGAGCCCGACCTCCCGTTCGTCACGGAGGAGAGTCTCTCGGCTTCGCTTCTCTCGACGGTGCACCTCCTGCGGCGCCGGTGGACGCGGATCTCGATCGCGACGGGCCGCGACGCCGGGTCCGAGGTCGTTCGGGGGACGCACCCCATGCTCGATCCCCTCTACGGCTCGAGCGCCGTCGACGTGCACCACGACCCGAGCCCCGTCAACCGGTTCGGGCGCCTCCGGGATCTGTCCGCGACGCCCGGAGGCGTCGAAGATCTCGTCGTCTGCCTCGCGTATCCCGCGGCGCCCGACCTGAACTGCGGCCGCTGCGAGAAGTGCGTCCGCACGATGACCCAGCTCGCGGCGCTCGGGAAGTTGCCGGAGGCGAAGCTCTTTCCGTCCGAGCTGCGGCCCGAGGCGATCCGCGCGCTCTCGATCAAGCCGATCGAGGCGGCCTACTGGATCGAAATCCTGCCGGCGCTCTCCGCGCGCGGGCGGGCCGACCTCGTCGAGGCGATCGAGGACAGCCTGGCCAAGACGCGCCGCGCCGAGCGCTGGTCCCGCGATGCGGGCTGGAGGGGCGCCCTCCGGAAGCTCGACCGCCGGTACGCGGGCGGCCGGCTGCTCGCGCTCCGGAAGCGGCTGCTGCCCGGCCGCTCGCCTTAGCCTTCCCAGAACCCGACGACGCGGGCGAAGCGGCCGTCGGGGGAGAGGTCGTAGACGTTCCACCCGCGGCCGGCGGGTTCGCCGCCGTCCCGCCGCGCGATCCAGCGGGCGAACGCCGTCGCGTGGGAGAGGCGCACCTCGCCGTCCCGCGCGAGCGAGACGCCGGGGAAGAAATGTCGCACGGCCTCGAGGTTCGCGAGCAGGTCGTCCAGGCCGTTCGTGGCGCTGTGAGCATCGCGGAAGACGACGTCCGGCGAGGCGCAGGACGCGAGACGTTCGCGGCGCTTCGCGGCTTCGGGCTCGCCCCAGGCGGCGAGCCACGCGTCCACGTTCGACACAACCGCGGGGAGGTGCTCCTCCGACACCGTCCGCGAGAAGATCGCGAGCTGATGGCGCCAGCCCTGGACGTGCGCATCGCGGATCTTCGCGCTCGAGAAGGCGTGGCGCAGCGTCAGGAGGGTTCCCTCGGGGCCGCCCGCGAGCGTGATGGTGACGAGCGACCCTCCGGCGGGGACGCCGCTCGCATACCGGTAGGTGAAGACGACGCGCCGCGGCGGGTCGATCTCGACGACCTGCCCGTTCACGACCGTCCCGTCGGGATAACGGATCAGGACCTCGCCTCCCGCTCGGCCGTCGATGCGGGAGCCTTCGCCCCACCACCGCGCGAAGCGCGGTGAGTCGGTGAAGTACCGGAACACCGTCTCGGGGCTCGCGGCGATCGTGATCCGGCGCTCGAGGGCCTCGGGAAACTCTTCCATGATCGTCCTCTCGGTCGCGCGCTCAGGCGACGCGCGGTTTGCCGCGGCGTCCGTGCCGCGAGGTCTTCGCCGCCGCCTCGTCGGCCTCGGCGAGGGTCTTCAGGTCCGAGAGCGCCGCGTCCCAGGTGGTCTCGAGCCAGCGGCCGAGAAGGCCGAGCTGCCGGCGCCGTGCGGCGTAGTAGCGGAAGCGCCCCTCCTCGCGCCGCGCGACGAGGCCCGCCTTCTCGAGAACGCGCAGGTGCTGGGAGACGGCGCCGAAGCTGACGTCGGGATTCGCGCGGCGGATGTCGCCGGCGGAGAGCTCGCGGTCCCAGACGAGGCGCAGGATCTCGCGCCGGCGGGGAGCGGCCAGGGCCTCGAACACGGCAGCCATGCAAGTAATTTAGTACATACTAAAATAATGTCAAGATCTTTCGTTCGCGCCGCCCCGGCCCCGGGATGCGCAAACCCGGACATGATCCGCGCGCCCCGGTTGTTCTCCCTTCCCGGAGGTCGGTAAAGATGATGAGGTTCTCGAAGATTCTCCTTTCCGCGATGCTTCTCGTGGCCGGTCTCGCCGCCTCCGCGGCGGCGCAGACGACGACGCCGCAGCGTCCGGCCCGCGTCCTCGACTTCGTTCCGATGCTCACCGGGACCTTCGACGGCTCGACGCCGGGAAACGAGCTGCACGCGATCATTTCGAGCCTCGCGTCGCAGTCTCCGGCCGACGTCTCGAACCTTTCGATCCGGATCACCGGCAAATACCTCGATACCCCCGTGCGCCTCCAGGGCGTTCTCCGGCTGGAGAGCCAGGGACGGACGCTCGTCGCGACGTACGTCCCGCACTTCGACCCCACCGTCGGCATCGTGTCCACGGAAGCCCTCGTCTTCCAGCCGCGCGAGCTCGAGGCCGCGTGCAGTTTCGACGTCTCGCCCCGCGGGGACGGCTTCTTCGGCGAGACGATCGGCCAGACCACGTGCGCGCGGGCGGTTCGCGGCGCGACGGGCAAGTGGAGCTTCGAGGTCGAGCCGGGCGCCATCCGGATCCGCAGCGCGGGATCGGGGGAGACGCTGCGCTTCAAGCGCGTCTCGAAATAAGCGCCGGCGGCGCCGGGTTTCGTGACCGACACGCCGAACCGAGAAAGGCAGGTCGTCCCGTGAAACACGCCGCCCGTCGCCCGCTCCTTGTCATCGGATTGCTCGCGGCGCCGTTCGCCTTCGCGTTCGCCACGGAGGCGCCGGACGCCTCGCCCGCCGGCGTCGCGATGGAGAAGCTGCGACGTCTCGCCGGCGAGTGGGAAGGCCCGGTCGAGTGGACGGGAGCGCGTACCGACCGCGGCACGATGCACGCGTCGTACTTCGTGACGGGGCGCGGCTCGGCGGTGGTGGAGACGCTCTCGAGCCCCGGCGGCGAGCCGACGATGTCGTCGGTGTACCACCGCGACGGCGGCGATCTGCGGGTGACGCATTTCTGCGGCGCGCAGAACCAGCCGCGTTTGAAGGCGGCGCACCTCGATCCGGGCCACGGATCCCTCGACTTCGAATACGTGGACGCGACGAACCTCGCCTCGCCCGACGCGCCGCACGTGACCGGGCTCGAGGTCCGGTTTCTCGGGCCCGATCGGGTGGACCTCGTGTTTCGTTTCGAAGCCGGCGCCAAGGTGAGCCGCGAACGGATCGAGCTCTCGCGCGCCGCCGCGGCGCGCTGAGGTGTCGGCGCCCGTCCCGCCGCTCCGTTCGGCCCTCGAATCGGCCCGTTCAACCCCGGGGAATTCCGTCCGTCCTCGTTGTCAAACTCTTGCGAGCGCCCCTCGTATGATCTCTCCCGGCGGGCCGTCCGGTCCCGCCGGGGAGGCGACGACGTGATTTCGAAATGGGCTCGGATGGCGGTGGGGGCGGCGGCGGCCGCCGCGGCGCTCGCGGTGGTGGGGGCCTCGGGGGCGGCGGAATCGAAGGATCCGGCGGCGGCTCCGGGAGAGGCGGCCGCGGCCCGGCTGCGCACCTTCGACGTGTCCGGTATGGACACCTCGGCGCAAGCGTGCACCGACTTCTATCAGTACGGCAACGGGACGTGGCTCTCGAACAATCCGATTCCGGGCGACCGCCCGCGCTGGGGGACCTCCGACGAGCTGCGCCAGCGCAATCAGGACAACCTGCGGAAGATCCTGGAACGGCTCGCGGCGAACAAGGCGTCGGCGAAAGGAACCGACGAGCAGCGGCTCGGCGACTTCTACGGCGCCTGCATGGACGAGCCCGCGATCGAGGCCCGGGGCCTCACCCCGATCGCTCCCGAGCTCGCCCGGATCGATGCGATCCGCGACCGGGCGGGCCTGCGCGCGGAGATCGGCCGGCTGCAGGGATTGGGGGTCAACGCGCTCTTCGTGTTCGGCTCCGAGGAGGACCGGAAGGACGCCACGAAGGTCATCGCCGCCGCGCTGCAGGGCGGACTGGGTCTTCCGGACCGCGATCACTACACCCGGACCGACGAAAAGTCCGTCGCGCTGCGCGATCAGTACGTCGCTCACGTCGCGAAGATGCTCGAGCTCGCGGGCTCGCCGTCCGACAAGGCCGCGGCCGACGCGAAAACGATCCTCGCGCTCGAGACGAAGCTCGCCAACGCGTCGATGAACAACACGGATTTCCGCGATCCGTCCAAGACGCATCACCCGATGACGCTCGCAGCGTTCGACAAGGCCGCCCCCAACCTCGAATGGACGAAATTCTTCACCGAGCAGGGCCTCGCCGCGGACACGCCGCTGAACGTCTGGCAGCCCGAGTTCTTCCAGGCCGCCAACGGCCTGCTCGCTTCCGAGCCCCTCGCGGCGTGGAAGACGTACCTACGCTGGCACCTGCTCACGTCCGCCGCGCCGACGCTGCCGAAGAAGTTCGTGGACGAGAACTTCGCGTTCTACGGCAAGACGCTCTCGGGCACGCCGGAGATCCAGCCGCGGTGGAAGCGCTGCGTGACCGCGACCGACAACGCCATGGGCATGGCGCTCGGAAAGCTCTACGTGCAGGAGTACTTCCCGCCGGCGGCGAAGAAGCGCGCCGACGAGCTCGTGCGCAATCTGCTGGCCGCGCTCGACGACGACATCCGGACCCTGGACTGGATGAGCGACGCGACCAAGAAAGCGGCGGCCGCCAAGGTCGCGACCTTCCACCCGAAGATCGGGTATCCCGACAAATGGCGCGACTATTCGACGCTCACGATCTCGGGCGACTACGCGTTGGACTCGCTCGCGGCGAATCAGTTCGAGTGGAAGCGGGATCTCGGGAAGATCGGGAAGCCGGTCGACCGGTCCGACTGGGGCATGACGCCGCCTTCGGTCAACGCGTACTACAACGCCGCGAAGAACGAGATCGTGTTCCCCGCCGGCATCCTGCAGCCGCCGTTCTTCTATCCGGAGGGCGACGACGCGATCAACTATGGCGCCATCGGCGGCGTGATCGGCCACGAGATCACCCACGGCTTCGACAACTCCGGCCGCATGTACGACGCCAAGGGGAATCAGGTGGACTGGTGGACCGCTCAGGACGCCAAGAACTTCGATGCCCGCGCCGCGTGCATCATCCAGCAGTTCGACGGCTATTTCGTCGAGAAGGACCTGCACGAGAACGGCAAGCTCGTGCAGGGCGAGTCGATCGCGGACCTGGGAGGTCTCACGATCGCTTATCGCGCCTTCCGGAAGACCCTCGAGGGAAAGCCCGAGCCGGCGAAGATCGACGGACTGACCGCCGACCAGCGTTTCTTCGTCGCGAATTCGCGGATCTGGGCGACCAACCACCGGCCGGAGTTCGCGCGCCTGATCGTTCAGACCAACGAGCACCCGCTCGGACAGTTCCGCTCGGTCGGCACGGTCTCGAACATGCCGGAGTTCGCGAGGGCGTTCGGATGCGGGTCCGGCGCCGCGATGGTGCGGCAGCCGCGCTGCCAGATCTGGTGACGGCGGTGACGGCGGGCGAAGGCTAGTCGCCGCCGGCCGCGGGTGCGCCGGCGAGGAACGCGCGCGCCTCCGAGAGCCCGGGACGCTCTGAGGCCGGAGCCGAAGCGGAGGCCGTTCGGCATTGCGCGACGAGCGTTCTGTAGAGAGAGCGCGCGCGGGCCGTGTTGCCGGCGCCCTTCGCGGCGCGCGCCGCGCCGAGAAGGCCGTTGAAGCGGTTGGGCGCCGCGTGCAGCGACGCGTCGTACTCCGCCAGGGCCTCGGACGGGCGTCCCATGTCGAGCAGCATGTCGGCGAGGAGCTCGCGGGCGGGGATCGGGACGCCCGGCGTGACCGAGTGCTTGCCCGTCCGGTCCTCGAGGTCCGCGGCGGACCGCGCCGTCTTCAACGCCTCCTCCTGGCGGGCCTCGCCGGAGTCGACCCAGGCCGCGGCGGCGAGCCTCATCGACTCGACCTGCGCCGCCCAGTCGTACGGACCGGGCACCGGCGACTTCACGAGCGCGGCGTGGATCTTCTCGAGCTCGGCGAGCGCCGTCCGTGCGCTTCCGGGATTTCCGCCGCGCGCCGCGCCGAGAGCCTGCGCGTAGAAGGTGATCGCCGGGACGTAGCGCATGTTCTGCCAGGGAAAGTCCGCGCGCGACGGCTCGAGGGCGGACGCGGCCTTCCAGTCGCGCCGCTCGAGCGTCCAACGCGCCGGGATCGCGGCGAGGGCGTAGGCGGCCTGGAACGCGGGCTCGTCGAAGGTCTTCGCGGCGGCCGCCTCGTCGAGCACCCTCCTGGCGTTCGCGTCGTCGCCGGTCTGAAGGTACGCGTATTCCAGGTAATCCAGGGCGTGGAGGGTGTCGTAAGCCGCCGCGCCGGGGTGCGTCCTGGCGACGAGCGAGCGGCCCGCGTCCGCCGACGCGAGGTTCGAGTCGATGGATTCCTGCCAGAGCCCGAGCCGCGTGAAGATGTGCGACGGCATGTGGAGCGCGTGGGGAGATGAGGGCGCGATCTTGGCGTAGGCCCGAGCCGCCGGCAGGGCTTCGGACGCGAGGCCCGGGTAGTCGAACGCGTGGATCATGTAGTGCGTGATGCCCGGATGATTCGGCTCGAGGGGCAGGAGGTCGTTCAGAAGCTTCGCCGAGCGCTTCTGCTCCGCGTAGGTCGGATCGTTCTCCGGAGCCGTCGCGCGGACTTCGAGCGCGTAGAAGATCGTCGCCTCGTGGTCGTCGGGGAGCTTGCGCGAGAGCGCTTCCATCGCGGCCTTGTAGTCGTTCGCCCGCGTGGCGTAATTGCGATGCTCCCAATCGCGATAGAAGGTCCCGATCGCGCCGATGTAGCCTCGCTCGCGCTCGGTCTTCGCGCCGAGCTCTCGCGCTTTGTCCGCCGCGGCGGCTCCGGCGGCGAGGTCTCTCGGACTCGGAGGCGCCCAGAGAGGGTGGTACCAGGTCATCGCGACTCCCCAATACGCCATCCCGCAGGACGGGTCCTTCGCCGCGACGGCCTGGAAGGCGTCGCGCGACTCCTCGTAGCCGAACGAGTGCAGCAGCGCCACGGCGCGTGTGAACTCCGCGTCGACGTTCCGGCAGGAGGTCGGGAAGTGCACGGTCCCGAGCTGCTCCGAGGCGCCGTGAGAGTGAGAGTGCGCGTGCTCCTGGGCCGTGGCGAGGGCGGCCGGCGCGAGGAGCGCCGCGGCGAGGGCGAGGCGAACGGTCTTCTGCGGCATGACGGCCTCCGGGTCTCCCGAACCACATTACTCCTGCCGGCGTCGCGCGGATTCGGGCTTTGCGGGCCTTGATATCGTGCTTCGTCGTGCGTCGCCGACGGGTCGGGTCGACCGACCGCTTTGTCTGTCCGGTCGGCCTCGGGTGCATGGGGCTCTCGTGGGGCTACCGCGATCCCTCCGTGGACGAGGCGGCCTGCGTCGACCTCATCCGCTATGCGGTCGACTGCGGCGTCGACCACTTCGACACGGCCGACGTCTATGGCCCCTTCACGAACGAGTCGCTCGTGGGCCGGGCCCTCGCGGGCCGGCGCGACCGCGTGACGCTCGCGACCAAGGGCGGGTACATCGTGGATGACCCGGCGACGTACAAGTACCATCGCGACGGCCGGCCGGAGCACCTGCGGGCGGCCTGCGACGCGTCGCTCCGCCGGCTCGGCGTCGACCTCATCGATCTCTACTATCTCCACCGGATCGATCCGGAGGTCCCCCTCGAAGAGTCGTGGAGCGCCATGGCCGGCCTCGTCTCGGCGGGCAAGGTGCGCTGGCTCGGGATCTCCGAAGCGACGGTCGCCGATCTCGAGCGCGTCTCCCGAGTCCACCCGGTCACGGCGGTGCAGTCGGAGCTCTCGCTCTGGACGCGGGACTACGTCGCGGAGGTCGTGCCCTGGTGCCGCGCCAACGGCGCCTCCTTCGTCGCCTTCTCGCCGCTCGGGCGCGGGTTCCTGACGGGCGCGATCGGAGCGGAGGCGCGATTCGGGCCGGAGGATTTCCGTTCGCGCCTTCCGCGCTTCCGTCCCGAGGCGGTCGCGGAGAATCAGAAGCTCGTCGAACGCGTGCGCGCCGTCGCCGCCCGCCGCGGCGTCCCGGCGGCGCCGGTGGCGCTCGCCTGGGTCCTCGCGCAGGGCGACCACGTGCTCGCGATCCCGGGCACGCAGCGGCGAAAGTACCTCGACCAGAACGTCGCGGCGGCTGAGCTCGAGCTCACGTCCGGCGAGCTCGCCGAGCTCGACGCGCTGCCGGCTCCGGCCGGCGGCCGGTACTGAGGAGACCGAGACATGGCGGCCGACTGGCCCGCGCTCCCGCTCGAATCCTGGAAGGACACGTACGCGACGCTGCACATGTACGCCCAGATCGTCGGGAAAGTCCGGCTCGCTCTGGCGCCGCCGCTCAACCACTGGTGGAACGTGCCGCTCTACGTCCACGCGCGCGGCCTGACGACGGGCGCGATCCCCTGGAAGGGCGGCGTCTTCGAGATCCGCTTCGACTTTCTCGACGACGCGCTCGTCGTCCAGAGAGACGACGGCGCCTCGCGCCGCATCCCCCTCGAGCCCCGGGCCGTCGCGGACTTCTACCGGCAGGTGCGCGCCGCGCTGAAGTCGCTGGCGATCGAGCCGAAGATCTGGCGAATGCCGGTCGAGATCCCCGACCCGATTCCCTTCGACGAGGATCGCGTGCACGCCTCCTACGACCCCGAACGGGCGCGGGTGTTCTGGAGAGTGCTCACGGCGATCACTCCGGTGTTCGAGGAATTCCGCTGCGGGTTCCTCGGCAAGTCGAGCCCGGTGCACTTCTTCTGGGGCAGCTTCGATCTCGCTTCGACGCGTTTCTCGGGACGGCGCGCGCCCGAAAGGCCCGGAGCGGACGCGATCACGCGCGAGGCGTATTCGCACGAAGTCTGGAGCGCCGGATTCTGGCCGGGAGGCGCGGGCGTGCCCGGTCCCGCGTTCTACGCCTACGCGGCGCCCGAGCCGGCGGGGTTTTCGGCCGCGGCCGCGCGGCCGGCCGGCGCCTTCTACCATCCGGAGCTCAAGGAATTCCTCCTGATGTACGACGACGCGCGCCGCGCGGCGTCCCCTCCCGAGGCGCTCCGCGGGTTTCTCGAGTCCACGTACGCGGCGGCCGCCGACCTCGGCGGCTGGGATCGGAAGAATCTGGAGCGCTGAAGGCGGCGCCTTCGGACGGCCGCGGTGTCCGTTTCCGGACGGCCGGCTTCCCGAAATCGGTCGTCCCGCCGCGGCGGCGAGCGAAAACACCTCAAAAACGGCCCTCGGGCGTTGCCGGTTCCTGGTATGGGCCTCGCAGAACGAGCCGCCGGAGGTACCCTCCCATGCGGTCGTTTTTCTTCGACCTGCGCTACGGCCTGCGCGGCCTGACGCGGGCTCCCGGCTTCGCGGCCGTCGCCGCCGCGACGCTCGCGCTCGGCATCGGCGCGACGGTCGCGATCTTCGGCGTCGCGGACGCGGCGCTCCTCCGGCCGCTCCCGTATCCCGCGCCCGAACGCCTCCTGCGCGTCGGTCAGCTTCATCCGATCAAGAACGCCGACGGCGTCGGCTGCTCGTACATGGACTATCGCGACCTGCGGGATCGCAACCGCTCCTTCGAGAATCTCGGCGGGATGCTTCTGTCCTCGACCGTCATCGGCGGGAGCGAGAGCGCGGAGGAGGTGAACGCGGCCTACGTTTCCGTCGAGCTCTTCGCCGTCCTCGGCATCGAGCCGATCGCGGGCCGGCTCTTCCGGCCCGAGGAGGATCGCGAGGGCGGTCCGTCCCACGTGGCGCTGCTCTCGAAGAGTCTCTGGACGTCCCGCTACGGCGCCGACCCTTCGGCCGTCGGCCGGAAGATTCTCATCGATGGCGTGCCGTACGAGATCGTGGGCGTCGTGCCCGACGACGAGATGGAGCTCGAGAACGCGGGCGTCCTCGCGCCGCTCGTCAATCAGGCCTTCCCGAGCCGGTCGGGGCGCGCGCTCGATCTCGCGGGCCGGCTGCGGCCGGGCGTGACGATCGCGCAGGCGCGGGACGAGATGGCCGCGATCGGAAACGCGCTCGCGCGCGAGTATCCGGAGGAGGACGGCGGGTTCTCCGTCGTCGTCGCGCCGCTTCACGAGTCGCTCCTGGGATCGCGCCGGCCGGCGCTTCTGGTGCTCGCGGGCGCCGTCGGCCTGCTCCTCCTCATCGCGTGCGCGAATACAGCGAATCTGCTGCTCGCGCGCGGCGCGTCGCGCCGGCGCGAGCTCTCGGTCCGCGCGGCGCTCGGCGCCGGACGCGGCCGGCTCGTCCGGCAGCTCCTCGCCGAAGCGGCCGCGCTCGGTCTGGTCGGCGGCGCGGGCGGTCTCGCCGTGGCGTCCGGGCTCTTTTCGGCGATTCGCGCGATGGTCGGCGGGACCGTGCCCCGGATCGCGGACACGCACCTCGACGGGCGCGCGATGGCCTTCGCCGGGGCGGCCTCGGCGGCGACGGTGCTCCTCTTCGGATCGCTGCCGGCCTTCGCGGCGGCCGGGCGCGCGATCGCCGCCGGGCTCGCGTCGGCCCGCGGATCCGGCGGCGACCGATCGCGCGCGCTCGACGCGCTCGTCCTCGTCCAGACGGCTCTGTGCGTCGTTCTGCTCGTCGTCGCCGGGCTCCTCGCCGGCAGCTACGCGCGCCTCTCGGCGACGAACCCGGGTCTGCGGCCCGAAGGCGTGCTGACCGCGCGCCTCGCCCTGCCGCGCGGCCTCTACCAGAAGGACGCGGCCCGGCGCACGGCGTTCCTCGAGCGGGTCGTCGGTCGGATCGGACAGTTGCCCGGCGTTCACGCGGCCGGCCTGACGGGCTGGTTGCCGGCCCGGCAGTCCATGACGATGTCCTACACCGCCGAGGGTCGCCCGCGCCTTTCGCGCGCTCAGTCTCCGCAGACCGAGCTTCGCGAGGTCTCCTCCGGCACCTTCGCCGTCCTCGGGATTCCGATTCTCGCGGGGCGCGGGATTTCGGACGGCGATCGCGCGGACTCCGCGCCGGTCGCGGTCGTCAACCGCCGGCTCGCGGACGCGATGTGGCCCGGGAAGTCGGCGGTCGGCATGCACGTCTCCCTCTTCGCCGACGGGGTCGAGCGCGAGGTTGTCGGCGTGGTCGGCGACGTCCGCCGGCTGGACCGCGCCGCGGCGACGCCCGCGCAGATGTACGTCCCGATCTCCCAGGATCCCCTCTTCATCGGCGTCTTCGCCGTGGTTCGCGCCGAGGGCGAACCGCGCGCCCTCGGCGCCTCGGTCGCCCGCGCGATCCGCGAGCTCGACCCGGGCGTCGCCGTCTCCGACGTCCGGACGATGGGGGAGATCCTCTCGGGAAGCCTGTCCGAGCCGCGGTTCCGCGCGACGCTCGTGGCGCTCTTCGCGGCCGCGGCGCTCCTTCTCGCGTCGATCGGCCTCTACGGCGTCATCGCCTACACGGTGACGCGGCGGCGCTACGAGATCGGCGTCCGCATCGCCATGGGCGCGACGCCGTCGGAGATCCTGCGCCTCTTCGTCCGCGGCGGGATGCGTCTCGCGGCGGCCGGGGCCGCGGCGGGAATCCTCGGCGCGATCGCGGCGACGCGGATGCTCGGCGGACTGCTCTACGGCGTTCGGCCGCTCGATCCGCCGACGTTCATCGGCGCCGTGGTCGTCCTCCTCGGCGTGGCGTTTGCCGCCACGGTCGCGCCGGCGCGCCGGGCCGCGGCGACCGACCCCATCCAGGCCTTGCGCGCGAGCTGAGTCGGCGCGGGCGCCGCTTAGGGCATCCTCGCCGCGCGCGGCGTGAGGCCGAGCTTCGCGAGCAGGGCCTCGCCGCTCGGGTCATTGTGCTTCCAGTATTGGATGCGATCGCTCGCGAGAAGCGACGCCTTCTCGCCTTCGCTCGTCTCCCAGGCGATGACGCGATGCGGCGCGGCGGCCTCGACGGCGATCGACCACGTCGGCCCGTCCCCGATCGCGACGGTGCGCCGCTCGACGTCGAACGTTCCCGCGGGCACCGTGATCCGCGACGGCGCGGCGTCGCGCGACAGCGTCGCCTTGAGGATCTCGACGGGCCGGTGCTGGAGCCGCGACGTTTCGAGCGAGCGGACGAGCGGAACGTCCCGGCGTCCGCCGGGGGCGAGGACCGGCGGCGTGAACCCGCGCGCCCAGAGAAGCACCGCGTCGCCCGAGAGGGCGTCCGCGGGAACCGGAAGGGATCGCGACTGGTCTGCCTCGCCGTCGAAGTAGCTGTGCGACGTCAGGCGGGCGGACGCGGCGTCGAAGAGGAGCTGGCCGTACATGTTGCCGCACCACTCCTGCGACGAGAAGGAGACCTTCGTGACGCTGCCGGCGGGGCGGGCGTCGACGGGGGCGAGCGCGATGAACGCGCTCGTCATCAGGTTGTAGTCGTAGATGCCCGTTGCGAAGTCCTCGACGAGATTGAGCTTCATCACGGGGAACTCGTCGGATTTCGGGTGGCGGCCCGGATCGGACTTGACGCGCAGCGAGCTCGAGAACGTCTCGGTGACGAAGATCGCCACCGCGATCCCGCGCCGCGGCTGCCCGTACCGCGGGAACACGAGGTCGTAGCCCGACATCTCCGCCCGCCCGTCGCCCCAGTGCTTCCAGAAAGCGTCTTCGAAGGCGGGCGCGGCCCCGGGAGCCGCCGGACGGGCCGGCGCGCTCCGGGAGGCGAGCGCGATTGCGAGGATGAGCGCACAGGACGCGGCGGCCGGAGGCAGGAGGCGTCGGGCTCGGAGAATGGCCATAGCGATCCCTTTCCGATCGCATCCTAACTTTCCAGAGCGCGCCGCGGGCCGGCGGTCCGGACATCGAGTATCAGGCTTCGGCGAGCGCCGCGCGCCGCGAGCGTCGGGCACGGAGGCGCCGGCGCAGCGCCAGGAACGCGGCGAGGACGGCCGCCCATGGCAGGATCGCGACCGCGCCCACGCACAGGACGGCGACGGACCGCGAGAGCGTCGCGAGTGAATTTCGAAGCGCCTCGGCGAGCGGGGTGAAGGCGGACGGGCGCGCCGCGCTTTCGGGCTCCGCCAGCTCGGCGGCGATCGTCGAGAGCGCGACCTGGCGGTCGTAGTAGAGACGCTCTCCCTCCATCGTCTCGATCTCCTCGACGAGATTCGAGAGCTGCGTCTCCGCCTGGAGCACGTCGGCCAGCTTCGCGGTGCGGCCGCGGAGAATCTCGCGGATGCGGTCGGCAGCGTCCCGCTTGACCCGCAGGCGCGTGGACAGGTCCGCGTAGGCCTTCGTGACGTCTTCGACGCGGACGTGCTCCGAAAGCACCTTTCCGAGAGCCTCCAGGGCGGCCAGCGCCGCGTCGAACCGGTCGGCGCGCACCCGCAGCGACAGCGTGCCGCGCCGGCGGCGCGTCTCGCCGCTCGACTGCGCATCGGCGACGTACCCTCCGAACGAGCGCGCGATCTCATCCGCCTTGCGGTTGGCCGCCGCGAAGTCCTCGACCTCGACGGCCACCTCGGCGTTGCGCACGAGCTTCTGAGCCGCGGCCATGGACGCCAGCATGTCTTCCGGCGCGCGCGCCGCGGCGCCCGCCACGGCGGCCTTGTCGGCCGCGGACGGCGAGGTCTCGAGCGAGTTGGCGATCCGGGGGTCCGAGCGGAGCCTCTCGAGGGAGGCCGCGTATCGCCGCGGATCGGCCCGCCGGGAGCAACCGCCCGCGGAGAGAAGGGTCGCAAGCGCGACAATGAGGATCGCCGCCGCGGCGGGGCGTCCGGTGGCGGAGGCGGAGGCGGAAGCGGAACCCGAAGCCATCGTTCGTTTCTCCTCGGGTGAGGAGACACCCGGTGCCGCGCGGAGGTTCCCGCAATGAAAAGGGCCGGGAGATCCCGGCCCTCGAAAAGCGGAGGTGTCGACAGCGTCTACAGGCGCGGCACGTGGTGCGGCGTCGGGTGGACGTTCGAAAGCGACATCGGGTCGAGGATCGAGAGACGGTCCACCTTGCGGCGGCGGGCGACCAGGGTGACGACGATCGCGAGTCCGCCGGCGGCGAGAAGAACGAGCACCCAGTTTCCGAAGTCGGAGCTGGCCGAAGTCTTCTCCGTCGTCGATTCCGTCTTCGCGGCATCGACCTTCGAGGCCTCCGCTGCGGAGGGCGGCTCCTCGGCCGTCGCCGGTGGAGGCGCCGGCTGCGGCGGCTCGGAGCTCACCGCGGCTCCCGCGCCCGCGATTCCGGACGCGGCCGTCGAATCCGTCGTCGCCGTCGTTCCGCCGGCGGCCGGCGGCGCGGAAGAGGGGGGAGCCGGGGCGGCCGCGGGAGCGCTCACTTTCGCCATGGGCGTCCGCGTGGCCCGCGGCGTCCGATGGGAGGCCCGATGCGTGACCTCGGGGGTTCCGGCGGGCGTGGCGGCCGGCGTCGTCGCCGGCGTCATGACGGGCGTCGCCTGAACGAGCGGTGTCGGCGGAAGCTGAGGCTCCGAGCCCGGAGGCGGCGGCACCTCGGGAACGGCAGTCGCCTGCGGCGCCGGAGGCTGAGCCTGCGGAGCGGGCGTCGGATCGGCGTCCTGTGCGAGCGCGAAGCCCGTCGCGAGCACAAAGGCGATCGAGGCGGACAACATCGAAGAGATCAAGATCCCCCTGCGGAATCTCATGGTGGCTCCTTTCCGGCGAGCGCGGTCGGGAACGCCGCGTCTTCCAATTCGCCACTTCGATGAGAGAGCAGAATCCGTGCCACCGGGCGGTCGCTGCAACGAAAAAATCGGAAAGCGTGTTGAAGCCGCCGATGCGCGTCGCGCCTACGATCATCGAGGCGCCTTCCAACCTCGGGTTGAAACCGCGGCGTCCCGGCGCCGAGCCGGGCGTCCGGCGGCTGCCCGAGGCGCTCGCCGCGGCCGGCCTCGCCTCGGCGCTCGCCGCGTCACCGGGAGGCCGCGTGCCGCCGCCGCCCTACGCGCCCGGCGTCGATCGCGCCACGCGGATTCGCAACGCGCCCGCCATCGCGTGCTATTCGGCGGCGCTCGCCGATCGGGTCGGCCAGGCGCTCGACCGCGGCGAATTCCCGCTCGTGCTCGGCGGCGACTGTTCGATTCTTCTCGGAACTCTCCTCGCGCTGCGGCGCCGCGGACGGTCGGGGCTCTTCTTCCTCGACGGGCACGCCGACTTCGCGACGCCCGAGACGTCGCCCTCCCTCGCGGCGGCGGGGATGGATCTGGCCCTCGCGACGGGGATCGGCCCGCCGCTCCTGGCGGATATGGAAGGGCGGCGGCCGCTCGTGCGGCCCGAGGACGTCGTCGCGGTCGGATTTCGGGACGAGACGCCGCCGGCGCCGATCGCGGGCTGGAGCGTCGCGCGTCTGCGTGCCGCCGGTCCGATCGAGACGATGCGCCGCGAGGCGGAGCGGCTCGCGTCCGCCGGGGCGAAGCGCTTCTGGATCCACGTGGACGCCGACGTGCTCGACCCGGCCGTCATGCCCGCGGTCGACACGCCCGAGCCGGGAGGTTTCCGGCTCGAGGAGCTGGCTGTGCTGCTTCGCGCCCTGCTCGCGACGGAACGCGCCGCGGGGATGCAGCTCTGCATCTTCGATCCGGATCTCGATCCGGAGGGGCGCTTCGCGCGATCCCTCTGCGGCATCCTCGCGTCCGCGTTCGGGTCCGACGGAGCGTCCCCGTGACCCCTTCGATCGCGCGCCGTTTTTCGGGAATCGATTGGCACGCGGCGCGCGCGTCACTCGACCGGTCCGGGTTCGCGCGCCTTCCACCGATCCTGACGCCGGAGGAATGCGCCGCCGTGTCGGCGCTCTTCGAGGAGGGCGCGCGCTTTCGTTCGACGATCGAGATGGCGCGGCACGGATACGGGCAGGGGCGCTACCGGTATTTCACCGAGCCGCTGCCGCCGGTCGTCCGCGCGCTGCGGCGGCACGCATATCCGCGTCTGGCGCCCGTGGCGAACTCCTGGGCGGCCGCGCTACGGCGGAAGGAGCGTTTCCCGCCGGACCTGGAGGCGTTCCGGGCGCTCTGCCGGAAGCGAGGTCAGGAGAAGCCGACGCCGCTTCTGCTGCGCTACGGCCCGGGCGGCCACAACAATCTGCATCGCGACCTCTACGGCGAGATCGCGTTCCCGCTCCAGCTCGCGGTCTTCCTCTCGCGGTCCGGCGCCGACTACGAAGGCGGCGCGTTCCTGCTCGTCGAGCACCGCCCGCGCCGACAGTCTCGGGGAGAGGCGCTGTTCCCGCAACAGGGCGAGGCGGTGATCTTTGCCACGTCGGAGCGTCCGATCCGCAGCGCGCGCGGTTACGCCCGCGCCATCCTCCGGCACGGCGTCGCGACCGTCATCCGGGGACGGCGCGACACGCTCGGGATCATCTTCCACGACGCGCGCTGAAAGAGGGAAAAGAATCCGATGCGATCCGGCACGAGCGCGATACACTCCGCGGGGACTCCGGCGATGCTCGAACGGCGCAAGGCCCTCGACGTTCCTCCCGACGCGCGGCGCGTGAGAGACCGCATCGCGTTCCGGCGTCAGACCGACGCGCCCGAAGCCGTTCGTTTGCGCTTTCACCGCTGGTGGGACGCGCTCTGCCGCCAGCACGGGCTGCGGCCGGGCGACGAGACGACGCACGATTTCGGGTCCCACGTCGGCGGGCTGATCCAAAACGGCCTCGAGGCCGGCGATCGGGTGCTCGTCGGCGCGTCCGTGTCGCGCCGCGGCCTCGCGGCGATGATCCAGGACGACGGACCGGGTCTCTCCGACGCGCTCGAGGCGCGGCCGCTGTCGCTCGGGCCGAGCGGCGATCTCGGCGGCGCGATCGCGTTTGCCGACGAGATCAAGATCGAGTCGCGCGGTCGCGTGTACTGGAAGACGGCGGCCGGGATGAGCTCGGCGGGATCCGAAGCGTCCCGCCCGGGCACGCGGATCTTCCTGCGCAAGTCCCTCTTCTCGTTCCGCGGCGGCCACTGAGCCGGCCGCCGTTCCGCCGGCGTTGCCTCCCGAAGTCCCGATCGAAACCGCGCGCTTCGTCGTCGCGCCCGGAGGCCCTTACTCCCTCGCCGCGACTGCCGAGCGATTCACGCGGTGGCCGGAGGTGGTCGACCGCTTCGACGGGACGACCTACCGGCGGCTGCTTCCGGTCGGCCGCGGGGGAGTGCTCCTCGAAGCGCGGCAGCTCGGCACGGTCGCGCGCGCGCGCGTCGCCGTCCGCCTGACCGGCGCGGGCGCGCGAAGCCCCGAGGCGCGTGAAGCCGCGCGGCGCGTCGTCGCGATCGGCCTCGGCGCGGCGCTCGACACGCGGCCGTTCTACCGGGCGTTCCGGGCGGATCCGCTTCTCGGCGGAGCGCTCGCGCACGCGCGCGGTCTGCGCATCGCGGGGGCGGCGTCGCTCTTCGAGGCCGCGGTGACGGCGGTTCTCGCCCAGCAGGTCAATCTCGTCTTCGCTTACGACATCCGGCGGGAGCTCGCGCTCGCTTTCGGGCGCCGTGCGCGCCGCGGGCGGCAGACCTTCGTCGCGTTCCCCGAGCCGGCGCGGCTGGCGCGCGTGAAGTCCCGCGCGCTCCGGCGGTTCCGCCTTTCCCGGGCGAAGGCGGGCACGCTCGTGCGTCTGGCGCGGGCGTTCGCCAACGGCGGCATTTCGGAGGCCGGGCTCGAGAAGCTCTCCGATGAAGAGGCGATCGAGCGGCTGACCGCGATCAAGGGCGTCGGGCGCTGGACCGCCGAGATCGCGCTGCTCCGGGGGCTCGGGCGCGCCGACGTCTTCCCGGGCGGCGATCTCGGCGTCGTGAAGTACGTCGCGATGGAGCTCCTCGGCCATCGGGCTCGGGTCGGCGAGGAGCGGATGCGGCGTTTCGCCGACCGATGGCGGCCGTATCGCGGGCTGGCGCTCGCGTACGCCTACGCCGAGATCGCGAGGAGGCGAAAGAAGAACGGCTGAGGCCGACTCAGCCGGTCAGTGCGCCGCTTCACTTCCCGGCTGTTCCGCGGCGAACCGCAGCTTCCCCTCGTGCAGCGACCCGTTGCGCAGCGTCACGGCGAGCGCCTCGGCGAGCGTATCGACGGGACTCACCGAGATCGTCTCGCGGACTTCATTCGAAAGGTCCTCGAGATCCGGCTCGTTGTCCCGCGGGATGACGAAGGCCGTGATCCCGGCGCGCACGGCCCCGAGGATCTTTTCTTTGAGACCCCCGATGGGGAGCACCCGTCCGGAAATCGTGACCTCGCCGGTCATCGCGACGTCGTTGCGCACGGGCCGCTTCGACAAGGCGGAAACGACGGCCGACGCCATCGCGATGCCCGCGGACGGGCCGTCCTTCGGAATCGAGCCCGCGGGCACGTGAATGTGCAAGTCGCGCTCGAAGTCGCGCTCGTCGATGCCGAGCCACGCGGCGTGCGAACGCGCATAAGTCCATGCGGCGCGCGCCGACTCCTTCATGACGTCCCCGAGCTGGCCCGTGAGAATGAGATCTCCCTTGCCGCGCATCAGCGAGGCCTCGACGAACATGATGTCGCCGCCGGCCGGCGTGTAGTACATGCCGGTCGCGATGCCGACCTGGTCCTCCGGCGCCTTCTTCTCCGGATGCACCTTCGGCCGGCCGAGCAACGGCCGGATCTCGGCGGCCTCGACCTCCGCCTGTGCGATCTCGCCGGCGGCGATGCGCCGCGCCACCTTGCGCGCCAGGCGCCCGAGCTCGCGCTCGAGCTGCCGGACTCCGGACTCCCGCGTGAACCCCGTGATCACCTCGCGGATTGCGCCGTCGGAAAGCGTGAGCTGGCTCTTGTCGAGACCGTTCTCCTCGAGCTGCCGCGGGACGAGATAGCTCTTCGCGATCTGGAGCTTCTCCTCCTCGGTGTAGCCGGCGAAGTTCACGACCTCCATGCGGTCGAGGAGCGGCCCCGGGATGTTCTGGAGGAAGTTCGCGGTGGCGATGAAGAGCACCTCCGAGAGATCGAAGGGAACCCCCAGGTAGTGATCGGTGAAGCTGTCGTTCTGCGCGGGGTCGAGCACTTCGAGGAGCGCCGAGGCCGGGTCCCCCTGGAAGGAGATGCCGAGCTTGTCGACCTCGTCGAGCAGGAAGACCGGATTCTTGGCTCCCGCCTGCTTCATCCCCTGGAGGATGCGGCCCGGCATCGCGCCGATGTAGGTGCGCCGATGGCCGCGGATGTCGGCCTCGTCACGCGCGCCGCCGAGCGAGATGCGCACGTACTTGCGCCCCATCGCGCGGGCGATCGACTTGGCGATGGACGTCTTGCCGACGCCGGGCGGCCCGGAGAAGAGGAGGATCCGCCCGCGCGCGCGGACCGCGGCGTGCGGCTCGGCCTTGGCCGCCTCCTTCTCCTGCTCCGTCGGCTCGCCTCCGGCCGCCTTCTCCCGCGCCTGCGAGAGCTGCCGCACGGCGAGAAACTCCAGGATCCGGTCCTTGACGTCCTTCAGCCCGTAGTGGTCCTCGTTCAGGATGCGCGCCGCCTCGGAGACGTCGAGATGCTCGTTGCTCCGGGTGTTCCACGGGAGCTCCGCGACCGTCTCGAGGAACGTCCGGATGACCTGCGACTCCATGGACTCGCGGCCGACGCGCGTCAGGCGTGCCCACTCGCGGTCCACTTCCTTGCGCGCTTCCTCCGGAAGCTCGAGCGCGTCGAGCTGGGCCTTGAGCTCCTTGAGCGAATCGTCGCCCTCGCCGTCGCCCTCGCCGAGCTCCTTCTGGATCGCCTTGAGCTGCTCGCGCAGATAGGCCTCGCGCTGGCGCCCGCCGATCTCCTCCTTGACCTTCTCCTGGATGTCGGCCTGCGCCGAGAGCACCTGGATCTGCCGCTGCACGTGCACGAGAACGCGCCGCAGGCGGTCCTCGATCGAGAGCGTCTCGAGGATGGCCTGCCGCTCCGCCGCGGGAATGTCGATGTAGCCGGCGACCAGGTCGGCCAGCCGTCCGGGCTCGTCCACCTCTCCGAGGATCTGCTCGACGGCCTCGTCGGGCAGGCCGAGCTTCTTGCCGAGCTCGCCGGCGCGCTCGCGCGCCTCCCGGTGGAGGGCGAGGAACGCCGGGTCCTTGGCGTCGAGGGGCAACATCTCGCGGGCCTCCTGAACCGAGGCCTCGAGGTAACCCGACTTCTTCGGCGTGAAACGCAGCGCGATGCCGCGGCTCTGCCCCTCGAGGAGCAGGCGCACGGAGCCGAGGCCCCGCTGGAGAGAGCCGATGGTCGCGATCGTCCCGATCGTGTGGAGCATCTCCGGATTCACGTCTTCGGCGTCGACCCGCTGGGAGACGGCGAACACGCGGCGGTCGGTAGACTTCAAGGCCGCTTCGATCGCACGCAGCGTCCCGGGCCGGCCGGCGGAGATCGGAAAGCTCACGCCCGGCAGGAGGACCGAGTTGCGCATCGGAACGACCGGGAGATTCAGGGGTTCGGACATCGGAGACACCTCTTTTGCCGCTCAGAATTACGTTGCGAAAAGCCGGGAAGATTCCGAGCCGCCGGCGGCCCGCGGACGCTTCCCGGCCCGACCCCCAAAACGCGAGGGCGGAAGGCCCGATTCCCGGGGCCGCGAGGCAACCTCGAGCGCCTCTTTCCGTACGCACCGAGAAACCGGGGAGGTGGACCCTTGCGGATGCGCCCGACCTTGGCAATCACGGCGCTCGCCGTTTCGTGGCTCGCGTTTGCGCCGGCCGGCGTCGGCCCCTCGGAAGCGGACCGGGCGAAGAGCCTCGAGTTCCAGAAGAAGGCGCTCGCGGCGTATCGGGCCAAGGACTGGCCGGGGTTTCTCGAGAACGCGCGGCAGGCGTCGGCGCTGCGGCCCGGAGAGCCGCGGATCCTCTACACCCTCGCCTGCGCGCAGGCGCGCAATGGCCGTGCGGCCGAGGCGGCGAAGATCCTCGAAGGCCTGATCGATCGCACGCTCGATTTCGGCTCCGCCACCGACGAAGACTTCGCGGCCGTGCGGGATGGGCCGGAGTTCGCCGGCGTGCGGCGCGGGCTCGCGGAGCTGCGCCGGCCGGTCGGCGGAAGCGCCGTCGCGTTCCGGCTGCCGGAGAAGGATCTCCTGACCGAAGGCGTCGCCTACGACCCGGCTTCGAAGGCGTTCTTCGTCTCGAGCGTCCACCGCCGCAAGATCATCCGCCGCGCCGCGGACGGGACGATGTCCGACTTCGTTCGCGGGGGGCAGGACGGGATCCAGGGGGTGCTCGCGCTCGCGGTGGACGCGCCGCGAAAGCGCCTGCTCGCCTGCAGCGCCGCGTTGCCGCAGATGGCCGGCTACGAGAAGCGCCTCGAGGGCGCGAGCGCTCTCTACGCGTTCGACCTCGCGACGGGAAAGCTCCTCCGCCGCGACCCGCTGTCCTCCGACGGCAAGCCGCACGCGTGCAACGACCTCCTCGTCGAGGCCGACGGCGACGTGCTCGTGACGGACAGCCTGGGGTCCGGCATCTACCGGTTTCGCGCGGCCGGCGGCCCGGTCGAGACCGTCGTGCCGCCCGGCGTCTTCCGCTCGCCGCAGGGGATCGGGCACGGGCCGGGCGGGCGAATCTACGTCGCCGACTGGGGCTACGGGCTCTACTGGATCGAAGGCGGAAAGCGTCACGAGGTCGCGGGCCCCGCCGACGCGCCGCTCTTCGGAATCGACGGCCTCGTGGCGTCCTCGAGCGCCGGCGGCCGCGTCTTCTACGTCACGCAGAACGGGCTCGCACCGCAGCGCGTCGCGCGGCTCGAGCTCGATGCCGCCGGGGACCGCGTCGTCGCCGCGAGGATCCTCGACATGAACGATCCCGAGGCCACCGAGCCGACGCTCCTGACCCTCGTCGAGAAGGATCTCTACGTGATCGGGAAGAGCCAGTGGGCGGTGTTCGACGAGCAGACCGGCGCCTTCGATCCCGGCAAGCTCCAGGAGCCGGTCGTCGTGAGGATTGCGACGGAGTAGCCGAGTCGTCGAGTCGCCGGGCGGCGCGAATCTAGCCGCGGTATCTCACGACGGCGATCGAGAGGTCGTCCTCGGGCGCGCCGCCGCCACGAAAGTCGGACGCGCCGCGCGCGATCGCCTCGACGATTCCGGCGGGCGGCAGTGTCGCGACCCGCGGCAGAGCCGCCTCGACGCGGCCCTCTCCGAACTCGTTCCCGGCGGCGTCGTGCGCCTCGGTCACGCCGTCGGAGCAGAGGACGAGCATCTGTCCGTGCGCGAGCCGGCCCCGTTCGATCTCCCAGGACAGATCCGGCTTGATGCCGAGCGGATAGGCTCCGCGGCCGATGCGCTCGACCACCCGCCCGCCCGGATCGACTCGCTGGATCGGCGGATGGCCGGCGATCGAGCCGGAGAACGTGCCGTCGGGCGCGAAAAGGAGATAGACGGCGCCGAAGAAGGCCCGCGACGTTCCCGTCCGGCACAAGATGCGGTTCAGGGCGGCGAACATCGCGGCGGGCTCCGGATCGACATCGAGCTGCGTGCGGAAGGCGGCGTGCGCGACGGCCATGACGAGCCCGGCCGCCATCCCGTGTCCCGAGGCGTCGCCGAAGAGGATCGCGAGACGCCCGTCGGGCAGCTCGGCGAAATCGTAGATGTCGCCGCCCACCATGTTGGCGATCTCGTTGTGCGCGGCGAGCTCGAAGCCGGGCGGCTGGGGGAGCTCCGTCGGGATGAGGCTCGCCTGGAGCTCGCGCGCGAGCTCGAGCTCGTCGCGATAGGCGATCTTGTCCACGAGCTCCATCGCGAGGAGAAGCCCGAGGAGCAGGATCGAGAGCCAGAGAAAGAAGTTGTCGAAGTAGAAGCCGTAGGAGGTGGTCTTCGTTCCGTGGTGGAAGCTGACGTCGTAGCGCGAGCTGAACGAGAGGAGCAGACAGACGAGGACGGCGCCGAAGAGCACCCGGCGCGCCGGCGCGAGGCGCTTCGCGAGCCCGAACAGGACGGCGTTCGAGGTGCGGAAGAATCGCTTGACGCGGCCGCCGGGGCGCGCGAGCTCGTCGGCGTACCCGGCCGTCAGCTCGGCCCGCGCCGTCGGCCACTGGCTCGAGTAGATGCCGGACATGTCGCGGCGGCCGACGGCCTGCCAGGTCGAACGGGCGAGCGAGATCCAGTCGTCGAGGGACGGCATGACGAAGGACGGATTATTTCCGAAGGGCCGCCGCGCCGCGGTAATGCGTGGTATATTGTTACCATGGTAACAAAATGGAGGCGGGCCGCGGGCTCTCCGGGAAAAGGGCGGCCTCTTTCGATCGAGCGGGTACAGACCGGCGTGCGGATGGAGAAGCGGCTGGTCAAGGTCCTGAAGGCCCTCGCGGAGCTGAAGGATCTCTCTCTGGGCGACCTCCTCGAAGGAATCGTTCTCCACGCCTTCGAGGGGAAGGCGCCATTCTCGGGGGAGACCCTCAAGCAGATCGCGGAGCTCAAGCGCATCTACGGCCTGGATCTCGACGCGAGCGCGAGCCACCGCATGATCGAGGGGGCGCCGTGACGGACGCTCGCTTGGACGACGACGAGTTCCGGGAGGCCTTCGAGCGCGGCGCGCTGCCCGAAGGCGCGTTCCGGCATCGCGACCACGTGCGGCTGGCGTGGCTGTATCTGCGGCGGCTGCCCCCGGCCGCGGCGCTCGAGAGGTTCGCGGAAGGGCTCCGGCGATTCGCGGCGTCGGTCGGCAAAAGCGGCCTCTACCACGAGACGATCACGTGGGCCTTTCTTCTTCTCATTCGCGAGCGGATGGGGCGCGGCGGAGAAGACACCTGGCCTGCGTTCGCGGAACGGAATCCGGATCTGCTCGCCTGGAAGCCGTCGATCCTGGATCGCTACTACCGCTCCGAGACTCTGGCGTCCGATCTCGCGCGCCGCGTCTTCGTGCTGCCCGACCGTCTGGCCGAAGGAGACCTCGAGGCGTTCAGCGCTCCGGCGGTTCGAGAAGACGCGGGAGATCCGCCGCCGATCCGATGACCGCGTCGGGAGGCGCGCCCGAGCGCGCCAGGTCGCTCTCACGGAATTTCCCCGTGCGCACGAGGACGCCGCGCATTCCCGCCGCCTGCGCGCCGCCCACGTCGGACTCGGCGTCGTCCCCGACGACGGCGGCCTCCGACGGCGGGACGCCGAGCGGCGCGAGCGCCGCGGCGAAGAAGTCGGGAGAGGGCTTCCCCGCGAGGATCGCTTCCCGGCCGCTCGCGTATTCGAGGGCCGCCGCGAACGGTCCCTGGTCGAGACGCAGGCCGTCGGGGCCGCGGTAGTAGCGGTTGCGCGCGAGGGTCACGAGGCGCGCCCCCGAGAGCAGCAGGCGAAACGCGCGATTCAGTCCCTCGTAGGTCGTCTCCTCGCCGAGATCCCCGAGAACGACGGCGTCCGGCGCCGCGTCGTCCGCCGCGATTCCCGCGAAGTCCTCCCGGAGCGCCGGCCGCACGAACAGGTGCGCCCGCGTCCAGCCGCGCGCGAGGAGCAGCTCGCGGCCCGCGTCCGGCGCGGTGAAGAGGCGCCGCGGATCGGCCGGCAGCCCCATGCCCGCGAGCTCCGCGGCGAGAACGCGGCGGGGACGGCTCGTCGTGTTCGTCACGAAGCGGAAGGAGACGCCCCGGCGGTCGAGCTCCGCCAGCGCGGCGGCGGCTCCGGGCACCGGCCGCCCCGATTCGAAGAGCGTTCCCTCGAGATCGAAGAGCACGGCGCGCACGCCGGCGAGCGGCGTCATCGCGGCCTCACGGCGCCGCGGGCGGCGGCTCGACGTAGGGCGCGAGCCGGGTACGGATCTCGTCCGGCACCGCAACGGGCTCGAACGTGTCGAGCTTCACGGAGACGAGGACGTAACGGCCGCTCGCCACGCGGTCCGAGGGCCGGTCGCGCCGGCGCGCCTCGAAGTCGAGCGTGATCGAGGTCCGTCCGATGCGCGAGAAAGACGCCTCGACGACGAGGAGCTCGTCGAGCGTGACGGGGAGGTGGAAGTCGCACTCGATGTGCACGCGCGGAAGGCCGATCCCGAGCGCGGTCGAGAGGTAGCGGTAGTTCAGGCCCGCTTCTCGCAGCAGCTCGGCTTCCGCGAGCCCGAAGAAGCGCAGGTAGGCCTGATAGTTGATGATGCCCGCGGCGTCGATGTCCTCCCAGCGGACGTACTCTTCGATGCGGTAGCGCACGGCGGCGTCAATCGCGGTTCCCGCGGTCTCCGGCCGTGAAGGGCCCGAGAAGCGCGGCGGCCGTCTCGTGGATGGGCGTCGGCACGCCGAGGGCGCGTCCCATGCGGACGACGGCGCCGGAGAGCCACGGCAGCTCGAGGCGGTTGCCGCGCGCGAGATCATGCGCCATCGAGGCGACGGAGTCCGGGGGCAGGCGGTCCGTGACCGTCATGCGCCGCGCGACGACGTCTTCGGGCAGCGCGATGCCGCGGGCATGAGCGACCGCCTCCGCCTCGCGCATGGCCCGCTCGAAGAGAGCGCGGGCCTCCGGATCCTCACGGATCGGTCCGATCGAGAGGCGCGCGAGCGCCGTCACCGCGGAGAACGAGGTCAGGAAGACGAACTTCTCCCAGATCGCCGCCGTGATGTCGTCCGGAATCCTCGCGTCGACCTTCGCCGCCAGACAGGCGTCCCGGAAGCGCTCCGCGACGGGCGAGGGCCGCCGGTCGAACGCGCCGAGCGCGAGGCCGGCGAGCATGCCGTTGTGGCGGATGACGCCGGGCCGCTCGATGACGGCGGTGATGTACGCGACGCCTCCGAGCGCCGGCCGGCCGAGGATCCCGGCCAGGACGTCCCACGCCTCGACGCCGTTCTGGAGCGAGAGCAGCTCGCCGTCCGGCGCCACCAGCCGGGCGGCCGCGCGACCGGCCTCCTCGGTGTCGAAATTCTTGACGGCCACGACGACGATCTCGGCGGGCGCGAGGGCGGCCGGGTCGTCGGAGGCCTCCGGGAAGACGCACGCGTCGCCGGCGCCGGAAAGGATTCGCAGGCCCTCGCGCCGGATCGCCTCGAGGTGCGCGCCGCGCGCGAGGAACGCGACGTCTTCGCCGGCCGCCGCCAGCCGGGCGCCGAAGTATCCGCCGACGCCCCCCGCGCCGACGAAGGCGATCCGCATCCCGCGACTCTACACGCGGAGCGGATCGCGGGGGCTTCGATTCAGAGCGAGCGGATCGTCACGCCGCCGCCGCTCGTGCGCAGCCGAAGCCGCGCGCCGCCGGCGCCGAGGGTCCCGTGAAGACTGTGGCGCGAGACCTCGCCGACGACTCTCACCGGCAGATCGGTCTTGACGTAGTTGCCTTCGGCGTCGATCTCGAAGCCCGCGTTCGGGTCGAGCATGACCTCGATCCCGCCACCGGACGTCTCGAGGCTCCCGCCGCGCGCGTTGCCCTTCGCGAACGAGGCCTCGATCCCTCCGCCCGAGGTCTCGGCCTCGACCCGCGCGCCGGCCTCGCGGATGTGGATGCCGCCGCCCGAGCTCGAGCATTTGATGTCGCCGGTCACCCGGTCGAGATCGATCGAGCCTCCGCTCGTGTCGGCGTTCAGGTCGCCGTCGAGGCTGCGGCCGTCGATGCCGCCGCCGGAGGTCTGCACGCGCATGCGCCCCTTGATGTCCGCGAGATCGATCGAGCCGCCCGAGGTGTCGGCTTCGAGGTCGCCGGTCAGCTCGTGCACCTTGATGCCGCCGCCCGACGTGTCGAGTTTGGAGCGCCCGTGGAGCCCCTGGATCGAGATCCCGCCGCCGGAGGTGTTGATGTCCGTCGCCGTCTCGGTCGGGACCTCGATCTCGTAGTGGACGCGGCCGCTGTTGTCGCCGAACCAGTTCTTGTGCTTGCGGCGCGCCGTGACCGTGACGGACCCGGAGCTCTCGTCGAAGCGGAAGGTGAGGATCTCGTCGAGGTCGCGGCGGCTCGTGACGACCAGATGGACGTCGGAGCCGGCCCGGCCGGTCACCGAGACGCTCCCGAGGTCGGTGTCGAGGCGGAAGCGGCCGCCCGGCTCGAGCCTCAGGGTCTTCTCCATGCGGGATTCGGCGAGGACCGGCAGCGCCGCCAGGGCCAGGGCCGCGGCGAGCGCCGAGCGCGCGATCGAGGGTCTCATGGGCGTTCTCCCCCTTCTGTCGGAGAGAACGCTCGGGGGGGCGAAAAGTTCTGCGGGAGACCCTCAGGCGGCCATCGGCCGGCAGTCCTTGCAGGGGCGGAAGCCGGCCGCCACGGCCTCCTGGCCGGAGTGGAAATGCACCTTGTTGGCTTCGAGCAGCTCCTGGATGGCGCCGCCGCAGGTCGGGTAGCAGTAGGAGCGCTTCTCCGCGTTGCCCAGATATCGCACGCCCTGCGCCGCGAGCATCTCGAGCGTGTCGGGACGGGCGCCCTCGATCTCGAGCAGCGTCTTCTTGTTGCGCGCGCCGCCGAGGGAGTATCGGCCGAGGTGGCCGTCGCTGCGCACGACGCGGTGACAGGGGATCAGAAGCGGCACGGGGTTCTTGGCGAGCGCCGATCCCGTCGCGCGGACCGCGTCGGGATGGCCGATCTCGCGCGCGATCCAGCCGTACGGCCGGACCTCTCCGGACGGGATCTCGAGCGCCTTCTCGAGAACCGCCCGCTCGAACTCGGAGAGGCCCCGCAGGTCGAACGCCAGCGCGCGCCGCTCCTCGCCCTTGAGATCGCGGACCAGGGCCTTCACGCGCGCCGGAGCCACGCGCGTCTCGGCGGAGATCGACCGGCCGAACCGGCTGCGGAAGCGTCGTTCGAACGCCGCCGCCGAGCTCGCGCGCGACACCATCGAGATGCCCGCCTTGCTGTGCGCGACGTATACGGGACCGAGCGGCGACGCGAGTCGCCAGTAGCGGTCGGACAGGCCCACGCGCTCGAGGACCGCGGGCAGGAGGGTTGCGGGCGCCTTTTCTCCTCCGAGCGCCCTCAGGGCGCGCGGGATTCGCGCAGCGTCGTGATCGTGCTTGTTCGTCATGCTCTGGCTCCTCTGGCCGGTCGGCGCGAATCCGTCAGCGCCTTCCGGAGCGCGTTGATCGCGCGGTGAACGTTGGACTTGGTCGTGCCGACAGGCTGCTTCAGGATGCCCGCGACTTCCTCGAGCTTGAGGCCTTCGACGTAGCGGAGGATGAGCGGGGCGCGGTAGCGCTCGGGCAGCTCCGCCACGAGCGAGGCGATGTCCGCGCGCTGGCGCTTGAGCTCGAAGCGCGCGTCCGGCCGCGACCCCGGGTCGTCGGCGGCCTGGCGCGCGCCCGACGCCGCTCCCGCGTCGTCGAGCGACACGGTGGGGCGGCGCTTGCGGCGCACGCGATTGCGCACGACGTTCAACGCGATCCGATAGAGCCAGGCCTTCAGCGCCATCTCCCGGCGCCGCTCGGGCGGATACGTCCGCAGCGCGCGGTACGCGCGCACGAACGCGTCCTGCGCGACCTCTTCGGCGTCCTCGCGCCGGCCCGTCAGCCGGAGCGCGAACCCGAAGAGGCGGTCCTGGAAGTGGCGGACGAGGGCCTCGAAGGCCTGGTCCACGTCGGCCGCGAGGGCGGCGCAGAGGGCGGCTTCGGCCGCGGTGCCGTCGTTCTCCATGGATCCCGGGCTTCCGGATATCACCAAACGGAGCTCGCGATCACGCTTGCGCTGGCGATCGCCCGGACCGTGTCGACTGGCTTCGCCGCGCGATTCGGGGCCGGGGCAGGATTCCGTGTTCATGCGTTTCGCCTCGGGGCCTAGAACACGGCGCCGGCCCGAAGGGTTGCGGGTCGGGGCGATCCGGGTCGGGCGTGGCTAGTGCAGGATCAGAACGATCTTCTCGTTGTCGCCCTGAAGCTCGACGCGGTCGCGGCCGATCGAGAGGACCGTGTAGCCCTCGACGTAGCTTCCCGGCCGGACGACGTGGCCGCTGATGAGCGCCGTCGGATTCGCCTCGGAGTACACAATGCCCTCGAGCTCGAGCCTCGCGAGCGGGAGGTTTGCCGCGCCGTTGAACGTGCGGGTCCGCATCGCAGGTTCCCGCGTCGGCTCGGGACGCGGCGCCGGCGCGGCCGTCTCGGCCGGAACCTCGTTCTCGGGA
Organism: Thermoanaerobaculia bacterium; assembly: GCA_036558325.1. Classification (GTDB taxonomy): domain Bacteria; phylum Acidobacteriota; class Thermoanaerobaculia; order UBA5066; family Gp7-AA6; genus DATBFU01. The sequence continues at coordinate 69,131 of DATBFU010000153.1, read as the reverse complement.
GCCGGAGCCGCCGGGGCCGGCGTGCCGGGGTTCGAACGACTCGTGAGACGCGGGCTTCCCGAGGCGTACGAGATCTCGGCGGGCGGCGGCGCGGAGGCGGCCGCCGGCGGAACCACGGGCGGCTGCCGGCGCGGCGCGGGCCGTGTCGGAACCGGAGCGGGAGCCGCGGCGACGACGGCGGCCGGAAGCCGCGTCGGAACGGGCGCTCGGGCCGGCGCCTTCTCGGTCGCGGCCGGAGGCGGAGGCGCGGAGGCCGCGGGAGCGGTCGCGACCGGCCGCGGCTCGGTCGGCTTCGGGACGATCGCCGCCGGTGCCGGCGTGTCCCGGATCACCGCGGCGCGCGGGGGAGCCACGGGAATCGCCGTCGGGGTCGGCAGGGCGGTTGCCGCAACCGTGTCGGCCGGCCGGGGCGTCGCCGCGGCGGGACGCGGTTCGGTCGGCGGCGCCTCGACGCGCCGGAGGAACAGGACGCCCGCGGCAATCACGGCCGCCACCCCGGCCAGGATCGCGGCGAGGCGGCGCATGCGGCGCCGGCGGTAGCGTCCGGGGTCGGGCAGCGGCAGCGGCACGCGCGAGCCGGACGGACCCGGGCCGCCCGATTGCGCGGCCTGCGCGCGCCGCAGTGCGTCGTCGATGAGGCTCACGCCGCCTTCCCCTCGAGCTCCGCGATCGCCTGCCGGATCGACCGGCCCGTGAGCTCGTCGGTCGTATTGACGAATCCGTAGAGGAGCGCCTTGTCGCAGACCGCGTTGATGAGGCGGGGCACACCGCGCGAGTAGCGATGGATCGTCCGGATCGCCCAGGGCGTGAAGATCGGCCGCCCGATGCCGCCCGCGATGCGGAGGCGGTGGTCGATGTAGCGCTCGGTCTCGGCGCGCGAGAGCGGCGACAGGTGGTAGCGCACGGTGATGCGCTGGCGCAGCTGCCGGAGGTTCTGTCCGTTCAGCTTGTCGCGGAGCTCCGGCTGCCCCACGAGCACGATCTGAAGGAGCTTGCGCCGCTCCGTCTCCAGGTTCGAAAGAAGCCGCACCTGCTCGAGGAGCTCGTCGCCCAGATCCTGCGCCTCGTCGATCAGGAGCACGACGTCATGGCCGGCACTCGCCTCCGCGAGAAGGAACTCGTTCAACGTCTCCAGGGCGAAGACGCGGTCGCCGTGCCGTCCGTCGAGGCCGAGCTCCGTCAGGATCGTCCGCAGCAGCTGCGAGGCCGTCAGCGACGGGTTCAAGATCAGGGCCGTGCGATAGGTCGGGCCGAGCTCCTTGAGAATGGCGCGGCAGACCGTCGTCTTGCCGGCCCCGACCTCGCCGGTCAGCTGGATGAAGCCCTTCCGCTCGTGGATGCCGAAGAGCACGTGATTGAACGCTTCGCGGTGCCGGTCGGAGAAGAAGAGAAAGCGCGGATCGGGCGTCAGATTGAAGGGCGGCTCCCGGAATCCGTAGAACTGCTCGTACATTTCCGGCCACACTCTAACGCGTACGGACGCGGGCCTTCGGGCGTCACGGCGCGGCGTCGCGGGGCGGGTCGATGCCCAGGGTCCGGCAGACGAAGGACGCGATGCGCCAGGACGGGAACTCGTCCACCCGGGCCGGCGCAATCCCCGGTCCCGCCGCGAAGAACGTCGCGTCGAGCGGCGCGAACGCGTTCCGGTAGCCGTGGCCGCCGTAGTTCTTCGGGACGCCGGAGGTCTTGCCCGCGAAGGCGGACGTCGAGAAGTTGAATCCCGGGCGCGCGATGACGATCAGGTCGCCCGACTCCGGAGCATCGAGGCCGAGCGGGCCCGCGTCGGCGCGGCGAACGATCCGGTCGAAGGGCGATTCGCCGCCGACGCGGAAGTCGGTGAACAGCTTCTCGATGCGCGCGAGCGCGTCCGTCGGGGCCGCGCGCGGATTGAGATAGACGTTCGCGATACCGCTCTCGGCGATCGCGGCGGCCGCCGAGGAAGGATCGATCGTCTCCCCGCCCGACATCCGCGTGAATCCCGCCTGCCGCAGGATCTCGTTCGGATAGATCGTGGTCCAAATCGGGACCATCCCGTGATCGGACGTCACGAAGAGCGCGTCCGACGCCGAGAGCGATTTCGCGATCGCGTCGAGCGCGCGGTCGGCCATCGCATAGGCCTTCTCGACGTAGCCGCGGAAGACGGCGGCGCGCTCGGGCGAATATCCCTCCTGGCGCGGCTCGGTCAAGAAGAACGGATGCTCGATCTCGTCCACCTCCGGCTGATAGAGGAGCAGGAGATCCCAGTCGCCGCGCGCGATCGCCCGGACCTGCGCGCGCGTCAGGAAGTCGGCCAGCCGCTCGGCCTGTTCGACGTAGATCTCCGGGTGAGACTTCGCGCCCGTGTGGTCGGCGTCGGGCACGCCCGGCCAGAAGCCCGCGCTCCCGTCGAGGTCACTCCGGAACGAGTCGGGGTAGGCGTCCGTGGACTCGAGGACGCCCGCGTAAATCTCGGTCTCGGAGAGATCGGGAGAAAGCGAGAGAAGTTTGCACCAAGCGCCCGTGCGCCGCTCCCCGTCCGCGGCCTCCGCGGCGAACCACTCGCCGATGCGCACGGTCCCGGGCGCTCCCGCCTCGGGGGCGATCTCCAGGCGGTCGTAATTCACCCGGCCGTCGTCGGTCGTATCGACGGCGACGAGCGCCGCGGCGTGGCCCGTCGGCGGAAACGCGAGCCGCGACGCGCGCGGGGGCGAGAAGCTCCGCGTTCGGCTGGCCGCCGCGTCGCTCCAGTCGGTCGCGGCGAGGCGGACGAACCGCGCGGGAGCGGATTTCTTCGGATGGAACGTGAGACCGAAATCGGCGGTGCGCTCGGGCGTCGCGCCGTCGCCGCCCGGATAGAGGAGGACGCCGACGCGCTTGCCCTGCCGGCGCGCCGCCTGCCAGAGCGTGTCCGCGCGGATCGGCGCGTCGAACCCCGAGACCTCCTCGCCGAACGGCTTCGATCGGTCGAGCATCCAGTTCGCCACGATGCCCGTCGCCTGCGGCAGCGCTCCGGTGACGTGGGTGACGTGCGAGGGCGCCGTGAGCGACGGCGTCGGCGGGCGCGAGCGGCGGGCCGCGAGGCCGCGCTCCGCGATGCGGCGATAACCGCCGGACGGGAGCGCCCCCGGCTGCGCCAGGAGCTCGTAGAGAAGGTCCGCCGAGACGCCGTCGAAGGATACGAGCACCGCCCGGCCGGCGTGCGGCGCCGCTCCCGTCCGCCCCGGCGGGCTGGGGGAACGCGGCGCCGTGCAGAAGAGAGAAAGGGAGAGAAGGAGCGCGAGCGCGGCAGCGCACGCCGCGGCGGGGGCCGCCTTCCCCTTCAGAAGCCCCACAGAGCCAGCTCGTCGAGCAGCGTCGCGAGCGCCGGGTGCTCCGCGAGCTCCCGGTAGAGCCAGCCGTGCTTCTCCTTCGCCTCGGCCAGATGCTCCCGCAGCCGCTCCCGGTCGCGGTCGGCCGCCGCCGAGCGCATGCGATCGAGCAGTCCCTGGCCCGGCGGGTCGAGGCGGCCGCCGTGCCGGTCCGCGAAGGAGTCGAACGCCTCGTCGACGCGGGCGCGGTGCGGATCGCCGGATTCGGTGTCGTCGTCTTCGATCATCGTTCCCTCTCCGCGGCCTGCGGCCGAAGCTTTTGCGCGATCGCCGCGGCGATCATTCCGGCATGATGCCGGCCGTTCTCGATGAAGATCTTGCCGATCTCGGTTCCGCCGAGGATCGCGCCCGCAAGGTACACGCCCGGCACGTTGGATTCGAGCGTCTCGGGATCGTGAGCGGGAATGCGCTCCGCGCCTTCGAGCCGGATGCCGCATCGCTCGAAGAGCGGGAAGTCGGGCGCATAGCCGATCAGCGGAAAGACGGCGGCCGCCGAGACCGCGTGACGTCCCGCGGGGTCTTCGAAGAGCACCGACTCCTCGGCGATCTCGACGATGCGCGCCTCGAAGAACGCGCGGATCGCACCCGCCCGGATCCGGTTCTCGAGGTCCGGCTTGATCCAGTACTTGACGCGTTCGGAGAGCTGCGCCGCGCGGACGAGCAGCGTGACGCGCGCTCCGTGGCGATAGAGGTCGAGGGCCGCCTCGCACGCCGAGTTTTTTCCTCCGACGACGACGACGTCGCGTCCGTGGAAGGGATATCCCGAGACATACCGTCGGTGGACGTGCGGCCCGTCCTCTCCCGGAACGCCCAGGCGGCGCGGATTGCCGAAAAATCCCGTCGCGAGGATGGCGGCGGCCGCGGTCCGGCGCTCGATCTGCCCGCGGCGGGCGATCTCGATCTCGACATCGCCGCCTCCGTCCGGCCGGATGGCGCGGACTTCCGTCTCCGGCTCGACCGCGACGCCGAAGCGCTCGGCGACGGCGCGATAGTAGGCGAGCGCCTCGAGGCGTGTCGGGTGGGGCTCGGGACATCCGAAGGGGACGCCGGCGATGTCGAGAAGATCGCGCGTCGAGTACCAGCGCATCTCTTCGGGAAAGTGGTAGAGGGAGTCGAGAAGAAAGCCCTTCTCGTAGCAGACCGCCGGGACCTCGCGGCGCGCGAGCTCCGCCGCGCAGGCGATGCCCGTCGGCCCCGCTCCGACGATCGCGACGGGACGACCTCCGTCCGGCACGGAGGCGATTCTAGTCTTTGCTCGACGCGGCGGCGTGGAGCTCGGCGATCGTGCGCACGACGCCCGCGCGCACGACGAAGCGCACCTGCCGCAGGTTCGCGACGTCCCGCGTCGGATCGGCGCCGACGACGAGCAGGTCCGCGTCCTTTCCCTTCTCGATCGTGCCCGTCTTCTTCTCGACGCCCATCGCGAGCGCGCCGCCCCGCGTCGAGGCGATGAGCACCTGCATCGGCGTGAGGCCCGCCGCCTGCATCGCTTCCATCTCGGCGTAGATCGACGGCCCGTGAAGCGTGAGGGGATTCCCGGCGTCGGTCCCCATGGCGATCGGAATGCCCGCCTTCGCGACGCGGGCAAGGTTGGCCGAGCCGACGCGCAGGCCGTCGGCGGTCCGCTTCTCCATCGCCGCCGCGCGGTCGGCCGGCGGCGCCGGCGCGGAGACGCTCTCGGCGACCTTCGCGAGCGTCGCCGGATCGACGCAGCCGTTCGGATCGTCGACCGCCGGCGCTCTCTTGGAGATCGCCGCCTGGGCGAGGCGCGCGTAGCCGCCGACCACCGTGAGCGTCGGACAGTAGATCGTTCCGTTCCGTTTGGCGAGCGCCAGAAACTCGTCGTCGACGGGCAGATCGAAAACGCTGTGGACGAGGAGCTTCGCGCCGGCCTGGAGCGCCACCTTCGCCTCGGCGAGGCCGGTCGCGTGAACGAGGAGAGGGACCCCGAGCTTCTTCGCTTCCTCGCCCGCCGCGAGCACCGCGGGGGCCGTGGCGTCGACCGGATGCTCGGCGCTCACGATGTACCAGATCTTGATGCCGTCCGCGCCGCGCGCCGCGAGGTAGCGGGCGCCTTCGCGTCCCGCGTCGGCGTCCTTCAGAAAGATGAACTGGCGTTCGGCCGGCAGGTTCACCCAGTGGTCCGCCGTCGAGAGCAGCGGCCCGGCCGCCTCGACGCGCGGGGCGCTCGGGTCGTCGCGATGCGCCTTCGCCATCGTGATCGTCCAGGGATAGCCTCCGACGTCGAAGACCGACGTGATTCCCGAGCAGAGCTGGGACCGGAAGAATCGCTCGGGATGCGCGGCGAGATCGGCCTCCGTCTTCTCGTAGGGATAGCGGTCGCGCACGTCGAAGGCGTCGGGACGCCCGTCGGCCCAACCCGTCTGCGAGAAGTGGACGTGCGCGTCGATCAGTCCCGGGACGACCCAGAGACCGGAGACGTCCGTCACGTCGACGCCCTCGGGGATCGCGCAGTCGGCGCCGGCGCAGTCGATCTTGCCGTCGCGCAGGACGACGACGGCGTTCGCGATCGGGGGACCGCCGTTGCCGTCCACGAGCGTCGCGCCCTTCAGCGCGCGCGGCGGAGCGGGCGTGCCCGGCGGCGCGTCGAAGGCGCTCGTCACCGCGATCTTCCACTGCGTGCCGGTCCGCACGAAGAGGCGCTCGGAGAGCCCGCGATGCTCGTCGTTGCCGTACTTCACGCGATAGCGGTACGTGCCGTAGACGAGGCCCGGCCGCAACGGCATGAGACGCAGATCCGACGCCTCGAAGAGATCCGGCCACTTCTCGCCGGCCTGCTTGACGAAGTCGTCGTAGCCGAGGGCCGGCCCGGTCGGCCCGGTGCGGGCGAGGCTCGGCGCCTCGAGATAGCACGCGAGGTATGCCGCGCGGTCGCGCCGGCGGATCGCATCGAGGTTCTTCTCGAAGACGACGCGCGCGGCGGCGGCGTCGGCGGTCTCCGCGGCGGCCGGCAGCGGGCGAGGAATCGCGAGCATCGCGAGCGCCGCGGCGGCGAGGGTGAAGGACCGGCGGGCGAGGGATGTCATGAAACGCCTCCTTCCGGGGAGAGTCGGTCGAGCTCCGCGATGAAGTCGTCGAGATCGCGGTCGAACTCGTCGGCCTTGTCCATCATCAGCCAGTGGCTGGCGCCGGAGATGACGCGCACCGGAACGCCGGGCACCGTCTTGTGGATCGCGAAAGGGCTCTCGGCCAGGTAGGACGCGATCGAGAGCCGGGGACCCGGGTAGCGCGCGAGCGATTCGTCGAGCCGGAATGCGTAGAGTCCGAGGGTCGCGCCCGTGAAGACCTCGCGCGGCGTCGCGTGGAGCGAGCGCATCACGGCCTCGCGGGTCGCCGGCGCGGCGTCCTTCAGGATCCCCGCGAACCAGGCGTCCGTGAAGGCCGCGTACTTCTCGGGTGCGAGGCCGCGCTTCAACGTCTCGACGTCTTCGGTCGGCGTCGCGGACAAATCGCCCGCGACGTCGGCGAAGACGAGCCCGGCCAGCCGCCCGGGATGGCGGCCGGCGTAGGCGCAGACGACCGCCCCGCCGAAGCTGTGACCGACGAGAACGAAGCGGCGGAGCGAGAGCGCGTCGGCGACCGCCGCGACGTCCGCCGCGAACGCCTCGACCGAATAGTCGCCGTCGGAGGCCGGCGCGGAAGCGCCCATTCCTCGCAGATCGAGCGCGGCCGCGCGGCGCGTCGGGCGCAGATGCGCGAGCTGCGCGGCCCATTGCGTCTTGTTCGAGCCGTTTCCGTGCACGAAGAGGACCGGCGCCCGACTCCCCGATCCCCCGTCGTCGACGGCGAGCCGTCCGGCCGGGCCCGCGACGGCGGCGACCGGCGACGCCGGCGCCGCGGCGCGATGCGCGCAACCCGCGGCGGCGGCGAGGAGAGCGAGTCGCCCGAGCCGCTTCACGGGGCAGCAGTATAGCGAGCGGCCCGTCGTCGTATCGGTCAGCCGGCCGGGCGGCCCTGCCGCGCGGCCGCGGCGCGTTCGGTGTCGCCGAGCCGGCGCTCGAGGAAGCGCCGCTCGGGCTCGTTGCTCGCGAGGCCGAGCGCTTCCCGGTAGGCGGCGGACGCCTCTCCGTGGCGCCCGAGTCGCGCGAGGAGGTGTCCCCGCGCGGCGGGGAGGAGGTGGTAGGAGTCGAGCTCGCCGCGCATGGCGATGCCGTCGAGGAGCTCGAGCCCCGCCTCCGGTCCGGAGGCTTCCGCCACGGCGGCGGCGTGGTTCAACGCGACGACGGGCGAAGGATGGCGATCGAGCAGCTCCCGGTAGAGGAGCGCGATCTGCGGCCAGTCGGTCTCGTCGGGGCGCGCGGACTCCGCGTGGACCGCGGCGATCGCCGCCTGAAGGGCGTAGTTTCCCGGGCCGCCTTCCGCGAGCGCGGCACGCGTCAGGGCGATGCCCTCGCGGATCTCCTCGCGGTCCCAGAGATGGCGGTCCTGGTCCTCGAGGAGCACGATCTCGCCGTCCGGGCCGGTGCGGGCCCGGCGCCGGGAATCGTGGAGCAACATGAGCGCGAGGAGCGCGCGCGCTTCTGGCCGCCGCGGCACGAGCTCCACGACGAGCCGCGCGAGGCGGATCGCCTCCGCCGTGAGCTCCGCCCGAACGAGTGAGGCACCCGAAGTCGCGGCGTAGCCCTCGTTGAAGATCAGATAAAGAACCGCGAGCACGGCGTCCAGGCGCTCCGGCAGGGCCTGCTCGGAAGGCACGCGATAGGGAATTCCCGCGCGGCGGATCTTCTGCTTCGCCCGCACGAGACGCTGCGCCATGGCCGGTGTCTCGGCGAGAAACGCGCGGGCAATCTCCTCCGTGGACAGCCCTCCGAGCGTCTTCAGGGTCAGGGCGATTTGCGCCTCGGGCGCGAGCGCGGGGTGGCAGCACGTGAAGATGAGGCGGAGCCGGTCGTCGGCGACGCGGCGGTCGTCGGGATCGGCGAAGTCCGGCGGCGCGCCCTCGGCGAGCGCCGCCCAGTGCGCGAGCTCGTCCCGCTTCTCGCGGAAGCGCGCGTCCCGCCGGAGCCGGTCGATCGCCTTGTGCCGCGCCGTCGACACCAGCCACGCGCGCGGATTCTCCGGCGTGCCGTGCCCTCCCCACTGCTCGAGGGCGGCCGCAAACGCCTCGTGCATCATCTCCTCGGCGAGATCGAAGTCGCCGACGAGGCGAATGAGGGTCGCGAGGATCCGCCCTCTCTCCTCCCGATAGACCTTCTCGACGCTCAGCCGGCCATCTCCAGGATCGGCCGCACCTCGATCGAGCCGGTCCGCGATGTCGGAATTCGGGCCGCGATCGACGCGGCCTCGCCGAGGTCCTCCGCCGCCACGATGTAATAGCCGCCGAGCTGTTCGCGCGTCTCGGCGAAGGGCCCGTCGGTCGTCACCGTCTTGCCGTCCCGCACGCGCACCGTGGCGGCCTTCGGCGTCGGATGGAGCGGATCGCCCGCCCTGTAGTGGCCGCTCTTCTTGATGGCCTCGGTGAAGGCGCCGTACTCCTGATAGAGCCGGCCCTTGTCCTTCTCGGCGAGCTTGGCCCAGTCGACTTCGCGATCGTAGATGAGGAGCATGTAGCGCATCGGAGCCTCCTTTTCACCATGTCCGTCGAACAGGATCGCCCCGGATCGACACCTCACGGCCTCCGATCCCCTCGGACGGCATTTGTCCGACAGGACGGCCGAGACTTCCGTTCGAGGAGCCTGCCCATGTGGCATCGTCTGGATCGGATTCTCGGAGGGCGAAGAGAGGCGTGCAAACCGCCTCGCTGCGAGGCCTGCGGCGAGCCGCTCGGGCCGGATCCGGCGATTGTTTTCCAGTCGGCTGGCGGAAGGGGGTGTCGTCAGCTTTGCTCTCCCGAATGCCTGCCCTCCGTGTGGAAAAAAGTGGAGATCGGACGACAGAAAGTGTCAGATGGCCTGGGGAGGGACAGGTTGGACTTGGGCGACAAATTCCTTTAAATCAACGACTTAAGATATCTGCGATCCTCTGGCGCTGCGATTGCTCCCTCCGTAGGGCATGAAGATCGAGGTCAGGGAAGACACCCCCGAACCGAACGCCTCGCCGGGCGCTCTCGGAGGCGTCGAGGTTCTCGAGGGCGGCGACGAGTTCCTCGAGGCCCTGACGCTGCGGTTGAACGAGATCGTCCGCAAACCCAACGGGCGTTTCGTCATCAGCTACGTGGCCGGACAGCCGGGCGCGAAGACCCCGCCGCGGATCCAGTAACCGCGCCCGCGCCGTTTTCTTCGAATTCCTCCGGCAGCCACACTTCCTCTCCCGTCTCGACGAAGAAGAGCCCGGCCCGCGTCGGGCGCCCCGTCAGCTTCGACCAGTAGCGCCGGTAGTGCCGGATCTGCGGCGCGTACCAGCGCGCGAGCGCCTCGAGATTGCCGGCGATGTGGTCGGACTTGTAGTCCACGAGCGTCCAGCCGGACTCGTCCTCGAAGAGCAGGTCGATCGCGCCGGTCAGGAGCGTCTCCGCGGGCGGATGGGGAAGGCCGAGCTCGGCGGAGGGGACCGTGAGGGCGAACGGCACCTCGACGAGCCGGCGCTTCGCGGCGAGCGCCCGCGTCCAGAGCGGCGAGCGGCGCGCCGCGTCGACGAGCGCGAGCGCGTCCTCGAGATCCGTCGTCGGACGATCCGTCTCGGCGAAGAGGTTGCGCGCGAGGGCGGGTAGATCTGCCGACGCGTCCCGCATCGCGGCCTCGAGGAGACGATGAATGATGTGGCCCCACTCCATTCCGCGGCCGGTGCTCTCCCGCAGCGGCGAGTCCCCGGCGCCGGCGTGGGCGAGCGCGGTGACCTGGGCGGTATGGAAGCTCGGGGCGGCGCTCGCCGTCCGGCGCGCCTGTCCGCGCGCGCGACTGCCCGCCACGAGGTCGGACGCCGCGCTCGCCGGCGCCGCGGGAACGGGCGGGACGGGCGCGGATTCCGGAAGGTCCGCCCGCAGGCGGGGGTCGAGCGTCGCCCACGTCCCGCCGGACTTTCCCCCCGCCGCGCGCTTCACGCTCACGACGAGCGACTCGCGCGCCCGCGTCGCGCCGACGTAGAGAAAGCGCGTCTTTTCGGCGTTCTCGAACCGCTCCTCGCGCTCCTGCATCGGCTCCCATCCGGAAGGGCGCGCGATCTCGTCGGTGCTGCGCTCGCCGCGCCGCACGACGACGCGGAAATGCCCGCGCGCCGGCGAGGCGCTGCGATCGATCGAGCAGTGAGTCCGGTCGGGGAGATCGGCCGCGGGCTCGGCCAGGAAGACGACGGGCGCCTCGAGCCCCTTCGCGCCATGAAGCGTCATGAGGCGGACGGCGGACGGCCGGCCCGGTTCCAGGCTCATCTGCTCGATCAGGTCCTCGCGGCGCAGCCGGTCGAGCTCCCGCACGAGCGTCGGGAAATCGCGCCCCTCGGCGGAGAGCTTGCGCGCCGCGGCGAGCGCCTTCACGAGATTCCCGGCGCGGCTGTCTCCGAGGGGCTCGGCGGCCGTCGCGGCGATCCAGCCCAGCCGGTCCGCGAAGCGCGAGATCGCCGCCGCCGGGGGGAGCGTTTCGGCCAGACGGGCGCCTTCGCGAAAGAGATCGAACGCGCGACGGATGCGCGGATCCGCCGCGGCCGGTGGCTCGATACGCGCGTCGAAGCGCCCGCCGGCGCGCATGAACCGATAGAGCGCCTCGTCATCCACGCCGAAAATCGCGCCGCGCAGCGCGGCGACGAGCGGAACGGGATCGTCGGGCTCCGCGAGCGTCTGGAGGAGCGGCAGAAACGCCGCGAGGTCGGCGGATCGGAAGGCGCCGCCGCCCGCGATTTCGTAGGGCACGCCCCGTTCCTCGAGGGCCTGCGCGTAGTCGGTCATGTAGGTGCGGCGCCGGAAGAGCACGAGAAAGTCGCCCGGCGTCCGCTCGCGCCGCGCGAGCGCGGCGGCGATGTTTCCGGCGATGCGGCGGGCATCGTGCGTGACGACGGGTTTGATCGTGTTTCCCTGCGACGGGCAGACGATCCGAAAGACCTCGGCCGGGCCCGAGGAGGCGTCCCGTGCGACGAGCGGGACGTAGCCGGCCTGTTCGCGTGAGGGCTCGGCCGGAAAGAGAGGCGAAAAAGTCCGATTGATCCAGTCGCAGAGCGGCGCGTTCGATCGGAAGTTCGTGGAGAGCTTCAGAACGCGGCCGCTGCGCGCGATGCGCGTGCGCACGTCTTCATACGTCTCGATGTCGGCGCGGCGGAAGCGATAGATCGATTGCTTCGGATCGCCGACGACGAAGAGCGAGCCGGGGACCGGCGTGAGCCGCCGCCAGTCGCGCTCGTCGGTCTCGGCGCCGGTGAGGAGCATGAGGATCTCCGCCTGGAGCGGGTCCGTGTCCTGGAACTCGTCCACGAGGATCGGAGTGAACCGCCGGGCGAGCGAGCGCCTCGCCTCCGGGTGGTCGCGCAGGAGATCGCGCGCTTCGAGCAGCAGGTCCTGGAAATTGAGGCGCGCCTGAGCCCGCCGCCAGTCCCGGTATTCGTCGCGCGCGTCCGAGAGCACGCGCATGACGGCGGGATGGACGTGCTCCGCCCAGCGCGCGAGCGCCGGTTTGACGAAGTCTTCGCGGAGCGAATCGGCCGCCGACTTGAACGCGCCGGCCTGCTTCGAGGCGTCGCTCCGTCGCAGGACGCGCAGGACGCGCACGAAGTCGCGTGCGCGGTCCGTCTCGAGGATCTCTCCCAGGCGCCGCGCGCTCCGCACGGTTTCCTGGAATCCCGTCCATCCTCCGGCCGGCGGTTCCGCCGGAATCGTGGGCGCGGCGCGTTCGAGAAAGGCCTCGACGGCGCGGCGCGCGGCCGTGAAATCGGGCTCCGGCCCCTCCCCTTCGGCGGCGATCTCGACGTCGGCGTACTCGCAGACGGTGTCGAAGGCTCTCTCGAGGTCGCCGAGCGGGACGCCGAGCTCGATGAGCCGCTCGACCCTCGGGTCGTCCCGAAGGAAAAGGCCGGCCGTGAATCGCTCCCAGGCCTCGCCTCGGGCGACGCCGTCCTCGGGCTCGTCCATCTCGAGGAATCCGGGCTCGATTCCGGCCTCGACGGGCCGCTCCCGCAGCAGGCGCGCGCCGAAGGCGTGGATGGTGCCCACGAAGCAGAGGTCCACGCGCGCGAGCGCATCCCTCAGCCGTTGGCGCCGGAGGGCGTCCGATTCCTCACGCAGCGCTGCCTCGAGTGCGTTCTGAAATCTCTGACGCAGCTGCGCCGCCGCTTTGATCGTGAACGTGACGGCGGCGAGGCAATCCATCGTGGCCCGCCCGGTCGCGATCGTCGCCACCATGCGGTCCACGAGCGCGCGGGTCTTGCCGGTCCCCGCGGCCGCTTCGACGAGGATCGTCGTCGAGAGATCCTCCCGAATCGCGCGCCGCGCGTCTTCGTCCGGGAACGGCGCGGCCGGGCCGTCAGTCCTTCTTTTCGCCATGGATCTCGCGGAAGGCGACCAGCGCCGGATGCTCCGACCGGGCGAGCTTGCGCTCGGACTGCTCGGCGGCCGCGGCGCCGCCGCAGATCTCCTCGAAGTCGCAGTGGCGGCAGCCGTCGCGCGCCGTCGCGTGCGGGAAGAGCCCGGCCGCGAGGAGATCGAAGAGGCGCTCGAGCACGTCGCGCGCCTCCGCGGGATCGATCGGATGCACGATGCGCCGCCCCTCGCCCTTGCGGCCGGGGAAGAAATAGCCGGTGCGCGCGACGCGTCCGGCGATTCCCGCACGCTCGAGGAGGGTGTCGAAGGCCATCGCGTAGAGCGCCGGCTGGATCTGGCGGCCTCCGCGAAGACCCGCGCCCTCCCGGACGCTCCACGTCGATCCGGTCTTGTAGTCCCAGACCTGGAAGGATCCGTCGGCGGCCTCGTCCACGCGGTCGATCGAGCCGCGAAGCCGGAAATGCCGGCCGCCTCCGAGCGCGATCTCGACCGGATCCGGGCTCGAGAACGCCGACGCGCCGCCGCCCGCGAGGCGGCCGATCCCGAACCCCACCTCGAAGTGGCGCGGACGGACCTCGCGGCAGTGGATCTCTTCCAACCGGAGAAACGTCCGGCACGCGAAGAGGATCGATTTTTTCTGCTCGTCGAACGCCACGCGGCTGCGCGGCGGCTTGGCCTCGCTCCAGGCGGCGATGCGATCGTTCGCGATCTCCTCGAGGCGCGCGAAGTGCCGGTCGAATCGGGGCTTCTCTCCCGCGGCGGTGATCTCCGCGAGGAGCGCCCGGAACACGTCGTGCAGGAGACTGCCCTCGTCCATCGGCTCGAGCCACACGCCGGGATCCCGCCGCAGCTCCTCCGGTCTCTCGACCCGGAGGACGGACCGCAGGAAGTAGGCGAACGGGCAGGTGGCCAGCGCCTGGATTCGCGTGGCGGAGATGGGGCCGCCGTCCCCGCGCGGATCGAGCTCCCGCGTGCCCGACTTCACCCAGCCGTCCCAGACCGTGAGCTCGTCGCTTTCGCGCGCCTCGCGCGCGCGGCGGCCGTCCTCGAGCCAGGGGTACGCCGCACGCACGGCGCCGGCGGCCGCTTCCGCGCCGCGGGAATCGCGCAGGACCGCGAGCCAGCGTTCCGAGTCGTCGAGCGCGCGCCCGAGCGACGGCACGAAACCCGCCGCTTCGGGGAGCTCGCGGGCGAGGTCGGCGTAGTCGGCGTCGGGGCGGCGGGAGCGCTCGCGGAAGAGCTCGAGGAGAAAGGGAGACGGGGCGGGCTCTCCCGCCTGCGAGAGATTGCGAAGGCCGAAGCTCGAATAGCTGGCCGTCAGGTCGCCCGGGAGTCGCGCGAGGCACGCCTTGAGCGCCGCGGCGGTCTCCGCCGGACGCGCGCGCTGGAGGGCGAGCGCCGGCGCCGCGAGCGTCTCGTTGATTCGGCGGCGCTCCTCGTCGAGGAGGATCGGGTCCTCGAGATCGCGGCCCGGATGCCGTCCCTCGTCGAGTCCCGCCAGGAACACGTGGGGCCGGCCGGAGAACCCGCCTTCGCGGATTCCGGCGACGTGCACGCGGCCGGGGCGGGGCCGGTCGGGAGCGATCGCGAGCCCGGCGACCGCGCTGCGCAGACGTTCGACGGCCTGGGCGGCCGTCCCGCGCAAGAGGACGAGCGCCTGCAGCTCTTCGAAGAGCGCGTCGAGAGCGGTGCGCGCGCTCGCGTCGAGCGGATCCGCCACGCGCCCGTACGCGCCGACGAACTCGCGTGCCGCGCGGGCGAGCGCCGGCAGGTCTCCCGGCTCCTCGAGCGCGCGCGGCGCGAGCTCGAGGGCACGCCGTACGAGCGCGCGCGCGCCACGCGCCGCTTCGAGGCGCCGGGCGAGGCGCTGCCGCCGGCGCGCGGCCTGCTCCGGCGTCGGGTCCTCCTCGCCGCGGCGGGGAATCTCGGGTCTCTCGAGCTCCGCCACGAGGCGGTCGAGACACCGGCGATGCCGGTCCCGACCCCACCCGATGGCGGCCTCGCGCAGCTCGCTCGCCGCGGCGCGCGCGGAGAGCGGCTCGACGCCTTGATCGGACGGAGCCGGCAGCGCGAGGGCCCCGGAGGCGAGCGCCCCGCGGAGGACGTCGGCCGCGAAGTCGCCGCCGATCCAGTCGAGGAACGCGAGCGCCGCCCGGCCCGGGCGCGTGAAGGTCGCGGCGATGCCGCCGGAGAACGTGCAGGGAACGTCGTGCTCGCGCGAGAGCTCCCAGAGGAGCGCGGGATAGACGGTCGGGTCCGTGTGGAGGATCTCGACCTCGTCGAAGCGCCACCCGTTCTCGAGGATCCTGCGGAAGATCTCGCGGATCTCGTTCTCCTCACCCGTCGCGCGGAAGAAGCGCGCGCGGGGGGCCATCACGCGCCAGGCCTCCGGATCGGTGCGCCCCACCAAGCGCAGTCCGCCGCCGGAGAGCGCCTCGAGGAATCGCCGCGACAGGGGGGAGAGATCGTGCTCGGCCGGGAGCAGGAAGATCGCGTCGCGCCGGCTCCGGCCGCCCGCCTCGAGCGCCGCGACGGCGCGCCGCAGGATGCCCAGCGAGTCCACACCCCGGACGGCTTCGAGCGCGGCCGCGTGGCGGCGCGAGACTTCCCGCAGCTCCCGATGTTTCTGCCGGTCCACGAAAGCCCCGGGGGGGAGCCGTTCGGGATCGAGGCCGGCGGCCCCGAGCTCCTCGAGAGTCGCCTGCAGGGCGCGGTGAAGACCGGGCTTGTCGCGAAGGCCGCCGAAATACGATCGGGGCCCGAGGGCCTCGGCGCATGCCTGCTCGACGAGCGCGAGCGACTGCGCGCGCGACAGGACGCGGAGTCCTTCCCGGACGAGATCCGCGCCGACGACCGCGTGCGCGAGCGTGCGCACGGTCTCGACGCGCAGTCCGATCCACGGAGTCCCCGAGCGCGCGAGCCGCTCGGCGAGCTGATGACCGATCGCGAGCGTGGGCGCGACGAGAATCTTCTCCTCGAGAGGATGCTCGCGGCAGACGCGTGCGAGATCCTCGAGGAGCGCCGGCGGCGCGGCGCCCTCCGCCGGCTCGGAGTCGAAGGGGAGGAAGGACTGGACGGCCACGGGGGAGACCATTCTCCTACGGCGCGATCTCGGCGATGAGCGATCGCGCGGCCGGCGAGATCTCGCGGCCGCGCTTGGTGACGATGCCGTACGTGTCCTGGCCAAAGAGAGCGCGCGCGGGACGCGCGGCGAGGCGGCGGTCCCCCTGTTCGAGGCAGAAGTCCGGGACGACGGCGATCCCCAGGCCCAATCCGGCGTACCGCTTGATCGCCTCCCATCCGCCGGCCTCGAGCGAGACCTGCAGCGGAAGGCCCCGCTCGGCGAAGAGCCCCTCGATCAGCTTTCGCGTGGCCGAGCCGGGCCACGGAAGAATGAACGGATAGCGCGCGAGGACCTCGAGGGTCAGGCTCTTGGCCCGGTGCACGGGATGGTTGGGCGGCGCGATGAGAAGCCGGTCCGCCGTCCGGAACGGAAAGTAGGCCATGTCGGCGGGAGGCTCGGGCAGCGCGCGCAGCGCGAAGTCGATCTCGCCCTGGCGCAGCATCGCGAGGGTCTCCGCGGCCGGCCGGTGCCGGATGATGACGTCGACGCGCGGGTGGCGCCGGAGAAACGAGCGGATCGGCCCGGGCAACAGATAGAGAATTCCCGCTTCGCCGGCGCCGACGCGAACCGGCCCTCGAAGAATTCCGTCGGCCGACTCCTGAAGCCGGCGGGCCGTCCGGTCCCACTGCTCGACGAGGGGGCCGACGGATTCCAGGAAGAGACGCCCCGAGCGGGTCAGACGCACGCCGTGACCCACGCGCTCGAAGAGTCGCGCGCCGAGCTCGCGCTCGAGCTTCTGGACCGCCATGGTGACCGTGGGCTGCGTGCGATAGAGGCGGCGCGCCGCCGCGCTGAAGCTGCCTTCGCGGGCGACGGCGAGAAAAACGCGGGCCTGCTGGATCTCCATGGCCTATTAGCGGCTCTTATATCAAACATAGACACTATTGATTTGATTGCCGAAACGAGGAAGGGAAAATCTGCGAAGAAATGGTCGAAGACCGCAGGACGCCCGGGTCCGATCACGCTCGTGACCGGATCGAGGATTCGATTCGCCGTGGTCTCGCCGCCTATCGCGAGGGCGATCTGGCCGCCGCCGCGAGCGCTCTCGACGAGGTCCTTCCCGGACTCGAGGCCGAGATGCCGGAGCTCTGGGAGCGCCTGGGGAGCGCCTACTTCGATACCGCCGACTACGAGCGCGCCATCGACGTGCTCGAGCGCGTCGTCGCGGCGGGCCGCGCCACGGCCGCGACATGGGACCGGCTGGCGGGTTGCGCGCGCGAGCTCGAACGCCCGGCCGACGAGCTGCGCTACCGCGAGGCGGCCGTGGACGAACAGCCCGCGAACCCCGCCCTGTGGCGCGAGCTCGGCGTGGCTCGCCGGCGCGCCGGAAGGCTGCGCGAGGCGGTCACCGCGCTGCGCGAGGCCGCGCGGCTCGACCCCGCCGATGCGTCCGGAGCCGGTATCGAGCTCGGCCGAACCCTGCGGGATCTCGGCGACCGTGAGGCGGCCGCGGCCGCCTACCGCGAGGCCCTGGCGGGGCGTCCGGACCGCTCCGACCTCTGGAGCGATCTCGCGAGCCTTTACTCGGAGATGGGCCGTTACGCGGAGTCCGATCAGGCCGTGCGCGAAGCGATCCGACTCAAGCCGGCCAACGCTTCCGCGTGGCATACCATCGCCACCAACACCCTGAAGCAGGGACAGCGCGACACGGCCCAGCGCGCGTATCAGCGGATGAAGGAGCTCAATCCGGACTTCGCCGACGAGATCTTGAGCTGGGTCGCGAACACCTCGGGGCTTCCGCGCGACACCGTGGGGGAACCGGTCCTCGCCGCCGCCACCGGAGCCGCGGAAAAACGCCGCGGCCGCCTTCTCGCCTTCCGCCACCGGACGTAGCGGAGCGCACGCCGGCGTGCGGCGGACGCGCCGCTCTACTCGACGCCTTCGGGGAAGGCCATCTTCGGATCGACGTCCACGGGCAGATCCTTCGCGCGCTCGAGCGTCGCGCGCAGGTGCTCCGGCATCTTGTCGTAGCGCGCGAACCAGGCCTCCGCGCGCGCCCGGTCGCCGGTGGCCTCGATCTCGAGGAGCTCCTTCGCGAGGGCGGCCACACCTTCGCGCCATTTCGACGCGTCGATCGTGTAGAGGCCCGTGTCCGTGCGCCGGATCGCGCCCTTCTCGGAAAGGAAATTGAACTGCATCATCTCCCCGCGGGCATGCGCCTCCGCGGTTCCGAACCGAACCGTTCGGAAGATTCCGGCGACGTAGGACGCCTGGAACTCGTCGAGGCGCTCCTTCGGGAACACGCCGTGCGCGACGAGCCAGTCGAGCGCGTACATTCCGGTCATGTCCGCCTTCGCCTCCTCGACCGCCGAGAAGATCGCGCCGACCGATTCGCGGATCGAAACGCGCCCGGCGGCGGTGCGCGCGAAAGCGGGGCCGAGGCCGTGACAGATCTCGTGCATGAGCACGTCGGTCAGGTAGCCGTCCGCGGACGCGAGCCGCGCCTGCTCGGGGACCATCACGCGGCGCGCGACCGGGAGGACGACCTCGTTGACGCGCGCGTCCATGTAGTTCTTGAAGAACAGCCGCTTCGATCCCTTTTCCTCGTGGATACGCGGATCGTTCGGCAGGTTGTCGGCCACCGCCTGATAGCCGTGGCGCAGATCGCCCGCGCGAAACGGCGTGTCCATGACCTCCATCGGCGCGGCCTTGCCGGCGAGCGACGGGCGGTCCTCGGGCGGGAGCGGGAGCGCGTCCTGGATCTGCGCGACGTACTTGCGGAAGAGGTCGAGCTTGCGGCTCTCGGTCTCGTTGCGCACCATCACCGCGGCTCCGTAGGACGTTTTCACGCCGAGCAGGTCGTCGAGATAGGTCTCGTAGGGCGCGAAGACGAGGTCGATCCGCGGCGCGTCGAGATCGACCCAGGCGGAGTCCGCCTCGTAGTAGTCGTCCGTCGTCAGCGCCGTCGAGAGGAGCCGGAGATACTTCGCGAATCCGGGGTCGTCGGAGAGCGCGGCGGCCTCGGCGAGCTTCCGGGACGCGGGATCGATCCAGGGACGGTACGCCACATGGTACGGGACGGCCTCCAGCCGTTCTCCGCGGCGCCGGAGCACGGTCCACGGCGAGTAGATGGCCTTCCGCTCGCCGGGATGCCGCGCGACGTAGGCCTCGACCTCGTCTCGCGTCAGATCGGCGGGGTAGAGCGAACGGCCGGGCGGCATCGGCGTCCTGCCGTACAGCGGGCGGTGGGCGTCGAGGAGGTCCCATCGCTCGCCGTTGATCCAGAGCAGACGGCGCAGTGCGCGCGCCCGCGGGTCCGCGGCGCCGGCGAGCGCGCGGTAGACGGCGATCGACTCCGGGTCGCTCTGCCGCCAGAAGAGGTTTTCGAGATCCCGGCAGGCCGCGACGAGCTTCTCGACGAGCTGCCGCTCGCGCGGTGAAAGTCCCTTCGCGTCGAACGGCATGTCCACGGGCTTCCAGCGCGCGAGCCGCTCGGGGAGGTCGGCCGGAGTCTCCGCGACGATCTTCTTCACCGCGTCGGAGTCCGGTGCGGGGGGCGCGGCGAAGGCGGAAGAGGAGGAGAGCGTCATCAAGAGCGCCGCGGCGAGCGCGGCGAAGGTCCTCGGGCGTTCTTGCATTCGGGGGATTCTATCGGGCGGAGGGGGGCCATCTTAAGATCCCCGCCGTGAGATCGCAGGCGCTGGCGCGCATCGGGTTCGCCGCCGCCGGAGTGTTGTACGTCGCGCTCGGCGTGGCGTCGGCGAGGGTCGCGATTCTGGGCGTCCGGGATCCGTCGGGCGTGCCGGGGGCGGTCCGGCTGATCCTTCGCACGCCCCACGGCCGCGTCCTCGCGATCGCCGTCGCGGTGGGCCTCGCCGGATTTGCCGTGTGGCATGTCTCGCAGGTGCGCCGCCGCCGAGGCCTCGCGCGCCGCGCCGGCCATCTCGCGAGCGCCGCCGGATACGCCGCGCTCGCCGGCAGCATGCTCTCGGCGCTCGCGCGCCTGCACGCACGCGGGCCGGCGTGGTCCCGCACCGCGCTCGCCTGGCTTCTCGAGCGGCCGTGGGGAGTCGCCGCGATCGAGATCGCGGGCATCCTCACCGTGGCGGGCGGCGTCTCGGAGATCTGGCAGGGAGTTACGGGGCGCCTGCGCCAGCGCTTCGCCGCGGGCTGGCTGCCGCGCGACGCGGCGCGTTTCGCGCATCGCACGGCGCGCTTCGGTCTCGCCGCTCGGGGGGTCGTGCTCGTCGTGATCGGCGTCTTCCAGGTGCGCGTGGCGCGGGATCTCGATCCGCGAGAGCTTCGCGAGGTGGGCGGCGCGCTCAGGGTGCTCGCGGCCTCTTCCGTCGGCGGCGCCGCGATCGCCGGCGTCGTCGCCGCGGGCCTCGCCGCGTACGGTCTCTACATGGGCGTGCTCGCCGCGTCGCCGCGGCGTTCGTGACCCGTCCGGGGAGCCGAGCGAGCCCGAGCGGGCGGCCGATGGCACTTTCGGGCCCTGCTCGAGCGTTACCTCCGGTAACGAGGCCGGCCTGTCCCTCGCGGGGAGCGTCCGAAGAAAAGCCTTGGATTCAATGACTTTCACCCTGGCCGCGCTCTTGCGTCCTCTGAGTAATCGAGCGGGACGGGTGTCTCAACCGAGCCTGAAGCGTTGACGGAGGCGACATTGAGCGGTGTCCTGGATGACCAGAGGCTTTCGATGGTGAGCGTCGATCACTCGACGCTCAAAGGCGAGCCGTCCGGAACCGACATGCGCTATTCGGTCGCGCTCATCGGTCCGATCGACGAAGTCTGGGCCGAGGCCTACCGCATCCTCCAGGCCGACTCGACGGCCTTTCGCCGGCTTCGGCTCGACGCGCCCGCGCGGCAGGTCACGTTCACCTGCCGCGCGATCGACGGCCCGGCGCAGGTCTTCGACATCCTCGAGCGCCTCGACGCCCTCATCAAGCGCGTCAACCGCCAGACTCTCGGGCGACGCACCTGACGCCGCGCTCGCGCGGCGCCCGCGGCGCGACAGTCACGCCTTGATGCGGGCGAGGATGTCCGCGATGCGCTTCTTCTGCGCGTCGTCCGAGGTCATCGCCATCGCCTTGCCGTAGAGGTCCGCCGCCTGCTTCTTATCGCCCTTGGCGAGGTACGCCTCGCCGAGGCTGTCGTAGGTGTTCCAGGACTTCGGATAGTCCTTGACGTTTTTCTGGAAGACCGCGATCGCCTCGTCGTACTTCTTCTCGCCGAGGAGCTGATAGCCGTACAGGTTGATGTCGGTTTCCGTCGCCACCTGCATCGCCTTCGCGCGCAGTTCGGCGGCGCCTTTCGCGTCGCCCTTCGCCTCGAGGAGACCGGCCTTCGTGCGGAGATTCGTGAAGTTCTGGTTCATCGAGACGGACCGGTCCGCCCACGCCGACGCCTCGTCGAGGTTCACGCCGTTCTTCAGACAGTAGGCGGCGGCCGCGTTCCAACCCTGCCAGGAGAAGCGCGGAAGGCCGCGGAGCTGCGCGCGAAGGCTCTCGACGACGACGGCGGGCGTGTCCACGGTGATGCGGATCGGAACGGCGACCTCCTCCCATCGCAGGACCAGGCGCACCGACGTGTCCGTCGGATCCTCGAACCGGTAGGAGAGACGCTCTTCGAACGGACTCTTTTCGGGATCGACCGTCACGCGCAGCGCGTCTTCCTTCGGGTCGTAGCTGAAGCTTCCCCAGGCGATCGAGACGTTGCTGAAAGCGATCGCCCACTGTTTCTCGGTCGGGATCATGTGGAGCCCGTAGGTCCCGGCGGCCAGCTTCTGGCCTTCGACCGAAACCGGCGAGCTGAAGGTGATCGTCGTGTTCTCGTTGGCCCCCGCCCTCCAGACCTCGCCGTAGGGCACGAGCGCGCCCCAGATCTTCCGTTTGGCGACGGCGGGACGGTGGTAGTGGATCGTGATCTCCGTCAGGCCAACCGTCTGCGCGACGGAGGCCTCCGGGCTCGCCTGCGGGAGCACGATCGGGGGAACCTGGGCCACGAGGACGAACGGGGAAAGACCGAGGACGAAAGACACCGCGGTGCGGGTGAACGTGCGCATGAACCCCTCCCTCCAGGTCCGGCGCCGGACGGACGCGCGAAACCCTGGGGGTTGCTACGAAGACGCGTCGCCCGGGTTCTTGTCCGCCGCGGCCGCGGGAAATTCGCCGATCGGCCTCTCAGCCGGTCGGCCGCTCAGCCGTTGCGCTGCCGGAACTCCTTCATGAAGGCCGCCAGGGCTTCGGCGCCCGCCTTTGGGAACGCGTTGTAAAGCGAGGCGCGGATCCCGCCGACGGAGCGATGTCCCTTCAACCCGTCGAGGCCCGCGGCTTTCGTCTCGGACACGAACTTCGCTTCGAGATCCTCCGACGGCAGGCGGAAGGTGACGTTCATCTTCGACCGGCTGTCGGGTCTCGCGTGACCGCGGTAGAAGCCGCCGGAGGCGTCGATCGCGTCATACAGGATCTTCGCCTTCTCGGCGTTGCGGCGCGCCATGGCGTCGACGCCGCCTTCGGCGAGGAGCCACTTCATCGTCAGACGCATGATGTAGATGCCGAAGACGGGCGGCGTGTTGTAGAGGGACTTCTCCTTCGCGTGCGCGTTGTAGTCGAGCATCGTCGGAAGATTTTTCGGCGAGCGCGCCAACAGATCCTCCCGGAGGATCACGAGGGTCACGCCCGAAGGACCGAGGTTCTTCTGCGCGCCGGCATAGATCAGCGCGTACTTCGCGACGTCGATCGGGCGGCTCAGGATGTCCGAGGAGGCGTCGCAGACGAGCGGGACGGCGCCCGCCTCCGGCTCGCGCGGCCATTCGACGCCCTGGATCGTCTCGTTCGAGGTGTAGTGGGCGTAGGCGGCCTTCGGGTCGAGGGCGAGCTCGCCCGTCTCGGGGATGCGGGTGAAGCCTTCGGATTCGGTCGGCGCGAGCACGCGCACCGCACCGGCCTTCTGGGCTTCCTTGACCGCCTTCTGTCCCCAGACGCCGGTCACGATGTAGTCGGCCGAGCCTCCGGCCGGCAGCAGGTTCATCGGCACCATGGAGAACTGGAGGGTCGCGCCGCCCTGGAGGAAGAGGACGCGGTAGTTGGACGGAATGCCGGCGAGCTTCCGCAAGTCCGCCTCGCAGCCCTGGAGAATCTCGTCGAACGTCTTCGAGCGGTGGCTGATCTCGAGGACCGACATGCCGACGCCCGGCAGCGCCGGCAGATCGCGCTGAGCCTCGGCGAGGACCGGCTCGGGCAGAACGGCCGGTCCGGCTCCGAAGTTGAAGATGCGGGTCGTCGCGGTGGTCGCCATTCGTCCCTCCTCTTCGGCGTCAGGAGGTGGGAAGTATAAAAGGGGAGTCCGTCCGTTCGCCCGTAGAATGCGCGCGCATGACAAGCACCCGATGCGCCGCCGCGGTCTTCGAAACGCTGCTCTCGATCTCCGCCGGCATCGCCGCCGCTCCGGCCGACACTCCCGAGCCCGGCACGCGCGAGGCCATCGCCGCGGCCACGACGGAGCCGCGGTTCCTCTCGCCGTGGGTGCAGGACCTGCCGGCGTCGGCCGCCGTTCCCTCGCCGACCAAGTTCCTCGGCCACGTCGTCGGGGCGCCCGGCGAGCTGACGCGCACGGACCGGATCTACGCCTACTACCGCGCGCTCGCCGCGGCGACCCCGCGCGTCCGCGTCGAGACGATCGGGAAGAGCGAGGAGGGACGCGAGATCCTCCTCGTTCTCGTCGGGGAGAACCTCGCCGGAGCCGCCGACGAGCGCGCACGCATGGCGGCGCTCGCCGATCCGCGCAGGACCGACGAGGCGGCGATGGAGGACATCGTCTCTCGCGCACGACCGTTCTACTGGCTCCAGGGCGGCCTCCACTCGACAGAGACCGGCAGCCCCGAGATGCTGATGGAGCTCGCCTACCGGCTCGCCGTGTCCGACGATCCGCGCGTCGCCCGCATCCGCGAGAAGCTCGTCGTGCTCATCAATCCCTGCGCCGAGCCCGACGGGCGGGACCGGGCGGTGGACTGGTTCTACCGCCACCTCAAGGGAAAGACCGACTGGGAGAACCTCCCGCCGATCGATCCTCCGTACTGGGGCAAGTACGCGGGACACGACAACAATCGCGACCTCATCCAGCGCCGGCTCGCCCTCACGCGCGCTTCCGAGGACGCCTTCCTCGCCTGGCATCCGATCGTCTTCCACGATCTTCACGAGTCGATCCCGCTGCTCTCGATCTGGACGGGGACGGGCCCCTACAACGTCCATCTGGATCCGATCGCCACGACCGAGTGGCACGCCATCGCGTTCCACGAGGTCACGGAGCTGACCGCGCTCGGGATGCCGGGCGTGTGGACGTGGGGTTTCGGGGAGGGCTTCTCGCAGATCTACGCGGACTCCGTGGCGACGAACCACAACGCGATCGGCCGCGGCTACGAGACGTTCGGCAACGGAACGGCGGAGACCGTCGAGCGCGTTCTCGAGCCGGACGAGGAGGAATACACGGGCAAGCCCGTCACGGATCCCGACTGGTACCGGACGCTGCCGCCGCCGAAGAAGTTCCGGTGGTCGCTGCGCGACAACACCAACTACATGGAGACGGGCGTGCTCGCGGCGC
This sequence comes from Thermoanaerobaculia bacterium, assembly GCA_036558325.1. Classification (GTDB taxonomy): domain Bacteria; phylum Acidobacteriota; class Thermoanaerobaculia; order UBA5066; family Gp7-AA6; genus DATBFU01. Next base: position 44,704 of record DATBFU010000153.1, on the reverse strand, counting down.
TCGACTATGCCGCGTCGAACGCGTCTTCGATGATGCGCAACTTCTGGCGCCGCGGCCGCAACGCCGTGAAGAAAGGCGAGACCGAAAAGCCGTATGCGATCGCCCTTCCGGAGGCGCAGAGAGACCGCGGCCGGCTCGCGGCGGCGGTCGATCTGCTGCGGGCGCACGGCATCGAGGTCTCCCGCGCGAAGGCCGCATTTCGGGTCGCGGAGGGGAGCTTTCCCGCGGGCACGTTCCTCGTGCGGATGGACCAGCCGTACCGCGGGTACGCGCTCGACCTGCTGACCCCGCAGAGGTATCCCGCCGACAAGGCGCTCTACCCGCCGTACGACGACGTGGCCTGGGCGCTCCCGCAGACGTTCGGCGTCGACGTCAAGACGATCGGCGACGCCGCCGTCCGCAGCGTCGCGGTCGAGCCGGTCACCGCGGCGGTGGCCCTGCCCGGGCGCGTCGAAGGCGGGGGCCCGGTGTTTCTGCTCGCGGACACGGGCCAGGACGCGCTCCTCGAGGCGCGCGTTCGCCTCGCCGGCTTCCGGATCGAGGCGGCGGAGAAGCCGTTCTCCACGGGCGGCCGCGATTTTCCCGCGGGATCGTGGGTGATCGCGTCGCAGCCCGGCCTCGCGCCGGCGCTCGGTCGCGTCGCCGCCGACCTCGGCCTCGACCTCCGTTCGACTCCGTCCGTCCCCTCCGTCGCCCGCCACGAGCTCGACTTCCCGCGGCTCGCGGTGCTGCAGACCTGGAACGACACGCAGTCGGCCGGCTGGGTCCGCCTGCTCTTCGACGAGCGGAAGATTCCATACACGCTCATTCAGGACGAAGACGTGCGCGCGGGCAAGCTCGGCGGCCGCTTCGACGTCGTCCTCTTTCCCAACACGGACCAGAGCCTCAAGGCGATCGTGGGGGGCATCGATCCGAAGTTCTCTCCGCTCCCCTACGAGCGGACGGCCGATTTCCCGAGCCTCGGAACGCCGACCTCTTCGTCCGACATCACGGGCGGGTTGACCTGGGCCGGCGTCGGAAACCTCGAGGAGTTCGTGCGGGGCGGCGGCGTCCTCGTGACGCTCGGCGGCGCCTCGACGCTGGCGCTCGACGGCGGGATCGCCCGCGACGTGCGCCGCGCGGGGGGCAAGGCTTACACCCCCGGCAGCGAGCTCACGGCGCGCTTCCGGCGTCCCGAACATCCGATCGCGTACGGATATCCCGAGATCACGTCGGCCTTCCGGGAGGAACGGACCGTCTATCGCGTACGGCGGCCGGAGGAAGGACGCATCGTGCTGCAGTGGGGCGCGAAGATTTCGAAGGACGACGACGCGCCCGCGGAGTCGGCGGCGAGCGCGGCCGGCTCGGGCGCCAAGCCGAAGACGGAAGAGCCCGAGCTCGTCCTGAGCGGCGGCATCAAGGGCGGCGACGACCTCGTCGGGAAGCCCGCGATCCTCGATCTGCCGACGGGAAAGGGGCGCGTCGTCGCGTTCGACTTCGACCCGATCCACCGGTGCATGACGCCCTCGGACTTCCGGTTCGTCTGGAACACGCTGATGAACTGGAACGATCTGCCGCCGCCGGGTCCGGTCAGAGGGGAAGCACCGAAAGCTCGATGACGTCGGGCGTGGCGCTCCGGATGGCCTCCAGCGTCTCCGCCGGCGGCTCGCGATCCACGTGGATGCGCGCGATCGCGGCACGGGCGCCGTCGAAAACGACATTCTCCGTTTCCTGAACGTTGATCCCCGCCTCCTTGAGGCGAAGGAAGACGGCGGCCAGAACGCCGACGCGGTCGTAGTGCCGCACGACGAGGAGGTGAGTCGCGGGCGACTTGCGCGCGAGGTTGACGGCGTTCGGCGGCCGGCCCGTGTCGCGGAACTCGCGGAGGATGCGCACCGTCTCCGCCGCAATCGCCTCCTGCGCCTGGTCCGTCGAAGCGCCGATGTGGTGGGTTCCGATGACGCCGGGCAGCCCGAAGAGAGGCGCGGAGACGTCGCCGGCCGATCCGACGGGCTCCGCCGCGAAGACGTCGAGCCCCGCGCGGATCCCCTTTTCCCGGACCGCGCTCTCCAGAGCCGCCTCGTCGACGACCTCGGCGCGCGAAGTGTTCACGAAGAAGGCGCCCTTCCTCATGGCGGCGAAGAACCCGATGCCGCAGAGCCCGCGCGTCTCGGGCTTCAACGCGAGGTGCACGGACACGATGTCGGCGGAGGACGCGACCTCGAGCGGCGACGCTTTGCGATCGACGCCCCACAGCCGGGCCTTCTCCGTCGTCAGGCTCCGGCTCCAGGCGACTACCGGCATCCCGAACGCGAGGGCGCGCGGGATCATCTCCTGGCCGATGCCGCCCGTTCCGAGCAGACCCAGCGTCGCGCCGTAGAGCCCGCGCGCCCGCGCGTACTCTTTCTTGTTCCAGACGCCGCGCGCGAGGTCGGCCGCGCCATCCACGATGCGGCGGTCGAGCGCGAGGATGAGTCCGAAGGCGAGCTCCGCGACCGCGATCGAGTTCTTGCCGGGGCAGTTCGCGACGTAGATCCCGCGCTCCGACGCCGCCTCGACGTCGATCGTGTTGTAGCCGGCGCCGGCGCGGACGACGAGCGCGAGGCGCCCGGCCTCCAGCATCGGTCGCGAGACCTTCGTCGAGCGCACCACGAGCGCCTCGGCGCCCGACTCGCGGATCGTGTCGCGGAGCGCGTCGTCGCGGTCGTCGGGCCGATAGACGACGTCGAATCCCGCGGCCGCGAGACCGTCGAGCCCGCTCTTCTCGAACTTGTCGGCGACGAGGACTCTCACGTCACATCTCGTGGATGAGGAGCCCGTCGCGCAACTTCGGCTCGAACCACGTGGACTTGGGCGGCATGATCTCGTTGGCGTCGGAGACCGCCATGAGCTCCGCGAGCGAGACCGGAAACATCGAGAAGGCCGCGGCGGCCCGCCCGGAAGAGACGGCGCGCTCGAGCGCTTCCGTACCGCGGATTCCGCCCACGAAGTCGAGCCGCTTGTCCGTCCGCACGTCGCGGATACCGAGCAGCGGATCCAGCACGCGCTTCTGGAGCCGCTCGGCGTCCAGCGACTCGATGGCCGCGGCGCCGGCGGGCGCGGCCGGCAGCGCGAACATGCTCCAGCGTCCGCCGAGGTAGACGCCGACGTCGCCCTTGCGGGCGGGGGTTCCGGAGGCCGCGTCGCGGAGCGGAGAGAGCCGCGCGAGCTCCGCGCGAAAGGCGTCCGGCGACCGGCCGTTGAGGTCCTTGACGAGCCGGTTGTACGGGAGGATCCGGACCTGGCCGGCGGGGAACGCCACGGTGAGGAAGAAGTTGTAGTCCTCGGCTCCCGTGTGGGCGGGATTCGCGGAGCGCCGCGCATCGCGGGCCCGGGCCGCGCTCGCCGCGCGGTGGTGGCCGTCCGCGATGTAGAGGAGCGGCACCGCCTCGAACGCCTTCGCGAGGCGCGCGGAGCTTTTCGGCGTCAGCCGCCAGAGCGTGTGCGAGACGCCGTCGGGCGCGGTGAAGTCGGCGAGCGGCGCGGAAGCGACGGCCTCGGCCACGAGCGCGTCGACCTCGTGGCGGTCGCGGTAGGTCAGGAAGACCGGGCCCGTCTGCGCCGAGAGCCCCAGCATGTGCCGCGTCCGGTCGTCCTCCTTGTCGCGCCGGGTCCGCTCGTGTTTGCGGACGACGTCCGCGTCGTACTCGGCGAGCGACGAGCAGCCCGCGACCCCCGTTTGGACGTGGTCTCCCATGCGGAGCCGGTAGATCGAGAGCGTCGGCGCCGGGTCGAGGGCGAGCGGCGCCTCGCGCCGCAGCCGGGCGAAGTTCTTCGCGGCGAGCTCGTAAACGGCGTCGGCGTGCGGATCGATGCCGTCCGGCAGATCGATCTCGGGGCGCGAAACGTGGAGGAACGAGAGCGGATTGCCCGCCGCGAGCGAACGGGCCTCGTCCGTCGAGACGACGTCGTACGGCACCGCGGAGACGTCGGCCGCGCGATCGGGCGGCGGGCGGAGCGCGCGGAACGGGCGCATCGTGGCCATGCGGGCGGGATTGTACGTTTACAATGCCCGGCGACGAACCGCGCAACCGAAAACGAAGGAGGACCGCGGATGCATCGCCACCGAATGGAGAAGCTGTTTCTGCTCGCCGCGCTCGTCGCGATTCCCTGGACGCTGCTCGCCGGGTCCGACCCGGTCGCCAAGCGGCGGGCGGCCGCGGGCTCGTCGAAGGTCGAGCGCGGAAAGTATCTCGTGACCATCATGGGATGCAACGACTGCCACACGCCGATGAAGATGGGGCCGAACGGGCCGGAGCCCGACATGACGCGCATGCTCTCGGGCCACCCGGAGGGGATGAAGCTGCCGCCCCCGCCGCCGCCGTCGGGCCCGTGGATCTCGTCCTTCGCCGCCACGTTCACCGCCTTCTCCGGGCCGTGGGGCGTCTCCTACGCCGCGAACCTGACGCCCGATCAGAACACGGGCCTCGGCATCTGGACCGAGGAGATGTTCCTCAAAGCCCTGCGAACCGGGAAGCACATGGGGACGTCGCGGCCGATCCAGCCGCCGATGCCGTGGCCGTGGGCCGGGAAAGCGACCGACGACGACCTGAAGGCGATCTTCGCCTACCTGAAGTCGATCCCGGCGATCGTCAACCACGTTCCCGAGTATCGGGAGCCTGCGGCGCCGGCGCCGGCGAAGAAATAGGAGAGCGCGAGGTCGCGCGGCCCAGGGCTTAGAGCGTCCCGAGGAACTGGAAGTATTCCTCCGGGCTCGATGTCAGCGCGAGACCGAAACCGCTCGGGACCAGCCGGGCGAGGGCCGTGGGGGCGCGGTAGGAGCGCACGACCTTTCCGGCGAGCGGGATCCGCTTGCCGTCGGGCAGATGGAGCTCGGCCTCGAGCGACGTGCCGAGGTTCGGGATGCGGATGGAGCGCACGAAGACGCCCAGCGGCGAAAGGTTGTACGTAAACCCGTAGTAGGCGCCGCCCGCGAGGTGAAACTCGAAGACGAGGCGCCTTTTGACCCGCGGAAATTTTCTTTTGTCCGCCATCGGAGCCGCGGAGCCGATCCCACCGCTCCGCGGCCCGAATCCTATCGCGGAACCGGCCCCGTCAGCGGGCCAGACGCAGGTTGGGAGAGTCCTTGGCGACCGCCGGCCGGTCGCGCTCCGGCTCCGGCTTCGCGAAGTCCTTCTCGCCCGAATAGACCGGCGCGCACCAGTGCCGGTACTCGCGCCGGCGGCCGCGGACGACGTCGAAGTAGACGCGGCGCAGCTCCGCGACGACGGGACCCATGCGCCCCGCGCCGATCGCGCGGTGATCGACGCGCGTGACCGCGCCGACCTGGACGCCGGTGCCGCAGACGAACATCTCGTCGGCGAGGAAGATCTCCGTGCGATCCACCGTCCGCTCGACGACCGTCAGCCCCAGCTCCTTCTGCGCGAGCTCGAGGATCGTCCGGCGCGTGATTCCCTCCAGCACGTCGTCGGTGATTCCCGGGGTCACGACGACGCCGTTGCGGACGAGGAACACGTTCGCCGCCGAGCTCTCGGAGACGTGCCCGGACTGCGTCAGCAGGATCGCGTCGTCGAAGCCGGCGCGCTGCGCGTCGCTCTTGGCGAGCGCCGAATTCACGTAGGCGCCGGCGATCTTGCCGCGCGCGGGAATCATGTTGTCGTCCACGCGGCGCCACGACGAGATCATCAGGTGGAGGTTCTCGTCGTTGTCGAGATAGCGGCCGTACGGAAACGCCACCATGGAGACCTCGGGCTTGAGATTATGCAGGCGGACGCCGACCGATTCGTCGGCATAGAAGGCGAGCGGGCGCGCGTAGGAGTCCTCGCGGAGGAGCTCGGCCCGGAGGAGCTCGATCAGGGCGGCGCTGAAGGTCTCGGGCGTGTCCGGGAGCTCCATGCCGAGCAGTCGTGTGGAATCGAGGAAGCGCCGGAAGTGATCGCGCGGCCGGAAGACGAAGAGCTCTTCCTCGTCGCCGTTCCAGTATGCGCGGAGCCCCGCGAAACAGGCCGTGCCGTAGTTCAGCGCGTGCGTCAGGACTCCGACGCGGGCCTCCGAGTAGGGGACGATGTGGCCGCGGAAGTAGGCGTGGCGGGGAAGGGGCATGGGCGACCTCCTCAAAACTCTCCGAATTCTGCTCCGAGGCCTCTTTTCAATGCCATTTTGACAGCCTCATGATGTGGCCCTAGAATCGGTCTCATTCAGGAGGCGTTCAATAGCCACTTCTCACAAAATGGACTGGGCCCGGGAGCGGCGGAACTCGCGCGGTCCGCTCGAGTTCGTGCGAGCGCTCGGCAACTGGGCCGAAGGCGAGGGCCCGGCCTACCGTCGGCTGGCGTCCGCCCTGACCGTCGCCATCCGCCGCGGCGAAGTCGGACCCGGCGAGAGGCTGCCGGCCGAGCGGGTGATGGCGCGCCTCCTCTCGGTCTCGCGGACGACGGTCGTCGCGGCCTACGAGCTTCTCCGCGAGGAGGGCTGGCTCGAGAGCCGGCAGGGCAGCGGGACGCGCGTCGCCTCCGGGAGCGCCGGCGCTCCGGGCCTTCCGGCCGAGGAGGGGCCGGGCTCTTTCCGCGGCCATCCGCTCTATCGCGGCCTGATCGAGGGCTCCGGCGGGACGATCGAGTTTCTCGCGGCACACCTTCCCGGCGGAGACTTTCTCCTTCCGGAGCTCGCGGCGATCGATCGTCGGGCGCTCGCGGAGCTGGTGCAGGGAGCGGGCTATCTTCCGATGGGCCTGCCGGAGCTGCGCGGCGCGATCGCCGGATATCTCTCCTCGCGCGGCCTGCCGACCGCCGCGGAGCAGATTCTCGTGACCTGCGGGGCGCAGCAGGCGGTGGCGCTCGCGGCGGCCGCCTTCCTGCGCCGCGGCGACGCCGTCGTGCTCGAGAACCCGACGTACCTCGGAGCGATCGACATCTTCTCGAGCGTCGGCGCGCGCCTGACCCCGGTTCCGGTCGAGAAGGATGGACCCCGTCCCGACGTTCTCGCGGACATCGTCCGGAAGACGTCGCCGCGGCTGCTCTATCTGATGCCGACGTACCAGAACCCGACCGGCGCGCTGATGCCCGACCGCCAACGGCGGGCCGTCGCCCTGCTCTCGCGCGAGCGCGGGCTTCCGATCGTCGAAGACAACACGCTCGCCGACCTCTCGCTGTCGGGCAAGGCCCCGGCGGCCCTGGCGGCCTACGAGCCCACCGCTCCGATCCTGACCGTCGGCTCGCTCTCCAAGCTCTTCTGGGGCGGACTCCGCGTCGGCTGGATCCGGGCATCGGAGGCATTTCTGTCGCGGATCGCGCGCCGGCGGATCATGGCGGATCTCGGCGGCTCGATCCTCTCGCAGCTCGCCGCGGTGCGCCTGCTGCGCAAGGCCGACGAGATGCGCGAGGTGCGCCGGGCGCAGATCCGGGAGCGCTACGACCGCCTGACGAAGCTCCTGGCGAAGCATCTGCCCGACTGGACGTGGACAGCGCCGGCCGGCGGGCTGTCGCTCTGGGTGCGCCTGCCGCGCGGCAACGCCGACGAGTTCGCGCAGGTCGCGCTGCGGCACGGCGTCGCGTTCGTGCCCGGCTCGCTCGCTTCGCCCGATCGCGGCTTCGCCGAATACCTGCGGCTGCCCTTCGTGCTCGACCGCGAGCCGATGGAGGAGGGCGTGCGGCGTCTGGCGCGCGCGTGGTCCGCCTACGCCGCGGTTTCGCGGCCCGAGCGGGCGAAGCTCGACGTCCTGGTCTAGTTCTCAGACGCCGGCCGCCGCGGCCGAGCCCCGTCCGAAATAACGCCGCTCGATGTCCTCGGCGATCGTCGGCGCACTCTCCTCCGTTGCGATCCGCTCGATGGGGTCGCCAGAGCCGACGTCGCCTTCCTCGAGCACCCGCAGGTAGAAACCGAGGCGGCGGCTCTCGAGCAGCTCCCGCACGAATCCCTGAGAGCCTGCCTTCAACCCCATCTTGAAGCAGGGCGCGCGCGGCTTGGTGACCTGGACGACGGCGTTCCCCACGCGGTACACGTCGCCGACGCGGACTTCCTCCTCGTGCAGACCCTCGGTCGTGAAGTTCTCGCCGAAGAAGCCGAACGGAAGATCCGGACGGCCGAGCGCGCGCCGGAAATGCGGATAGTGCTCGGACGGGAAGACGTAGACGGCTTGATTCGGGCCGCCGTGGACGCGCTTGTCGGCCTGAATGTCGCCCGCGAGAGTCAGGCGCGTCAAGGCGATGCGGCCCGAAACCGGTTCCTTGAAGATTCCGGTGCGGACGTCCCTGCCCCGAAGGGGAAACACCGCCGGGACCGCGACGTTGAGCGAGAGCAGGCGCGCCGCGTTCGTCATGCCGGCAAGTACGCCGCGGGGGATGGCGCGGTTTCGCGGGCCGGCCGGACGCTGGAGGCCGACCGCCGCGTTAAGATCCGCGCGCATCGCCGAGCGAGAAGAGGTGCCGATGAACGTCCTGGCTTTTCTCCTGCTGCTTCGCGCCGCGCCTGCCGCCGCGACTCCCACGCCCCCGCCGCCCGCAGCGGCTGCCATCGCGACGATCGCCGAGAGATCGCGGGGCCTGACCCGCCAGGACGGCTTTCTGCCGTACTACTGGGACGCGCGCAAGGGTCAGTTCCTCCTCGAGATCTCGCGCTTCGGCGAGGAGTTTCTCTACGGCTCCGGGCTCGCGGGAGGCGCGGGCCTCCTCGAGGCGTCGCTCGACCGCGGGCAGTCGGGCGCGCTCGGCGTGTGCCGCTTCGAGCGGTCGGGCCCGCGTGTGCTCCTCGTGCAGCTCCAGACGACCCAGATGAGCGGGGCGAACGACGCCGAGCGGGCGCGGGCCGTCGCCGAATCGTTCCCGATCTCCGTGCGCGCGTCCCTCCCGATCGAGGCGGAGGAGGGCGACCGCGTCCTGGTGGACGCCACGCCGTTCCTCCTCGCGGACTCCGAGGTGCTCCCGATCCTGCGGGCGTCGCACGTCGGCGAGTGGCGACAGGACGTCGCGCGCTCGGCGATCCACTTCGACCGCACGGGAGCCTTTCCCCGCAATACCGAGATCGAGGCGGTTCAGACGTTCGTCTGCGACAGCCCGCCCCCGGCCGTCGCCGCCGTGCTCCCGGACGGACACACCATGAGCCTCCGCGCGCACCACACCTTCTGGAAGATGCCGGAGCCCGGCTTCCGCGTTCGGCCGCTCGATCCGCGCGTGGGCATCATCGCGGTGCGGCGCGTGGATCACGCGGCGCGCTTCGACGAGCCGATCGAGAAGTACTTGACGACGCGGTGGCGGCTTCAGAAGAAGGACCCGTCGGCCGCGGTTTCCGAACCCGTCCAGCCGATCGTGTATTACCTGGACCGCGCCATTCCCGAGCCCGAACGAACCGCGATCCGCGACGCCGCGCTGTGGTGGAACCATGCCTTCGAGCTCGCCGGATTCCGCAACGCTTTCGTCTTGAAGGATCTGCCGGACGGCGCCACGTTTCTCGACGCGCGCTACTCGGGCATCGAGTGGATCAATCGCGCCGAGCGCGCGTGGTCGATCGGAGATATCCAGGTCGATCCGCGGACCGGCGAGATCCTGCACGGCGTCGCGCGCATCGATTCGCACCGCCGGCGGACGACGGCGCGCATGTGGCGGAATCTCGAGCCTCCGAACCCGGGACGCGCCTGCCTGGCCGGCGACGCGCCGGACCTGGCGTTCCTGGCGGCGGGGGATCCCGACGGCGAGGAGGCCCTGGTGCTCGCGCGTCTGGCGTATCTCTCGGCGCATGAAGTGGGGCACACGATCGGGCTCGAGCACAACTGGGCCGCGACGACGTTCGGGTGGGGCTCCGTCATGGACTACCTCGCGCCGCACATCGAGCTGCGCAACGGGGCCCTGGACCTCTCCGACGCCTACCCGAAGGACGTCGGCTCCTATGACCGCCTCGCGATCCAGTGGGCCTACACGCCGGAAGAAGATCCGGCGCGCCTCGACGCGATCATCCGCGCGGCCTACGCGAAGGGCATCGTCTATCCGCTCGAGAGCGATCCGCGCTGGGCCGAATACGACTGGGGCCCGGATCCGGTGCGATGGCTCGCGACGACGCAGGACGTTCGCCGCGTCATCCTCGAACGTTTCGGCGCCGGTCAGCTGCGTCCCGGCGAATGGGTCGCGAGTCTCCAGGAGCGCTTCAACCTCGCCTACCTGTACCACCGCTTCGGAATCCAGGCGGCGCAGCAGTTCGTCGGCGGTCAGTTCCAGACGACCGCGGTGGCCGGCGACGGGCAGATCCCGGTCGCCTGGGTTCCCGCGGCGAAGCAGAAGGAGGCGCTCGACCTTCTCCTCGCGGCCCTCGCGCCCGAGAACCTGGACATCCCAGACCGCGTCCTCGCCGCGCTCGTGCCGGCGCCCAACACGGCCCCGAGCCGCGAGCGCTTCGCATCCGAGGCCGGTCCCGCCTTCGACCGGCTGACGGCCGCGCGCACGCTCGCCGCCCTGATCGTCGATCCCCTGCTCGAGCCCGAGCGCGCCGCGCGTCTCTCGCTCGCTTCGGGGGCCGACGCCCTGACCCTCGATGCGGAGCTCGCTCGCCTGGTCCAGGCGACGTGGGGCGCGCGCGCGGACTCGTCGGAGCGCCTCGCCGGGCTGCGCCGCGTGGCGCAGCGCGAGACGCTCGACGCCATGATGGATCTCGCCGCGCGTCCCGAGACCGCGCCCGAGGCGCGCGCGGCGGTCTTCTTCCGACTCGAGCGCCTGCGCGGCGACCTGCGTGCACGCACACCGGCGGATCCCGCCGCGGCGGCGCACGTCCGCCAGGCCGTGCGCGATCTCTCGGACTTCCTCGACAAGCCGGAGACGCGCAAACCGCGGGGCAAGCGGATCGAGCCTCCTCCCGGAAGGCCGATCGGCTAGCCCGACGTCTCTTTCGCGGGCGGCTCGGGAAGCGGAGACGGAGGCGCCGGCGCGATCGGCCCTTTCAGGTTCACGTCCCTCTGCGGGAACGGGATCTCGATGCCCGCCTCCCCGAACAGCCGGTTGACGGCGCGACGCACCGCGCTCTGGAGCGACAGGGCCTGTTCGAACCGCGCCGCCCAGACGTGGAGCACGAAATCGATCGAGCTGTCGCCGAACCCCACGAAGTACGCCGCCGGCGCCGGATCCGCGAGGGCCTCGGGGTGGTCGCTCGCCGCCTGGAGGAGCAGCGCGATGACCTTCTCGGGGTCCGTTCCATACGCGACGCCCACCTTGATCTCGACGCGTCGCCTCCGGTCCGAGAGCGTCCAGTTCGTGAAGCTCTTCGAGATCAGATCGCCGTTGGGCACGATGACCTCGGCGCCCTCGGCGGTGCGCACCGTCGAGGAGCGCATGCCGATGCGGGCGACGGTGCCGACGAATCCGACGTCCACGACGTCGCCGACCTGGATCGGCCGCTCGAAGAGGAGGATCAGGCCCGCCACGAAATTCGAGACGAGGTTCTGGAGACCGAAGCCGAGGCCGACGCCGAGCGCGCCGGCGAGGAGCGTCACTTTCGAGAGGCTGATTCCCGCCGCGCTGAACGCGAGCACGATGCCCGCGACGAGGATCGCGTAGCGGGCGGTCGTCGTGATCGTGAAGGGAAGCCCGCGCGAGAGGCGGAACCGGGGAAAGATCTCGTCCTCCAGCAGGAACTTCACCGCGGCGGCCGCGACGAACGTCCCGACGAGCACGAGCACGAAGGTGAGGATCCCGGAGATCGAGAGCGTCGCCGAGCCCACGTGCAGCGTGGCGCCGAGCGTCCCCCGGAGCGCCCGCGAAACCGGCTCCCTCAGGCCGAACGAGAAGAGCGACCACGAGATCCACTCCGCCGCGACCAGGATTCCGATGGCGCGGCGCAGGAAGAGGCGGATCGCGCCGTCGTGGTTCTGGACGAGATGGAGCGCGCGGCCGGCCCGGGTCGAGAGCAGCGCGCCCGCGATGCCGTAGAGGAGCGAATAGGCGCCGATCGAAACCATGCCGAGGCCGATGACGGCGAGCGTCCCCGTGCGGATCAGACGTCCCGAACCGACGTATCCGAAGATCGCGAGAACGAGCGAGGCCGAGCAGGCGACGATCGCGACGGCGATGACCGCGGTCACCACGCGCTTCGGCCATTTCTCCGCGAAGATGGCCTGCCACCGGCCGCCCTTCCAGTCGGCGGCGAGGGCCGCGCCGACCATCCCGACCTGAAGGATGAGCACGATGCGGTCGAGGAGCGGCTCCTGCTCGTAGAGGTATCGGAGCGGCACGAGGCACGACGCGAGGGCGACGGAATCCACGCTGCGCCAGACCGTCCGGCCGAACAGCCGGTTCAGGAGGAAGGCCGTCGTGACGATCAGGACGACCCAGAGGCCGTCCCAGAAGAGCGCCGGCGCCACCCCGGAGGGCGTGGACCAGACGAGCGTCAGGATCGCGATCAACGCGGACGCGGCCACCGGCCGGTCGATGAGCCGGAGGAAACCCCGCGCCTTCGGATCGCTCTTGGCGCTCTCCCGCGCCGGCGCCCGCAGCGCGAGGATGACGCCGAGGCTCACGGCGAAGAGCAGCAGGAAGCGGGCTCCCGCGAACGGGCCGCGCTGCGCGGCGAACTCCGAAAGCCGCGCGAAATCCCGCGCGAGACGTTCCCCGGCGCCGCGCCCCATCCGGCGCGCCCACGGCGTCCGCCAGATCGGGGCTTCGGAGAGGTCGAAGATCCGCCGTTGCGCCTGCGCGCGCCGCTCGGACATCTGGGCTCTCGCCGAGGCGAGCTCGGAGCGCAGGCGCGAGACGCGATCGAGCGACGTCAGCGACTCGTCACGCCGGGCCTTGAGGTCCGTCTTCAACGCCTCGATCGACGCGAGGACCTCCGCAGCGCGCCTGCGAACCGCCTCCGGCGCGTCGTGCTCGTCGAGTCTTGGCAACGTCGCGTTCCATCGGTCGCGCTCGCGGCGAAGCTGCTCGAGGTCCTCCTCGAGCTGGCGCGCGCGGGCGGTCAGCGCCGTCTCGAGCTTCGCGGCGGCCGAGTCCGCCTCCCGGAGATCGACCTCCAGGTCCTGGAGCTCCACGAGCTGGACCTCTTCCTCCGACGACAGGGCGCGGCCGTGGACGATGCGGTCCACCCGAGCCTCGATTCGGGCGAGCTCGGCGTCCGCGCCGGCGAGGTCCTCTCCGGGCGGGAGATGCGCGGCCATCTGGCGGCGGAGCTCCTGGAACGACTCCGCCGCCGCGGGGACGTCCGAGACGGCGATGGGCGCCGGCGTCGGAGACGCCGCGACGGCGGTCGGCGCGGGAGCGGCCGAGGAGGCGCCGCTTCCCGTGACGGCCGGGATCTCCTTGCAGGCCGGCGCGAGGAGCGCGGACGCGAACAGGACCGCGCGGGCGAGCCCGGAGCCGCGTCCGATCACGGAGCGATAAAGCGCCGCACGCGCTCCTCGACATAAGGGAAGAAGGGATTCCACGAGATGCGCAGGAAATCGCCGGGGGAGACCGTCAGCACTCCCTTCTCGCCGCGGGGCGCCACGACGCCGAGGTGTACCTTGCCGCCCTGCGCCGCGTCGGGCTCGCCGCCGTAGAGGGAATCGTCGGTCGGAAAGGGGATCGCCACGTGCCCGACGGAATAGACCTGCGCGGGCCACGCGAGCGGCAGCGGGCGGACCGCCGCGGCATCGGCGCCGGCCGGCGTCGAGCTTTCCGACACGCCGAGGGAGTCGGGCGCGGCGTTGGAGATGACGGTCAACGTGTACCTTCGGCGGCCTCCCGAGGTGAGCCGCGTGAGGAGCTCTCCGACCGAAGGCGAGAGGAACGGGCGCGCCACGGAGCCGTGGTTGACGTCGAAGAGCACGAGCTCGCTGCCGTTCGAGGGCAGCGCGTCGAAGAGCCGTTCCTTCACCGCGCCGGCCACGATGGTCGAGTCCACGAGCGACTGGAAGGCCAGGATCGGCGGCAGCTTCTCGAGCGCGCGGTGCTTCGAGAGCCGCTCGAGCTGCGCCTGGATCGCCGCCGTCAACCGCGAAGTCTGCAGACCCGCGTTCACCGGAAAGGAGTTGTACTTGAAGGGGTTGTACTCGGGCACGACGTCGAGCCAGCGCGCCTTCTCGAAATAGGGGAGGAACGCGAGACCGCCGATGTACTTCGCGAGCCCGGCGGCCGGGGTGACGCCGATCATGGGGGACATGAGGACGATCCGATCGACGCGCGGCAGTTTCGCGTCCTCGACGGCGTCGAGCGCGTACTTGACCGAGAGCGCGCCGCCGTTCGAGTAGCCGACGAGATAGAGGGGCCGCCCCTCGCCGATGCGCCCGCGCACGTGCCGCACGCCGACGCGCGTCGCGGCGCTCCAGTCCTCCCAGACCGCCTTCGTGAGCGCTCCCGGGACCGTGCCGTGCCCCGGCACGCGAAGGCCGAGGCAGTAAATGCCCTCGCTCCGCAGGATTTCGGCCGTGCGGCGCATGCTGTACGGCGAGTCCGTGAGGCCGTGGAGCAGGAGCGCTCCGCCGCGCACCGCTGCCTCGGGCGCCATCTCGAAGGTGCGGTTCCAGTCGCGCGGGAAGCGCCGGGGGCTCGCGAGGCTCTCCGGGAAATAGCGGTTCGTCGGCGTGCGGTCCGGCGCCTCGAGCCGCTGCGAGACGTTCTCGTCCACCTCGCGGAAGACGCGATCCTCGCGGCGCAGGTAGTCCTCGATCGTGAACGTCTCGGTCAGGTCGGCGGCCCGGACTTCCGAAGGAGGCACGAATCGATGCCAGGCCTTCAGGAATGGCCGGCGCTTCGCCTCCCAGCTGCGAAAGAGAACCAGGATCGCCAGAAGGACGAGGAGTGTAACGAAGGCGCGGCGCAGCCAGCGCCAGAGGACGGTCGCGGCTCGGCTCATGGCGCGGATCATAGTCCGGGCGGGACCGGATTCGCCGGATGCCGCGGCGCGTCGGTAGCTATATCAATTCTGATATAGCTGCGTTCAGGTCGTCGAGCGCTTCCTGCACGCGATCCGCATGCGTTCGGAAGGAGAGGACGCAGATGCGGATCGCGAACCGGCCGCCGAGCATCGTGCTCGTCAGGTGAACCCGGGCCCGGGCGTTGACGCGCGCGAGGAGGTCGCGGTTCAACGCCGTCAGGGCGCGCTCGTCGAGACCGGGGCGCCGCAGACGAAACGCGACGATCGAAAGCTGTGGCTCGGCCACGATCTCGATGCCCGGGATCCTCCGGAGCTCCTCGGCCGCCTGGAGCGTGAGGTCGAGCTTCTCGTCGAGATTCCGCCGGAACGGACCGATGCCGTGCATCGAGATCGGGAGCCACACGCGCAGGCCGCGCCAGCCGCGCGAGAGCTCGGGCGAGAGCTGGCTGAAATCCGGAAGGTCCGGGTCCTCCTGCATCGGCGGCATGTAGTCGGCGGTGACGGCGTGCGCGGCGCGGAGCGCGCCGACGTCGCGGACGAGCAGCGCGCCCGTGCCGTAAGGCAGGAACAGTCCCTTGTGCGGGTCGAGGGCGATCGAATCGGCCCGCTCGATGCCCGCGAGCGCCTTGCGGCCGCGCTCCGTCAGGACGAAGAAGCCGCCGTACGCCGCATCCACGTGGTACCAGAGCCCCTCGCGCCGTGCGATCTCCGAGAGGGCCTCGAGGTCGTCCACCGCGCCGGTGTTGGTGGTGCCCGCGTTCCCGATGACGAGGAACGGCTTCTTCCCGGCCGCCCGATCGCGCCTCACGGCGTCGGCGACCGCGTCCGGACGGACGCGGAAGGCCTCGTCGGTGGCGACGCGGCGCACGTTGCGCTCCGGGAATCCCGCGAGCATCGCCGCTTTCGCGACGGAGTAATGCGCCTGATCCGAGACGTACATCGTGCCGTCCAGGAAATTCTCTGGGAGAAGCCGCCGCCGCGCCGTGACGAGCGCCGAGAAGTTCGAGAGCGAACCCCCGCTCGTGAGGACGCCGCCGGCCTCGGGCGGAAGGCCCGTCATGCCGCAGAACCAGCGGACGACGTCCGCCTCGATGGCGGCGACTCCAGGGGCGGCGGCGAAGACGCCGACGTATCGGTTGGTGATTCCCGAGACGAGGTCCGCGACGGCGGCATGGGGAAGCCCGCCGCCCGGGATGTAGGCGAGATACCCCGGGCCCGCGGTGTTGAAGCTCTTCGGGATCACGCGCGAGAAGAGAAGATCGAGCAGCTCCGCGGCCGGCCGCCCCGTCTCGGGCAGCGCAGTCCGGAGCGACCGCGCGAGCTCCGCGCCCCCGGCGGTGTCGGCCGCAGGCTGCCGGGGCAGCGAGTCCACGTGCGCGACCAGGCGCTCGGTCGCCGCCGCGACGAGGTCGCGCAGCGCGTCCCCCGAGAGCTCGAGCGAGCGGTCTTCCGGCAAGCGGCCCATGCTATCCGCGGAGCGCGTCGATCGCCGCCTGCATCTCGGATCGAACGCGCGCGATGAGCTCCGGAAGGTCCTTCGCCCCGAGCCCGCGCGTCTCGACGGGATCGAGGACGCGCACGTCGAGTCGCCCCGGCCGGGCGCGCCGCTCTTTCATGTCGCAGATCCGCGCGAGCGGACCGGCGACGACGGGCACGATCGGTACGCCCGCCGCGAGCGCCAGGCGGAACGCGCCGCTCTTGAACGGCAGAAGCTGAGGCCCCGGATTCCGATGGCCTTCGGGCATGAACCAGACGGAGATCTTTTCCTTCCGCATCGTCTCCGCGGCGCTCTCGAGCGAGTGGTGGGCCGTCCGCGCGTGGTCGCGGTCGATGATGAGATTTCCCGAGAGCCGGTAGAACCACCCGAAGACCGGGATCTTCCCGATCTCGCGCTTGCCCGCCGACACCGTGAGGCGCGGGAAGACCGAACCGAACGTGATGACGTCGGCGAAGCTCTGATGGTTTGCCACGATGACGCCGGGACGGCAGGCGTCGAGGCGCTCGCGATCGCGGACGGCGACCTCCCAGCCCATCATCTTCACGACGCCGCGGCAGAAGACGCGGCCGTAGACGTAGAGCGTCTGGCGGTTTCGCGGGCGCACGAGGAGCCAGACGACGCCGAGCCCCGAGCAGAAGAAGAACCAGAGCCCGCCGAAGAAGAAGCCGAGATAGAAGGCGAGGCGCTCCTTCATGGCGCGGAGGCCTACGCCGTCGTCTCCCAGTTGTCCTTCGCGCCTTCGGGTGGAAGCCACGGCGGAAGCGCCATGAGCAGCAGGTCCGACAGCGCCTGCGCATAAGGCTCGTACTGGCGCCGCAGCGTGCGGAGGTGCTCGTCGCATGCGGCGCCCGTCTTCCAGCGCACGCCGCTCGCCGCCAGGCTGCGGTGCAGGCGCGCGAGCTCGGGCTGCGGCAGGCGGTCCGGCCCGTCGGCGCGCGGCCGCGCGCCGAGGACGCTCGTGAGGTCCGCGAGCGCGTGGCGCGCCATGGCGAACGTGAGACGCGCCGCCCGCGGAGGAACGCGCTCGATGCCGCTGATGACGAGGGCGCAGGTGTCGAGAATCGTCGTCAACGCCGCGACCCAGGACTGGTTGTCGTGCTGCGAGCGGTAGAACGCGAGGACCGGGAAGGAAATGTGGCTCTCGAGCACCTCGGCCGACCAGCGCTCCCAGTCGGTCAGAAGGGCGCCGAGGGCTTCGGGCTCGCCCTCGGCGGAGTGCCGGCGCAACAGCTCCGCGGCCGTGGGGGGAGAACCGGCTCGCGCGTCCAGCAGAGCGATCGCGCTCTCGCGCCGCGAGAACGCCTGCGAGAGCACCGGCAGGAACCCGATGACGAGCGCGAGGAACGCGAATCCCATCCCCGCCTCGACCGTCGTCAGGATGCGCGCCGAGGTCGTCGTGGGAGCGACGTCGCCCAGGCCCAGCGTGAAGAAGTTCGTGCCGCTCATGTAGAGGTCGGCGCCGAAGCCGTGAATCCCGGTCGGCGACGAAAGGTGCGATCCGAATCCCCATTGAAGGAGGGCGAACCCGAAGACGAGGGACACGGCCCAGGCGGCGAGCAGCAGGATGAGCGAGAGCGGACCGAAGACCGAGAGGAAGTTCTCGCGCGAGATGCCGGGCTTCATGCGCCGGCCGGCGGCGGCGAACGGGGGCCAGACGGAACGATAGAAGAGCTTCGTGAGCCGCAGGCGGAACGAAGCGCGCCGGGGGAGGACGACGGTCTCGAAGGCGTCCCACAGCACGATGACGAGGAGGGCGCCCCCCGCAGCGATCGCGAGAAGATTCATTCGCGGGCGGATTGTACGCGCCCGAAAAGAGAAAGCGCCCGCGCGGGGCGGGCGCCTTCGGGGGAGAGGGCGACGCGGTCAGTGACGCGTCTGTCCGTCGTGCTTCTGGCGGTAGATCTGGCGGGAGAGCTGATTCTGCTGGTGGTTGATGAGGGCCCGATCGCCCTTCGACAGCCTGCCGCCGTTCTCCTGCCGCATGCCGCGAATCTCCTTGTTGAGCCCGGCTTCCTTGCGCTCGAGCCGCGCCGTCTCTCCGGCCGTGAGCTGGCCGCTCTGGACGCCCTGCCCGATGCGTTCCTGCTGCCGGTCCGCGCGCTTGTGGATGCGCCCTTCCGCCGCAGCCGGCGACGCGAGGAGCAGGCTGCCGCAGAAAGCCGCCGCCGTGAGTCCGATGAGGGTTTTCGGGTTGCGCATGTTCATGACCTCCGCCCGATTGGACGACGGGAGGGCCGGCGGGTTTACGCGACGCGCCGGCGATCGGCAGCCGGTCGGAAGGCGCTACTTGCGGGGCGGCCGGCTGGGGCGCAGCTCGATGCGAGACGGGATCGCGCGATCCGGAAAGCGGAGAAGGTCCGCCACGGCCTCGGCCACGTCTTCGCTCCGGAGCATCCACCCGGACTCGCGGCCGCCGTGGGAGCCGCCAAACTCCGTCGCGACGGAGCCCGGCATGACGACCGACATCCGGATGCCGTCGTGGCGCAGGTCGAGCATGGCGGCGTCGGAAAGGCCGAGGAGGCCGAACTTCGAGGCGTTGTAGGCGGCGCCGCCGGCGAAGGCGTTGATCGACGCGAGCGACGCGATGTTGACGATGAACCCGCCGCCGGACGCTTTCATCAGCGGCACGGCGTGGCGAATGGCGTACCACGCGCCGAGGAGGTTCGTCTCGAGAACGTCGCGGAACTCCTCGGGCGAGATCTCGTCCACGCGCCCGAAGGCGCCGATGCCGGCGTTGTTGACGAGCGCGTCCAGGCGCCCGAATTCGGTGCGCGCGCGATCGACGAGTCGGCGCTGATCCTCGTCGCGCCGCGCGTCGGCCGCGAGGCCCACGGCGGCGTGTCCCTTCGCGCGCAGCGCGGCGGCCGCCTGCTCCGCGGATCGGGCGTCGCGCGCCGAGAGGACGACCGCGAACCCGTCCGCGGCGAGCCGCTCGGCGATCGCGCGTCCGATGCCGCGCGTGCCGCCCGTCACGATTGCGACGCGCGTCTTGGGATTCGCTCCGGCCACGGCCGCATCCTAACGCGCGCCGGGAGAATCGGCCCGCCGCGATGGCAGCGATCTTGAAAGGCAGGTCCTTCGATGCGGTGTCTGCACCTTCGTCTGCTCGCGATTCTGGCCGCCGGAGTCCTGACCCCCGGCTGCACGGCCATCAACAACGTGATCGGGTCCGAGAAACGGGATGTGTACAAGTTCGGGCACGAGTTCTCGGTCACCGATGCGGCGTTCCGGCGGTCGCTCGACAACTTCGGAACGCCGATGGTGGGCGGCAACACGGCGACGCTGCTCATCAACGGCGACGAGATCTTCCCGGCGATGCTCCGGGACATCCGGCAGGCGCACAAGAGCGTCAACCTCGAGAGCTACATCTTTCAGCCCGACGACGCCGGGCGCCAGTTCGCCGACGCGATGATCGTCGCCGCGCGGCGCGGGGTCGAGGTACGGCTCCTCGTCGATGCGTGGGGAAGCAAGCTCCGGAGCCTCGGAGAAGAGCTGAAGGCCGCCGGCGTGACGGTGCGCAAGTACCGGCCCCTGCGATTGTTCTCGATCTACAAGGTCGGCAAGCGGACGCACCGGAAGCTTCTCGTCGTCGACGGGAAGATCGGCTACACGGGAGGTCTCGGCATCGACGATCGCTGGCTCGGCGACGCGCGCAACCCGAAGGAGTGGCGCGACACGCAGGTGCGCGTCACCGGCCCCGTCGTCGATCAGATGCAGGCGATCTTCGCCGAGGACTGGACGTACACGACCGGCGAGATTCTGGCGGGCGACCGCTTCTATCCGAAGCACGAGCCCACGGGCGGAGACGTCGAGGCCCAGGCGATCAAGGTCTCGCGCGGCGACGCGTCCTCACTCTCGAAGATGCTCTACTACACCGCCATTCAGTCGGCTTCCCGGACAATCGACATCCAGAACGCCTATTTCCTTCCCGACAAGCAGGTCCGACAGGCGCTCGTCCACGCCGTCGGGCGCGGGGTCCGCGTGCGCGTCATGGTGCCGGGGCGCCACATCGACATCCCGCTCGTGCGATCGGCCTCCTGGATGCACTACGGCGAGCTCCTGCGCGGCGGCGTGAAGATCTACGAATACCTTCCGACGATGCTCCACAACAAGACCATGGTCGTGGACGGCGTCTTCTCGACGGTCGGGTCGATCAACTTCGACGCGCGCTCCCTGAACGCGAACGCCGAAGAGAGCCTCGCCTTCTACAGCCGGCCCTTCGCCGCCAAAGTCGAGCAGATGTTCGACCGCGACGAGCGCCGCTGCGAGCAGATCACCGAGGAGGAGTGGGACCGGCGCGGCCTCCCCAAGCGGCTGTCGGAGCTCGTGTCCGGGATCTGGGAGCCGTATTACTGAGCGGAGCCGGCCGGCCGCGGCCGGAGCGCCGGCTCGGTCGGCCTCGACCCCGTGAGCGCCGCGAGGGCCCAGTACAGCAGGCCCGAGGCGAAGAACCCGACGAACCAGGCGTAGGAATAGAGGGGCTTGAGCGCCGGCACCACGAGACCGCCCCAGGCGAGCGCGCAGCCGGCGAGCGTCGCAATGACCGCCCGCACGTTCCAGCCCCCGGCGTAGCGATAGACGCCCGTCGGCAAGTACAGGTCCTCCAGGCGCAGGCGCGTGCGGCGCACGAGCCAGTAGTCCGCGATGAGGACGCCGGCAATCGACCCGAGGCCGCCCGAGTATCCGAGCAGCCAGGCGAAGATGTACCCCGACGGGTCCGCCAGGAGCTTCCACGGCTGCATGACGATCCCCAGAACGCCCGTCAGCAGACCGCCGGTCTTGAAAGAGATGCGCCGCGGAAACGCGTTGGCGAAGTCGTTGGCGGGCGACACGACGTTCGCCGCGATGTTGACGGCGAGCGTCGCGACGACGACGGTGAACATCGAGACCGCGACGACCACGGGCGCCCGGAATTGCCGGGCGAGCTGCACCGGATCCCAGATCGCGTGCCCGTAGATGATGACCGTGGCGCTCGTGATGAGGACGCCCATCGCGGCGAAGACGGACATCGTCGTCGGCAGCGCGACGACCTGCCCGAGCATCTGCTCGCGCTGGCTCTTTCCGAAGCGCGTGAAGTCCGGCATGTTGAGCGACAGCGTCGCCCAGTAGCCGATCATCGCCGTCAGCGACGGGACGAAGACGGGAAGGAATTCCGCGAACGTCCGGAACCTGCCGGGCTGCGCGAGGAGCGGCCCGAGCCCCTTCGCCTTGCCGATCGCCCAGACGAGGAGCACCGCTGTCATGACGAGGACGAACGGAGCGGCCCAGTTCTCGACCTTCCGCAGCAGGTCCATGCCGCGGTAGATGATCAGCACGTTGATCCCCCAGAAGATCAGGAAGGAGATCCACTCCGGCGCGGTGTGTCCCTGGAACTGGCCCGTCCCGAAGAGCGTCTTCCAGCCGGGAATCACCTCCAGAAGCGTCTCGAGCGCCTCGCCGCCGATCCACGCCTGGATGCCGAACCAGCCGCACGCGACGAGCGCCCGCATGAGCGCCGGCAGGTTCGATCCGATGGTGCCGTAGGAGGCGCGCGCGAACACGGGGAACGGAATGCCATAGCGCGTGCCGGGGTGCGAGTTGAGGAGGATCGGGACGAGGACGATCGAATTGCCGAGCAGGATCGTCACGAGCGCCTGCCACCAGTTCATCCCCGCCGCCATGAGGCCCGAGGCGAGCATGTAGGTCGGGATGCAGTGCGCCATCGAGATCCAGAGGGCCGCGTAGTTGTAGGTCGTCCACACGCGGCGCGCGATCGGCACCGGCGCGAGATCCGGGTTGTAGAGAGGGCTCTTCTCGATCCGCGCCACGTCGCGGAGCTCCACGCGGCCGTCCGGATGCGTCTTCTGGTTGGGGATGGCTTCCGCCACGCGCCGTGAGTTTAGCCCGGCGGCCGTCTAAGATGACGGCAGCCCTTGAGCGCCGACGAATCCGAATACTTCGTCCGCGGCCGCCGGGTAGTCCTGCCCGGAGGGGAAACGCCCGCGTCGCTGCGAATCCGCGGCGGCCGGATCGCCGCGGTGGGAGTGCCCGGCGCGCCGGAGGACGCCCCGCCCGGCGCCGACGTCCGCGACTTCGGGGACGCCGTCGTCCTGCCGGGGCTCGTGGACACGCACGTGCACGTCAACGAGCCGGGCCGGACGGAGTGGGAAGGGTTCGCGTCGGCGACACGCGCCGCGGCGGCCGGCGGCGTGACGACGATCTTCGACATGCCGCTCAACAGCATCCCGCCGACGACGTCGGTGGCCGGCCTGGAAGCGAAGCGCGCCGCGGCGGCCGGCCAATGCACCGTGGACGTCGGGTTCTGGGGCGGCGTCGTGCCCGGCAACGCGGGAGAGATCGCGGCGATGTCCGCGCGCGGCGTCCCGGGCTTCAAGTGCTTCCTCGCTCCGTCGGGCGTCGACGAGTTCGCCGCCGTCGGCGAGGCGGAGCTGCGCGCCGCGATGCCCGCGCTCGCGGCGTCCGGAGCCGTGCTCCTGGCGCACGCCGAGGACGGCGCGCATCTGGGCATCTGCGCCCCCGGGGCGCGCGACCACGGCGCCTGGCTCGCGTCGCGGCCGCCGGCCGCCGAGAACGCGGCGATCGCGCTTCTGGCCCGGCTGTGTGCGGAATACCGGACGCCCGTCCACGTCGTCCATCTCTCCGCCGCCGACGCGCTCCCGCAGCTCGACCGCGCGCGCGGCGAGGGGCTTCCCGTCACCGCGGAGACCTGCCCCCACTATCTCTCCTTCGACGCCGAGGGGATCCCGCCGGGCGCGACCGAGTTCAAGTGCGCGCCGCCGATCCGAAAGCGCGAGAACCGCGAGCGCCTCTGGAAGGCGCTCGGCGAAGGGCGGATCGACATGGTGGTGTCGGACCACTCGCCGTCGCCGCCCGAAGGCAAGCGCCGCGGCGACGGCGACTTCTCGGGCGCCTGGGGCGGCATCTCTTCGCTCGAGCTCGCGCTGCCGGCCGTCTGGAGCGCGGCGCGGCACCGCGGCGTCGGCGTCGCGGCGCTCGCGGCATGGATGGCGTCGGGGCCGGCCCGGCTCGCGGGACTCGGCGCGCGGAAGGGGTCGCTCGCGCCCGGCTTCGACGCGGACTTCGTGGTCTGGCGCCCCGAGGAATCGTTCGAAGTCCGCCCGGAGGCGCTCCATCAAAGGCACAAGCTGACGCCGTACGCGGGCCGCACACTCTTCGGCCGGGTCGAGGCGACTTACCTGCGGGGTGAGAAAATCTACGAGATGGGATGTTTCATCGGGCCGCCGCGGGGCGAGATTCTGCGCGCGCGATGACGACGGTCCTCGACCCTTCGGCGTTCTCCGATCTCATCGATCTCGCCTCCGAACGGGTCGGCGGGACGGCGCTCGCCGCCAACGACGAGTTTTTCGCGCCGAAGGAGAACCTGCTCAAGACGTCGCGCCCCGTCTTCCGGGAAGACGAGTACACCGACCGCGGCAAGTGGATGGACGGCTGGGAGACGCGTCGCCGTCGCGAGCCCGGCCACGATTGGTGCGTCGTCCGCCTCGGTCTTCCCGGCGAGATCCGCGGCGTCGTCGTGGACACGCGCCACTTCGTGGGAAACGCGCCCGAGGCCTGCGCGATCGAGGCGTGCGAGGCGGCCGGCGATCCTCGGGCGGCCGCGCTGGAGGGCACGGTCTGGTTCGAGATCCTGCCCAAGATCCTGCTCGCGCCCGACTTCGAGAACGCGTTTCCGGCGCTCGCCGGCCGGCGCGCCACGCACGTCCGCCTGCACATCTTTCCGGACGGCGGCGTCGCGCGCTTGCGGCTCTTCGGCGCGGCGATCCCCGACTGGGAGCGGCTCGGGCGGCAGGGGGAAATCGACCTGGCGGCGGCCGAGAACGGCGGCCTCGTCGTGGCGGCGAGCGACATGCATTTCGGCAACCGCCACAATCTCGTCTTCCCCGGGCCGCCGCGGAGCATGCGAGACGGCTGGGAGACGCGGCGCCGCCGCGGGCCGGGGCACGACTGGGCGATCGTCCGGCTCGGCGCCGAGGGCGTCGTGCGCCGGATCGTTCTCGACACGAGCTACTTCAAGGGAAACGCGCCCGGCGAAGCTTCGATCGAGGGGATTCGCGCGCCCGAGACTTCGGTCGACGACCTCGCGCTCGCCTCGGCGCCGTGGCGCGAGATCCTGCCGCGGACGGCGCTCCGGCCCGACGCCGTGCGCGAGCTCCGCGGCGAGGTCCGGGACGTCGGCGCCGTGACGCACGTTCGTCTCAACATCTTTCCCGACGGCGGCGTCGCGAGGCTCCGCCTCTTCGGCGAGCCCGCGCGGAGGCCCTCCGGATGACCGGCGTCGAGCGGCTGAACGGGCTCGGAGCGGAAGAGGCCCAGGCCGAGCTTCTCGCGTGCTGCGGCTCGACGGCGTGGGCCCGGCGGATGGCGGAGGAGCGCCCGTTCCGCGACCTGGATCACCTCCGCGAGACCGCCGAGCGCGTCTGGGGGGAGCTGACGCGCGAGGACTGGCTGGAAGCGTTTCGCGCGCACCCGCGGATCGGCGACCCGAAGGCCACGGGCCGCGCCGCTCGCGAGCAGGTCGCGACCCGGTCGGCGCCGCCGGAGGTCCTCGCGGCGCTCGCGGCCGGAAACCGGCGCTACGAGTCGCGGTTCGGCCACGTTTTCCTGATCTGCGCGACGGGCAAGAGCGCGGCCGAGATGGTCGAGGAGCTCGAGAAGCGGCTGTCGAACGACCGCGCCCTGGAGCTCCGCATCGCCGCGGCCGAGCAGCGTAAGATCACGCGACTCCGTCTGGGAGGAGCGTTCGGACAATGAGCGGCATCACGACCCACGTGCTCGACACGTCTCGCGGCAAGCCGGCCGGCGGGGTGCCGGTCGTGCTCGAGGTCCGGTCCGACGACGGCGGCTGGCGTGAGATCGCGCGGAGCGCGACCGACGGCGACGGGCGCGCGAGCCTCCTCGCTTCGAAGTCGCAGGTGCCGCGCGGCGTCTATCGCGTCTCTTTCGACACCGGCGCCTATTTCCTCGCTTCGAACATGAAGGGCTTCTATCCCGAGGTGCGGGTCGTGTTCGAGGTGCGCGATCTCGCGCCGCACCATCACGTCCCGCTCCTTCTCTCGCCGTTCGGATATTCGACCTACCGGGGAAGCTGAGCCGAGTCCGTCCGATGCTCGGCGCCAACTCCTACGGCAAGTCCGGAATCCGGCTCGTCCAGGTGTCGCGGCATGGCGACCGGCACGACGTGCAGGACCTGGCCGTGTCGGTGCGGCTCGAAGGCGACTTCGGCGCGGCGCATCTCGCCGGCGACAACGCGGCCGTGCTTCCGACCGACACGATGAAGAACACGGTCTACGCGATGGCGGCGGAGAGGTCCCTCGAGCCGATCGAGGCCTTCGCGCTTCGCCTGGCGCGGCATTTCGTCGAGACGCACGCGCCGGTCTCGCTCGCGCGGGTCGAGATCGCCGAGCGGCCGTGGGAGCGGATCGAGGCGGGCGGCCGGCCGCACGGATCGGCGTTCCGCCGGCCGGGCGGCGAGGCGCGGCTCGCGGCGGCGACGTGCGGCCGCGCGGAGAGCGGCGAAGCGTCGATCGAAGCCGGCCTCGGAGACCTCGTGATCCTGAAGACGGCGCGGTCGGGGTTCTCCGGGTTCGCGCGCGACCGGTTCACGACGCTCCGCGACACCGACGACCGGCTGCTCGCGACCGCGCTGCGGGCGATCTGGACGTACGAATGCGACGCCGCCGACCTCTCGTTCGCCGCGCTCCGCGCCGGGATCCGCCAGACGCTCCTCGAGACGTTCGCCGAGCACGAGAGCCGCTCGGTGCAGCACACCCTCTACGCGATGGGCGAGGCCGTCCTCGAGCGTCATGCGGAGGTGCGCGAGATCCGGCTCACGATGCCGAACAAGCACCACCTGCCGGTGGACCTCTCGCCGTTCGGGATCTCGAACGCGAACGCCGTCTTCGTTGCGACCGAGGAGCCCTACGGCCTCATCGAGGCCGCCGTTCATCGGACGGCGCCGCCCGCCCGCTCCTGACTAATCGCCGCGGCGGCCGCCGAAAGCGAGGAGGAGCGCGGCGCCCGCGCTCATCAGGATGAGAGGGACGTCCTCGGCGAGCTCGAGCGCGATCTTCGAGAGCGGCTTGCCGGGCTCCTCCCGCAGCTCGAACACCACGAAGAGAACGATTCCGGCGATGAGAATGAGCCACGCCCGGTTCCGGTTCATGCTTCCTCCCGCGCTCCCGGCAATCCGATCATGTCGGCCCGTGCCGCGTCTTCAGGATCTTGACGAAGGACCGGCTGCGCAGCTCCTCGAGCGTCAGGCCGCTCTTCTCGACGGCCTCGGCCTCCGTCATCGCGCCGCATTGGAGCGCGCGCAGGAAGTAGTTGAGGAGACCCTGGCCGGTCGCCGCGTCGTCGAACACCTCGCCGACGAGCGTCGCCTGCCCGGCCTTCTCGACGAAGTTGCGCAAGCGCGCCGAGGCGGCGTCGAGCCCCTCGAGGAAGAACGAGAACACGGCGGCGTAGCGCGTCGGCAGCTGCGCCGGGTGCAGATCCCAGCCCTGGTAGTAGGCGTTCTCGAGAGAGCGCCGGACGTGCCCGAAGTGCAGGCGCCACGCCGCGTGCACGGCCTCGCGGTTCTCCCGCCGCTGGGCCTCCGTGCCTTTTTCCCCCTTCGCGACGCGGTGGATCGGAACCGGGAGGACGTTCGTCGCGCCGTCGGAGAGCCAGACGCCCGTCCCCGCGAGCGCGACTTGGATCGCGTGCTTCGCGAAATCGCACGCCGGGTGCGCCATGTGCTGGTGCGCCGCGGTGATCTGGAGCGACGCCGTGTAGTCGTAGGTCCCGAAGTGCGCGGCGGCGCACCGGCCTCGCCCCGCCTCGACGAGACGAAGCACCGCGATTTCGCCGCGCTCGCCGAAAATGGCCTGCGGCGTTTCGAACATGAGCTCGAGCCGGAGCGTTCCGGGCGCGAGTTTCCGGCGCCGCTCGAAGCGGTCGAAGACATCCGCGAGCGCCCAGACCTGCTCGGGCACGGTCACTTTGGGAAGCGTCACGACGAAGTCGTCCGGAAGCCGGCCGGCGCGGTCGAGCAGTTCGGTCAGAAAGAGATCGAGCGTGCGGAGGCTCCGGCGCTTCAGCTCCTCGGTGAAAGGCTTGATGCGGATGCCGATCGCCGGCGGCAGGGTCCCGGCGGCGAGCCCGGCGGCCGCCGCGTCCGCCGCGGCAATCGCGTGGCCGTCCTCCTCGGCGTCGGGCCGGTTGCCGTACCCGTCCTCGAAATCGATCCGGAAGTCCTCGACCGGCTCGCGCCGGAGCTTCTCGAGGACGCGCGCGTGCACGCGGGAGGCGAGCGCTTCGGGAATGCCCGCGGCGGCGGCGAAGGCGGCCGGGCCCGACGCGTACTCCTCGAGCGCGCGGAGCGCGAGCGCCCCGAGCCGCGGCGCGGTGTCCGCTTGAAAGACCTGGGCGCCGCCGTAGACCGTGTGGACCGGCTGCCGGCGAGAGGACTCGCCGGGATAGCGCGCGGCCAGCACCGCGTTGGCCTTGCGGAGGCTTTCGAGGATCGGCGACAGGGCCTCCGCCGAGAGCGTCGTCTTCACGCGCGCGACCCGCGCCAGAAATGCTCGAGAAGGTTGCCGCACACGCGGCGCCGGTACTCCGCCGTCGAACGCAGGTCGTCGATCGGCGCGATCTCCTCGAGGAGCGCGCGCCGCGCGTCGGCGATCGACGCGCCGGAAGCGAGAAGCTCTTCGGTCCGGCGCGCGCGGAGGACCGTCGGCCCGACGCTCCCGAGGGCGATGCGCACCGCGGGTCCGAGAACGGCAGCCATGACGACTTTCGAGATCGCCTGCGCGGCCCGCGTGCCCACCTTGCGGAAGAGCTGCCGGCCCGCGACCGGCGGGATCTCGACCGCGAGGAGGAGCTCGTCGGGCCGGAGGGCCGTCTTCCGATATCCGGTGTAGAAGGCCGCGAACGGCACGCGGCGGCGGCCGGAGGCGCTCCCGAGCACGAGCGTCGCGTCGGCCGCGGCGAGCACGGGCAGCGTGTCCCCCGCCGGCGACGCGTTCACGACGTTGCCGCCGATCGTCCCGCGGTTCTGGATCTGGACGCCGCCCACTTCGCGCGCGGCCGCGGCGAGCATCGGCACGTGCCGGCCGACGAGCGGCGAGCGCCGGAGGTCGGTATAGGTCGTCAGCGCGCCGATCGAGAGCGCCGCGCCGCGGCGGCGAATGCCTCGAAGCGCGTCGAGCGGCCAGAGGTTCAGAAAGCGTCCGTTCGGGCCCGTCCCGGAGTTGAGGTTCACGTAAACGTCCGTGCAGCCGGCGAGCGGGGTGAGGGGACCTTCGTCGCGGAGCATCCGAAGCGCGTCGGTCAGCGTCCGGGGCTCGAGAAGCGTGAGACGGGAGAGCGCGCTTCTCATCGTCCCTTCGAGGCGGCCTTCCGGATCGCGCGATAGATGCCGGTGTAGCCGGTGCACCGGCACAGATTTCCCGCGAGCCCGAATCGCACGTCTTCCTTCGACGCCTTTTTCGGCAGGGCCGCGGCGGCGAGGATCATCCCGGGCGTGCAGATGCCGCACTGCGCGCCGCCCTCGGTCACGAACGCGCGCTGGAGCGCCTCGCGGCCGCGCAGACCCTCGATCGTCGTGACGCGCGCGCCGCGCGCCTGCGCGAACGGCACGAGACACGAGACGACGGGCGCGCCGTCGAGCAGCACCGTGCACGCGCCGCACTCGCCCTCGCCGCAGCCCTCCTTCGCGCCGGTGAGGCCGCACTCTTCGCGCAGCACGTCGAGGAGCCGCTTCATCGGGGGCGCCGCGACGTTCACGCGCCGCCCATTGACGGTGAGCCTCATGGCGAAACGTCCCGCGCGCCCGCGTCGAGGAGACGCTCCGGGGTCGCCGGAATCGACCGCGCGTCGAATCCGAGGTGCCGGATCGCGTTGACGATCGCCGGCGCGGGGCCGTCGATCGGCAGCTCGCCGACGCCCTTGGCGCCGAACGGGCCGTGCGGGTAAGGGTTGTCGAGGATCACCGCGTCGATCGCGGGCGTGTCGGCGGTGGTCGGAACCAGATAATTCGTCAGCTGCGCGTTCGCCATCCGGCCCTCGCGCATCGCGACGTCCTCGAGAAGCGCCCAGCCGATCCCCTGCGCCGTGCCGCCCTCGATCTGGCCCTTCGCCAGGATCGGGTGGATCGCCCGGCCGAACTCCTGCACCGCGGTCAGTCGGAGCGGCCGGATCTCGCCCGTGACCGGATCGCGCTCGATCTCGGCGACGTCGCAGCCCCACCCGTATGCGCCGTACGCGTCGCCGCGGGAGGTCTCCTCGCTCCACCGCATGCCGGGCGGCCGCCGGTACTCCTTCGTGACCCGGAGCGGACCGTGGCGCCGCAGGTACTCGCGCGGCGTCATCTTCCCGAGGCGCGCCTTCATCTCCTCGGCGCAGTCCTCCAGGATCTTTCCGACGACCATGCAGGTGCGCGAAGCGACGGTCGGCCCGCTGTCGGGCACGGACGCGGTGTCGGCGTCGGCGACCTCGATCCCCTCGTAGGGGATGCCGAGCGCTTCGGCGACGATCTGGGCGTGCATCGTCCGCGTGCCCTGGCCCATCTCGGTCGACGCGACGAGGATGCGCGCGCCCGTCTCGGTCAGCTCGAGCGCGGCCTTCGAAGCGAGCTTCACCTCGCCCGAGCCCGTGAAGCCCGAGCCGTGGAAGAAGAGGGCAAGTCCGATCCCGCGGTTGCTGCCGGCCCAGGCGCGGCGCTTGCGATGGAAGCCGCTGCGGTGCACGGCCTCTCGCAGCACCGCGAGCGCGCTCGTGTCCTTTCCGAGCTTCTGCCCGGTCGGCGTCTCGTCGCCCGGACGCAGCGCGTTCCGCTCGCGCAGCTTCACCGGATCCATCCGCAGCGCCTCCGCGATCCGCTCCATGTGGACTTCGGCGGCGAACTGCGACTGCGGCGCCCCGAAACCCCGGAACGCGCCGTTGGGCGGGGTGTTCGTCATGACGGACCGCGCGCGGATACGGACGTTCGCGCAGCGGTAGGGGCCGGCCGCGTGGATCGCGGCGCGCGAGAGGACGACGGCCGAGAGCGTGGCATACGCGCCGCCGTCCATCAGGATGTCCACGTCGATCGCCGTGAGGCGGCCGTCCTTCGCGACGCCGGTCCGGTGCCGGATGATCGCCGGGTGGCGCTTGGTCGTCGCGACCATGTCCTCGGCGCGGTCGTAGACGATTTTGACGGGGCGCTTCGCCTTCAACGCGAGCAGGGCCGCGTGGCCCGCGATCATCGACGGGTACTCCTCCTTGCCGCCGAAGGCGCCGCCGGTCTCCGTCTGGACGACGCGCACTTTCTCGTCGGGCAGCGCGAGGAGGATCTTGAGCGCGCGGTGGACGTAGTACGGGCACTGGAGCGACCCGTACACCGTCACGCCGCCGTTCTCGGGCACGGCGATGACGCCGTTCGGCTCGATATAGAGCTGCTCCTGGTGTCCGGTTCGATACTCGCCCTCGACGACGACGTCCGCGGCGGAGAACCCGCTCTCGAGATTCCCCTTCGCGATCGTGAGGTCCTTGAACGTCTTCGGCGAGCGCTCGGGATCGAGGACGGCCTCCTCTCGATCGCAGGCGACGTTCACCCGCGCCTCGAGGAGCTTGTCGCGGTCGGCGTGGGCCAGGAGCACGACCGGTTCGGCGAAGTGCCGGATCTCGCGCTCGGCGAGGCAGGGCTGGTCCTCCTCGATCAGCGCGACGAAGTTGCGGCCGGGAATGTCGCGATGGTCCACGACGACGAAGCCCGGATCGAGCGTATGGCGGACCTCGCGGATCCGTCCGCGGGGAATCTCCGATCGGATCGTGCGCCCCCAGAGCATTCCGGGGAAGGAAATGTCGTCGACGTAGCGGGCGCCGCCGGCGACCTTCGCCGCTCCCTCCTTGCGCGGGACGTTGCGGCCGACGACCCGGTTTCGGGATCGGACTCGGGTTCGGGTTCGGGATGACGAGCGGCGCCGCCTCACGAGGACTTCGCGCCCGCCGATTCCGCCTCGTAGCCGCCGTGGTAATCGGCGGCGTCCGGCCGTTTGATCTTCGCGTGCGCCACGACGCGGTCGCGCCGGAGGCCGCGGAAGTCGTCGAGGGTCTTCCAGCCGCGGTGCGCGTTCTTCTCGAGGAACTCCGCCATACCCCGCTGGAGCTCGCGGATCACGTTCGGCCCGACCGCGTGGTCGAGCATGGCGGCCGTGCAGACCTGCACGGTTCCGCAGCCGAGCAGGAAGTAGTTGAGCGCGTGCTCGAAAGTCGAGACGCCGCCGATGCCCGAGAAGCTGCGGTCGGGAAGAGCGGCCGTCATCTGGGCCATCTTCGCGAGCGAGAGCGGCAGGATCGCCGGGCCGCCGAGCCCGCCCATCGAGGTCAGGCCCTCCACGTTCATCTCGAACTCGAGCGTCTCGGGATCGATGAGCGTGAGCGACGTGAAGGTGTTCGAGGAGGAGATCGCGTCGGCGCCGCCGAGGAACGCGCCCCGCGCCTCGACGACGATGTCGGTCGTCGAGGGCGTGAGCTTGGCCCAGATCGGGACGCGCGCCACCTCGCGCACGACGTGCGTCACGATCGAGATCTGCTGTTGGTCCTTGCCGATGTTCGAGCCCATGTCCTTGCGGTCCATGTGCGGGCAGGAGAGGTTGAGCTCGAGCGCGTCGACGCCTTCGTCCTGGCAGGCCTTCGCGAGCGTCTGCCAATGGCGGAGCTCCTCGTCGGAGCCCGATCCCGCCATGATCGAGGCGACGAGGACCTTCGTCGGGTGGGCCTTCTTGATCTTCGAGAGACGCCCGATCCACCAGTCGAGCGGCCTGTCGGAGATGAGCTCCCAGTTCCAGGAGGAGTGGAGCGCGGCGCCGGCCCGTTTCTTCATCGAGAGGTGCGGCGAATCGGAATCCGCGCGGAGGAAGTTCGTCTTCGGCCCCTTGACGTTGACGACCGGGTGCAGGCCGATCGTCTTCGTGACGACGCCGCCCCAGCCGGACTCGAAAGCGCGCAGGATGTTCGACTCCGATTCCGTCGGGGGCGCCGAGGCGAGGAGAAAGGGATTCTCGAAACGGATCCCGGTGAAGACGGTTGAGAGATCGGAGCTCATGGGGTGCCGGTGGCGCTCGCCCGATTCTACGCCGGGTTTCGATCCGTTCGTTCCGCGCACACGATCTCGTACTTGATGCCCTCCGGGTCCTTGAAGAAGAAGGCGTAGTAGCCGGGCGGCGTGTACTCCGGGTACTCCCGGGGCGGACTCACGATCGTGGCGCCGATTCCCTTGACCTCGGCATGCAGTCGGTCGACTTCGGCCCGCGATGCCGCCCGGAAGGCGAGGTGATGGAGCGACCCCGGCCGGCGCCGATGAATCGTTTCGTCGCGAAAGCCGGTTCTCGCCGAGGTGATGGCGAATCCCAGCCGCGGGTCCCCGTACTCCACGACCTCTTTCTCGTGCGCGTCGATGACGGCGCGGACTCGCTTTCGGACGTCGAAGCCGAGCAGGGGAAGAAGCCGGTCGTAGAAGCGGACGGCCACGCCCATGTCGCGGACCGTGATCTCGATGTGGTCGATGATCGGTTCCATCGCGTCAAACGATTCTTCGCAGCGCCGAACGGCGCCGCCGGAGTCCTACCGCGCCCCGGCCGCCTCGAACGATTCGCGCAGAATTCCGAGCGCCTCGTCGATGTCGGACTTCCCGACCGTCAGCGCCGGCGCGATGCGGAACGAGTTGCCCTCGAGCCCGCCCTTTCCGATCAGGAGCCCGCGCTTCTTCGCTTCCTCGAACACGCGGCCGGTCGTCGCGCGGTCCGGCGTGCGGTTGCCCGCGGTCTCGTCCTCGACGAGCTCGACCGCCTGCATGAGCCCCATCCCGCGCACGTCGCCGATCGACTTCGGGAAACGGCGTTGGAGCTCTTCGAGGCCCGCGCGCAGGAGGCGTCCCATCCGCTCGGAGTTGCCGGCCAGGTCCTCCTCCTCGATGATCCGGATCGTCGCGTTGGCGGCGGCGCAGGAGATCGGGTTGCCGCCGAAGGTCGAGATCGTCAGCGCTTTCAGCGACGCGGCGATCTCCGGCGTCGCGATCGTCACGCCGAGCGGCAGACCGTTGGCCACGCCCTTGGCCATCGTCATGACGTCGGGCTGCACGCCCCAGTGCTCGATGCCCCACATCTTGCCGCCGGTGCGGCCGAAGCCGGTCTGGACCTCGTCGCAGAGGAAGAGGCCGCCGTATTTTTTCACGATGCCGACGGCGATCTCGAAGTACTCCGGCGGCGGCGTGATGAATCCGCCGACGCCCTGGATCGGCTCCGCCAGGAATCCCGCGATGCGGCCGGTCGTCGTCGTGCGGATCAGCTCCTCGATGTCCTTCGCGCAGGCGATGCCGCACGAGGGGTAGGTGAGATGGAGCGGGCAGCGATAGCAGTAGGGCGAGACGGCGTGCTTGATTCCCGCGACCTGGGTCGGCAGCGCGCGCCAGCTCGAATGGGCGGTCAGCGATTGGGCGAGCATCGAGCGCCCGGAGTAGCCGTGCCGCAGCGCGACGATCTCCATGTTGCCCGTCGCGAGCTGCGCCATCATCACGGCCGTCTCGTCCGCTTCGGTGCCGGACGCCGTGAAGTACGACTGTTTCAGGTTCCCCGGCGTCAGACGCGCGAGGCGCTCCGCAAGCTCGACGACCGGCATCGTCGGATAGAGCGTCGAGACGTGCGCGAAGCGGTCGAGCTGCGCGACGATCGCGGCGTTGACGCGGTCGTCCGCGTGGCCGATCGAGACCGTCAGGATGCCGCCGAAGAAGTCCAGGTACTCGTTGCCGTCGGCGTCGCGGATGCGGAGGCCCTTGCCCTCGGTCAGTACGACGGGCTCCGCGTAGTACTGGATCGTGGCGGGGAAGAGGAATTCCTTGTGCTTCTCGCGGACGGCCTTCGTCGTCGCGGAGGTCGGAGCCTGCGTCTTGGTCGTGCTCATGCGTCGCTCCCTCGGGCGGGGACGAGCCCCGCCCCTACTTTCGGCCGCGGCGGTCGCTTCGCGACCAGCGGTCGAGAGCCTCTGACCGGACGGCGAGAGGGGCCGGCGGGGGCGATCATTGGGCCCTCGGGCTTCTCTTCAGAAACGAGCCCCCTCCAGCTTTCCCGACGAATTCTCCCTTTTCGACGATCACGCGTCCTCGCGACACCACCGTGTCCGCCTGTCCGGTCACTTCGCGTCCTTCGTACGGGTTGTAGTCCACCTTCATGTGGTGCGTCTTCGCCGACAGCGTGTGCTTCTTCTCGGGGTCGAAGATCACGAGGTCGGCGTCGGAGCCCGGCGCAATCGTGCCTTTCCGGGGAAAGAGGCCGAAGATCTTCGCCGGCGAGGTCGACGTCAGCTCGACGAACCGGTTGAGCGTGATCCGGCCGGCCTTCACGCCGCCGTCGAAGAGCAGGCTCATGCGCGTCTCGATGCCGGGAGCGCCGTTGGGGATCTTCGAGAAGTCGCCGCGGCCGAGCTCCTTCTGCTCCTTCATGCAGAACGGGCAGTGGTCGGTGGAGACGGCCTGCAGGTCGTTGCCCGCGAGACCGCGCCAGAGTTTTTCCTCGTTGCCCATCGCGCGGAGCGGCGGCGACATGACGTACTTCGCGCCCTCGAAGCCGGGCTCCTCGTAGTTGGCGTACGAGAGAAAGAGGTATTGCGGGCACGTCTCGGCGTAGGCGGGAAGCCCGCGGTCGCGCGCGAGCGTGACCTGCTCGAGCGCCTCGGCCGCGGAGAGATGCACGACGTAGAGCGGAACGCCGGCCATCTCGGCGAGCGCGATCGCGCGGTGCGTCGCCTCGGCCTCGGCGCGCGGCGGCCGGGTCAGCGCGTGGTACCTCGGCTCGGTCTTGCCCTCGGCGAGGGCGCGCTTGACGAGCACGTCGATGACGTCTCCGTTCTCCGCGTGCATGCAGATCGTGCCGCCGTTGCCGGCCGTCCGCAGGAGCGCCCGGAAGATCGAGCCGTCGTCGAGCATCAGGACGCCGCGGTAGGCCATGAAGAGCTTGAAGGACGTGATGCCCGCTTCGACCATCGCGTCCATCTCGCGCTCGACGGCGTCCGGCAGATCCGTGATGATCATGTGGAAGCCGTAGTCGATCGCCGCCTTCCCGTCGGCCTTCTTCATCCAGGCGTCCCAGGCCTGCCGCAGCGTCTGCCCCTTGTACTGGATCGCGAAATCCACGACCGACGTCGTGCCGCCGTGAGCCGCCGCGATCGTTCCGGAAGCGAAGTCGTCGGCCGACGTCGTGCCGCCGAAGGGCATGTCGAGGTGCGTGTGGACGTCGATGCCGCCCGGGATCACGTATTTGCCGGAGGCGTCGATCGTCCTGTCCGCCGGGCCGTCGAGACTCGTTCCGAGCGCCGCGATCTTCTCGTCCACGACGAGCACGTCGCCGCGATAGATGTCGGCCGCGGTGACGACCGTGCCGCCGCGGACGAGCGTTCTCAAGGAAGGAGCTCCGCCATGTCGCGGTAGGTCTCCGGGCGGCGGTCGCGGAAGAACTGCCACACGCGGCGCACCTCCTCGATCATGTCGAGGTCCATTTCGGCCGTCACGAGCTCGTCCTTGTCCTCCGATCCCTGCGCGAGGAAGTTGCCGCGCGGGTCCACGAAGTACGACGACCCGTAGAAGCGTCCGATGTTCCACGGCGGCTCGGAGCCGACGCGGTTCGAGCAGGCCATGAAGTAGCCGTTTGCGACGGCGTGCGCCGGCTGCTCGAGCTTCCAGAGATATTGGGAGAGCCCGGCCACCGTCGCCGAAGGGTTGAAGACGATCTCGGCGCCGTTCAAGCCCAGCAGGCGCGCGCCCTCGGGGAAGTGGCGGTCGTAGCAGATGTAGACGCCGACCTTCGCGTAGCGCGTCTGGAAGACCGGATAGCCCAGGTTGCCTGGTTTGAAGAAGTATTTCTCCCAGAAACCGGCCGTGTGCGGGATGTGGTTCTTGCGGTACTTGCCGAGATACGTCCCGTCGGCGTCGTAGACGGCCGCGGTGTTGTAGTAGACGCCGGCCTGTTCGCGCTCGTAGACCGGCACGACCATCGCCATCCGGTATTTCTTCGCGTACTCGGCCATCCGCTCGGTCGTGGGACCGGGCACCGGCTCCGCCATGTCGTACCAGCGGGGATCCTGCGAGGGACAGAAGTAGGGGCCGTTGAAGACCTCCTGGAGGCCGAGGATCTGGACGCCGCGCTTTCCCGCTTCCTCGAGGAAGGGAATGTGCCGCGCGATCGCGTCCTCCCGCACCTTCTCGATCGGCGTCGCCGGATCGCCCACCGGCGTCGCGCACTGGATCAGGCCGCCCAAGACTCTTCTCGCCATCCGACGCCTTCCCTCCAACCCGCAGGGGCGGGGCTCGTCCCGCCCGCGGGCGGCCGCAAGGGCCGCCCTACGTCAATCTCTTCAGAACCACCTCGAGATCACGACCTTCTTGTCCGTGTAGAACTCGAACGCGTCCCGCCCGTGCACTTTGAGGTCCCCGAAGAAGCTGTCCTTCGCGCCGCCGAACGGGAAGGGCGCCATCGGCGCCGCGACGCCGATGTTGACGCCGACCATCGAGGCCGAGGCGAGCCGCGCGAACTCGCGTGCGGCCTTGCCGCTGGACGTGAAGATGGACGTCGCGTTGGCGTTGGGATGCGCGAGCATCACGTCGATCGCCTCCGCCAGCGTCTTCACGGGAGTGATCGACGCCACCGGGCCGAAAATCTCCTCGCGGCCGATCGTCATCCCGGGAGAGACGCGGTCGAAGACGGTCGGGCCGACGAAGTAGCCGTCCTCGCGGCCCGGTACGCGCAGCGGGCGGCCGTCGAGCAGAAGGTCGGCGCCCTCGGAGACTCCTCGGTCGATGTAGCCCGTGACCCGTTCCCGGTGCTTCGCGCTGATGACGGGTCCCATCGCGACGCCGGCGTCCGCGCCGTCGCCGACCTTGAGGGACCGCGCCGACGCGACGATCCGATCGCGCGCCTCGCCGTGCGCCTCGCCGACGGGCACGAGCACGCTGCCGGCGAGGCACCGCTCGCCAGCGCACCCGTAGAAGGACTCGGTGATGACCGGGATCGCCCGGTCCAGGTCCGCATCGGGCATCACGACCACGAAATTCTTCGCGCCGCCGAGCGCCTGGACGCGTTTTCCCGAATGGGTCGCCCGCTGATAGACGGCGCGCGCCACGGGCGTCGATCCGACGAACGAGACGGCGCGGATGTCCTTGTGGTCGCAGATCGCCTCGACCACCTCGCGTCCGCCGTTGACGAGATTCACGACGCCGGGCGGCAAATCGCACTGCTCGAGGAGCTCGAAGATCCGCTTCTGCGAGAGCGGCACCTGCTCCGACGGTTTGACGATGAACGTGTTGCCGGTCGCGACCCCGAAGGGCAGGAACCAGAGCGGCACCATCGCGGGGAAGTTGAACGGCGCGATCGCGGCGCACACGCCGAGGGGCTGGCGGATCACCTGGCAGTCGATTCCGGCGGAGATGTTCTCCTGCCCGTAACCCATCGAGAGCGATGGCGCGCCGCAGGCGACCTCGACGCACTCGATGCCGCGGCGGACACTGCCGCGCGACTCGTCGAGCGTCTTTCCGTGCTCGGTCGTGACGATGCGGGCGAGCTCCTCGAAGTGCTCCTCGAGAAGCGCCCGGAACTTGTAGAGCGGGCGCGCGCGGGCCGGCCAGGCCGTGTCGCGCCAGGCGGGGAACGCGCGCCTGGCCGCTTCCACCGCGGCGGCGAGGTCCTCGGAAGTCGAGAGCGGCGTGCGGGCGATGACCGCGCCCGTCGCCGGATTGTGGACGGCGAGGGACTCGGCGGCGCGCGACGGCACCCAGCGGCCGCCGATGAAGTTGGGGAGCGGCTCCGGCCCGCGGGCCTCGGTCGAGCGCACGGCGCCGCTTTCGATGGCGGATGACATGTCGGCCTCCCGGATCGAACGAACGGCGGAAGTCTACCTTTCCTGCTATTCTTGCGGCACGCAAACCCCCTCGCGAACGCGCGAATTGCGGCTTTCATGAACAGCTGGCGGTTGAAGTCCGTCGTCGCGCTCTCGGGCGCCGTGCTCATGTCGCTCGAGATCCTCGGCTCGCGCGTCCTCGCTCCGGCCTACGGCTCGTCCGTCTACGTCTGGGGAGGTCTCATCACGACTTTTCTGGTGGCGCTCGCCGTCGGCTATGCCGTCGGAGGCCGCCTGGCCGACGCGCGTCCGACGACGGCGAACCTGTCGATGATCCTCGCGGCGGCCGCCGCGCTCGTGCTGCCCGCCGTCGTGTGGGCGCCGGAGCTCCTGCGCCGCCTGGGCTCGGCCGGCTGGGACGTGCGCTGGTCGGCGCTCGTCGCGGCGCTCATCCTCTTTCTGCCGCCGTCGCTCGCGATGGGCATGGTCTCGCCGTTCGCCGTGCGACTCGCGATCCGCGGCGCCGACCGGGCCGGCTCGGTGGCCGGCGGTTATTCGGCGCTCTCGACGGCGGGCTCGATCGTCG
This sequence comes from Thermoanaerobaculia bacterium, assembly GCA_036558325.1. Classification (GTDB taxonomy): domain Bacteria; phylum Acidobacteriota; class Thermoanaerobaculia; order UBA5066; family Gp7-AA6; genus DATBFU01. Next base: position 5,948 of record DATBFU010000153.1, on the reverse strand, counting down.
GCACGCTCGCGACGGCGTTCGTGCTGATCCCGATCCTGCCCGTGCACGTCCTGCTGCTCGCGCTCGCGGGAACGCTCGCCGTCTGCGCGGTGCTCCTCGTGGGCGGGCGCGCGAGCGCCCTCGCTTCGGGCGGCGCCGTGCTCGCCTGCGCGCTCGCGGGATTCACGCAGGGGCCGCCCGCGAGCATCGGCGGCGAGAAAGTCCTCCTCCGCAAGGACACGCCCTACCATCACATCGCGGTCACGGAGATGGACTCGACGCGCTACCTGCGCTTCGACAACCTGCGTCAGGGCGCCGTGAACATGGCGGACCCGGGCCGCTCCGTGCTGAACTTCGAGCAGGCCTTCTTCCTTCCGTTCGCCGTGCGGCCCGGCATCAGAAGGATCTGCATGATCGGTCTGGGCGGCGGCGTCTTTCCGCGCGAGATCTCGTCCGTCGCTCCGGACGTCACGATCGAGACCGTCGAGATCGATCCCGCGGTGCGCGATATTGCGAAGAAGTTCTTCCTGTACTCCGAAGGGCCGCGCGTCCGGACGACGATCGAAGACGGACGCGTCTTCCTCGCCCGGCCGGGGCCGCTCTACGACCTCGTGATCCTCGACGCGTTCAACGCGACGGGTGTTCCCTTCCACCTGACGACGCGCGAATTCTTCGAGGCCGTGCGCCGGCGCACCGCGCCGGACGGCGCCTTCGTCGCGAACTACATCGGGTCGCTCATGGGCCGCGACGCGCGCCTCTTCTGGGCGAGCTACGCGACCATCCGGCGGCAGTACGGACAGGTCTACGTCTCGAGCCCCGAGATCGCGGCCGGCAGCCGGACCCCGAGGGGCAACATCTTCCTCCTCGCGACGATGTCGAGCGACCCCGTCCCGCTCGACCGCATCCGCGAGCAGGCGGCCGCGCTCGGCAAGCAATGGCGCGTGCCGCGCCTCGCGGATTTCGCGGAGTCGCTGCTCCACAGCCCCGATCCGCCGGATGGAACGCCGGAGCTGACCGACGCCTACGCGCCGGTCGAGGCGCTGCAGAACTTCTAGCGGCCGCGTCCGGGCGCGGCGGGGACGTCGAACGACTCCCCGTTGTCGAGAATCGTGAAGGGCGGCCTCGCCACGGGATCCTTCGCGAGCGCGGCGCGAAGGGTCTCGACCGGCTCGAGCTCGGCGTCGTCGGACACCGGGAACGTGCCGAAGTGCATCGGAACGCAGGCAACGGCGCCGAGGTCGCGGCAGGCGCGGACGGCGTCCTCCGGTCCCATGTGCACCGGCGCCATGTACCAGGCGGGGACGAAGCCGCCGATCGGCAGGAGCGCGAGGCGCAGCCCCGGGAAGGCCGCGGCGATCTTCCCGAAGTGCGTTCCGTATCCGGTGTCGCCGGCGAAGTAGGCGGCGCCGGAGGGCCCCCGGACGACGAAGCCGCACCAGAGCGTCCGGTTCCCGTCGAAGAGGCCGCGGCGCGACGCGTGACGTGCGGGCACGGCGGTCACGCGGACGCCCGGGGCGATCTCCGCGGACTGCCACCAGTCGAGGTCCTTTCCGCCGGGGACTCCGTGCCGCGCGAGGTACGCCGCGTTGCCGAGCCCGGTCAGCACCGGAGGATGAAAGGCCGCCGCGAGGCGCCGCAGCGTCGGCAGATCCATGTGGTCGTGATGGTCGTGGCTCACGAGGACGGCGTCGATCGGCGGCAGGTCCTCGAAGCGCAGCCCGGGCGGCCGGCGGCGGCGCGGCCCGAGCACGGGATCGGCGCGCTCGGCCCACGTCGGGTCCGTGAGGACGTTGACGCCGTCCATCTGGAGAAGCAGCGTCGCGTGATTGACGAATGTCACGCGCATCCGTCCTTGGCCGACGCGCGCCGGCGGCTTCTCTCCCGGCGGCGTGTCGGTGAAGTCGCGCCACGGGCGCTGGCGCCGCGTGAACACACGGTGCAGCCATCGGCCGAATCCGGAAGGGACCGGGTCGATCGAGTGAAATCTCGTTCCGTCGAAGTGGTCGGTCACCGGACCGCGATAACCGCGGGCACAGGAGGCCGCCGCGAGCACGGCCGCGATGGCCGCGGCGCCGGCGAGGATCGAGACGGCCGGCCTGCGCGCCATCGGATAGATTCTGCACGCAGCCGGGAGGCCTCACGATGAAAAAGATGCGGGCGCCGATCCTCATCCTCCTTCTCGCGGGGTCGTCCGCGGCGCTCCGGGGCGCCGGCGATCGTCCCCGCGCGCGCGACCTGGGCGTGCCCTTCGATGGGACGCCGGGGCCTGGCAACGCGATCACGGACGTGCCCGGCGTCGAGGTCGGGCAGACGACGCTCATCTCGGGAGAAGGAAAGCTCGTCGTCGGCCAGGGGCCGGTGCGGACCGGCGTCACGGCGATCCTGCCGCGCGGAAAGAAATCGAACGACGACGCGGTCTTCGCGGGCTGGTTCCCGCAGAACGGCAACGGCGAGATGACGGGCACGACGTGGGTCGAGGAGTCGGGCTTTCTCGAGGGCCCCGTCCTTTTGACCAACACGCATAGCGTCGGCGTCGCGCGCGACGCGGCGATCGCGTGGCGCGTGAAGCACGGGCCGGCGGACGCGTCGGGCTACTGGTGGTCGCTCCCGGTCGTCGCGGAGACCTGGGACGGCTTCCTGAACGACATCAACGGATTTCACGTGAAGCCCGAGCACGTCTTCCAGGCGCTCTCGTCGGCTTCCGGCGGACGCGTCGCCGAGGGCAGCGTCGGCGGCGGAACCGGGATGATTTGTTACGAGTTCAAAGGCGGCACCGGGACGAGCTCGCGCCGGCTCTCCGCGAAAGCGGGAGGCTATACGGTCGGCGCGCTCGTTCAGTGCAACTGCGGGCGTCGGTCGCAGCTCACGGTGGCGGGCGTTCCCGTCGGCCGCGAGATTCCGGGCACCGTGTACGGCGAGGACACGGGGTCGATCATCATCGTCGTCGCGACCGACGCGCCGCTTCTGCCGCACCAGCTCAAGCGCATCGCGCGGCGCGCCACCATGGGCCTGGCGCGCACCGGGAGCGTCTCGGGCAACGGGTCCGGCGACATCTTCATCGCCTTCTCGACGGCGAACCCCGGAGCGTGGACGTCCAAGAAGCCCGTGAGCGTCTCCATGGTCCCGAACGACGACATCGGGCCGTTGTTCGAGGGAACCGTCGAGGCCGTCGAGGAGGCGATCGTCAACGCGATGGTCGCCTCCGACACGATGACCGGCATCAACGGCAATCGCGCCGACGGCCTGCCCCACGACCGGCTCCGGGCCGCGCTCGAGAAGTACAACCGCCTCGTTCGATGAACGACCCGCACGATTTCGCCGCGATGCTCGCCGTCGCGCTCGAGGAAGCGCGAACCGGGCTCGCGGAAGGAGGCGTTCCGGTCGGCGCCGCGCTCTTTTCCGCCGACGGGCGTCTCCTCGGCCGCGGCCGCAACCGCCGCGTGCAGGAGGGAGATCCCTCGATCCACGGCGAGACCGACGCGTTCCGGAAGGCCGGCCGGCAGAAGACCTACGGCGACAAGATCCTGGCGACGACGCTCGCGCCGTGCTGGTACTGCAGCGGTCTCGTGCGCCAGTTCCGCATCGGGACGCTCGTCGTCGGCGACTCGGTGAACTTCGCCGGCGGCCTCGACTGGCTGCGCGCGGCGGGCGTGCGCGTCGTGGACCTGGCCTCGCCCGGGTGCATCGCGATGATGCGCGACTTCATCGCGGCGAGACCGGAGCTTTGGAACGAAGACATCGGGGAGGAGGAGCGCAGTCATCCCGAGCGATAGCGAGGGATCCCGAACCCGGCAGGTCCGGAGCCGGGAGACGGCATCCTCGCGAGGAAGCTCGGGGATGCCTCGTCGAAGACTCCTCGGGATGACGGTGCCTCGTTATTCTCCCTGTCCCAGCGAGAACCCCTTCTCCCCGTCGAAAGTCTGAAGGTTTTCGGTCTTGACGAACTCGAGCCCCGCTCCCGCGATGCGGCCGAGGAGCTCCACGATCCGGCCCGCGGCGACCGCGCCCGTGTCCGACAGGAACCGGCAGCGACACTCGTCCACGCGCATCGTCTCCGGCGCGCCGTCGGGCCACACCTTCACGCCGCGGCTCGTCATCATCGTCAGCCGGAAGCCCGGCGCCGCGAGCGGCGAGAGCTTCGCGGCCAAAGCGTCGGAGTCGGGGCTCTTCCACGAGACGTAGACGTCGACGCCCACCGTCTCGCGCCGGCTCGCGGCGCGCGCCGGCGCGGCAGCCGGGGCGGCGGGCCGCGAGGCCGCTTCCGCATAGCGCACGGCCTTGAGCTTCTCCGGAAGCGCGCCCACGCGCTCGACGACGGCCGCGGCAAACTCGCGCGTCCCGACCTTCGTCCGGCTGACGCCGTCCTCGAACACGTCGTACGTGTGCACGCCGTCCTCGATCGTCCGGAGCCACGCGTTGTGGACCTTCTCGGCGACGTCTTTCTGTCCGATGTGCACGAGCATCATGACCGCCCCGAGAAGCAACCCCGACGGGTTCGCGACGTTCTGTCCGGCGCGCCGCGGCGCCGAACCGTGGATCGCCTCGAACATCGCGCAGCCGACGCCGATGTTGGCCGAGCCCGCGAGGCCGACCGATCCGGCGATCTGAGCCGCCACGTCGGAGAGGATGTCGCCGTAGAGGTTCGGCATCACGATGACGTCGAACGCCTCCGGCGTATCGGCGAGCTTCGCGGCGCCGATGTCGACGATCCAGTGCTCTTTCTCGAGGTCGGGATACTGCGCCCCGATCTCGTCGAACACTCGATGGAACAGCCCGTCGGTCAGCTTCATGATGTTGTCTTTCGTGAAGCAGGTGACCTTCTTGCGACCGTTTGCACGCGCGTACTCGAAGGCGTATCGGACGATCTTCTCGGAGCCCGGGCGCGTGATGAGCTTGAGGCACTGGTAGACCTCGTCGGTCAGGCGATATTCGATGCCGGCGTAGAGGTCCTCCTCGTTCTCGCGCACGATGACGACGTCCATCTTCGGGTGCTTCGTCGCGACGAACGGGTGGTAGGAAACACACGGGCGCACGTTCGCGTAGAGGCCGAGGGTCTTGCGCGTGGTGACGTTCAGGCTCTTGAAGCCGCCGCCCTGCGGTGTCGTGATCGGGGCTTTCAGGAAGACCTTCGTGCGGCGCAGGGACTCCCACGACGAGGGCTCGATCCCGGCCGTGTTGCCGCGCTGGTACACCTTTTCGCCGATCTCGATGACCTCGGGCTTCATGCGGGCGCCGGCGGCCTCCAGGATCGACAGCGTCGCCGTCATGATCTCCGGCCCGATGCCGTCGCCGTAGGCGACCGTGACCGGCGTTTTGTCCTTCATTTGTTCTCTCTCCTCTCCCGGGCGGCCGAATCCGAAATGGCGTGCATTATGCAACGGCAGGCACCTACGTGCCGGGTCCGAAAGGACTTACCGGAAACTCGTATAATTCCTGCACGTGAGATCCTCCATTTCGTTCGTCGAGTCGAGCGAGCGCTCGGCCGCCGGGGGCGAAGCTTTGGCGCTTCGATACGACCCCTCGCGGCGGGTGATGCTGCGATTCCGTCTGCAGGCTTCGGCGCCGGAGGATCTCGAGGCGCTGCGCTATGCGCGGCGCGCCATGATCCGGGAAGAGAGGACAAGGGGTCTCGAGTGGGAAGAGCCCTCGATGGAGGATCCCACTTTCACGGCCAACGAGGTGCGATGGTTTGCCCTGACTTCGCAGGCCGCCTGGTGCCGGCAGAAGATCGCCGAGCTGGTCGATCGAGCCAACCGCGCGGTGGAGGATCTGCGCCGGAACTCTTCGCCGGCGTCCTCCGAATAGCCGTTACGAACAGTAACGGGTTCGGGAGCGCGGGGGCCGGATCGACCGCTTCGGCATCGTCCGCAAGGTCCTTGGACCGAGGACTTACCGCCCCCTTCGTCCCCCGGCACGGCGTTCGCAGTTCTTTTCCGCATGAGCCTGCCTCCCATCCGACTCGAGGTCGC
>DATBFU010000152.1:0-53184 GCA_036558325.1 Thermoanaerobaculia bacterium | reverse complement strand
CCATTTCGAGTCGCCGATCAACGACGGCAACTTGATCGTGTACGTCAACGGCGAGCGCGCGATCCAGAAGTCCTTCGACTTCTCGAAGAAGGCGGGCTTCTTCAAGCGGGTGGATGGAACCGGGACCGTCGAGGAGAAGATCACCGTGAAGCCGGGGCCGGCCGAGGTCAAGATCTGGCTCTCCGGCAAAGGGCTCAACGCCGCGGCATTCACGTCGACGACGGCGCAGCTCTCCGCGGGAGAGACGCGCATCCTGCGCGTCGATTTTTCCGGAGGGCAGCTCGCCGCGAAGGTCCAGTGAGCGCCGGCTCCCGCGCTTCTTTGCACTCCGGACGCAAATCGCGTATAACCCTCAACCCCTCGGGGCGTAGCGCAGCCTGGTAGCGCACTCGGTTCGGGACCGAGTGGTCGGAGGTTCAAATCCTCTCGCCCCGACCAATTTCTCGACAGCTCACTGACTCCTGACTTCGGCCGGCGGCCGAGCCGCTCACGGCATCCCGGGCCCGCGTCCCTCGCGCGGGTCGATGGCGTCGGCCGCGCGTTCGGGGCTTCCCGGCGCCGGAGCCTGGGACTTCGAGGTGTCCGCGGCGCGTCGGATTCGCAGGCGGACTGTCACGGTGGCAGTCGCGGTAGTCGTCCCTCCGGGACCGGAGCAAGTCAGCCCGTAAGTGTGCACGCCCGGGATCAGAGGAAGCACGAGGTGGAAGCCGTCGAGAGGCTTGCTTCCGCGCCATTCGCCCGAGGCCCGGCACGCGACGGCCCCGGAAGTCGTCCAGTCGAGCCGGGACGTTTCCAGGATGCGAACGACGGCAGGCGTCGCCGTCAGGGAGACGGTCGGCGGCGGGGGAGGCGTGACGGTCAGCGTCGCGCTCCCCGAGGTGGAGCCGCCAGCACCCGAGCAGGACAGCGAATAGACGAAGGTTCCCGTGGCCGCCGGCGAGACGGCCTGCGTTCCTGTCGTCGCGACCGTTCCCGTCCAAGCGCCGGACGCCGTGCAGACCGTGGCGTTGGTCGAGCTCCAGGAGAGCGTCGCGCTCGAGCCGACGACGATGCTCGGAGGCGCGACGCCGATCGAGACGCTCGGAGGTGGCGCGACGACGGTCAATGTGAAGGTCGCGTCGTGAATTGTCGTGCCGTTCGACGCGGTGACGGATATGTCGGCGGTGCCCGGCGCCGCCGCCGGCGTGGTGGTGAAGGTGAGCGTCGACGAGTTGCCGGAGTCGATCGCCGCGGGCGAGAACGATGCCGTCACGCCGGCGGGAAGCGGGCCCGTGGCGAGCGTGACGCTCTGCGCGGATCCTAAGGCGGTCGCCGTAGCGACCGTGGCTGACGCGGAGCCGCCCGCCACCACGCTCGCGGCGGTCGGAGAGAGCGACAGCGAGAAGTCGGCCGCGGCGCCCGGCGGCTGGAAGGCCGCTATGCCGTTGGGCGTCCCGAGCCCGGTCGGGCCGTCGTAACCCGGGCCCGCGGCGCAAAGGAGGCCTGAGCAGCTTCCATTCCTGCCGGAGGTGACGTCGAACAGGGCCGAAGGACTGGCGTAGGGGTAGGAGACGGGATAGTCGTTCGGCCCGGCCGGCGCCGCGAGAGCATAGATTGCGGCCACGAGGGATGCGGCGACCTCGGTGCCTCCGTAGACAGCCCAGCCGCCGGACCCGCGGCTGTCGTAGACGGCGACGCCGGTATTCGGGTCGGCCACGGCGGCGACGTCTCCGATGGTGCGCTTCGCGCACGCCGTGTTCGTCTGAAATGCAGGCTTGGGCTCGATGCGCGAGCAGCCGCTTCCGGATCCGCTCCAGGCCGTTTCGCTCCAACCCCGTGTGCTGCCGTCTCTCACCAGTGTCGTGCCCCCAACGGCCGTCACATAGGGCGAGGAGGGGGGGTAGTAGGGGACACTGCCGTAATTGCCGTTATTGCCAGCGGGTGTCACCATCGCGATGCCGGGATGGTCGAAATACTCGCTGTCGTACGTTTGGTCCTTTCCATCGGAAGGACCGCCAGCGAGAACTTCGATCGCGGCCACGTCCGGCTGTGCGGCCGCGGCATTCACGGCTATGAAGAGGCCGAAGCTGACATCATCGACGGCTTCGACCAGAAGAATGTTGCAGTTCGGGCACGCGGCGGACACCATCTCGGCGCTCAAGGCCCATATCGGGGCCCAGTCGTCGCCGGCGGGCGATACGCCGGGAAGATTCGTGCCTCCGTTCTGATCGATCTTTCGGAGGCAGCCGCTCGCGACCGTGCAGGGCGGCAGGCCGAACTGCGCGCGGTACACCGCGATGTCCTGCTCAATCGTCGGATCGTCGTACGCGGCGACGATCGCGACGGTGCGTCCGGCGCCGAGCTCGATGGGGATCTTGTAGGCGTCCTGGAGGTCGGCGGGTCCGTAACCCGTGGGAACGGATGTCGCTCGCACTGGACCCATCGCCGAGTCGTCTGGGGCGGGGATCCGCCTCTGCAGATCGGTCGAGACCATTCCCGGCCCCGCCGGAGGCATGACGCGGACGGCGTTCGCAGTCGCGTCCTGCGCCTGGACGGCCCCGACTCCGGATATCGTTAGAAGAACCGCGGCCAGGGAAACGAGGGAGAGGCAGATTTCGGAACGCTTCACGGCAACACTCCTTGCGCCCGGCGGGCGTCACCCATTCGCGATCGTTCTATCGACGCGCCCGTCCCGCCGTCCTGACGGACTTCTTGCCAAAGAATGGGCCTTTCATTGCGAAGCCTTGGCCGGCCGCGTCCGGCTCGAGTCCGAAGACGGATCTGGGTTTTGCCGACGCGACGAGCGATAAATCCTGAACCCGTAGGGGGGCCAAAGGGATCGTCACCGGCTGCGGCCGGGATCCGCCGAACTCTTTCATTGATCTCAGCGCCGATCGCGGCGCCATGGCGAGGTGCCTGGCGAACGCGTTCGTGCCGCCCACCGGCCCTTAGGGCCGCCTGACTCGAAAGAGGGACCGGCCGAGGCGCATGGGAAGGGAAGTCTTCCGCTTCACCGCGGATTCCGCCGCCCGGCGGATGGCGCGGAGAATGTGGCTATGAAAAGCGTGGCACACGGCGGCTTCGATCGGCCGCGACAGTGTGCGCGGACGGTTCGATCCGTCGTAGCGCGTCTCCATCCAGAGTCTCGTCGATCTGCCCGGGAGCTCCTTGAGAGAGTAGCGGCCGCCGATCAGGCGAATCGCGCCTCCAACCTCGAGCGCCTGCTCGATCACCTCGAATTCGTAGCGATGAGGCGGACGCACGAGGGTCATCCGCTTGACGAGATGCCCGCGGTCGTAGACGCATCGCGTTTCGTCGCCTTCGCCGGAGTGAGCCCCCTCGGTGCGCAGCGGCGTCGGCAGGAGGAGACGGAGGAGCAGCGGTGGACGTCGCTCGATCTCTTCGAAGAAGACGAGTGCATTCCAAACACGCGCGGGCGGCGCCGAGCAACGGATCGCGGTCACGACGGAGAGCGGGTTCGCCGTCACAGCGATGCCACGGACCGCACGTCGACGATTCCCCAGAGCATCGCGCGGTCGTCCGCGGCGAGATTCGCCGGGAGTGGCCCCGTCGGTTCGGCGAAGCTCCGCCCGACGACGACCGCGCCCGGCGACGCGGCCCGGCTCATCGCGGCGAAGAGCCGCGCCCGATAGTCGCCGCTCGCCCCGTCGAGCACATTGGAGATCGAGAAGCCGTCGAAGCTCACGGGCGGCTGCCTCTCCAGAAACGCCGCGGCTTCCGCGTGAACGAAGCGGATCCTTCCGGGCTCTGCGGAGGACGATTCCCGGGCCGGCTCGCCCAAGAGGAGAGCGCGCAGGTAAGGATTCCGCCGATTCGGGTGCCGGGCGAAGCCTCTTTCCAGACGCGCGCGCAGGATGGCGCCAAAGCGGCGCGGCAGGCCGCCGAGGAATGCCCGGGCGTAGACCGCGCGGAGCGCGCCTTGGGAAAAGATCGCGTCCGTGGCCGCGCGAAATCTTGCCCGGTCGAGATGGAATCGCCAGAAGGCGAGTTGTTCTCCCGGATCGTCGAGCTCGAGAAACTCCCGCAGCCGGGCCCGCCGCCATCCCGCCAGAGGCGCGAGCCTTCGGATTCGCGCGAGCATCCGCTCCGCCTTTCCCGGAAGCGCCGGCGCTCCCGATGCGCGGCGCTCCGCATAGGCGATCTGCACGGGGTTCACGTCCACGGCGACGACGTCGTGGCGGTGCGAAAGATCCCGCGCCGTGCAGCCAGCCGACGCGATGCAGAAAATCCTCCCGCCCGGCCGAAAGGCGCGCTCCTCGATGGCCGAGTCCTCGTACATTCGGCCGAAGAGCAACTGGCTCGGTCCGCGCCGCGCGTCGAAGCGGCCGCGCAGCCAGGGGGTCTCCGGATCGCGCGGATTCATCGGGGCAGGGCCGCCGAGACCCAGACCAGCACGAGGAAAGCGAAGTTCTTCACGATCATCCCTCCCGGGTCGTGAATGAGGCGCCGAGCCCACAGCACGCCGCCCGCGTTCAACAGGACGAGCAGGGCCGTCTGAATGGCCGCGCAGGGGACCGGCAGGATGCCGCTCAGCGCCCAGACCGCCAGCGACGTCTCGCCGGCTCCGAGGAGTTTCAGGAGCATCGCCGCGGCGGCGGGGCCGACGGGCGGAACGGCCTCGACGATTCGGAGCTGATTCGGTTCGCGGCCCAGGAGCTTGCACCAGAGCCCCTCGTAGAGCCAGACGCCCGCCACCGCGAAACGGATCAGCCCGATTGGAGGAAAGTCGATGTGCATGCGGATCTGCTGTGACGTCTCGCCGGGAATCACTCCGCGCGCAGCGCTTCGATGGGCTTGAGCCGGGAAGCGCGCAGCGCCGGGAAGAAGCCGAAGAGGACTCCGACGCCGATCGCGAATCCGCACCCGACCGCAATGGCAAGCGGCGATACGCCGACCGGCCAGCGCGCCTTCCAGGTGACGATCCGGGACGCGGCGATGCCGACGAGTATGCCGAGAATCCCGCCTCCGATCGAGAGGGTCACCGCCTCGACCAGAAACTGCGTCAGGATGTCGCGCCGGCGAGCGCCGAGAGCTCTGCGCAGGCCGATCTCGCGCGTGCGTTCGTGGACCGACACGAGCATGATGTTCATGATTCCGATGCCGCCGACGACGAGCGAGATCGAGCCGACGACGGCGAGCAGGAGCGACAGGGTCTCCGACGCCTGCTCCGCGGTCTCGGAGATCTCCTGCTGGGAGCGGATGAAGAAATCCGGGTCCATTCCGGGCCGGATGCGGTGCCGCTGCCGAAGGAGCGCCTCGATCTCGTTCTGGGCAGCTTCGACGGCGTCCGAAGAGACGGCCGAAGCGACGAAGAGGTCGATCTTCGTCGCACCCTTGAGAACGCGCATCACGGTTGTGTACGGAGCGACAACCGTGTCGTCCTGATCCTGTCCGGTCAGGCTCGCGCCCTTTCTCTCAAGAACGCCGACGACGCGGAAGGGAACGTTCTTGATCCGGACGGTCTCGCCCACGGGATCGCGATCGAAGAGCGCGTTCGCGACCGTGGATCCGAGAAGGCAGACCCGCGCCGCCGACCGGACCTCCGCCTCCCCGAAGTAGTCGCCGCGCGCGGCGTTCCAGGAGCGCACGCACGGCCAGTCCGCGCCGACGCCCTGGATTCTCGTGCCCCAGTTCTGGTCGCCGAAGACGACCTGCGCGCCCGTCATCGAAAACGGGGAGACATACCCCACGGACGGGCACTCCGCCGCCACGGCGGCCGCGTCGTCTTCGGTGAGCGTGGGTTGCCCCGTGAAGATCCGCGCGCCCGACTGCGTCGCGGCGCCGGGGATCACGAGGAGGAAGTTCGTGCCGAGGGAGGAGATCTGGGCCGCGACGGCGGCCCGCGAGCCCTGGCCGATGCCGATCATGGTGAGCACGCAGGCCACGCCGATGATGACGCCGAGCGCCGTGAGCGCCGAGCGCGTTTTGTTGCGCCCGATGGCGGTCATGGCCACCCGAAAGAGAATGCCGAAGCGGTGCAACGCGCCTCCGGCCGCCGATTCTAGGCCGCGCGAACCGTCAGCACCGGGCAGGACGCCGTCGCGATGACCTTCGACGCGACGCTTCCGAGCAGCAGCCGGGCGACGCCGGTCCGCCCGTGCGTGCCGAGGATGAGCATGTCGGCACCGGCCTTCCGGGCGGCTTCGACGATGGCCTCGCCGGGAGCTCCGGAGAGCAGGAGAATCCGGCCCCGGATCTCCTGTCGCCGCGCCTCTTCGAGCAGAGCGCGAAGTCTCGACTCCGCCACGGCGGCAAGCTTCGCGTCGATTTGCTCGGCCGTGTCCGGCGTGAGCGCCATGTCGGCGGGCAGGGTGCCCGGCATCCGATACACATGTGCGAGGACGAGCTCCGCACCGCTTCGCCGACAGAATGCGAGCGCTTGCTCGAACGCCCCGCGAGACGCGGGCGAGAAATCCGTCGCCAGGAGAATGCGTCGGATGTTTTCCATGAAGGCCTCCCTTCAAGCGCGAGCATGACGCCGGAGCCGCGTTTGGCGTCTGATGCATCCGAATCAACGGGTTCCGCGCCGGGGGAGGCGTCGAAGCGAGCGGTGTAGAGTTGGGGTCCCGCGTCTGGCGTATGCGAACGACCGTCCAAGCCGAGTGCCCGAAACGATGCGGAACGCGCCTCACGGGCGACATCGACACGACGACGCGAGAGTTCATCCACCGATTCGAGTTTCCGGCCGGTGCGTGGCCGGCCGGCGCGAAGCGGACCGAGGTCGAGCGGTCGCAGCTCGCGACGTTCGCCCCCGATTCGAAGGACTGGTTCGTCGCATGCCCGGTTTGCGGCGAGCCCATCCGCGTCGATGTCGATCGAGAAGGCGCCCCTTGACTTGCGCCTCCTTTACGCCTATGGTGAGCCGTCAGGCCGACGGGTCGTTCCTCAGGCCATGGAACGACCGCGATGGCTCCGTCGGCCTAATTAAATTGCGAAAAGTCGGTTGATTTCCGAATTTCATTAGGCGGAGCATGAATCTGACGAAGCGGCAGAAGGAAATCCTGGATTTCATCCGGACCTACCGGGTCGAGCAGGGGATTTCTCCGACGCAGAGGGAGATCCGCGAGCGTTTCGGCCTCTCGTCGTTCGGTACCGTTCAGAAGCACCTGAAGCGTCTCGAGGAGAAGGGCGCGCTCTCTCGCGAGTGGAACCGGAGCCGCGGGATCTCGCCCTCCGAGCCCGCCGGCTCCCGCGCCGTGGCGCTCCTCGGCCTCGTCGCCGCGGGCCGCCCGATCGAGCCGTTTCCGGACGAGGAGGCGATCGAGGTTCCGGCGTCGCTGCTCGGAAAGGGCGAGCATTTCGTCCTGCGCGTGCGCGGCGACTCGATGATCGAGGACGGCATCCGCGACGGCGATTTCGTGATCGTGGCCCGGCGGTCCCAGGCTCAGAACGGACAGACGGTCGTGGCCCTCGTGCGGGGGGAGGCGACCTTGAAGCGCTATTACGGGGACGGGAGCCGGGTCCGGCTGCAGCCGGCCAACGCGTCGATGAAGGCGCTGACTTACGACGCCCATGACGTGACCGTCCAGGGCGTGGTGACCGGGTTGATGCGCAGCTACGCCGCCGCTCCGGCTCCGTCCGTCCCGGCCGCCCGTCCCGCGCGACCGGCCGCCCGGGCACGCTAAGCCCTGACGCGCCGGCACCCCTCCGGAGGCCTTGGTAAAATGCGCGGCGTTTCAAAGGCGACGTACCCAAGTGGTTAAGGGAGAGGTCTGCAAAACCTTTATTCGGCGGTTCGAATCCGCCCGTCGCCTCCACTCCGTCTTAAGCGTCGCTCGGTAGCCGGGGTCGAGATCCGGTGCCGGGTGTTCCCGCGGCGGCTTCGCGGGGAGAATAGAGGGCCGCGCCGGAGTGGCGAAATTTTGGTAGACGCACGGGACTTAAAATCCCGAGGGCCGAAGGGCCCGTGCCGGTTCGAGTCCGGCCTCCGGCACCACTTTTCGGGGAGGACGTTGAGGTGAGCAGCGCGGTCTCCGAGGCCGTCGGCGGCCTGCAGGAGCGAATCGGATACACGTTTCGGGACGCCTCGCTGCTCGAGCGGGCCCTCACCCACCGCTCCTTTTCGAACGAGCAGCGGGACCTGCGGGCCCCCAACAACGAGCGGCTGGAGTTTCTCGGGGACACGGTCCTCGGGTTCGTTGTGGGCGACCTGATCTACCGCGCCTTTCCGAACCTGCAGGAAGGGGCCCTCTCCAAGATCAAGGCCCACCTGGTCTCGGCGACGACGCTCGCCGGGAAGGCCCGCGACCTCGCGCTGGGGCGCTTTCTGCGGATGGGGGCCGGCGAGGCGCGGTCGGGAGGCTCGGAGAAACTGTCGCTCCTCGCCGACGCGTTCGAGGCCGTCGTCGCGGCGGTCTATCTCGACGGAGGGCTCGCCGCCGCCGAGACCTTCGTGCGGCGGATCTTCACGCCCGACGTCGCGGGGATCGACGTGGGCGATCTCTCCTTCCACGACTACAAGACGGCGCTCCAGGAGACGGCGCAGAGCCTCGGGCTGCCCCTGCCCGACTATCGTGTCGTGGACGAGTACGGTCCCGACCACGAGAAGTGCTTCGTGGTCGAGGTGTACTGGGACGGGGATCCGTTCGCCTACGGGAAGGGCTCTTCGAAGAGAGAAGCGCAGCGCAAGGCGGCCAAGGAGGCTCTGAAGAAGCTGGGGAGGCTGCCGGCGTAGCGGACGGCCGACGGCTCTTCTAAGGCGCCTTCTCCAGCCTCTTCAGGAACTCGTCCGGCCCCTCGAATCCCACCAGGCGCAGTTCCTCGCGCTCGCGGCCGTCCGCGTCGAGGAAGAGGACCGTCGGCACGCCGAGGATCCGATACTTCTCCGCGAGCGCCACGACCTCGGGGGCCGCGGTCCGCGTCATGTCGGCCTTCCAGAGGTCCCGGCGCGCGAGCGCCTCGCGCACCCGCGGATCGGTGAACGTCTTCTCGTCGAGCTCGAGGCACGGGATGCACCACGTCGCCGCGAAATCCACGACGGCCGCGCGCCCGGTGCGAGCGACCGTCTCGGGGACGTAGGGCTTCCACGCCGGAGCGGCGGCCGCCGCCGCGCGGCGCGGAGCGAAGAAGGCCGCGGCGCCGATCATGAGGACCACGGCGGCGGCCCGCGCGCCGATGGCGAGCCCGCCGAGCCGGCGCCCGCCGAGCGCGAGAAAGAGCGCGCCCGCGACGAGCACGACCGGCATCAGCCAGGCGCCGGCCGGCGCCGGCACGACGGTGCGCAGGAAATACGCCGCCATCGCGAGCAGCACCCAGCCGAAGATCTTCTTGATCCCCTCCATCCACTCGCCGGCGCGGGGAAGTCGCGAGAGGCTGCCCGAAAATGCCGCGAGGAAGAGGTAGGGGAGGCCGAGCCCCAGCGAGAGGACGAAGAACACGAGGAAACCGAAAGCGGCGTCCTGCCGCGCCGCGACGAACGCGAGGAGCGCCAGGACGACGGGACCGATGCAAGGCGCGGCCACCACGCCGACGAGGAGTCCCATGCCGTAAGCCCCCGCCCCGCCGGCGCGTGCGCCCGCCTTCTGCATCCACGCCGACGGCATCCGGATCTCGAAGAAGCCGAACATCGAAAGCGCGAGCGCGACCAGCACGGCCGCAACGGCGGCGAGCACCCACGGCGACTGCAGCGCCGCGCCGAAGAGGCGGCCCGACAGCGCCGCCGCGACGCCGAGCGCCGAGTACATCGTCGCCATGCCGAGCACGTAGAGGCCCGCGAGACCGAACGCGCGGCCGCCCCGGCCCGGCCCCTGGGTCTGTCCGCCGAAGAAGCCGATCGTCAGCGGGATGACCGGATAGACGCACGGCGTGAGGTTCAGCAGAAGGCCCCAGCCGAAGACGATCAGGAGGGCTCCGAGGAGGCCCTTGCGTTCGAGGAGCGCGCCGAAGTCCATGCCGCCGCCGCCGGACGCCGGACGAGCCGCCGCCGCGCCGGAGGCGGATCCCTGTGACAGAGCGACCGCGCCGCCGGGAAGATTCGCCGCGGCGGAACCGCCGGCCGCGGACGCCGTCTTGAAGGCCGCCGACGCGGGCGGATTGCACTGCCGGTCGTTGCAGGCCTGGTATTCGACGGCGCCCGAGATCTCCGGGGTCGCCGATCCCGACCAGGAGACCGGCACGTCGATCGCGAACTCCTTCTCGTAAACCGACAGCGGCTTCTCGGAGAACGCGAACTTGTGGAGGACGCCGTCCGGATAGCGGGCGTCGCCAAACGTGACGCCGGCGGCGGGCTCGAGTCGAGCCGCCGTCGGGATGAGGTAATCCTCCGAGGGGGTGTGGCTGTTGACATGCCAGCCTTCGGCGAGAGTCGCCTGGAGCCGCAGCGTCCCGCGCCCCGCTCCCTGCGCTTCGAGCCGCGCCTGAACGGTCAAGAGCGGCGTCGCCGCGACGGCGGCCGACGCCCCGGCGAAGAGCGCCAGGATCGCGGCCGCGAGCCGCCTCGCGGGCCTCACTTGGACGACGGCTCCTGCAGCTTGCGGATCATGGCGTTGACGCCGTTGGCGTACTTCGAATCGGGATGCGCCTTCTGGAACGCCTGGAAGAGCGCGAGCGCTTCGGCCGGCTTGTCCTCGGAGAGCGGAATCTGCGCACGGAAGAGCTCGGCCCGTTCGCGCCGGTCGGGATCTTTCGTCGCCGCCATCAGCTTCTCGATCGTCTGGCGGGACGCGGCCGCCTGTCCGAGGTCGAGCTCGGCGGTGGCGGTGAGCTCCAACGCTTCCTCGCGCATCGCGGCGGTGGCGTCGGGCGCCTTGCCCACGCGCTCCAGGCGGGGCAGCGCCGTGCGCGAGTCGCGCGCGAGGAAGAGCTGGCGTCCCGTCTCCAGGGCCTCCGCGGCCGGAAGCTTGGTGACGTCCTGGGCGTCGATCTTCTTCTCGAAAGCGCGATACGCGTTGAGGTCGTGGTGGATGTGCTGGTAGAACGCGGGCGCCGTCTGGAATCCCTGCATGATGAAGACGAGCCGCCCTTCCGGCGTCACGACAAGGATCGAAGGCGCCTCGGTGATCTCGTATCGGTGCGCGGTCGTCTTGCCCTCGAAGGAGTCGAGGCGGACCTTGACGGGCACCATGCCGACGAGGAGCGCCTCGAAGTCGAAGGCGGGGTAAAGAAGCGCATCCATCCGCTGGCAGTTCCCGCACTCGCGATCGTCGATCTCGATGAACACGAGCTTCTTCTCTTTGGCGGCGCGATCGCGCGCGACGGCGATGCTGTGGGCCCAGTCGGCGTTGCCCGGGGACCGCACGACGGGCGTGCGCGTCGGCGCGGGCGCCACCCCCGTCTGCGCGGAGAGCGCGGGGACGAAGGCGATCGCGAGGGCCGCGGCGGAGACGGAGAGGGGCCGGCGGAAACCGACGAAGGGGGGGCGCATCTGGCGATTAAACCTCGCCTGCGTTCGTCGCATTCCCGCGGTTGAACGGTTGTTCGAAGGAACGCTTTCGGCTAGACTTCCGCGCCCCGGCGCGCCCAGGTAGCTCAGTCGGTAGAGCAACGGACTGAAAATCCGTGTGTCGGCGGTTCAATTCCGTCCCTGGGCACCATCTTCATATAGCGTTCCTGCGATGATCCTCAAAGTCGCCAAGCTCGGCGTGAAGACTCTGCGGCAGAAGTCCACCGCCGTCGATCCCGAGGCGGTCGCGCGGGGCGACTACGAGCCTTTCCTCTCGGACCTCGAGGACACGATGCGCGAGTACGACGGGACCGGCATCGCCGCGCCCCAGGTTTTCACGCCGCTGCGGGTCTTCCTCTACGAGGTCCACCCGGAGAAGCGAAAGCGGCAGGAGCCGGAGGTCCCATTGACCGCGCTCTTCAACGCGAGCTACGAGGGAATCGGGCAGCAGCGGGAGGAGGACTCGGAGGGCTGCCTCTCGGTGCCCTTTCTCTGGGGCGGCGTCGTTTCGCGCTTCGAGACGATCCGCGTCCGCGCCCTCGATCGGTCGGGCCGGCCGGTTTCCTTCGACGCCTCCGGATACCACGCCCGCGTCCTGCAGCATGAGATCGACCATCTCGACGGGTTCGTGTACCTGGATCGGATGAAGGATCTGCGGTCGCTCGCGTATACCGTGAACTTCGGATAGCGGCGGAAGCTGTCATCCCGAGCGATCGCGAGGGATCCCGAACTGGGAAGGCTCTGAGCCGCGAGGCGGCAGTCGAGGCGAGAAAAGCTCGGGATCCCTCGTCGAAGACTCCTCGGGATGACGGCGAATCAGATCCCGGGAGCCGTCGGAATCGGTCGGACGTATTGAAATAGAATCGGTTCGATGGCCTTCGGCAAGCCGAAGCTCCCGACCTTCGACCCCAAGGCGACCGGCGGCGGGGGCGGCACGGACTTTCTGACGACGCGGCTCGAGACGATGGTGGCCTGGGCCCGGAAGAACTCCCTGTGGCCCTTCCCCTTCGCCACCGCGTGCTGCGGGATCGAGTTCATGTCCGTCGCCGCGGCGCACTACGACATCTCCCGTTTCGGGTCGGAAGTCATCCGGTTCTCGCCCCGGCAGGCCGACCTCCTGATCGTGGCCGGAACGGTGACCGACAAGATGGCGCCGATTCTGCGGCGCATCTACGACGAGATGCCCGAGCCCAAGTGGGTCATTTCGATGGGCGTGTGCGCCTCGTCGGGCGGCTTCTACCGCGCGTACCACGTCACCCAGGGCATCGATGAGATCGTGCCGGTCGACGTGTACGTTCCCGGCTGCCCCCCGACGCCGGAGGAGCTCATCTACGCGATCATCGAGCTCCAGAAGAAGATCGCCTCCGGGGAGAAGTCTCGCGACAGCCGCTCGGCCCGGTTCGCCGCGGAGCAGCCTTCGTGAGCGCGGCGGCGGCGCCGGTCCTCTCGGCCGCGGCCGAGAAGCTGTCGGAACGTCTCGCGAAGTCGCCCCTCGGCGGCCGCGTGCCGGTCCGCGATCTCGATCTCCCGACGCTCGAGGTCTCGCCGGCCGACTGGCTCGCGCTCGCGCGCTTTCTTCGCGACGATCCCGAGTGCCGCTACGACCTGTTCCTGGATCTCGCGGGCGTCGACAACCTGAGGCTCCCCGGCGCGCGGACGCGCTTCGAGGCGGTGGCGCATCTGCATTCGCTCTCGCGCAACGAGCATGCGCGGGTCCGGGTCGCCCTGCCCGACCCCGCGCGGCCGGAGCTGCCGAGCGTCGAGTCGGTCTGGCCCGCCGCCAACTGGTACGAGCGCGAGGCCTACGACCTTTACGGCTTCGACTTCACAGGCCATCCGAACCTGTACCGTCTGCTGTGCCACGACGCCTTCGTCGGGCACGCGCTGCGCAAGGACTATGCCCCCGGGCAGCGGTGGTTCTACGAGGAGCAGGACCTCCGGATTCCGGAATGGGCCAAGGAGACGGGGGAGCGCGCGGGCCATTTCGAGACGCAGACGCTGTCGATCGGACCGTCGCATCCGGCGACCCACGGGATCATCCATCTGCTCGCGCGACTCGACGGCGAGAAGATCATCCGCGCCGAAACGATCATCGGCTACCTGCATCGGTGCTTCGAGAAGATGGCCGAGACGCACCACTGGAACCAGGTCATCCCGTACGCCGACCGCCTCAACTACGTCTCCGCGATGGTCAATGGCGTCGGCTACGTGCGCACGGTCGAGAAGATGCTCGGCCTCGAGATTCCGGAGCGCGGCCAGCTCGTGCGGACGATCCTCTCGGAGTTCTCCCGGATCGTGGACCACGCGGTCTGCATCGGCGCCAATCTCGTGGACATCGGCGCGCTGACCGCGTTCGTCTATCTCTATCAGCCCCGCGAGAGCTTCTATAGCCTCATCGAGGCTTGCTGCGGCGCGCGGCTGACGGTCTCGTACGTGCGCGTGGGCGGCCTCGCGATCGACGTGCCGGACGACTTCGTGCCGCGATGCCGCGAGCTCGTCGACCTCATCCCCCGGTTCGTCGACGACGTCGAACGGCTGGTGCACAACAACCGGATCGTTCGCAATCGGCTCCAGGGGACCGGGGTCGTCACGAAGGAGCAGGCGATCGCGTGGGGCCTGACGGGGCCGATGCTCCGCGCCTCGGGTGTTCCGTACGACGTGCGGCGCGCGCGCCCGTATGATTTCTACGACAAGTTCGACTGGGACGTGCCCGTCGCGGCTGACGGAGACAACTTCTCCCGCTATCTCGTGCGGATCGAGGAGATCCGGCAATCGCTGAAGATCATCCGCCAGGCGCTCGACATCTTCCCGACGAAAGGCCCCGTCAACGCGGACGACTGGCGCGTCGTCCTGCCGCCGAAGGATGCCGTCTACCACGACATGGAATCGCTCATCTATCACTTCAAGCTCGTCATGGAGGGCGTCCGTGTCCCGGCGGGCGAACGGTACGAGTGGATCGAGGGCGTCAATGGAGAGCTGGGCTTCTACGCCATCTCCGACGGCCGCGGCGGCCCGTACCGCCTGAAGGTCCGCCCGCCGTGTTTCCCGAACATGGCCGCGTTCGAGAAGATCGTTCTCGGCGGGACGGTCTCCGACATGATCGCGACTCTCGGGACCCTCAACGTCATCGCGGGCGAGCTCGACCGATGAGCGGCGTGATCGACGTCTCGCGCAAGGGGTCCGCGAAGCTGACCTTCTGGCAGCGCCTCTACCTGCCGGAGATCTTCCGCGGCATGGGCGTCACGCTGCGCCACCTCCTCCGGAATCTCGCCGACATGCGGCGGATGCCGACGATCCTCTATCCGGAGCGCAAGCGCGACTACTCCGGGCGCTTCCGCGGCAAGCACATCCTCAAGACGCGCGAGGACGGCTCGCTCAAGTGCGTGGCCTGCTACATGTGCCAGCAGGCGTGCCCGGCCGAGTGCATCACGATCGTCGCCGGCGAGCACCCGAAGATGGCGTACGAGAAGTATCCGGTCGTCTTCGACATCGACATGCTCCGCTGCGTCTTCTGCGGATTCTGCGTGGACGCCTGCCCGAAAGACGCGATCTGGATGACGCGCAACTACGAGCTCGCCTTCTTCTCGCGCGAAGAGTCGGTCTTCGGCATCGACAAGCTGATCGAAAAGCCCGGTCTGCCCGTCAAGGACGGCTACGGTTACCGGCCCTACTACCCGGGCGACGGCACCAACCCGCCGACCGACGCCTCCTCGACGCCGGTCGTGCCGGGCGACGGCGAGCGGGCGAAGCTGCGGGAGAAGGCGGCGCCGCTGCCCGACCGGTCGGCCGGGCCGGGGCCGCTCAACGCGCCGTCGCAGGCGGAAAAGGCCGCGGGGCCGGCGACATCGGGCTGACGTGCTGCGCGACATCGGGCGGGAGCTCTCGGATCGTCTGCGTCGGACCGGAGCGTTCCTCCGCTACCGCGATCCGGCCGTGGCGCGCTTTCGCTCGATGTATTTCGCCGATCAGCCGGTGAATCTCGAGGCGATCGGGGAGTTCAAGCTCGAGAACTTCCCGGACTCCGGCCCGCGGCCCTGGCTCGACGAGCCGGACGCGGCGGCGCGCATCGATCGCAAGCTCTCGACGGGAAAGCTCACGCCGCGCGAGGAGGCGGTCTGCCGCGGCTGGACGACGAACGGCTTCGCGGTGCTCCCGGGCTTCTTCGACGCCGCGCGGCTCGACCGCATCTGGGAAGCGTACGAGAAGGCGGTTCGCGACGGGAAGCTCGAGCTGCAGCCCGAGCCGTTCCGCAATCCGGAAGACCCGCATCCGAGCCGCTCGCTCGACTCGCACCTGGTGATTCCGGAAGTGAACTCCCTCCTGCGCGACGAAGGTCTGCGGCGCTGGATGTCGCTCCTCTTCGGGCGGGAAGCCGTGCCGTACCAGACGCTCATGTCGCACAAGGGCAGCGAGCAGAGCGAGCATTCCGACGCCGTTCACATGACGACGTATCCCGTCGGCTATCTGTCGGCCGCCTGGGTGGCGTTCGAGGACATCCATCCCGACTGCGGGCCCGTCGTCTATTACCCGGGCAGCCACCGGCTGCCCTATCTCTCGAGCCTCTCGCTCGGCATCTCGGTGGCGGAGTTTCAGGCGAAGGGCTATGACGTGTACAACCAGCGCTACGAGCCCGCGATCCAGAAGCTCATCGCGGAAAAGGGTCTCGTGCGCCAGGCCTTCCTCCCGAAGAAGGGGGACGTGCTCATCTGGCACGCCAACCTGATCCACGCGGGATCGCCGCGGCGCAACATCAAGCTGTCACGCAAGTCGGCCGTGCTGCACTTCTTCGCGCGGGGCGCGGTCTGCTATCACGACCTGGCGGGAGTCCGGACGCCGCTCGAGCGGCTGCGGTAGGTCGGAGGAAGCGACCCTAACGTGCGGATGCGGGGCGGGTCGGCACCGGCGGGTGCCCCTCGGTCCGGAACATCCCGTGGACGAGGCTCGCGATCTCGTCGTCCGGCGCGCCCTTCTGCTTGAGCTCGCCCGCGAGCAGCGCCTCCTTCACGCAGATCCCGCAGCCGGCGGCGTGGGAGTCCGTGAAGCACGTCAGGAGCGTCTTATGGTGGAACCGGGCGCTCTCGGCGCACTCGCAGAAGCAGTGGAGCCGATCCAGCGTCGCGGGGATCCGGCGCGCGACCTCGTAGGCGGCGGCGGCGTCCGGCTCGTAGAGCGAGCGGTCCCGGAACAGGGCCGGGTCGAGGATCGGCCGGCGTTCGAGGCAGGTGCTGCAGGAGTTCTGGGGAGCCTTCCGGGCGGCCGCGGGCGCCGCGGGCGCGACGGGCGTCGCCTTCTTGCCGTCGCTTCCCGACCGGTCGGCCGCCGGGACGAAAACCGCGGCTGCGGCCAGGAGGGCCGCCGGGACGAGCGCGGCGCGCAGTCGAAATCTCATCGGATCGACCGGAGAAACGCGGAGGGCGAGGGGATTCTTCCCGGGGACCGGGGCCGCCGCTACCGGAGCTCGTCCATCATCGCCGCCAGCGCCTCCCGGGGCGGGCGCACGCGCTCCATCGGAAGCGTGGCGATCGGCTCGTCCGGAAGCCCGAGGAGCGAGAGAAAGTCCTTCTTGTCCGGCTCGACGTAGATGAGCCCGGTCAGGAACTCGTTCTTTTCCGCCGCCTCGCGCAGGAGCTCGAAGGCCATCTTCTTCTCGGTCGGGTCGTAGTCGGCGCGGAGCTTCTTCAGCCGGATGTGCGATCCGTCGTGGAGCTTGACGTCCTGGGTCGTGCCCGGGTCGTAGTCGACCTGAATCTCCTCGAAGAACGGCACGAAGCCGATCTCCTGGATCGCTTCCTCGTGGTCCTTGGCCCACTTGTACGACTTCGTCGAGCTCTCGTGGTTGTTGAACGTCACGCACGGAGAGATCACGTCGAGGAGCGCGGTGCCGCGGTGCGCGATCGCGCCCTTGATGAGCGCGACGAGCTGCTTCATGTCGCCCGAGAAGGAGCGCGCGACGTAGCCGCACCCGAGCTCGATCGCCATGGCGCAGAGGTCGATCGCGGGGAGGTCGTTCACGACGCCGGTCTTGAGCTGCGATCCCAGGTCGGCCGTCGCGGAGAACTGGCCCTTGGTGAGGCCGTAAACGCCGTTGTTCTCGACGATGTAGACCATCGGGACGTTGCGGCGCAGCAGGTGCACGAACTGTCCCGCGCCGATCGAGGCCGTGTCGCCGTCGCCCGAGACGCCGACGTAGAGAAGCCCGGGGTTCGCGAGCGCGGCGCCCGTCGCGACGGCCGGCATGCGGCCGTGCACGGCGTTGAAGCCGTGGCCGCGGTCGGCGAAATACGCGGTCGTCTTCGACGAGCAGCCGATGCCCGACATCTTTCCGACCTTGTGCGGCGCGACCCCCATCTCGAAGAGGGCCTGCGTGATCTGCCGTGTGATGACGTCGTGACCGCAGCCCACGCAGAGCGTGGACTTCAGCCCGCCGTACTCCTTGACCCCGAGGCCGATGCGGTTGGCGGGAGGCGTCTTCGGAGGCGCTTCGGAGGCCATCAGTTCTTCTCCCCGGCCTCGATGCCCTCGATGACCGTTTCGGCGTCGAGAGGGAAGCCGTCGTAGTGGCGGATCGAGCGCAGCCTGGCGACGTGCGCGGCGGGCACCTCGAGCCGGAGGATGTCGTGCATCTGGCCGTCGCGGTTCTGGTCCACGACGTAGACGCGGTCGTGCGCGGCGATGAAAGCGAGCGTCTCGGGCGTCAGCGGCAGCGCGCGCAGGCGGAGCGAGTCGGTCTTGAGCCCCTTTCGCGCGAGAAGATGTCGGGCCTCCTGGACCGCGAAGTCGGAAGAGCCGTAGGCGATCACGCCCGCGCGCGCGCCGGACCCGTCGATGACGGGGCGGGGAACTTCGCGCCGCGCGGTTTCGAACTTGCGGCCGAGCCGGTCCATGTTGCCGCGGTAGTCCTCGGGCCGCTCGGAGTAGGTCGCGCGCTCCGTGTGTCCGGAGCCGCGCGTGAAGAACGCCGCGGCGGGATTGTCGATCTCGCCGGGGAGCGTCCGATACCCGATCCCGTCGCCGTCGACGTCGCGATAGCGCGCGAACTCTTTGAATTTCGCGACGTGCGCCTGCAGCTCCTCCTTCGAGCGGATGACCTTGCCGCGGTCGATCGGCTTCTCGGGGTAGGCGAACGGATCGGCCATCCAGTTGTTCATGCCGAGGTCGAGGTCCGTCATGACGAAGACGGGCGTCTGGAAGCGCTCGGCCAGATCGAACGCTTCCGTCGTCATCTCGTAGCACTCCTGGACGGAACCGGGAATGAGCAGGATGTGCTTCGTGTCGCCGTGCGAGAGGAAGTAGGTCGAGAGGATGTCGCCCTGCATCGTGCGCGTGGGCAGGCCCGTCGAGGGTCCGACCCGCTGCACGTCGACGATGACGCCGGGAATCTCGGCGTAGTACCCGAGGCCGACGAACTCCGCCATGAGCGAGATGCCGGGTCCGGACGTGGTCGTCATCGCGCGCGCCCCGGCCCATCCCGCGCCGAGAACCATTCCGACCGCCGCCAGCTCGTCCTCGGCCTGGACGATGGCACAGGTGGGCTTTCCGGTCACGGGATCGCGCCGATGCTTCTTCGCGTACTCGATGACCGACTCGGCGAGCGAGGACGACGGCGTGATCGGGTACCAGGACACCACCCCGACGCCCGCCATCACGGCGCCGATCGCCGCGGCGGCGTTGCCGTCGATGATGATCTTGCCGGCCGTCGCGTTCATCCGCTCGAGGCGGAAGGGGTCGGACTTGGCGAGATTCGCCGCGGCCCAGTCGTAACCGCCCTGGATCGCGCGGTTGTTGATCTCGACGGCCTTCTCCTTGCCTTTGAACTGCTTGACGACGGCGCGCCGGATCTCCTCCATGTCGATGCCGAGGAGCCACGCGGCGACGCCGACATAGATCATGTTGACCGCGAGGCGACGAAGCTTTCCGTCGTGGACGAGCTCGAGAACGAGCTTCTGGAACGGCACGGGGTAGAAGGTGACGTCGTTCCGGAGCGTCTTGAGGTTGAGGCTCTCTTCGTAGACGACGGCGGCTCCCGGATGCACGGTCCGGACGTCCTCGTGGGCCGTCTCCGGGTTCATGCAGATGAGGACGCCGACGTCGCGCCGGCGCGCGATGAAGCCCTCGCGCGAGGCGCGGATCGTGAACCAGGTGGGCAGCCCCTGGATGTTCGACGGAAAGAGGTTCTTGCCCGAGACCGGAATGCCCATCTGGAAGATCGACCGCATGAGGATGTTGTTGGAGGACATGCTGCCCGACCCGTTGGCGGTGGCGACGTGGATCGAAAAGTCGTTGACGACGGACCGCGGACCGGAGGCGGCGGCGGTCTTGTCTTCGAGGACGACGGTGGACATGAATCTCCTTATGCCGATCTCGGCGATCCGGGGCCAAAAATCATACCAAAGCGCTCGGGAAGCGCCGCCGCGGCGCGTAGAATCCGCCGCCGGAGGTGACGATGCGACGCCGCCGGACGTTTCTTGCCGCCGGAGCGGCACTCCTCGGGGCGCTCTCGGCCCGCGCCGAGAGGCCCTTTCGATTCGACGATCTGCAGAAGCTCGAGCGCCTGACCTCCTATTCCGTGTCGCCCGACGGCAAGGCGATCACCTACGCCGTCACGACGTCCCGGCCCGAGGAAAACCGCAGCCTCTCCGCGATCTGGGTCCAGCCCGCCGAGGGCGGCGCGCCGCGCCGGCTCACGCAGGGCGACTTCAAGGACAGCGCGCCCGAGTTCGCGCCGGACGGAAAGACGATCGCATTCCTCTCCAACCGCGGCGGCAGCCAGCAGATCTGGACGCTCGACCTCGCGGGCGGCGAGCCGCGCGCGGCCGCGGCCTTCGTGAACGACGTGTCGGCGTTTCACTGGTCCCCGGACGGGAAATGGTTCGTCTTCTCCTCGGACGTCTTTCCGGACTGCGCCGATCCGGCCTGCACGCAGAAGAGGCTGAAGGAGCGCGCGGCGTCCAAGATCAAGGCGCGCGTCGCCGAGCGGCTGCTCTTCCGGCACTGGGACACCTGGAAGGACGGGATGCGGCAGCACGTGTTCAAAGTGCCGGCCGCCGGCGGCGCATTCACGGACCTCACGCCGGGCGACCGCGACGCGCCCGGTTACGGGCAGGATCGGGACTTCGCGGTCTCGCCGGACGGAAAGGATCTCCTCTTCACGGCGAACCCCGACAAGGTCGAGGCGGTCTCGACGAACTCGGACGTCTGGCTCGCGAGCATGGACGGCGCGGGCGATCCGCGCGATCTCACGGCGGCGAACAAGGCGTATGACGGCAACCCGCGCTTCTCGCCGGACGGCCGCTCGATCGCATACCGCGCCCAGAAGCGGCCCGGGCACGAATCCGACCGGTTCGAGCTCATGATCCTCGATCGGGCATCGGGGCGGTCGCGGTCCTTGACGGCGGCCTTCGACAACTGGGTGGACGACGCGGAGTGGATGCCCGACTCGAAGTCCCTCGTCTTCGCCGCGCTCGTCGAGGGGCGGGAGAGCCTCTATCGCGTACCCGCGGCGGGCGGCCCGATCGAGCTCCTGTGGAAGGGCGGCGCGGCCGCGCTTCCGGCGCCCGCACCCGACGGCCGGAAAATCTACTTCTCGGCGAGCTCCCTGACCGCGCCCGCGGACGTCTGGAGCGTCGGCGCCGACGGGAAGGGGGCCGCGCCGGTGACGCGATGGAACGTCCCGCTGCTCGCCGAGGCGGCCCGAGGTCCGGTGTCGGAACGGTTCGTCAAGGCGGCCGACGGCCGATCGCTCCAGGCCTGGGTCTTCCAGCCGCCCGGGTTCGATCCGTCGAAAACGTATCCGGCGATCTTCTTCGTCCATGGCGGGCCGCAGGTCCCCGTCACCGACGCCTGGTCCTACCGCTGGAACCTCGCCCTCTTCGCGAGCTACGGGTACGTCGTCTACGCCCCGAATCCCCGCGGATCGCCCGGCTGGGGACAGAAGTTCGTGGACGAGATCAGCGGCGACTGGGGCGGCAAGGTCTACGACGACCTGATGAAGCAGGCCGACGACCTCGAGTCGCTTCCGTACGTCGACAAGAAACGGATCGGCGCGGCGGGCGCCTCGTTCGGCGGCTACATGATCGCGTGGATCGCGGGCCACACGACCCGCTTCGCGACGCTCATCTGCCACGACGGAACCGTGGACCTGGCGCCGGCGAACCTCGCGACGGAAGAGCTCTGGTTTCCCGAGGTCGAGTTTCTGGGGTGGCCCTGGGAGCAGGGCACGGTGTATGAGAAATGGAATCCGATCCGCTCCGCCGCCAAATTCCAGACGCCGACCCTCGTGATCCACAACCAGCTCGACTTCCGGGTCCCGTTCGACCAGGGGCTGGAGTTCTTCACGGCCCTTCAGCTGAGGGGCGTGCCGTCGAAATTCCTGACGTTTCCGGACGAGGGGCACTGGGTGCTGAAGCCGGGCAACGCCCTCTTCTGGCACAACGTCCTCATCGACTGGCTGCACAAGTACCTGGGCGGCGATCCGGCGGACCCGAAGGAGCTCGCGAAGGCGTACAGCGTGACGAAATAGTAGCTGACAGCTGACAGCTGACGGCTAGTTCGCGGGGACGCAGCGCCCCGCCGCCCAGGAACGCAGCGCGGCGATCGCCTCACCGCGCACGACGGACAACGGCCGCGTCGAGCGCAGCGCCACGAGGATCGCGGCCGTGTCGAGCGGGACGCCGGAGGCGCGGGATTCGTAGAGCGCCGAGACGATCGCCTGCTCGATCTCGGCCCCCGAGAACCCGGCCGAGGCGTCGGCCAGCTTGTCGAGGGCGAAGCGCGCGGGCGCCTCGCCGCGGCGATCGAGGTGCAGCCGGAAGATCTCGGCGCGCGCCGCGGCGTCGGGCAGGTCCACGAAGAAGATCTCGTCCACGCGTCCCTTGCGGACCATCTCGGGCGGAAGCTCCTGGACCGAGTTGGCCGTCATGACGAGGAAAACCCGCGACGCGCGCTCCTGCATCCACGTCAGCAGCGCTCCGAGGAGTCGCTTCGAAACACCGCCGTCCGTTTCCGTGTTTCGGACGGACACGAAGACCTTCTCGATCTCGTCGATCCAGAGCACGCAGGGCGCCATGCGCTCGACGCGCTTGAGCGCCTCCCGAAGGTTCCGCTCCGACTCGCCGATGTAGGGCGCGAGCAGACGCCCCGCGTCGAGCGAGAGGAGCGGCAGGTCCCAGGACGCGGCGACGGCCTTCGCCGCCAGGCTCTTGCCGCATCCCTGGACCCCGAGGAGCAGGACCCCCCGCGGCGCGTCGAGCGGCTTCTCGCCCGGGCGGGGGAGGAATCCGACCTTGCGCGTGAGGATCCACTTCTTGAGGCGATCGAGGCCGCCCACGCGGTCGAGGCCCTCGGGCGCCGGCACGAACTCGAGGAGGCCGCCGCCTTCGACGAGCGCCTTCTTGCTCTCGCGGATGCGGGGGCGGTCCTCGGCCGTGAGCGCCCGGTCCTCGACGACGGCGCGCGCCAGCGCGCGCTCGGCCTCGAAGAGCGTCAGTCCCTGGAGGTCCGACACGAACCCGTCGACGTCCTCGCGGGAGAGAGCCACCCGGACGCCCGGATCGTCCCGCGTCACCCTCCGGACCGTCTGCACGACGAGGTTGCGGAGGTCGTCCGGTCCCGGCAGGTCGAGCTCGAAACGCACCGCGAGATCCTCGAGCTCGGCCGGCGTGCCCACGACGGGCCCGACGAGGACGAGCGTCCGCTCCGATCCCTCGAACTCCTGGGCCGTCTCGCGCAGCATTCGAAGCGTCGCCGGATTCTCGAGATAGGCGCGCGGGTCCTTGAGGAGCCACACGCCGCTCGCGCCGCCCGATCGGACGATCTTCAGAGCGGCGCCGAGATCGGCCGTTCGGTCCTGGTCGGAGGGATGACACGGCGAGAGGCCGGACGCCGCGCTCCACGTCGAGACCGGGAGGTCGAGCTCCGCGGCCACGGCGCGGACCAGCGACTCGAATCGTTTCTCCTCGATGGTCTCGCAGACCACGAGGGGATGGCGCGAGCGGAAGAGCAGGCCGAGATCTCGGGCGGCGACGTCCAAGTGCCGCAGAGTGTAGCGGATTCCGGAGCTAGACTCGGAGCGTGACCGTGCCGCCGCGGCGCGTCGTGTCGCTCTGTCCTTCGATCACCGAGACGCTCGTCGAGATCGGCGCGCGCGACGCCCTCGTGGCCGCGACGCGCTACTGCACGCGGCCGAAGGGCGTGCTCCGCGGCCTTTCGCGGATCGGCGGGACGAAGGACCCCGACGTGGCGCGCATTCTCGAGCTCGCTCCCGATCTCGTCTTCGTCAACGAAGAGGAGAATCGCCGCCAGGACGTCGAGGCGATCCGGGCCGCCGGCGTTCCCGTGGACGTGAGCTTCCCGCGCCGGGTGGGCGACGTGCCGGCCGACGTGCGGCGATGGGGAAATCTCCTCGGCGGCGCGGCGGCCGCGGAGGCCGACCGGCTGGCGGCGCGGCTCGAAGCGGAGCTGGCGGCGCTTCGGGAGACGCCGGCGCGCGCCGTCCGCTACATCTACTGGATCTGGAAGGAGCCGTGGATGACGGTGTCGGACGACACGTACGTCGCCGATCTGCTGCGCCTCGCCGGCGGCGAGAATGCGTACGGGACCGACACGGCGCGGTATCCTGTGACCACGCCGGAGGAGGCGCGGCGGCGCCGTCCCGACGCGCATCTCTTTCCCGACGAGCCGTACGCGTTCCGCGAGGGCCGCCATGCGGCGGAGATGGCCCGGACCTTCGGGCGTGGGCCGCGCCTTGTCTTCCTCGCCGGCGACGACTGCTGCTGGCACGGCTTCCGGACGCTGGCCGGCCTCGAGACGATGCGGGCGCTGCGGGAGCGGTGGGCCGGCTAACGCCGGTTCAGAAGGTCCAGGAACTCCTCGCGCACCGGCCGGTTGTAGAAGATCCCGCGGATCGCGGACGTCACGGTCTTGGCGCCCGGCTTCTTGACGCCGCGCATCTCGACGCAGAGGTGTCGCGCCTCGACGACGACCATGACGCCCTGCGGCAGGAGCTGGTCTTCCATGAAACCGGCGATCTGTTCGGTCAGCCGCTCCTGGAGCTGCGGGCGACGCGCGTAGAACTCGACGATGCGCGGCATCTTCGAGAGGCCGACGATCTTGTCGTTCGGGATGTAGGCGAGGTGCGCGTGGCCGTAGAACGGCACGAAGTGATGGGAGCACAGTGAGTAGAAGGGAATGTCCTTCTCCATGACCATCGCGGAGTACTTCTCGTCGTTGGGGAACACGGTGATCTTCGGCTCCGCGCCCTCCGAGAGGCCGCGGAACATCTCGAGGTACATCTTCGCGACGCGGTCCGGGGTCTCCGTGAGATTCGGATCGGACAGATCGAGGCCGAGCAGCGCGATGATCTCGCGCATCCGCGCGGCGATCTCGGCGAGCTTCTCCTCGTCGCCGACGGACGGCACGACGATTCCGGCCTCGCTCACTCCGGACATCGGCTCAGGCCGCCTTCGTCTTCTCGATCAGCTTCGCGATGTCGCGCGCGACCGGAATGTCGGAGGCGATGACTTCCTTGACCACGCCGTCCTTTCCGATGATGAAGGCGGTCCGCGCCGAGATGCCCTTCTCGTCGAGGTAGACGCCGTACTTCTTGGCGACGTCGCCCTTGGGGTGGAAGTCCGCGAGGAGCGGGTACTCGATCCCGTTCTGCGCGGCGAAAGCCTTGTGCGCCCACAGCGAATCGACCGAGATGCCGAGCACCTGGACGTCGGCCGAGCCCCTGGAAGGCAGCATCTCGGCGCACTGCTTGTTCTCGACCGAGCAGACCGGCGAGAAGTCGAGCGGGTAGAACATCAGAAGGACGTTCTTCTTGCCGCGATAGCTCGACAGCGTGACCTTGTCGCCTACGGTCGAGGGCAGCGTGAAATCGGGGGCGGTGTCGCCGGCTTTAAGGGCCATTCGAGTCTCCTTGATTCGGTCCGCGGCATCGTCGCCGGGGGCCCGCGATCATATCCGAGACCGTCGGCCGCAGGCGTTCGGATCGCGAACGGCGGCCGAGAGTTTTCGGCTCGGATCGCGAATCGGATTCCTGAGGCGAACATCTTCGTCCACCATGGCGGCCGCCGGACATCGCGCCTCTCCGAGACACCTTCGTCGCCTCGAGCCCGAATTTCGGGATCCGCTGCGATCGCGGCGTCCGATTTCTTTGCGACCTCTCCTACGAGATCGTCTTCTTGAAGGCCCGCGTGCTCGCGAGGATCAGGACGGCGTCGATGACGAGGAGGGCCGCGACGCTCTGCCAGATGTCCGTGAAGCCCGCGCCGCGGATGATGATGGCCCGCGAGATCTTGATGAAATGTGTGGCGGGCAAGACCTGCGCGACCGCGCGCAGAGGCGCGGGCAGCGAGAAGAGCGGGAAGACGTAGCCCGAGAGGAAGACCGACGGGAGCAGGAAGCCCTGCGCCCGCTGGATCGCGTCCATCTGCGTCTTCGCGCGGGAAGAGATCACGAGACCGAGCGCGAGAAGCGAAAAGAGATAGACCGTCGAGAGCAGCAGAAAGAGCGGCAGGCTGCCGTGGATCGGGACCTTGAAGAAGACCACCATGACGACGAGGATCGTCGCGAGCTGCACGAAGCCCAGGCCCATGTACGGCAGGAGTTTTCCGAGCACGACGCCGACGGGAGACGCCGGCGTGACCATGAGCTGCTCGAGCGTGCCGCGCTCCCGCTCGCGCACGATGCCGAAGGCGGCGAGGATCGTGCCCGAGAACGTCAGGAGGATCGCGATGAGCCCGGGAATGAGCAGGTTCGCGCTGCGGGAGTCGGGGTTGAAGAGGAGCAGGGGGTGGACCTGGAGCGGGAGTTCCTGGATGCCGCTGCGGCGCGCGATCTCCTCGAGCGATCGCTCGAGCGCGACCCCGTTGGCGGCTCCGAGCGTCTGCGAGGCGATCGTGGAATCCGAGCCGTCGATCAGGACCAGGAAGTCGGCCGGCAGGCCGCGCAGGCGCCTGCGCGCGTAGTCGGGCGGGATCTCGATGCCGACGGACGTCCGGCCGGCGACGATCGACTCTCGCAGCGCCTCGTGAGAGGGCGCCTCCTCCACGACGTCGAAATAGACGGTGTTGACGAGATCGGCCACGAG
This sequence comes from Thermoanaerobaculia bacterium, assembly GCA_036558325.1. Taxonomy (GTDB): domain Bacteria; phylum Acidobacteriota; class Thermoanaerobaculia; order UBA5066; family Gp7-AA6; genus DATBFU01. The sequence goes on along the minus strand of DATBFU010000152.1, from coordinate 26,713 downwards.
CTCGCGGCTCTCCCGCGTGCGGCTCTGGTCGAAGACCGCGGTGCGCACGTGCTTCACGTTCGTGTCGATGACGCCGAAGAGCACGAGCTCGAAGATCGGGATCACGAGGGCCATGACGAGCGTTCCGCGGTCGCGCGTCATCTGGATCCACTCCTTGCGAAGGACGGCGAAGAACCCCCTCATGAGGCCTTCGTCGGAGCGGCCGGCTCGGCAGCGGCCGCGTCGCTCTGGATCTTCGTGAGCCGCACGAAGACGTCCTCGAGGGTGGCCGCGATCGGCCCGACGTGGACCTGAGCGTGCGCCGTGGCTCCCAGGTCGTCCGCGATCTTCTCGTCCCCGACGTCCGCGTCCACGAGGAGGTGCAGGGAGTTGCCGAAGATCGTGGCGTCGTGGACGTAAGGGAGGGCGCGGGCAGGGCCGATGAAGGCGGCGGCGCCCTCGGCGCACTCGGCCTCGACGCGGCGGGTTCCCGCGGGGGTGACTTCCGGCAGCTGGGTCAGCTCGTCCGGCTTGCCAACGACGAGGAGCTTCGAGAGATAGAGGTAGGCGACCGTGCCGCACCGCTCGGCCTCGTCCATGTAATGCGTGGTCACCATGAGCGTGACCCCCTGCGCCGCGAAATCGAAGAGCAGGTTCCAGAGCTCGCGTCGGGCGACCGGGTCGATGCCCGCCGTGGGCTCGTCGAGGAAGAGCACCCGCGGCTCGTGCATCAGCGCCGCCGCGAGGGCGAGGCGCTGCTTCCACCCGCCGGAGAGCTGGCCGGCGAGGCGGTGCCGGTACGGCGCGAGCCCCGTCAGGTCGACCGCCCAGCGCCGCCGCTGCCGCGCGCGCTCGTCGCGGAGGCCGTAGACCGACGCGAAGAAGTCCAGATTCTCGAGCACCGTCAGGTCCTCGTACAGCGAGAAGCTCTGGGAAACGTACCCGATCCGACGCCGGACCTCTTCGCCCTGGCGCGCGACGTCGAGGCCGTCCACGCTCGCGCTGCCCTCGGTGGGCTCGAGCAGGCCGCAGAGGATCCGGATCAACGTCGACTTGCCCGAGCCGTTGGGCCCGAGGAGGCCGAAGATCTCGCCGCGCTTGACCTCGAGCGAGACCTTGTCGAGCGCGCGGACCTTGCCGAAGTCCCGGGAGACGGCGCGCACCTCGATGCCGTTGCCCCGGACCGGGGCGCTCATTCGAGACGCACCGTGGCGGCCATGCCGGGCTTCAGGTCCGGGGTCGGCTCGATCGCGACCTTGATTCCGAAGACCTGGTCCATCCGCTGGTCGAGCGTCTGGACGTTGCGTGGCGTGTATTCGCCCTTGGGACGGATCTCGACGACCTTGCCCGGGTATTCGCGCTTGGGGAACGTGTCCACCTTGATCCAGGCCTTCTGCCCGAGGTGCACGAGGCCGAGCCGCGGCTCCGGGACGTAGATGCGGACCCAAATCTGATCCGGCTCGAGGATCGTCGCGACCGGCTGGTTGGCGGCGACCAGATCGCCGGGGCGCAGATCGATCGTCTGGATCACGCCGTCGGCCGGGGCGCGGACGACGAGGTCCTGCCGCTGCCGTTCGAGGTAGTCGAGCTGCCCCTGCTCGCGAAGGACGGCCGCGCGCGATGACGCAATGTCCTCCGGCCGGTTGCCTCGCTCCTTCTCCTCGAGCGTCTCCTTGGCGATGCGCGCGGCGGTGGCCGCGGCGTCGTAGGACTGCTGCCCGACGACGCCGTCCTTGAGGAGGGCTTCCTGACGCCGCCGCTCGGCCTCGGTGTTTTGCGCGTCCGCCTGCGCCCGCGCGATGTCCTCCCGCCGCGGCCCACGGAGCATCTTCTCGAGATCCGCCCGCGCCGCGTCGACGCGGCCCTGCTGGGACCGGATCTGCTCGTCGAGAAAGACGCTCTCGAACTCGACGAGCGGCTGGTCCTTCTTGACGGCGGAGCCCTCTTCGACCCGGACGGCGACGACGCGCCCGCCCACGAGCGACCCGACGTCGGCGTCGCGCGCCTCGATCGTGCCCGAGAGGACGAGCGGCCTGGGGCGTTTGGCGTACCGCCAGGCGAACCAGCCGCCGCCCGCGAGGACGAGCAGCCCGAGCCCCAGGAGCAGCGCCCGTTTCATTTCGGTCTCCGATCCGCGGCGATCGCGCCGCCGGTCCAGATCGCCAGCAGCGCCCCGACGTATCGCGGAAGCGGGATGGGCGGCGAGAGCCGCGCCACGCGGTGCATGAAGACGTAGGACTGGATGGCTCCCATGTAGGTCAGGGCGGCCGCGCGCGGGTCCTTCATCCGGACGCGGCCGGCCGCGCGGGCCCGGCGCAGGTAGTCCTCCAGGGCGGCGAGAACGCGCGCAGGCGGCGAGCCGCGGCGCCGTGGGTCGAAGGGGAGGCGCACGCCGCCGGCCGATTCGTCGGCGGCCCCGGCGCGCAGGAACCGGGCCATCGTCTCGCCCATCTTCTGTTCGATGAAGGGCTCGAGCGTCAGGGCGAGGCGACGGAGGACCCGGACCGGATCGTCGCGGCCGGAGACGCCGGCCAGGAAGTCGGAGGGGAGAGGCTCCTGCCCGCCCGAGGCGAGCGCCTCGCGGAAGAGCGCCTCCTTGGTCGGGGCGTGGCGGAGGAGGGCCGCCGGGGAGACGTCGAGGCGCGCCGCGATCGCGGCGAGGGTCGTCCCCTCGAATCCGCGCTCCGCGAAGGCCTCGCGGGCCGCCTGGAGCACCTGGTCGCGCGTCACGCGAGGCCGCCGTCCCATAATAAGTTAATATTTACTAATTTATATTGAGCGCGTCAAGGGCGGCCCGGCGCGCCGAAGGCGCCCGGCCGGGGCCTTTCGGCCGTCACGGTAAGATCGGCCGCCGCATGCGCGTCGATCTTCACAGCCACTCGACCGTCTCCGACGGCCTGGATGCACCGGCCGATCTCGTCCGCCTCATGGCCTATGCCGGGATCGGGGCGTTCGCGCTGACCGACCACGACACGCTTCAGGGCCTTCCGGAGGCCCGGCGCGAGGCGGAAGCGCTCGGGATCGAGCTCGTGCCCGGCGCGGAGATCTCCGCCTTCTTCGACGGGCAGGACGACATCCACATCCTCGCGCTCTTCGTGGACGAGAACAACGATCGCCTCAACGGCCAGCTCGTCATCCGCCAGGAGAACCGGCGGCGGCGCGGCGAGAAGATGGCGGAAAAGCTCGTCGAGCACGGATACCCTCTCGACCTCGAGGCCATCCGCGAGGAGGTGGGGGACGGCGTGTGGGGCCGGCCGCACATCGCGCGCGCCCTGGTGCGCGCCGGCCACGCGAAGGACAACGACGACGCCTTCGACCGGTTCCTGCGCGCGGGGATGCCCTGGTACGTGGGGTCGGAGAAGTGGGAGGCGCGCGACGTCGTGCGCACCGTGCGGGCGGCCGGCGGAATCACCTCGCTCGCGCACGCCGTCTGGTACAAGGACATCGAGGCGATGGTGCGCGAGCTCGCACCGCAAGGCCTCGACGCGATCGAGGTGTTCCATCCCGACCACGGACCGGAGCAAGAGGCGCGCCTCGGCCATCTTTCGCGGGAGCTCGGCCTCGCCGTGACCGCGGGCAGCGACTTCCACGGAACGCCCGAAGGCCGCAAGCGGCCGGGCGGCGTCTCGGGAGACGGCGAGATGCTCGGGATTCTGCGCGCGCGCGCGAAGCGCTAGCGCCGACTCTCGCGCCCCGACTCGCTCGGACCTCATTTGTCCGATTCCACAGAGCCCTATTAGGTCTGTGGAAAACGACGGGCAAATTTTTTTTCGCGTCCGTCCTCCGATTCGCAGAAGCGCGAACGCCTGCGGATTTCGATTCGGGCCGTTGACACGTCGTCGCGCGGGATGAAAGATCCGCCCGCTTTTCCCGCGATGCTCGAGGAAGTCACTCTCGAAAAGGGTTTGCCCCAGAATCTCGAAGCCGAACGATCGGTTCTGGGCGGGATTCTGCTCGACTCGACGGCGCTCTCGCTCGTGGTCCCCGTCCTCCGGCAGGAAGACTTCTTTCCCGACACCCATCGCCGCATCTATCGGGCGATGCTCGAGCTCTACGAGCGCTCGGCGGAGATCGATACGCTCACCCTCAAGGAGGAGCTCGACCGCAGCGGCGGCGTCGAGAAGGCCGGCGGGTCGGCCTATCTCGCCTCACTCGTGGACGCGGTGCCCGACGTGGCCAACGTCGAGCACTACGCGCGGATCGTCAAGGAGAAGTCGACCCTCCGGCGCCTCATCCAGGCCGGCCAGCGCCTCGTGCGCCAGGGTCTGGCTCAGGAACAGGGCGCGGAAGACCTGCTCGGCGCCGCCACCGGCGAAATCTTCGACATCGCGGAGGACGCCGTCCGCGGCGGCTTCACCCCGATCGGCCAGATCGTCAAGCACAACCTGGACGTCATCGAGGAGGCGCGCGGGCGGCAGGGCATGCTCTCGGGCCTGCCCACCGGCTTCGTGGAGCTCGACCGCATGACCTCGGGCCTGCAGGGGACGGACCTCATCATCATTGCGGCGCGTCCGTCCGTCGGGAAGACGTCCTTCGCGCTGAACGTCGCCCAGCACGTCGCCTTCCGCGAGGGGCGGTCGGTCGGCTTCTTCTCCCTCGAGATGTCGAAGGAGCAGATCGGTTTCCGCGTGCTCTGCTCCGAGGCCGACGTCGACGCCAAGAAGGTGCGCGACGGTTTCGCATCTCGAGAGGCGACCGTACGCCTCGTGACCGCGCAGGCCAAGGTCGCCGGCGCGAATTTCTTCCTCGACGACGGCGCGGCGCTTTCGGTCCCCGAGATGCGTGCGAAGTCGCAGCGGTTGAAGCGCGAGAAGGGCCTCGACCTGATCATCGTCGACTACCTTCAGCTGATGATGGGCCACGGGCGCTTCGACAATCGCACACAGGAGGTCTCGCAGATCTCGCGCGGCCTGAAGCTGCTCGCCAAGGAGCTGCGCGTGCCGATCATCGCCCTGTCCCAGCTCTCGCGGCAGCCGGAGCAGCGCAAGGGCGAGCTGCGCAAGCCCCAGCTCGCCGATCTGAGGGACTCGGGCTCGATCGAGCAGGACGCCGACGTCGTGATCTTCCTGTATCGCGAGGAGCTCTACGACCGCGACACCGAACGCAAGGGGATCGCCGACGTGATCATCGCCAAGCAGCGCAACGGGCCGACCGGCGACTTCCCGCTCGTGTTCCTCGCCGACCACATGACCTTTGCCAACTACGCGGGCCCGGCGCCGGTGGCCGGAGGGGATCAGCCGTTCTAACGGGCTCCGGAAAAAGGCTTTGGGATGGGGTTGCAAGCCTCTCCGGACCGTCACACGGAAGGGGGACCCCACGCGCCCGCGCCGACGGCGAACGAGGGAGTTTTGAGCGATGGAACGGAGACGGCCGCCGCGTTCCCGGCCGACGCTCGCGGCCGCCGCTCGCGAAGCGAACACCCGCGGCCGAAAGCATTGACACGGGTCGCGGCCACGATAAGAGTCGGCGCCGGTGAACGCTCCCGCCTCTCCCCATCGGCTGCGCTCGACGCGCGCCGTCGTCGATCTCGACGCCGTGGCGTCGAATGCGCGCCTCCTCCGCCGGAAGGCCGGCGATCGTCCCCTGTGCGCCGTCGTGAAGGCCGACGCCTACGGCCACGGCGCCGTTCCCGTGGCGCGCCGGCTCGAGCGGGAGGGCGTCGAGCGATTCGCCGTGGCGTCGCTCGAGGAGGGGATCGGGCTTCGCCGGGGCGGCGTCACGGGCGCGGTCGTCGTTCTGGGCGGCGCCTGGGCAACGGAGGCGGCGCTCTGCGAGGCCTACGGCCTCACCCCGGCCATCCACGACGTGGCGCAGGCGCGCGGGCTCGCCGAGGCGACGGCGTCCTTCGGGCGGCCCCTTCCGGTGGAAGTCGAGCTCGACACGGGCATGGGGCGTCTGGGCGTCCGCCCCGAATTGGTCCGGGAGCTGGCGGGAATCCTGCAGAAGTCCCGGGGATTGATGATCTCGGGCGTCTATACGCAGCTCGCGTCGGGCGAGGATCCGGCGCCGGAGCCGACCCATGGCCAGCTCGCGTCGCTTTCTGCGGGGCTCGAGGTGCTGCGCCGCGCGGGGATTCGTCCGGGCAGCGTCCACGCCGCGAACTCGGGCGGCATCCTCGCGCACCCGGAAGCGTCGGCCGACGCCGTGCGTCCCGGCGTGTCGCTCTACGGAATCCTCCCGTCGGAGTCGCTGCCCGATCCGGGTCTTGTCCCGGCGATGGAGATCGACACGCGCGTGCTCGCGGTGCGCGAGGTCCCGGCGGGCACGCCGCTCGGTTACGGCGGCGCGTTCACGACACGGCGTCCGTCGCGCATCGCGACGCTACCCATCGGCTATCATGACGGCCTTCGCCGGTCGTTCTCCGGAAAGATTGCGGTCTTGCTCGGCGGCGGCCGGGCGCCGGTGGTCGGGGTGGTGAGCATGGACCTGACCCTCATCGACGCGACCGACTCGGGCGCCGCTCCCGGCGACCGGGCGGTGCTGCTCGGCCGCGTCGGCTCGGAGGCGGTGACGGCCTGGGATCTCGCGCGCGCCGCCGGCACGATCCCGTACGAAATCCTGTGCGGCGTCGGTTCGCGCGTCCCGCGCGAGTACGGCCCGCACGGCGGCGCGGCCTGAATGCGTTTTCTCGAGGCCCTCGGCCGGTTCGTCCTCCGTCTTCTCGAGCAGATCGGCCGCTTCTTCCAGATGCTCGGACGGACGGCCGTCTGGGGCCTGCGTCCGCCTTACGACGTCACCGAGTGGCTTCGCCAGATGGTGCGGGTGGGATGGGACTCGATTCCCGTCGTCTTTCTGACGGCCCTCTTCACCGGAATGGTGATGGCGCTTCAGACCTACAACGGGTTCGCGCGCTTCCATGCGGAGGGATGGGTGGGCAGCGTCGTCGCCCTCTCGCTGACCCGCGAGCTCGCGCCGGTGCTCACGGCCCTGATGGTGACGGGCCGCGTCGGGAGCGCCATGGCGGCCGAGCTCGGCACCATGCGGGTGACCGAGCAGATCGATGCCCTCACCGCGCTCGCCACGGAGCCCGTGCAGTACCTGATCGTGCCGCGCGTGCTCGCGTCGATCGCGATGATGCCGCTGCTCGTCCTCATGGCGGACGCGATCGGGATGTACGGCGGGTACCTCGTCGCCGTCCAGCTCCTGGGCGCGAATCCCGTGACCTACGTCGACAATTCCTTCAAGTACCTGACCGTCTCCGACGACGTGGTCTCCGGCTTGATCAAAGCCGCGGTGTTCGGCCTGCTCTTCAGCCTGATCGCCTGCGTCCGCGGGTACGACACGCACGGAGGCGCCGAGGGCGTCGGCCGGTCGACGACCGCGGCGGTCGTTTCCGGCAGCCTCGCGATCCTCCTGACCGACTTCTTTCTGACGAAGCTGCTCTTCTGATGGCCGCCGAAAAAAGCTCCGGCAAGCTCGTGGCCGAGGACTTGCACAAGTCGTTCGGGGAGAAAGTCGTGCTCGACGGGGTGAGCTTTTCGGTCAGTCAAGGCGAGTCGCTCGCGATCGTCGGTCCTTCGGGGACGGGCAAGAGCGTCCTCCTGAAGCACCTCATCGGGCTCATCCGTCCGGATTCGGGCCGCGTGCTCGTCGACGGGTCCGATCTGTGGGCTCTGTCGAGTCTCGAGCGCAGCCGGCTGCGGCGCAAGTTCGGAATGTCGTTTCAGGAGGGAGCGCTCTTCGACTCGATGACGGTCTTCGAGAACGTCGCGTTCCCCCTGCGGCGCTCGGGACGCGGGCGAAAAGAGGTCCGCGAGCGCGTTCGCGAGTGCCTGGCCATCGTCAAGCTCGAGGGCGTGGACGACAAGTACCCCGCGGAGCTGTCCGGCGGCATGCGGCGCCGGGTCGGATTCGCCCGCGCGATCGCCCATGAGCCCGAGATCCTGCTCTTCGACGAGCCGAACACGGGACTCGACCCGATCATGACCGATATCATCGACGAGGTGATCCTCGAGATGCGGGAGAAGACGAACGCGGCCATCGTGACGATCACGCATCACATGCCGAGCGCCGAGAAGATCGGCGACCGGATCGCGCTGCTCTTCGGAGGACGACTGCTCTTCGAGGCGCCGCCGCGCGAGTTCCTGCACTCGAAAGACCCGGCGGTGCGTCAGTTCGTCGAGGGCCGCGCCCATGGACCGCTCACCGATCAATTGCCGGAAACGGGCCGGCGGGGGGCAACGGAGGAGACATGAACACGGCGGCGAAGGTCGGGGCCTTCTTTCTCGCGGTGCTCGTCATCGCGGCCCTGCTCATCTGGAAGATCGAGGACATCCGCATCGGGCGCGGCAAGTCGCAGAAGATCACGGCCGAGTTCAAGGACGTCGCCGGCCTCGACGAGAAGTCGACCGTTCGCGTGGCCGGCGTTCGCGTCGGCAAGGTCGCGAAGATCCGTGTGGACCCGCGGACCGGCAAAGCGCTCGTCGACATGGAGATCGATCCCGGCGTGGAGCTGCGGCAGGGCGCGGTCCCGCAGATCGCGAACCTGGGCCTCCTGGGCGAGAAGTACGTCGAGCTCTATCCCGGCCCGGCCGGCGGGCCGCCGCTCCCCGCGGACAGCGTCCTCAAGGGCGACACGCCGGTCTCCTTCGACGAGATCACCAAGCTCGCCCGCGACATCGAGGTCCAGATCAAGGAGATCTCGACCAACCTGAATTCGTCGCTCGGCGGGCCCCAGGGCGAGGAGCGCCTGCGCACGATCGTCGACAACGTGAAGATCATCACGGACGACCTGCGCGTGATGGTCGCGTCCAACCGCGGCAACGTGGACTCGACGATCGCGAACTTCAAGGAGTTCTCGGCGATGATGACGAAGCTCGTCGATCGCGTCGATCGGCTCGTCGCCGCCAACAGCGCGAACGTCACCGCCGGCATCGAGAACATCAAGGACATCTCGAAAAAGCTCGAGACGACCGCCGACAACCTCAACCAGATCACCGGCCGCATCCAGTCGGGGCAGGGGACGATCGGGAAGCTCGTCGAGAGCGACGAGACCCACAAGAACCTGAACGACGCGCTCGTCGCGGTCAAGGAGGGCGTCTCGGGCATCGACAAGGCGCTCGGCCAGGTTCGGCGGACGCATTTCGACTTCGGGATGCGGGCCGAGTATCTGTTCCGGGGACAGGCCAACCCGCAGAGCTTCGGCGCGGCGCAGGGCGCGGGGAAGGGGTACTTCACCCTCGACATCGAGCCGCCCGACTCGCCGCGCTTCTATCGCCTCGAGCTGTCGACGCAGCCGAACGGCCGCCGCGTGGACGAGTCGAACATCTACCAGATCACGTTTCCGGACGGCCATACTGAGGTCTTCACCGTCAACCGAACGGAGTTCAGGGACCAGCTGGCGATCTCGGCGCTCGTCGGCTGGCGCTGGAACGGATGGACGCTGCGCGGCGGCCTGATCGAGTCGCGCGGCGGCGGCGGCATCGACTACGCGACGCTCCGCAACCGGCTGCGCTTCTCGGCCGACATGTGGGACTTCAACCGGCCGAACGATTTCGCCCCCCACGCGAAGATCACGACGCGGTACTACTTCTCGCCGTCCGTCTATCTGACCGGCGGTTGGGACGACTTCCTGAACCGGAGCCGGAAGACCGATTCGATCTTCATGGGCGCCGGCATCCGGTGGACCGACGACGACATCAAGTATCTGCTGGGCTCGGTCCCGATCCACCCGTGACAATCTGGAGAGGATGAAGGCCCGCGTCTCGACCGTCTTCGCCTGCCAGGGCTGCGGCGCGGTCTCGTCGAAATGGCTGGGGCGCTGCCCGGACTGCGGCGAGTGGAACTCCTACATCGAGGAGGTCCGCGGCGCGGCGCCCGGATCGGCGCGGGCGGAGAGCCTCGCCGTCGGGCTCGGGGAGACGCCGGCCGAGGCCGGCGAGCGGGTCTCGACGACCCTGCCGGGCCTCGATCGCGTGCTCGGCGGCGGCCTCGTGCCCGGCTCCGTCGTGCTCCTGGGAGGGGAGCCCGGCATCGGCAAGTCGACCCTGCTTCTTCAGGCCGGACGCGGAGTGGCCGGAGCCGGCGACGTCCTGTATGCCTCGGGCGAGGAGTCGGCGGGGCAGGTGCGCCTGCGCGCGGAGCGGCTCGGGATTGCGGAGCCGCGGCTCCTCGTCGTCGCCGAGACCGACGCCTCGCGCATCGTCGCCCTCGCGGAGAAACGGCCTCCGAAGCTCCTCGTCGTCGACTCGATTCAGGCGGTCCGCGACGAGGCTCTGTCCTCGGCCGCCGGAACCGTCTCGCAGGTGCGGGAGTCGGCCCTGCAGCTCCAGCGATTCGCGAAGCGGTCGGACGTGCCCGTGCTCCTCATCGGCCACGTGACGAAGGACGGCAGCCTCGCCGGCCCGAAGTCGCTCGAGCACCTGGTCGACGCCGTCGTCTCGATCGAGGGCGAGCGCGGCTCGCTTCGCCGGATCCTGCGCGCGACGAAGAACCGTTTCGGGCCCGTGGACGAGCTGGCGCTCTACGAGATGACGGGCGAGGGTCTCGTCGAGATCGCGAACGCGTCCGCGGCCATGCTCTCGGAGCGGCGCGTCGGCCGGCCGGGGAGCGCGGTCGCGGCGACGCGCGAAGGGACGCGGTCGCTCCTCGTCGAGATCCAGGCGCTCGTGGGGCCGCCGGCGCCCGGAGGAGGCTCGCCGCGCCGGGTGGCTCTCGGGCTCGACGGCGCGCGTCTGGCGCTCCTTCTCGCCGTGCTCGAGGTCGAGGGATTGCGCCTCGCCGCGCGCGAAGTCTTCGTTTCGTGTACGGGCGGCCTCGCGGTGGACGAGCCGGCGGCGGATCTCGCGGTCGTCGCGGCGCTCGCCTCCTCCGCGAGCGGGCGGCCGCTGCCGTCCGGGGCCGTGTTCTTCGGCGAGGTCGGGCTTCTCGGTGAGGTCCGCGGTGTTCCGGCCGCCGCCGCGCGGCTCAAGGAAGCGGGAGCGCTGGGATTCGGCGAGGCGTACCTGCCCTCGGGCAACGCGGGCGACGCGGCCGCGTTCTCCGACCTGGCGGCGCGGCCGGTCGACCGGGTGTCCGACTTCCTACGGCTGATCGGTCCGGCCGGGTTGATCAATCCGGGACCGTGACTTCGATAGAATCCGTTCCTCGTTTCGCCCCGCAGGTTTGTTAAGGAGGTGGTCAGTGAGATCTCGCGTCGGACTCTTTCTCGGGATCCTGGTGGTCGCGGCTCTGGCGGCGTGCTCCAGCATCACGACGTCGGCGGACTACGACAAAGCGGCCAACTTCTCGCAGTACAAGACGTACGCGTGGAAGGACACCGACCAGAAGCAGAACGAGCTCGTCGAGAATCGGATCAAGGCGGCGGTCGACTCGCAGCTGCAGGGCAAGGGCCTGAAAAAAGTGGACTCGAGCCCGGACCTGTGGGTCGTCGAGCACGTCCGGCTGTCCGAGCAGACGCAGATCAGCACGTTCGACTCGGGTTGGGGCTACGGCTGGGGCTGGCGCGGCTACGGCGGCATGGGCATGTCCACGACGACCGTGGACAAGATCCCCGTCGGCAACCTCATCATCGACCTGGTGGACGCCAAGGACAATCAGCTGAAGTGGCGCGGCACGGCGTCGAAGACCCTCGACCCGTCGGCGAGCGTCGACAAGAAGACCGAGCACGTCAACGAAGCCGTCGCGAAGATGTTCGCAGGGTATCCGCCGGGCAAGTAAGCGAGAATCCGTTTCCGTCGGGGCCGGGGCCGCTCGGGAGCGGCGCCGGCCCTTTCCGCTTTCGCCTGCGCTGACGTTCGCCTCAGGCGGCGACGTGGCGCGGCAGCGCGCCGGTCAGGAGCCGGTAGCCCTCCAGGTACTTCTCCCGCGTCGTGCGGATGACGCCTTCGGGCAGGCGCGGCGCGGGAGGGCGCTTGTTCCATCCGGTGGATTCCAGCCAGTCGCGAACGAACTGCTTGTCGTACGAGACCGGACTTCGGCCGGGGCGGTAGAGAGCCGAGTCCCAGTAGCGTGAGGAATCCGGCGTGAAGGCCTCGTCGATCCAGATCAGGCGTCCGTCGATCCGCCCGAACTCGAGCTTCGTGTCGGCGAGGAGCAGGCCGCGGGCCTCCGCATCGTCCCGCGCGCGCTCGTACAGTGCGATCGTCGTCTTTCGCAGCCACTCGGCTTCCTCGGATCCGACCGCGGAGGCGACCGCCGAGAACGTCACGTTCACGTCGTGCCCGCGCTCGCTCTTTGTCGCGGGCGTGAAGATCGGCTCGGGCAGCCTCTGGGCCTCGATGAGGCCGGGCGGGAGGCGGATTCCGCAGATCTCGCCCGTGCGCCGATAGTCCGCCCAGCCGGATCCGGCGAGATATCCGCGCGCCACGCACTCGAACGGAACGACGTCGGCCTTGCGCACGAGCACCGCGCGGCCCGCGAGGCGGGCGGCTTGCGGCTGGAGCTCCTCGGGGAACCGCTCGACGTCGGTCTCGAGCAGGTGGTTCTCGACGTCGGAGAATCGGGCGAACCAGAAGTTCGAAAGCTGGGTCAGGATCTTTCCCTTGTCGGGAATCCCCGGCTGCAACATGCAGTCGAACGCCGAGATCCGATCGCTCGCCACGAGAAGGAGCGCGTCGCCGACGTCGTAGAGATCGCGCACTTTTCCACGGCGAGAGAGGCGCGCCACGGAAAGATGCGTCTCGGCCACGTCGGACATGGGGACCGCTCTTATAGCATGGCCCGAAGGTGGTGGCGGCGGCCGCCGGGCAACCTGCTAGTCTCTCGGCCCATGCAACTCGAGATTTCGAACGTCATTCCCCGCGGCGCGGGAGTCCGCCGCGTCGCGCTGCTCCTCGAGACCGGCGGTCCCGCCGCCGGAGCTCCGCCTTCGACGGCCGCGGCGCTTTCGCGCGCGTGCCGCGCGGCCGCCTTTCGCGGAAAAGAAAAGGAGATCACCGTCGCGGCCGGCAAGGACGGCCCCTGGATTCTCGCGGGCATCGGAAAAGCGCCGGCGACGTCGGGGCGGCTGCGGCGCGCCGTTCGGCGCGCGGCCCGGGAGGCGTTCCGGCCCGGCGCGACGCGCGTGGCGTTCCTCTTTGATCGCCGGCTCTCCGAGACGGATGTGCGAGCGCTTCTGCCGGCGATCGCGGGCCTCGACTATCGCTTCGACCGGTACCGCTCCCGCGGAAAAGCCGGCGCCTCGAAAGTCCGGGGGACGATCGTCGTCGGTCCCGATCTCGACCGGCGCCGCCTTCTCGCCGCCGCGCACGAGGCGTCCGTGACCGCCGAAGCGGCGGCGTGGGCGCGCGACCTCGGCAACACTCCGGCCAACGATCTGGGGCCCGAGGAGTTCGCCGCCGCGGTCCAGGCGATGGGCAAGAAGCGCGGACTTCCGGTGCAGGTCTTCGACAAGAAGCGGATCGAGCAGGAGCGTCTCGCCGGCCTCCTCGCCGTCAACTCGGGAAGCGTCCGGCCGCCGCGCCTCGTGATCGCCGAATACAAGCCGGATCGAAGCAAGGGCACGGCCGTGTTCGTCGGTAAGGGAATCACCTTCGATTCCGGAGGCATCTCGATCAAGCCGTCCGCGTCGATGGGGGAGATGAAGTACGACATGATGGGGGCGGCGACGGTTTTCGCCGTTCTCCAGGCGACGAGCCGCCTGCGCCTTCCCGTCCGCGTCGTGGCGCTCGCCCCGGTGACGGAAAACCTGCCATCGGGCTCGGCGTGCCGACCGGGCGACATCCTCCGCATGCGCAACGGCCTGACGGTCGAGGTCGACAACACGGACGCCGAAGGGCGGCTCGTCCTCGCCGATGTGCTCGATTTCGCCGCGGGTTACGAGCCGGACGTGATCGTCGACTTCGCGACGCTGACCGGCGCCGTTCTCGTCGCGCTCGGCAGCGAATGCGCGGGCGTCATGACTCCGGACGACCGGCTGGCGGGGGACCTCGTCGCGGCCGGCGAGGCCGTCGGCGAGCGCCTGTGGAGGCTGCCGCTCTGGGACGAGTATCTCGACAATCTGAAGTCCGATTGGGCCGACATGAAGAACACGGGCGGCCGAAACGCCGGCACGATCAATGGCGGCATCTTTCTCAAGCAGTTCGCGCCCAAGGGAGCCGCCTGGGCGCACATCGACTTCGCGGGCGTCGCGCACCTCGAGAAGGAGCAAGCGGGCTTCTCCGCCGGCGCGACCGGATTCGGCGTCGCTCTCTCGGTGGAGTTTCTGAAGCGCCGCTTCGAAAGCTAGAACCCGCCCCTATTTCTTGGGCGTCGGAGGCTTCAGGACCGCGGCCACCGCGATCGAGCGCGCGCCGTTCTTTCCGATCGACCGCACCCCGAAGAAATGGTTGTCCGTCGAGACGCCCTTGAGGACGATCTCGCCGGCCGCCGGGACGACGTCGAGCGCCGACCAGCGAGGATCGGTCGTCTCGCGCCACAGGATCTCGAAACCGGCCCGCTCGGAGTCGTCCGCGGCGGTCCACGCGAGCCGGGCGTCGGGCGTGACGCCGCCCGAGATCGTCACGTCGGCAGGCGCCGCGGGAGCCAGGGCGAGCTGCCGCAGCGACTCGGCGTTGGCGCGCGCGACGTCGGCGAGGAACGCGAAGTTCAGGAACTTCGGCAGATCGCCGTACTCGCGGCCGTCCTCGACGCGAGGCGTCTGATGCTCGTGGTCGTAGTTCTCGAGGGGCTCGGTGAAGCGCACCGCCGGCAGGCCCTCGTCGACGAAGGGGCGGTGGTCGCCGCCGCGGCCGAGCCGGTCGAGCCGAAAGACGAGGCGAACGGCGTCGCGCCCGGCCATCTGCTCGACCGCGCGCGCGAGATCCCGCGACGGGGAATCCACGCCGTCCGGGCCGCCGCCCGAAAAGACCCGCACGCGATGCGGCGCGCCCGGCGCGAAGTCGGCGCCCACGATGTCGTTGTCGAGGAAGCCGCCGACCGTGTAGCCCTTCTCGCGCAACCAGCCGAGAAGGCGTTTTCCGCCGAGGAGGCCCTGTTCCTCGCCCGAGACGGCGGCGAAGAGGAGGCTCGCCCGATAGGTTCCATGGCCGAGCAGTCGCGCGCATTCGACCGAGACGGCGACTCCCGAAGCGTCGTCGTCGGCGCCCGGCGCGTCGGCCTCGGGGTCCATGACGGAGGAAGGCATCGAGTCGAAGTGCCCCGAGACGAGGAAGACCGTCTTCGCCAGCGCGGTGTCGGCGCCCGGGAGGATCGCGTAGACGTTCTCGAGCCGCGCCGGCTTGTCGTGCGTGCGCGGAGAGGACGCCTCGAAACGGTCCACGACCACCTGCAGCCGGCCGCCGGAAGCGCGCGCGATCTCCTCGAATCGCGCCACGACGCGGTCGCGTCCGCAGCCGATCCCCCGCTTCGGGTCGTCCCACGAAGAGAGCGAGTGGCGCGTGCCGCACGCCGCGAGCTCGCCGACGGTCGCGGCGAGCGCCTTCTCGTCTACGGAGGCGCGCGCGATGGCCCCGGCCGGCGGAGGGGAAAGGCGCGGCGACGCCGGGCCTCCGGGAGGCTCGGCCGGGTCCTGTCCCGCGGCGATGGCCGCGAGGAGCAGCGCGCCCGACGCGAGTTTGACTGCGTGGAACTGCTTTGCTAGGGTGCGCGTTTTCATATGCCCCTCCGCAAGTTCGCGATCGGTCCGGCCGGCGAGGAAGTCTATCCTCGGTTCGTCGAGGAGCTCGCGCGGCGCTTCGACGACCCGAAGCAGGACCGCAACGTCACGGCGCGCGAGGCGCTCGCGACGCTGTATCTGGGCGGCGTGCCGGACTTCGAGAAGGAGCTCGCCGACCCGAACACGCCGCTCGCGCGCAAGGCGCTCCTCGCGAGCTTCGACCCGCGCAACGCGACGCTCGAGGCGGAGTACTACCGCGAGATCGATCTGACGAAGTGGGCGGCGGTCAAGCCGCTTTTGTGGTTCTGGCAGATGTTCGATCACTCGCCCGTGGGCCGGAACGTGCGCCTCGGGACGCGGATGCGCGCGATGCTTGCGCCGCGCGTCTTCAAGAAGTGCGGGGAGGGCGTGCGGATCTTCCACGACGTCGAGTTCTCTTTCGGCTACAACCTCTCCGTCGGCAACGGCGTCACCATCCACCGCAACGTGCTCATCGACGACCGCGGCGAGGTCGTCATCGGCGACGAAGCGTCGATCTCCGACTACGCGAACATCTACTCCCATTCCCACGCCGTCGAGGACATCCACGACGTCGGGCTGCACAAGACGGTCATCGGAAATCGCGTCCGGGTGACGTACCACGCGGTCGTGCTCTCGGGAGTCGTCGTCGAGGACGACGCGATGGTCGGCTCGATGGGCGTGGCTTCGAAGCTCATCCCGGCCGGGGTGATCGCCGCCGGGATCCCCGCCAAGCCGATCGGCCAGAAGAAGATCCGCGGTTCGTCCTAAAGCCGAGATCCCAGAGCCGAGCGCCGGGATCCGAGAGCTTAGACTGGCGCCATGCTGCGCCGCCTGACGGTCAGGAATCTCGCGATCGTCGAGGACCTCGAGCTCGATCTCGAGGGCGGATTGACCGTCGTCACCGGCGAGACGGGCGCGGGAAAGTCGATTCTGGTCGACGCCGTGGCCCTCCTCGCCGGCGCGCGCGGCTCCTCCGACCTCGTGCGCGAGGGCGCGGGCAAGCTCGTCGTGGCCGGCGAGTTCGACGCGACCGCCGGCGCGCGCGCCGTCGTGGCGGAGGCCGGACTGCCGGACGGCGAGACGCTGCTCGTCCGCCGGGAGCTCTCCTCCGACGGGCGCGGGCGCGCCTTCGTCGAGGACGAACCGGCGTCGGTGCGGACGCTCGCGCGGCTCGGCGAGACGCTCGTGGCCATCCATGGCCAGAACTCGGAGCAGGACCTGACGGAACGGGCGGCGCCGCTCGAGGTTCTCGACGCGTTCGCGCGCTGCGAAGAAGAGCGGGAGGCGACGGCGCGGGCGGCGGCGGCGTGGAAGGAAGCGCGCGAAGCGCTCGAACGGCTCGAGGCCTCGCGGCGGGATCGCGCGGCGCGCCTCGAGATGCTCGACTACCAGATCGGGGAGCTCGACGAAGCGGCGCCGTCCGAGAGCGAAGAGGCGTCGCTCGCGGCGGAGCGCGAACGGCTGCGGCACGCCGACCGCATCCGCCTCGCCGGCGAGAAGGCGCTCGCGGCGCTGTCGGAGGGCGAGTCGTCGGCGGCGGACCGATTGGGCGAGGCCGCGCGGGCGTTCGGGGACCTCGCGGCGATCGATCCTCGGGAGGCGGCGCACCTCGAGGAAGCCGAGGAGCTGAAACGCCGCATCGCGGACCTCGCCGCGGCGGCGCGCGACGCCGCGTCCGAGATCGAGGCGGATCCGGGCCGGCTGACGGCGATCGAGACGCGTCTCGAGAAGATCGGACGCCTGGTCCGCAAGCACGGCACGCCGGCGGGGGAGCTGCCGGCGCTCCTGACGAAGCTGCGGCTCGAGCGTGGGGAGCTGGCGAACATGGAGGACGCGCTCGAACGGAGGCAGAGGGAGTCGGAGCAGGCGCGCGCCGCGTACCTGGCCGCCGCCGGCCGGCTCACCCAAAAGCGCCGGGCCGCCTCGGAGCGGTTTTCCTCGGCCGTCGAGAAGGAGCTCCAGGCTCTGGCGATGGAGAAGGCGCGGTTTCGGGTGGCGCTCTCGGCGCTCGACCCCGGCGAGCCGCGCGCGGCCGGCCTCGAGTCCGCCTCGCTCCTCTTCGCGCCGAACCCGGGCGAGCCCGAGAAGCCCGTCGAAAAGATCGCCTCCGGCGGCGAGCTCTCGCGCCTCCAGCTCGCGATCCGCACGGCGGCGGCCGGCCGGAAGTCGCGGGGCCGGACGCTCGTTTTCGACGAGGTGGACGCCGGGATCGGCGGCCGGACGGCCGAGGTGGTCGGAAAGAAGCTCCGCGAGCTCGCGCGCGGCGAGCAGGTGCTCTGCGTAACGCACGTGCCGCAGATCGCGGCGCTCGCGCACCGGCATTTCCGGGCGGAGAAGCTTGAACGGGGCGGCCGCACGATCGCCTCGGTCCGGCGCCTCGAGGGCAAGGAGCGCGTCGAGGAGGTCGCGCGAATGCTGGCCGGCGAGAAGGTTCCGGAGACGGCCTTGAAGCACGCGCGCGCGCTGCTCGAGGCGGCGGCGCCATGAGCGGCGGGGCCCCGGGGGGCCGGTTCTCGCGCTCGGTCCTCTTTCCCGGCATCGGAGAAGAGGGACAGAAGCGGATCGAGGGCTTTGCCGTCGCGATCGTCGGCGTCGGCGCCGTCGGAGCGGCGGCGGCGGAGTCGCTCGCGCGCGCGGGCGTCGGGCGGCTGACGCTGATCGACCGCGACGTCGTCGAGGAGTCGAACCTCTCGCGGCAGTTCCTCTTCGACGCGGACGACGCGAGCGAGGTGCGGCCCAAGGCGGACGCGGCCGCGCGGCGGATCACGGCGATCGCGCCCGGAATCGCCGTCGCCGGCGTCGTCGCGGACCTGGAGCACCGCAACGCGCGAGAACTGCTCGCCGGACACGGCCTCGTCCTCGACGCTTCGGACAATTTCGAGACGCGCCTGCTCGCGTCGGATTCGGCGCGCGCCCTCGGCCTTCCGTCGATCTACGCCGCCTGCGTGGGATCGGAGGGATATGTCGCCGTCTCGGTGCCCGGCCGGACGCCGTGCCTGCGCTGCTATCTGGAGTCGCTGCCGGCCGTGGGCGAGGGCCCGACGTGCGACACCGCCGGAGTCGTGCCGACGCTCCCGCCGCTCGTCGCGGCCGCCGCGTCGACCGAGGCGCTGCGGCTCGCCGCCGGAGCTCCGACGTCGCGCGGGCTGTGGCGGGTGGAGGTCTGGAACGGCGACGAGGGGCTGTCGGCGCGCCGGCTGATGGCCGCGGCGCGCCCGTCGGCGGCGTGTCCCGTGTGCGCGGGAAAACGCTTTCCGGCGCTCGAGGGGGAGGGCGCGGCGGACGCGGTCAAGCTGTGCGGTCGAGTTTCCGTGCAAGTCGCCGCGGCCGGCCGGCGCCGTCCCGACTTCGACGCGCTCGAGCGCCGCCTCGCGCGCGTCGGTCCGGTCCGCCGTTCGCCGCAGCTCCTCTCGGCGCAGGTCGAGGGAGTCCACCTGACGCTCTTTTCGGACGGCCGGTGCATCGTCCGCGGCACGGGGGACCTCGCGCGGGCGAAGGGGCTCTACGCGAAATACGTGGGCGCCTAGACGGCCGCCCCGCGCCGCAGCGTGTTAGGTTAGCCGCTCTTTCGCCGACCGCCGACCGCCTTCATGCGCCGCATTTCGATCGACGACCTGCTCGCTTCCCGGGAGGAGACCTTCCGGCTGCGCGAGCTCCTCGGCAAAGGCGGCATCGTCGCGATTCCGACCGAGACGTTCTACGGCCTCGCGGCCGACCCGTGGAGCGACGAGGGTGTGCGCCGGATCTGCGAGACGAAGGGCCGCGAGGGCAGCAAGGCCCTGCCGGTCCTGGTCGGCGTGCGGTCGCATCTCGACCGCCTGGGCGTCGTCTCTTCGGCGCGTGCCCTCGACCCGTACTTTCACATCTGGCCCGCGCCGCTGACGGTCGTGTTCTCGATCTCGCGGCCGATTGCCGCTTCGCGGGGTCTGAAGAAACTCGGCGTCCGCCTTCCCGCCGATCGGAGGTTGCGGGAGCTCCTGCGAACGATCGGCCCCGTCACCGGCACGAGCGTCAACCGCTCCGGCAGCCCGCCGCTCGATGATCCGAATGCGGTCGAAGGGCTCTTCCGCCGCGAGATCGACTGGCTCGTGGACGGAGGCCGCACCCCCGGGGGCCTTCCGTCGACGGTCGTCGACGCCACGAGCACGCCTCCCGAAGTGCTGCGGCCGGGCGCCTACGCGTGGGTGCGCGCACCCAACGAGAAGTGACGGCGCGGGCGGCCGGCCGCGGAGGTTCCGCCTGCTAAGATCCGCGCTCCGATGGGGCTTCTGAAGGAGTACGCGGGCAAGCGGCCGCGCCTCGGCGCGCGCGTCTATCTGGCCGAGACCGCCGCGATCATCGGCGACGTGCGGCTCGGGGACGACGTGTCGGTCTGGTACAACTCCGTCGTTCGCGGGGACTGCAACTCGATCGAGATCGGCGACCGCACGAACATCCAGGACAACTGCGCGATCCACGTGACCGTCGAGCGCTATCCCACGGTGCTCGAGGAGGAGGTCACGCTCGGGCACGGCGCGATCGTTCACGGCGCGGTCGTGCGCCAGGGGGCTCTCATCGGCATCCGCGCGACCGTCCTGGACGGCGCCGACGTCGGCGCTTCGGCCTTCATCGGCGCCGGGGCCCTCGTCACGCCGCGGACGGTCGTCCCGCCCCGCACGCTGTGGCTCGGAGCGCCGGCGCGGCAGGCCCGGACGCTGACGGACGCCGAGGTGGAGGAGCTGAAGCACTTCCACCGGAACTACCTCGGCTACAAGGAGGAGTATTTCCGCGTGGACGGGAAGTGGGCGCGATGAAGGCGCGCCTCAAGGCCTCGAAGGGGACGCACGACCTCTTTCCGCCCGAGAGCGAGAGGTTCGCGGCCGTCGAGGACACGGCGCGGCACGTCTTCGGCTCGCACGGATACGGCGAGATCCGCACGCCGACCTTCGAGGCAACGGAGCTGTTCGCCCGCTCGGTCGGCGATACGACGGACATCGTCCACAAGGAGATGTACACCTTCCAGGACCGGAAGGGCCGCTCGCTGACTCTGCGGCCCGAGAACACGGCCGGGGTGGTGCGGGCCCTGGTCGAGAAGGGGCTTCAGGATCTCCCGCGGCCGATCCGGCTCTGGTACGCCGGCCCGCAGTTTCGCTACGAGCAGCCCCAGGCCGGACGCTATCGCGAGTTCCGGCAGATCGGCGTCGAGCTGCTCGGCGTCGCGTCCCCGGCGGGAGACGCCGAGGTGCTCGGGATGCTCTTCCGCTTTCTCCGCGCGCTCGGCTTCACCGATCTCGTCGCGGCCCTGAACTGCATCCCGCGGGGCGACGCCCGGCAGACGTTCTCGCGCGCGCTCCGCGATCACGCCGCGCCGCGTGCGGCCGAGCTCGGGGCCGAGGACCGGCGGCGTCTCGAGGAGAACCCGCTCCGCCTCTTCGATTCGAAGGACCCGAAGGCCGTGGAGATCCTCGCGGGCGGCCCGGCGACGCTCGACTTCCTCGACGACGCCTCGCGCGCGCATCACGAGCGGCTGCAGGAGCTCCTGCGCTCCGCCGGCGTCGACTTCGTCGAGGACGCGTCGATCGTCCGCGGTCTCGACTACTACACCCTGACGGTCTTCGAGGTGGCCTCGCGGCGGCTGGGCGCCCAGAATGCCATCCTGGGTGGCGGCCGCTACGACGATCTCGTTGCCGAGCTCGGCGGGCCGCCGACGCCCGCGGTCGGCTTCGCCATCGGGGAGGACCGCCTCGTGGCCGCGATGGAAGCGGATGTGCGCCCGGAGAGCGGTCTTTTCTGGGTGGTGCCGGACTCGCCCGACGAGTACGTCTACGCCCTCGGCGTCGCGGACGCGATCCGGACCATCGTCCCGGGCGACGTCGTCGAGACGGATCTGACCGGACGCGGCCTGGTCAAGGGCCTGGCGCGGGCGAGCCAGATCCTCGAGGCGCCCGCGGCCTACGGTTTCCGGCTGCGCGGCGTGCACGCCGTTCTCCTGGGGTCGCGCGAGCGCGAGCGCGGCGAGGTCACGATCAAGGATCTCGCGGCGCGGACGCAGGTGACCTTCCCGCGCCAGGAGCTCGCCGAGCGGCTCGGGGCGGGGCGGCGGGCATGACGGACGCTCGCGAGCGCCAGCCCGCGGGCGAGCTTCGCGCCGCCGACGCGGGGCGCCGAGTCCTGCTCAAGGGCTGGGTCGGGCGCCGGCGCGACCTGGGGGAGCTCATCTTCCTGACGGTCCGCGATCGCAGCGGCGTCGTGCAGGTGCTCTTCGACCGCGCGCGCTGCCCCGAAGAGGCGGTGCGTCTGGCCGCGGAGGCGCGGGCCGAGGACGTCGTGGCGATCGAGGGCGAGGTCGTCCTCCGCGCGGAGGCCCAACGGCACAAGGATCAGGCGACGGGCGACATCGAGGTCGTCGCGCAGAGCCTGACGTTTCTCGCGCGGTCCGACACGCCGCCCTTTCTCGTCGAGGACCGGACGAACGCGACGGAGGAGCTGCGTCTCCAGTATCGCTACCTCGACCTGCGCCGGCCGGCGATGCAGAAGAACCTCCGCTTGCGTGACGAGATCGCGTTCCGCGTCCGGGAGACGCTCCACGAGCGGGGCTTTCTCGAGATCGAGACGCCGATGCTCACCCGCTCGACGCCCGAGGGGGCGCGCGACTTTCTCGTGCCTTCGCGCGGGCATCACGGCAAGTGGTACGCGCTGCCGCAGTCCCCGCAGCTCTTCAAGCAGATCCTGATGATCTCGGGATTCGAGAGGTACTTCCAGATCGCGCGCTGCTTCCGCGACGAGGACCTGCGCGCCGACCGCCAGTTCGAGTTCACGCAGATCGACCTCGAGATGTCGTTCCCGACCGAGGACGCCGTTTTCGAGGTCGTCGAGGCGTTTCTCGCGGCGGCCTTCTCAGCCGCGGGCATCGAGGCGTCGCGCCCGTTCCGGCGGCTCACTTATGCCGACGCCATGGCGCTGTATGGAACGGACCGTCCGGATCTGCGCTTCGACCTGACGCTCGTGGACCTGACGGGAGAGGCGGGAGGATCGGGTTTTCCGCCGTTCGACAAGGCGGCCGCGTCGGGCGGCACGGTCCGCGGCTTCCGGGTCCCGGGCGGCGCGACGTTCAGCCGCAAGAAGCTCGACGAGCTCGCGTCGCTGGCGGGAGAGCATGGCGCCGCCGGACTCGTGTGGTTCAAGCGAGCGGGCGCCGAGGTGACGTCGCCCGCGAAGAAGAGCCTCTCGGAGCCGGCGCTCGGGCGGCTCCTCGCGCGCGCCGAGGTCGGCGACGGCGATCTGCTCCTCGTCGTGGCGGGGCCGGAGAAGTCGACGCTCGCGTCGCTCGCCGCCCTGCGGGGAGCCGCCGCGCGTGAGGCCGGCCTCGTGGACGAGAGCCGCCACGTCTTCTGCTGGGTGACGGAGTTTCCGCTCCTGGGGCTCGACGACGAGACCGGCCAGTGGTTCCCGATGAACCACCCGTTCACCAGTCCTCGCGAAGAGGATCTGCCCTGGCTCGAGTCGGATCCGGGCCGTGTCCGCGCCCACGCCTACGACGTCGTCGTCAACGGCTGGGAGCTCGGCTCGGGCTCGATCCGCGTCCACCGCGCGGACCTCCAGGAGCGGATCTTCCGCCGTCTCGGCATCTCGGAGGCCGAGGGGCGCGAGCGCTTCGGCTTCCTGCTCGACGCGCTGCGATTCGGGGCGCCGCCGCATGGCGGAATCGCTCTCGGGCTCGACCGGATCTGCGCGATCGGCGCCGGGGCGTCGTCCCTGCGCGACGTGATCGCGTTTCCGAAGACGACGTCGGGGATCGACCTCATGACGCAGGCGCCGGCCCGCGTGCCGCGGGCGCAGCTCGACGAGCTCGGCATCGTTCCGTCCTCCGAGCCCGACGAGTCATGAGCCGGTGAGCCGGCAGCCCGAGGAGATCCTCGTGACGGCGGCGTCTCGCGCCGCCCTGACGCGGATCTGGATCGGGCCCGGGCTCCTCGACGCGGCGCGGGAGCGCCTCTTCTCTCCGTCCGGACGCTTCCTCGTGGTGGCGCCGGCCGCGGCCGCCGCGGCGCGGGAGCGGGTCAGGCGGTCGCTCGCGGGGCACGTCCTCGGGGAAGTCGCGCTCGACGACCGGGAGGAGGCGAAGACGCTCGCCGCGGTGTCGCGCCTCGCGGACGCCGCGTTCTCGGCCGGACTGCGGCGCGACGACGCGATCGTTGCCGTCGGAGGCGGTGTGACCTCCGACGTCGCCGGGTTCGCGGCATCGGTGCTGCTGCGCGGCGTGGCGTGGAACGCCGTCCCGACGACGACGGGCGCGATGTGCGACGCCGCGATCGGGGGGAAGACCGGCGTGGACCACGAGGCGGGCAAGAACCTGATCGGCGCCTTCCACCCGCCACGGGCCGTCCTCATCGACCCGCAGGCGGCGGCGGGCCTGCCCGACCGCGATTTCCGCGCCGGGCTCGTCGAGGCCTTCAAGGCGGCCTGGGTCGCCGACGCCTCCCTCGCGGCCCGGGCCTCGGCGCGCCTCGCGTCCATCCTCACCCGTGAGGAGGACGCGCTTCTGGATCTCGTCGCGGGGGCGGCGCGGATCAAGGCCCGCATCGTGGCCTCCGATCCGCGCGAGGAGAACGGGCAGCGGCGTCTGCTCAACTTCGGGCACACGCTGGGGCACGCGCTCGAAGCCGCGGGCGGCTACCGCGACCTGCGCCACGGCGAGGCGGTGGCGTGGGGGATCGCGGCGGCCCTCGAGATCTCCCGCCGGCGATGCCGCCTTCCGGAGGCCGACGGCGGCTCGATCCGGGGAGTGCTCGCCCGGTTGGGCCCGTTTCCCGAGCCGGTTCGTGAGCCGTCGCGCCTCGAGCCGTATCTTCTACGAGACAAGAAGGCTTCCGCCGCGGGGACCGCCGCCGTCCTCCTCGAGGGAATCGGGCGAGGCCGCGTGGAGGAGGCCGTGCCGGCCTCCGAGTGGCTCGCTGCGGCGGCTATAATGTCTTTCAAGTGAACACTCCCCGAGGGCGGTCTCGGATCCGCCTCTTTGTGCTCCTTTCGGGCGCCCTGGTCGTGGCGTCTCTGGCGCCGCTCCTGATCTCCGATTCCATCCTGATTCGGCGCAATCGGAGGGCCATGGAGACGCTCGAGGAGAAGTACCTGACGCGGTCCTCCTCGGCCCTTGCGGACCGGATCTCGGCCTACTACGCATCGGCCTCGGCCCAGCTCGCGAGCACGGCCGAGGAGATGCGGCTGGCCGGCCAGCTCACGCGAAGCGATCCCTTCACCTCCCCGGAAGGCCCCCGGATGCTCGGCGCCGCGCTCGAGCGCCAGCGGTCGCTCCTGGCGCTTCGGGGCGTCAATCCAGACGGCCTCGGCTCCTTCGCGGGCCCGGAGATCGCATCGCCCCGCGTGGACGAGGAGTTCCGGAACGGCTTCGACGCGGCGCGGCGCGGCGGGCGCTATTCCGGCCAGCCTTTCTGGGTGCCTTCGCTCGGGCCGGTGGCGGTCCTGGCGGTGCCGGTCACCGCGTCGGGGGACCGGAGCCTCGGCGTCGTCGAGGCGCTCGTGTCCTGGGGCCCGATCCTGCAGGAGTTCCTGGGAGAGTCGCGGCGGGAGGTGCGCGCCACGCTCGTGGACCGCACCGGCCGGATCCTCTTTCCTTTCTCACCCGGCGAGGGCGCCCGCAAGCATCCCTCGACGCTCGTCGCGGACTTCATCCGGTTCCCGGCGCGCGTCACGCGCTCGGAGGAGACGTCCCGCGGCGCCGTCCTCGCGTCGATCGCCCCCGTCGGCGAGCCGGACTGGGGGGTGCTGCTCGAGCGCGATCTCGACTTCGCCTTCGCCTCGGTCAATCTGATGGTGCGCGACACGCTCGTCTGGGGCGCCGTGTCGCTCGCGCTCGCTCTGCTGGCCGGTATCCTCTTCGCCCGCCGCCTTTCGCAACCGATCGCGACGCTCGCGGCGTCGGCGCGCGCGATCAGCGAGGGCGCCTACGGCGCCACCGTGGACGCCGGCGGGACGGCCGAGATCGCCGCGCTGTCCTCGAGCTTCAACCGGATGTCCGTCTCCATTCGGGACGCGTTCGAGAAGGTTCAGCGCGCCGCCCGTGAGAACCGCGAGCTCTTCCTCTCCTCGATCCGCGCGCTCGCCGAGGCGATCGACGCCAAGGACCCCTACACGCGCGGCCACTCGGAGCGCGTGGCCCGGTACTCCGCTTCCATCGCCGAGGAGATGGGGATGTCCTCCGAAGAGGTCGAGCGCGTCCGTGTCGCGGCTCTCCTCCACGACGTCGGCAAGATCGGCGTGGACGACCGCATCATCCGCAAGCCCACGGCCCTGACCGAGGAAGAGTTCGAGGTCATGAAGACCCACCCGGCCAAGGGCGCCGCGATCATGGGAGCGATTCCGCAGCTCGCCGACATCATTCCGGGCATGAAGCACCACCACGAAAAGTGGGAGGGCGGCGGCTACCCGGACGGCATCAAGGGAGAGGCGATTCCGATGCAGGCGCGCATCGTGACGATCGCCGACACGTTCGACGCGATGACCACGACGCGTCCCTATCAGAAGGCGATGGAGATCGGATACGTCGTCGAACGGATCAAGAGCTTCTCGGGAGTGCGGTACGATCCCGTCGTGGTCCAAGCGTTTCTCGGCGCCCATGCGCGGGGCAAGTTCGTGCCCCCGCCGCGGGAGGAGATCTCGGAGCCGGCGGAGGAAGTCGTGACGCCGCTGCGGCGCGCGCTTTGAGACCGGCAGTCCTCGGCCGCGCCGCCGCGGCCGCCGTCCTGCTCGCGGCCGCCTGCTCCTCGAATTCCGCGTCCCCGTCGTCTTCGAAGCAACCGACGAAGACGTCGGCGGAAGTCCTGCTGAACGAGCGCATGGCCGCCGTGCTGCTCTCCGAGGGTCAGGCGGCCGAGGCCGAGCGCGCCTATCGTGAGGTCTTGAAGGACGATCCGAACAACCCCGACCTCTACGACGGTCTGGGCTCGTCGCTCCTGATGCAGGGCCGGGCGAAGGACGCGGTCGAGTCCTTCGAGAAAGCCGTCAAGATGTCGCCGAAGAGGGCGAGCTTCCGCATCAACCGGGGCCTCGCCTACATGGAGCTCTCCCGCTACACGGAAGCCGAGGAAGACTTTCGCGTCGCCGACGCTTCGAGTCTTCCCGACGACCGGCTGGCGGCGGCCATCAACCGCGGCCGGCTGCGCCAGATGCAGGGCGACTTCG
>DATBFU010000151.1:0-2496 GCA_036558325.1 Thermoanaerobaculia bacterium | reverse complement strand
CGAACCCGAGGCCGCCGACGTACGTCGGTCGCGAGACCATCGGCCACGTCGTGGACTCCTCCGCCATCGTCTGGACGTCCGGACAGCGGGCATAGACCTCTTCGTTGAGCCGCCGCAGGAAGAGGAGCGCCTCCAGGTTCTCGGGACCGCCGAACCGGTTGGGAATCCACTCGCCGGCCTTGCGCGAGTAGTCGAGACGCAGCATGGACGCGACGGCGTCCACGCGAAGGCCGTCGGCGTGATAGCGCTCGAGCCAGTAGAGGGCCGACGACAGCAGGAAGCTGCGCACTTCGTTGCGGCCGTAGTTGAAGATGCAGGTCTTCCAGTCGGGGTGATAGCCCTGCCGCGGGTCCGCGTGCTCGAAGAGATGCGTCCCGTCGAAGTAGACGAGGCCGTGCTCGTCCGAAGGGAAGTGCGACGGCACCCAGTCGAAGATCACGCCGATCCCGCGCTGATGGAGGTGATCGACGAGATACATCAGATCCTGCGGCGTGCCGTAGCGGGCGGTCGGCGCGAAGTAGCCCGTCGTCTGGTAGCCCCAGGACGCGTAGTAGGGATGCTCCATGACGGGCAGCAGCTCGACGTGCGTGAATCCCTGCGCGATGACGTATTCGGCGAGCGCGCGCGCGAGCTCCCGGTAGCCGAGAAACTCCTTGCCGTTCTTGCGGCGCCACGAGCCGGCGTGCACTTCGTAGACGGAGATCGGCGCGCCGAGAGCGTTCGCCGCGGCGCGGCCGGCCATCCACTCGCCGTCGCCCCACGCGTAGTCGAGGTCCCAGACGACCGAGCCCGTCCGCGGCGGCTTCTCCTGCATGACGGCGAAGGGGTCGGCCTTGTCCACGCGATAGCCGCGCCGCTTGGAGACGACGTGATACTTGTAGACCGCTCCCTTGCCCACGCCCGGGACGAATCCCTCCCAGACGCCGGGGCCGCCGATCGCGGCGAGCGGATGGCTCTCCTTGTTCCAGCCGTTGAAGTCGCCCATGACGGAGACCGACGCGGCGGACGGTGCCCAGACGGCGAACGACGTTCCGTCGACGCCGTCGACGACGCGGGGATGAGCGCCGAGCTTGTCCTGAAGCTGGAGGTGGCTGCCCTCTCCGAAGAGGTGGAGATCCGCCGCCGTCAGGAGCGACGCGGGTCCGGGCCCGCCGCGGCGTTTCCGACCGGGACTCAGGCCTTCTTCCCGGGCAGCAGGACGAAGACGAGACCGATCACGCCCGCGCCGAGGGACAGCCAGCGCGCCGTCTCCCAGCCTTCCTTCTGCGAGCGCTCGGAGCTCGAGAACGTGGATTTGATCGCACCCTGGACGCTGTCGTAGCCGGCGCGCTTGCTCGAGGCCAGGAGGAATCCGGCGATTCCGAGGATCAGGAGCACCATTCCCACGCGTCGCATCGCGGCCTCCTCAGTACTTCCGCAGGCTCGGGTCGATCCGCTCCGCCCAGGCGTTGATGCCGCCGGCAAGGTTGACCGCCTTCTCGTATCCCATCTGGCGGAGGAACTGCACGGCGTTGGCGCTGCGGCCGCCGGAACGGCAGTAGACGACGAGCTCGCGGTCCCGCGGGACCCTCTCGAGATTCTTCGGAAGGGTCTGGAGCGGCACCTTGATCGCGTCCGGCAGGTCCGCGAGCGCGTACTCGTGCGGCTCGCGCACGTCGAGGAGCAGCGGCTTCTCGCCGCGGTCCCACAGCTGTTTCAGCTCCTCGACGGACACCTGCGGCACCGGACCGGGCATGGGCAAAAGATATCCCACGTCATCAGAGGGGTCAGAGCAGGGTCAGGGCGGGGTCAGGGCGGGGTCTGACCCCTCGTACTTCTGAGCAAGTGAAGGCGACGTCAATATTTCGGCATCGTCGGATCGATCCGCTCCCACCACGCGCGGAGGCCGCCGGTGAGATTGCGCACGCGCCGGAATCCCGCCGACTGCAGCTGCTTCACGGCCTTCGCGCTGCGGCCGCCGGACCGGCAGTGCACGACGATGTCGTCGGCCGTCGAGAGCCGGTTCAGGTTCGCCGTCAGCTCGCCCAGCGGAATCCGTACGGACCCGGGCAGCGCGCAGATCGCGATCTCATGGGGCTCGCGGACGTCCAGGATCCGAGGCGACTGTCCGCGCTCGCGCATCGCGGCGAGCTCCTCGACCGAGATCTCGGGAACGCCGGCTTGCGGCGCTTCCGTCCCGCCCGCCGCGACGCCGCAGAACGCCTCATAGTCGATGAGCTTCGTGACTGTCGGGTGCGGCCCGCAGACGACGCAGTCCGGATTCTTCTTGAGCTTCAGCTCGCGGAACTTCATCGCGAGCGCGTCGACGAGAAGGAGCCGCCCGACGAGCGAATCGCCGCTGCCGAGAATGAGCTTGATCGTCTCGGTCGCCTGGATCACGCCGAGGAGCCCCGGCAGGATCCCGAGCACGCCGCCCTCGGCGCAGGAGGGCACGAGCCCCGGCGGCGGCGGCTCGGCGTAGAGGCACCGATAGCAGGGTCCTTTCTCCGCCCAGAA
>DATBFU010000150.1:0-1593 GCA_036558325.1 Thermoanaerobaculia bacterium | reverse complement strand
TCGAAGGACCGGAATGCGAGGAAGGAGACGAGCCACACGCCGAAGCCGGCGGCGCGGGAGGGATAGAGGAAGAGCGGCGCCGGGCTCGAGGCGAGAAGCTGCCCCGCCACCTCGTCGATCACGATGCAGCCGGGATCCTTGGCGCCGAGCTCGCGGCAGGCGCGGGTCGATATCGGAACTCCGACCGCCGCGACCGCCAGACCGGACATCAAGAGTCCGACCGACGCGGCGAGACTGGGAGCGTGAGACGGCGACAGGAGCGTCGCGACCCCGGCCGCCAGAAGAATTCCGACGGCGGAGCCCGCGGTCCCCGGCGCGAACGGCGAGAAGCCGGAGCCGAGACCCGTCGCGAGCAGCATCGCGACCGGCTTGCGGCGGAAAGCGCGGAGAAGGTCCGACGTTGACACGCGATCGCCGCGGCGAGATGATCCGCCCGTCCTCATCGGTCCTTCCGGCGACACCTCCGAAGACTATAATCCCGCGCATCGCGCGGAACGCTCCGGCAGCGCAAGCTCCGGCAAGAAAGGCGAGGACATGTCCAGCGTGAAATCCAACGAGCCCAGCGTGAGATCCAACGAAAAGTGGCGCGCCGTCGAAACGGCCCTGACGCAGATCGAGCGTCAATTCGGCAAGGGCTCGATCATGCGGCTGGGCGATCAGCCCGAGGTTCCCATTGCGGTCATCCCGACGGGATCGCTCGCGGTGGACGCCGCGCTCGGCGTCGGCGGCATTCCGCGCGGCCGCGTCGTCGAGATCTTCGGACCGGAGTCGTCCGGCAAGACGACGCTCTCCCTCCAGATCATCGCGCAGGCCCAGAAGACGGGCGGCCTCGCGGCCTTCATCGACGCCGAGCACGCCCTCGACGCCGAATACGCGAAGAAGCTCGGTGTCGAGACCGAGAACCTGCTCGTCTCGCAGCCCGACAACGGCGAGCAGGCGCTCGAGATCGCCGAGATGCTCATCCGCTCCGGGGCGATCGACGTGATCGTCATCGACTCGGTCGCGGCGCTCGTGCCCAAAGCCGAGATCGAGGGCGAGATGGGCGAGGCGCAGATGGGGCTCCAGGCTCGCCTGATGTCCCAGGCCCTCCGCAAGCTGACGGCGATCGTCGCGAAGTCGAAGACGAGCCTCATCTTCATCAACCAGATCCGCGAAAAGATCGGCGTGATGTTCGGCAACCCCGAGACGACGACGGGCGGCCGGGCGCTCAAGTTCTACTCCTCGATCCGCATCGACATCCGGCGGATCGCGTCGCTCAAGGACGGCGAGACCGTCGTCGGCTCGCGCACCAAGGTCAAGGTCGTCAAGAACAAGGTGGCCTCGCCCTTCCGGCAGGCCGAGTTCGACATCAACTACGGCGAGGGCATCTCGCGCGAAGGCGAGCTCCTCGACATGGGAATGGAAGCGAAGCTCGTCGAGAAGTCCGGCGCGTGGCTCTCGTACGGCGATCTGCGCATCGGACAGGGGCGCGAGAACGCGAAGGGCTTCCTGAAGGAGAACCCGGAGCTCGCGACCGAGATCGAGCAGAAGCTGCGGCGTCACCTGGGGCTGCTGCCTCCGGAGCCCGCGGACAAGACGCCGCCGGCCGCGGCC
>DATBFU010000149.1:0-8488 GCA_036558325.1 Thermoanaerobaculia bacterium | reverse complement strand
GAATGGGGCTCGGACTGGCCATTTCCCGCTCGATTGTCGAGGCCCACGAAGGTAGGATTCGAGCCGAAAACAACGCCGGCGGAGGAGCCACGGTCCGGTTCACGCTCCCGACGGCGGAGGTCGAGCGGACGGAGCCGATGGAGGGGGAAGTCTCATGAGCGCCCCGACTCCGGTGGTTCGGGTGGTGGACGACGACGAGGCGTTCCGGACGGCGATCACGCGCCTCCTCAAAGCGGGAGGCTACGACGTGCGGGCCTACTGCTCGGCCGGAGATTTCCTTCTCGAGGAAGAGGATTCGCGGCCGGGCTGCGCGTTGCTCGATCTCAAGATGCCGGGCCCCGACGGGCTCGAGCTCCAGTCGGCGATCGCGCGGCGCGCCAATCCGCTGCCGATCGTCTTCCTGACGGCGCACGGCGACATCGCCGCGAGCGTCCGCGCGATGAAGAACGGCGCCGAGGACTTTCTGACGAAACCGGTCAAGAAGGGCGAGCTCTTCGCGGCGATCGACGCGGCGCTCGCCCGGGACGAGAGGGGCCGTATCGAGCGGGAGGAGAGCGATCGGATCCGGCGGCGTTTCGAGGCCCTGAGCCCCCGCGAGCGAGCGGTGCTCGAGCACGTCGTGGCGGGCCGGCTCAACAAGCAGATCGCGTCGGCGATCGGCACGTCGGAACGGACGGTCAAGGCCCATCGCGCCCGCGTGATGAGCAAGATGGGCGCCTCCTCCGTGGCCGAGCTCGTGCGCTCGGCCGACCGCCTCGCCCGAACCGTTTAGCCCTTCGCTGCCCCAAGGGGCAACTTCGATCTGCCCGAAGGTCCGCCTATCCCCGGCCGTCTCGAGTCGGGAGGATCGGTTTCAAGGCATGCCCGGGAGAAGAGTGGTCGTCGTCGAGGACGACGCGGGGCTGAGGACCGCGCTCGAGAAGGTCCTCTCGGCCGGCGGACACAGCCCCGCGATGTTCGAATCGGCGGAGGCTCTGCTCGAATCGGGAGCCGCGGCCGGCGCCGGCTGCCTCGTCCTCGACATCCGTCTGCCGGGAATGTCCGGCGTCGAGCTGTACCGCGAGCTTGCCGCGCGCGGCGACGCGCCGCCGGTGATCTTCATGACCGCGTATGACGACCCGGCGGTGCGCGGGGAGACCGAGCTGCTCGGCGCCGCGGCCTATCTCGTGAAGCCGTTCCGCGGCCGGGAGCTCGTGGACGCGGTGAGTGAAACGCTCGGCGTCAACGCCGGGCGATGAAAGGCGGGAGGATGAGAATCACTCGGTGTGCGCTCCTGGTGGTGGCGCTCGCGTTCTCGTGGAGCATCCGGAGTCTCGCTCAGGCCGACCCGCTGCCGTCCTGGAACGACGGCGCCGCCAAGCGGGCGATCGTCAAATTCGTCGCCGACACGACGGCGGCCGGGGCGCCGGGGTTCGTGCCGCCGGCGGAGCGGATCGCCACCTTCGACAACGACGGGACCCTGTGGGCCGAGCAACCCGTCTACTTCCAGCTCGCTTTCGCGATCGACGAGATCAAGCGGATGGCTCCCGACCATGCCGACTGGAAGGACAAGGAGCCGTACCGGTCGATCCTCGCCGGCGACATGAAGGGGCTGACGGCTCAGGGCAAGAAGGGCGTCGCCGAGGTCCTGGCCGTGACGCACAGCGGCATGACGACCGAGGAGTTCGCCGCGAACGTGGCGAAATGGCTGGCGAAGGCGCGGCATCCGCGGTTCAAGCGGCCTTACACCGAGTGCGTCTATCAGCCGATGCTCGAGCTGCTCGCCTTCCTGCGAGCCAATGGGTACAAGACGTTCATCGTCTCGGGCGGAGGCATCGAGTTCATGCGGGCGTTTGCCGAAAATGTCTACGGGATTCCGCCGGAGCAGATCGTCGGCAGCGTCGGCGAGACGAAATTCGAGATGCGGGACGGCAAGCCCGTGCTCGTCAAGCTGCCGAGGATCGACCACGTGGACGATGGGCCGGGCAAGCCCGTCGGCATCAACCGATTCATCGGACGCCGTCCCCTTTTCGCGTTCGGCAACTCCGACGGAGACCAGCAGATGCTCGAGTGGACGTGGGCCCGAGACGGGAAGCGCTTCTGCGGCCTCGTCCATCACACCGACGCCGAGCGCGAGTGGGCCTACGACCGCACGTCCCACATCGGCAAGCTCGACAAGTCCTGGGACGAGGCGGCGGCGAAGGGATGGATCGTCGTGGACATGAAGAAGGACTGGAACAGGGTCTTCCCGTTCGACAAGTGACAGGAGGAAGGATCCCCGATACCTACGAGCACTATCCGAGCACTATCCGACCGGCTGGGCCGTCGCGTTCTCGACGCCCTTCCAGATGTTCAAGCGATACTCGGAGTACTCCGGCGGCACATGCGATCCGCTCGTGATTTCCTGGCCCAAAGGCATCAAGGCGAAGGGAGAGGTGCGAGACCAGTATCACCACTCGGTCGACATCGTTCCCACGATGCTCGAGATCGCCGGCCTGGAGATGCCCAAGGTCTACCATGGCGTCGAGCAGTACCCGCTTTCCGGCGTCTCGATGCGCTACACGTTCGACGCATCGAAGGATGCTCCGACGCAGAAGCATCGCCAGTACTACGCCATGCTCGGCACGCGGGGGATCTGGGAAGACGGCTGGCTGGCGGCCGCGCTCCATGCGCCGCTCACGGGCAAGGGCCACTTCGACACCGACGCGTGGCAGCTCTACCACACGGACGTGGACCGGTCCGAATCGAAGGACCTCGCCAAAGAGAATCCCGAGAAGCTCAAGCACCTGATCGACGTCTGGTTCGAAGAGGCCGACAAGAACATGGTCCTGCCGCTCGACGACCGGACGGCGGTCGAGCAGCTCGGGGTCGAGCGCCCGTCGGATGAGCCGCCGCGCGACCGTTACATCTACTATCCGGGCACGGCCCCGGTTCCGGAAGGCGTCGCGGTCAGCATTCGGAACCGCTCGTACAAGATTCTCTCGAACATCACGATCGGCGAGAATGGCGCGACGGGCGTCATCTTCGCGCACGGCTCGCGCTTCGGCGGCCACAGCCTCTTCATCAAGGACAAGAGGCTCCACTACGTGTACAACTTCCTCGGCATCGCGCCGGAGCAGAGCTTCGTCTCGAACATCGATCTGACGCCGGGCAAGCACACCGTCGGCTTCGAGTTCACGCGAGACAAGGCGGGCCCGAACGGCGAGTCGCTCGGCAGCGGCAAGCTCTACGTCGATGACAAGGTCGTGGCCGAGGGCCCGATGAAGACGCAGCCAGGCAAGTTCACGCTCTCGGGCGACGGCCTCTGCGTGGGCTACGACAGCGCCGACGCGGTGAGCCACGAGTACAAGGCGCCGAACCGGCTCCAGGGCGGCACGATCGCGTTCGTCGGGGTGACCGTCGAGAAGGCGTCGTACGCGGACCTCGAAAAGGAGGCGGCGCGCGCGCTCGCGCGGGACTAGAGAAGATACGTTCACGACGCTCGCGCGGATTGCCGGTCTCCGACGAAGGGCTAGCCCGTTGGGAGCGAGCGACGGCCGGCGAACCGCGCCGGTCGTCCCGCACTCACGGGACCCGCATCAGCCCGGCCAGCGCCAGTCGCGGATCTCCGGCATGTCCTCGCCGCGCTCGCGGATGTAGGCCGAGTGCTCGGAGAGCTTGGCATCGAGCTCGGCAATGATTTGAGCGCCGTCCGGCACCGGGATCTTGAGCCGCCGGATCACGTCCTGGGCGAGATGGTACCGATCCAGATCGTTGAGAACGGTCATGTCGAAGGGCGTCGTGATCGTGCCCTCCTCCTTGTAGCCGCGCACGTGCAGGTTGTCGTGGTTCGTCCGCCGGTACGTCAGGCGGTGGATGAGCCAGGGATACCCGTGGTACGCGAAGACGATCGGCCGGTCCTTCGTGAAGAGCGCGTCGAAGGCGGCGTCGTCGAGGCCGTGCGGGTGCTCGCTCGTCGGCTGGAGCTTCATGAGGTCGACGACGTTGACCATGCGGATCTTCAGGTCCGGCAGGCGCCGGCGCAGGATCGAGATCGCCGCGAGGATCTCGAGCGTCGGCACGTCTCCGGCGGCGCCCATCACGACGTCCGGTCCGCCGCCGGCGTCGCTCTCGCTTTCGTTCGACGCCCAGTCCCAGACTCCGATGCCCGCGGCACAATGGCGAGCGGCCTCCTCCATCGAGAGCCACTGCGGCGCCGGCTGCTTCCCGGCGACGACGATGTTGACGTAGTGGCGGCTCCGCAGACAGTGGTCCATGACGGACAGGAGGCAATTCGCGTCGGGGGGCAGATAGACGCGGACGACCTCCGCCTTCTTGTTACAGGCCACGTCGATGAAGCCGGGATCCTGGTGCGTGAAGCCGTTGTGGTCCTGGCGCCACACGTGGGAGGAGAGCAGATAGTTGAGCGACGCGATTTTCGCGCGCCACGGAAGCTGACGCGACACCTTCAGCCACTTCGCGTGCTGGTTGAACATCGAGTCGACGATGTGGATGAACGCCTCGTAGCTGTTGAAGAGGCCGTGGCGCCCGGTCAGGAGGTAGCCCTCGAGCCACCCCTGACACTGATGCTCGCTGAGGACCTCGAGCACGCGGCCCTCCTTCGCGAGGAACTCGTCGTCGGGCGAGGTCTCCGCTTCCCACTGCCGGTCCGTCGTCTCGAAGACGGCGTCCAGCCGGTTCGAGACCGTCTCGTCCGGGCCGAAGAGGCGGAAGTTCGTGCGGTTCGATCTCACGACGTCCCGCAGAAGCTTCCCGAAAACGCGCGTGGCCTCGGCATCGGTCCTGCCGGGGGCCGGCACCGCCACGGCGTAGGTCCGAAAGTCGGGGAGCGCGAGATCTCGCAGGAGGAGGCCTCCGTTGGCGTTCGGGTTGGCGCCCATCCGGCGGCGTCCCTCGGGCGCCAGAGCCTGAAGCTCCGGAACGAGGCGGCCCTTCGCGTCGAAGAGCTCTTCGGGCCGGTAGCTTCGCAGCCACGCCTCGAGCTGCGCGAGGTGCTCCGGGTTGCCGGCCGGATCCGAGAGCGGGACCTGATGCGCCCGGAACGTTCCCTCGACCTTCTTCCCGTCGACGACCTCGGGGCCGGTCCATCCCTTCGGCGTGTCGAGGACGATCATCGGCCAGATCGGACGCTCCGTCGATTTGCCGCCGCGGGCGTCGCGCTGGATCTCGCGGATCCTGCCGAGCGCGACGTCGAGCGCGTCGGCCATCTGCCGATGGACCGCGGGCGGATCGTCGCCGGCCACGAGGATCGGGCTCCAGCCGCAGCCGCCCAGCATTTCGTCGAGCTCGGCGCGGGGGATGCGAGCGAGCACCGTCGGGTTGGAGATCTTCCAGCCGTTCAGGTGGAGGATCGGAAGGACCGCGCCGTCTCGCGCGGCGTCGAGGAACTTGTTCGAGTGCCACGCCGTGGCGAGCGGGCCCGTCTCGGCCTCGCCGTCCCCGATCACGCAGGCCACGACGAGGTCCGGGTTGTCGAGCGCGGCGCCGAACGCGTGCGAGAGCGAATAGCCGAGCTCCCCGCCCTCGTGGATCGAGCCCGGCGTCTCGGGCGCGACGTGGCTCGGGATCCCTCCCGGAAACGAAAACTGCTTGCAGAGCTTCTTCAGGCCCGCGTCGTCCCGCGTGATGTCGGGGTAGATCTCCGTGTACGTACCTTCGAGGTACACGTTCGCGACGAGCGCCGGCCCGCCGTGTCCCGGGCCGGCGATGTAGATCATGTCGAGATCGCGCTCCCGGATGACGCGGTTGAGATGGACGTAGATGAAGTTTTGTCCGGGCGTCGTGCCCCAGTGCCCGAGAAGCCGCGGCTTGATGTGCTCGCGGCGGAGCGGCTCGCGCAGGAGCGGGTTGTCGAGCAGATAGATCTGGCCGACCGAGAGGTAGTTGGCCGCCCTCCAATACGCGTCCATGCGGGCGAGCGGGGGCGACGGGACGGGATTCGCGGTGGTCTCTCTCGGGCTCATCGGCCTTCTTTCAGTTTCTCCCGCACGATGCGCGCGATCACGACCTCCTCGTCCGTCGGGATCACGCGGATCGACACGGCGCTTCGGGAGTCCGATATCACCGCCCCGTGAGCTTCGTTGGAAGTCTCGTCGAGGGCGGCGTGGAGAAACTCCAAACGGCTGCAAATCTCGCGCCGGACGGCGGACGAGCGCTCGCCGATACCGCCGCTGAAAACGAGAACGTCGAGACCGCCGAGAACCGCCGCGTAGGCGCCGATCCACTGGACGGCGCGGTAACAGAAGAGGTCGAACGCCTCGGCCGCGCGCGGATCGGCCGCCGAGCGCTCCTCGAGCGCCTTCATGTTCGAGGTCGTTCCGGACACGCCCTTCAGGCCGCACTCCTGGTTGACGAACGCATCGAGCCTCTCGGCCGACATCTTCTCGGAGCGGACCAGGTAGACGAGGAGGCCGGGATCCAGATCTCCCGGCCGCGTTCCCATGATGAGCCCCGCGGCCGGCGTGAACCCCATCGTCGTGTCGACGGGCTTTCCCCCGGCAAGCGCCGCGAGGCTCGCGCCGGATCCGAGGTGGGCCAGGATCACGCGGCTTTCAGCGGCGCGGTCGCCGGCCGCGCGCCGCAGCGCGCCGATGAGGTATTCGTAGGAGAGGCCGTGAAAGCCGAGCCGACGGACGCCGGCGTCGAGATAGGCGCGCGGGATCGGAAGGAGCTGCGCCACGCGGGGCAGCCCGCGATGGAAAGCCGTGTCGAAGCAGGCGAACTGCGGGACGCCGGGGAGAAGCCGCGAGGCGGCAGCGATCAACGCGATCTCGGAAGGCAGGTGGGCCGGATCGAGCGGCCGCGCCGCGTCGAGCTTTCGCATGACTTCCGGCGTGACGCGGCGGTGGTCGAGGAGATCGGTTCCTCCGTGGACGATCCGGTGCCCGATCCCCGCGATGCTCGAAAGCACCGCGCGCCGCGAGATCCATTCGAGGAGCCTTTCGCCCGCGCGATCGTGGTCGGCGGCGTCCACCTCCGATCGCTCGGGCGGCGCGCCGCTCCCGGACTCGACGGCGAGGACCGCGCGGCCCTGCCCGATTCCCTCGATGGCTCCGGAGAGTTCCCGCCGGAGGTCCTCGGAGTCGAAAAGCGCGAACTTGAGGCTCGACGAGCCGCCGTTGATCGCAAGGATCCGCGACGCCGGGTTCATCGAGTCACACGGGATGCAAGTCACCGGCCCGGCTCACGGCTCCGGCCGGATGGCGGCCGCGCGCGCGAGGAGAAGCTCCCGCTCCCGCGCATTCTTGGTGAGCGACGCCGCCCGCGCGAGCTCCGCGCGCGCCTCGGACCGCCGGCCAACCTTCTCGAGGAGATCGCCGCGCACCGCCGGAAGCAGGTGATAGTCCGCGAGCGTCTTCTCGGACCGCAGCGCGTCGGCGAGACGCAGGCCCTCCGCCGGCCCGAACGCCATTCCGACCGCGACGGCGCGGTTCAACTCGACGATCGGCGACGGCGCGGCGGCCTGGAGCTCGGCGTAGAGCGAGGCGATCCGAGTCCAGTCCGTCTCGTGCGCCGTGTTCGCCCGCGCGTGGCAGGCGGCGATCGCGGCCTGAAGAACGTAGGGGCCGCGCCGGCCGCCGAGGCGCTCCGCACGCGCGAGCGCCGCGAGCCCGCGGCCGATGAGGAGCCGGTCCCAGCGCGAGCGATCCTGATCGGGAAGGAGGACGGGCTCGCCCGACGGGCCCGTGCGCGCCGGCGCGCGGGAGGCCTGGATCTCCATCAGCGCCACGAGACCGTGGACCTCCGGCTCCTGCGGCGCCATCTCCGCGAGCATGCGGCCGAGGCGCAGGGCGTCCTCGCACAGCCCCGGCCGGAGCAAGTTGTCGCCTGCCGTGGCCAGGTAGCCCTCGTTGAAGACGAGATAGATGACCTCGAGCACCGACGAGAGACGCGCTTCCCGCTCCGCCCCTCGCGGCACCTCGAACGGGACGCTTGCCTTCGCGAGCGCGCGCTTGGCGCGCACGATGCGCTGGGCGACCGTCGCCTCCGGGACGAGAAATGCCCGCGCGATCTCCTCCGTCGTCAGCCCGCCCAGCATCCTCAGCGTCAGCGCGACGCGCGCCTCGGGCGGCAGGATGGGATGGCAGGCCGTGAACATCAGGCGGAGCAAGTCGTCTCCGATGTCGTCGTCGATCGCCGCCACGAGCGTGTCTTCGACCGATGAGTCCCGGCTTTGCGGCGACGCCTTGATCTCCGCGTGCTTTCGGTCGGCGAGGCCGCGGTGCCGCGCGAGGTCGATCGCCCGATTCTTCGCCGCGGTCATGAGCCAGGCGCCGGGATTCTCGGGGACGCCGGCTTCCGGCCATTTCTCGAGCGCCGCGACGAGCGCGTCCTGGGCCACGTCCTCGGCGAGCCCGACGTCCCTCACGATCCGTGCGAGCCCCGCAATCAGGCGCGGCGACTCGATGCGCCAGATCGCGTCGATCGCCCGATGAGTCTCGGCGGCCTCCACGGCCGCCGATTAGAGCATCTTCAGGCGCGGGAGCCGGTCTTCAACTCGGAGAACTTC
>DATBFU010000148.1:0-25905 GCA_036558325.1 Thermoanaerobaculia bacterium | reverse complement strand
ACGACGACGGCCAGCACGACGACGCGCAGCGCCCCGAGGGGAAGGGATTTGACGAGCCACACCGCGACCATCACACCGGGAACCCCGCCGAGCGCCAGCCCCAGCGCCGTCCGTTGCTGGAAGCGGCGCGCGGACAGGAATAGAACGCTGGAGACGGTCCCGACGAAGGCGCCGGATCCCATCATGATCGGAAACGCGGCCTTCAGATCCATGCCGAGCAGGCCGAACACGACGAGGCTCGGCGCGTAGTTTCCGATCCCGAGCGGCAGGAGCGCGCCGAGCACGAAATTGACGGCGAGGGCGAGCGCGAAGGCCGCCGGCGTCAAGGAGCGCGCGGTGCCGCCGGCCGGATTCAGATGGAACATGCCGAAGGCCATGAAGGCGGCCGCCAGGAGGAGCGCCGCGCCGATGCCGAGCTGGATCGCGCGCCGCGAGAGGCGCGTCACGACCCCGGTTCCCAGCCATCCGCCCGCCACGCACACGGCGATGAGCGCCGTGAGCTGCAGCGGATCGACCTCGACGACCCCGAGGAAGAGCACGGCCTGCAGCAGCACGCAGAGCGAGTCGCCGACGATGATGGTGCCCGGGATCCGCTCGTCGGGCACGAGGCGGAAGAGGCGGAAGATCGCGGTCGTCGTGGCGAGCGATCCGATGCCGAGGGTGTCGAAGAAGTTCGTGACGAAACCGATGAGCAGCTCGAACGGCGTCGGTGCCGCCGCGCCGCGCTCCGCTGCGAGACGCCGCGCTTCGACGACCCAGCGGACGAGGAAGACGGCGCCGACGGCGGCGAGCGCGCCGATCAGAATCCCGACGAGGGTCATGCGATGAAGGCGTTCACTGTCGGCGCTCGCGGGAGAGCGCGGCTATAGTACTTCCCGCGAGGACCGCCATGGACAACCGCGACGATTCGTTCGAGCTCTACGACCTGCGCGTGGAAGTCGTCGCGACGGAACGGCCCTTCGTCTGCTCGCATCACGCCGGCGACTCGTTCGAGGTGCGCGGCGAGAGCCTCTCGCTGCCGCCCGGCCAGTCGTTCTCGATCTACGCGCTCGCGGCGCTGTTGCCTCTCCTCCCGGCGAAACAGCGCATCACGAATCCGAACGACTGGATGACGACGGACGCGGAGGTCGCGTGTCCCGACCCCAACTGCGGCGCGCGGTTCCGCATCTCGCGAATCGGAAAGCGGACGTTGCGGCATCGCGACGTGACCGCCGTGCCGCTCGGCGGAAGCCGCTGACGATTCGCCGGTCCTGCTTCCGATGAGCGCGATCCCGCGCATCGAGCTCGCGGCCGGCTATTCGATCTCGCGCGTCCTGAAGGGCGGCTGGCAGCTCGCCGGCGGACACGGTCCTGTGGACGAAGCGGCCGCCCTCGCCGACATGGACCGGTTCGTCGAGGCCGGCGTCACGACGTTCGATTGCGCGGACATCTATACCGGCGTCGAGGAGCTGATCGGAAGGTGGATGAGGCGGCGGAAGGGCCGTCCCGGTGCCGGCGTTCAGATCCACACGAAGTACGTCCCCGATCTCGATCGACTGCACCTACACGCGCGCGGCGACGTCGTTCGCGGCGTGGACCGATCGCTCGCGCGCCTCGGCGTCGAGCGACTCGATCTCGTTCAGCTGCATTGGTGGGACTACGGCGTTCCGGGCTACGTCGAGGCGGCCGGGTGGCTCGACGAGCTCCGGCGGGAGGGGAAGATCCGGCATGTCGGGCTCACGAACTTCGACCGGCGGCGTCTGGCGGAGATCGTCGCCGCCGGCGCGAGGGTCACGTCGCATCAGGTGCAGTACTCGGTGCTCGACCGCCGCCCGGCGGCGGGTCTCGCCGCGGACGGCGCGCGGCGGGGCATCGGGCTGCTCT
Source organism: Thermoanaerobaculia bacterium (assembly GCA_036558325.1). Classification (GTDB taxonomy): domain Bacteria; phylum Acidobacteriota; class Thermoanaerobaculia; order UBA5066; family Gp7-AA6; genus DATBFU01. The sequence goes on along the minus strand of DATBFU010000148.1, from coordinate 24,042 downwards.
GCTACGGAGCGGTGGCCGGCGGGTTCCTGTCGGAGCGATGGCTCGGGTCGCCGGATCCCGCGCCGCCGCTCGAGAATCGTTCGCTCGTGAAGTACCGGCTGATCATCGACGAGTTCGGGGGATGGGCGATCTTCCAGGAGATGCTCGGCGCGCTCGGCCGGATTGCCGCCCGTCAAGAGGCGACGATCGGAGCCGTCGCGATCCGTTGGGCGCTCGATCAGGCCGGCGTGGCGGGCGTGATCGTCGGCGCGCGGCACGCGCGTCATCTCGACCAGATCCGGAAGGCGTGCGAGCTCGAGCTGGACGGCGAGGACCGCGCGGAGATCGCGCGCGTGCAGGCCGCGTCGAGCGGGCCGGCGGGGGAGGTCTACGCGCTGGAGCGCGTGAAGGGCGGACGGCACGCGGGGATCATGAGGTACGGGCTGCAGAGATCGTAGCGGCGGCGCTTGGTCCCGCCTGCCGGCTTGCTCGCAGGCGACGGCCGTGCTGGCGTTCTCGCCGGTGCAACTATTGCATCCGTCGGACGCCGTGGAGGTCGCCGTGGACAATCCGGAGCGCCGCCCCTCGATCGCATCGTCCGTCTGCTACAAGGACCCGAAACGTGCCCTGCGCTGGCTCGAAGAGGCGTTCGGCTTCGAGCAATCGATGGTCATCCTGGGACCGAACGACGAGCTGATGCATTCGGAGATGCGCTTCGGCGACGGCCTCGTCATGGTCGCCTCCGAATGGAGCCCGAAGCACAAGAGTCCCGTGTCGATCGACGGCGTGAACACCCAGACGGTGCACGTCCAGATCACGGAGGACATCGACGCCCACTGTGAGCGCGCGCGCAAGGCGGGCGCGACGATCGTCATGGAGCCGACGACCCAGTTCTACGGAGACCGCACCTATCGCGCCGTCGATCCGGAGGGGCACATCTGGTCCTTCGGCCAGACGGTGAAGAAGATGACGTCGGACGAATGGGACGGAGCGATGGGGGTGAAGACGAAGACGCGGCTATGAACGCGCGCCCGTGAGACGCAGCGTTCGCGTTTCGACTCCGCCGGCCGGATTTCGCTATCAGTCCGAGCTCGTCAACATCGAGGAAGAACGCGGCTTGCTCGACGGGGTTCGCGCGCTTCCGCTCACCGAGTTCGAGTTCCACGGCTACCTCGCGAAGCGGCGCGTGATGTCTTTCGGCTTTCGATATCGCTACGACGAGCGCATCCTGCAGCCGGCCGAGCCCATTCCGGCGTTTCTGCTCCCGCTGCGCGAACGCGCGGCGGTCTTCGCCGGATGCCGTGCGGACGCCCTGGTTCAGTCGACCGTCGCCGAGTACGGACCCGGCACCGCGATCGGCTGGCATCGGGACAAGCCGGTTTTCGGCGACGTCATCGGGGTGTCGTTGTGCTCGTCCTGTGTCTTCCGGTTCCGGCGCCGTCTGGGAAGCGAGGACTGGGAGCGGTATTCCTTCGTCGCCGAGCCCCGGTCCGCCTATCGATTGAGCGGCGCGGCGCGCGAGGAGTTCGAGCACAGCATTCCGGAGGTCGCGTCGCTGCGGTACTCGATCACGTTTCGGACGCTGCGCCGCCGTCCCGCGTGATCGGGCGGCAAAAAAGGCCGCCCCTGCGATCGGAGCCTCACCGATACCCGAACAGGGGCGGGAACACGATCACGACGATCGCCGCCCACCCGGAGTAGACCGGCAGGTAGGCCATCTGCCATCGCTCCAGGCGGGCGAACGAGCCGCGGCCGCCCACGAAGCGGGCATTGAGCCACGCCGACCAGGCCAGGTTGACGAGCAGGATCAGGTTCTCTCCGAGAGCCGCCACCCGGTTGGGAGTGAAGCCGAACAGGGAGATGCGTCTCGCGATCGTCGCGAGCGCCACGGCGTCGACCGCGAGCGCGCTGACCACGAGGAGCAGCTGCAGGCGGTCGAAGAGGTCGGGCGGCGCCTGCGGGTCTCGCGCGGAGGCGGCGTAGAGCACCAGACCGAGCACCAGCACGAGCAGGAGGTCCAGCAGGATCAGGACCTCGCGCTTCACGTTGGCGTCGATGAGGCTGCCCGTCACGAGCATGGTCGCGAGAAAGACGAGGAGCAGAACCGTGAACATCGGCGTGAACACCCGGGTCAGGACCGGCGCCATGTTCTCGATGACGCTCTGCTTCGCCTCGACGAGCCAGGATCCGATGAGGACCGCCCCGGCCGCCCCGCAGGGGACGATCCAATCCCGAACCAGCCACTGCGCGTGCATGCCGATGGATTCGAACAACATCAGCGTGAACAGGATCAGGACACCGCCGCCGAGCGCGAGGAGCGCGTAGTAGATGACGAGCTCCCCCGAGAACCGTACGAAATCCATCCGGCCGCCGCCCGTGAACCAGCGCATGCCGGTGTATGCGATCCCGACGACGAGCCACAGCGCGATCGGCAGATGGAGAGCGGTCAACACCTCGGTGTCGCCGCCCTTGTGAAAGGGAAAGACGTTCGCGAACAGCACCCCGGCCGCCAGGGGCAGCGCGAGGCGGAGACCGCGCGCGGCGCCCACGCCGCGCTTCCAGAGGAAATAGACCGTCAGCAGCGGGAAGACGAAGAGACTGGCGTTCCGGAAGTAGAACATCGCGCCGCCGTCGTTCCACCGGATGCCGAACAGCGCCGGCAGCTTGACGGCGATCGCCGCGGCGAAGGCGAGACACACGGCGACGAGCTTCTCCGTCGGCGCCCGGTTCGCCGACGGATCGGAGCCGTCCGAGGCCATGACGAGCTGCTTCCACAGCCGCTCCGAGTGCGCGCGCGCGAACTCGCGCGAGAGCGCATCGAGATTGCCCATGCGTTTGACGGCGACGAGGAAAGCTTCGTCCCCGGCCAGACCGACGTCGGAGAGCGCCTGCAGCTGGTCGCGCAGATGTCCTTCGAGCTCCTCCACGTCGGGACCGTGAATGGCCTGGCGGCGGCGGACATACGCGCGCCACTGCGCGATCTGCTGCTCGATGGATCGATCCACGGGCGACGTCAAGCCAGCGCCGCCGTCATCCAGAGTCCGCGCATGGCGCCGTCGACGACCTGCCACTGACGCCGCTGCTCCTCGAGCTGCGCCCGGCCCTCCCGGGTGATCCGGTAGTAGCGGCGCCGGCGGCCGCTCTCGGACTCCGACCACTTCGCGGCGATGTGCCCCTGACGCTCGAGCCGGTGCAGCACCGGATAGAGCATGCCGTCCGTCCACCGGAGCTCGCCGCCCGAGAGCTCGCCGACGCGCTTGATGATGGCGTAGCCGTAGCTTTCGCCCTCGGCGAGGATCGCGAGCACGAGCGGGGTGGCGGAGGCGGCGACGAGGTCCTTGCCGACGTCCATACGTAGAGGACTTATACATTGTAGTGCTATGTAATTCAAGGCGACGCGCGGCGCAGCCAGTGTATTTATCGAATTGAGATATATGACTTGACGTTTATCGATAATCAGTATATTGATATTCGATATATCTACGGAGCGAACATGTCGAAACAAACCCCGTCCGCCGCCCTGCCGATTGCGTCGATCGTCCTCCGGGGTCTCGTCGTCCTCAACTGGCTGTACGGCGCCGCGATCCTCGTGCTCCTCGTCGCGATGCCCACCCGGCGATGGATCCTGACCTCGTTCCACCTGGAGCCTTCGGCCGACGCGGACCGGCTGGTCCTGGGGTTGCGCGCGATCGCGATGATCGGCCTCGCCACCGTCCCGATCAACTTCATCGTTCTCCGGAGGCTTCTGGACATCGTCGAGACGGTTCGGGCGGGAGACCCGTTCGTCGTCGCGAACGCGTCCCGTCTGCGAGCGATCGCCTGGTCGCTGCTCGCGCTCCAGGTGGCGAGCGTCGTCATCGGCGCGATCGCCAGGGCGGTTTCGACGCCGGCGCACCCGCTGCATCTGAACGCCGGCTTCTCGATCAACGGCTGGCTCGCCGTCCTGCTCACGTTCCTGCTCGCACGCGTGTTCGCCGAAGGCACGCTCATGCGCGAAGACCTCGAAGGGACGGTCTGACGTGGCGATCGCCGTCAAGCTCGACGACCTCCTCCACGATCGGCGGATGACCCTGACCGAGCTCGCCGATCGCGTCGATATGACGCTCGCCAACCTGTCGATCCTGAAGACCGGCAAGGCGCGCGCGATTCGCTTCTCGACGCTCGAGGCGATCTGCGGCGCGCTCTCGTGTCAGCCGGGCGACCTCCTCCGTTACGAGGCGGAGCAGGCGGAACACGATCCCCCGGCAGCGGAGAGGCAACGGAGCGCGGGTCGATGAACGAGCTCACCGAGGAGTCCTTCCGATGAAAGACGAGGTCGCGCTGATCTTCACGTCTCTTTGGGCGACGCTTCCGGCGTGCGGTGTTGCCGTCATTCACATGACGGGCAAAGGCGTTGGCGGAGGTCGAATCGCGGGATCGGCCGGGGCGTTTTTGGTCGTCTGGACGCTCCTCGCGGCCGGCGTCACGGCGATCGTGTCCGTCCTCCTTTCGGTGCCGAACGGCGGAGCCTGCGTCCTGTTCGGTCGGGGGTGATGCCAATGAATCTGATCCTGCCGATCCACGTGGCCGCCGGCGGACTCGCCATCGTCCTCGGCGCCATCGCTTTGTCGGTGAAGAAGGGCGGCACCGTCCACCGGCGGAGCGGGCTGCTCTTCGTCTACGCCATGCTCGTGATGGGCGCCGGCGCCGCGATTCTGGGGATCCGCTCGGGCGCCACCGGAAACGTGTTCGCCGGCGTGACGACGGCCTACTTCGTCCTGACGGCGCTGACGGCCGTGCGCCCGCAGTCGCGACGGACCCGGCTCTTCCATATTGCCGCGCTTCCGATCGCGATCGGGCTCGCAGTCCTCGACGTCGTCGCCGGCGTCCAGGCCTTTCACAGCCCCGGCGGTCAGCTCAACGGCGCCCCTTTTCCGATGCTCTTCTTCCTCGCCACCGTCATCGCCCTGGCGGCGGCCGGCGATCTGCGGATCCTCCGGTTCGGCATGCCTCGCGGAGGCCCTCGTCTGGCGCGCCACCTCTGGCGGATGTGCTTCGCGCTGTTCATCGCCGCCGGCTCTTTCTTTTCGATCCGTGAGCGCGTCGCGAAGTTACTCCCCGAGCCCTTCACGACCGCGCCGATGCGCGCGCTGCCGATCGTGCTGCTGTTCGGCGCGATGTTCTACTGGCTCTGGCGAATGCGCGTCCGGCGCGCGCTGCCGGCGGTGGTCCGACCCGATGTGATGCCGCTCTCCTCTCGCGCGGAGTGAGTCGCGGCGCGCTTGTTTCTCCCCTCTGCAGAGATCGAGGGAGTCGGGGCGGCTTGCTTGGGAAGCAGCGAGGTGGGCAACCCCGGACCTCTCGCGAGCGCGCGTCACGACGGACCGTCTCGATCGAGCGTTTCCTGAGCCGAGAGGGCCTTCCAGGCTCCGGCCCGCCGCACGAAGACATCGGTGAATCGCACGCGCGCCTTGAAATCCGGAACCCTGCCCGTGACGACGTTGACGCCCGTCACCACGGCGACGTTCGCCGCGGCGAACCTCACCCGGACCTCCTCGAGGGTTTGCGTCATCGACGGTCTCCGCGGATCCTCCAGCGCCGCGATCGCCGCGCGCCGGTCCCGGACCTCGCCCGTCCAGGTGACGTCCACGAAGTCCTCGTCCAGGAGAGCGCGGAGCGCGGCGACGTCCCGATTCTCGAGCGCCTCGACCCAGCGGGCCTCGGCCTCGCGGACCGATCGCTCCTTGCGCGGCACCGAGTCGGCGGCCGAGAAGGCCGCGAGAACGAGCGGGAGCGCCGCTGCGAGGAACACGCGCGGGTGTCGCTTCTTCATCGTAAGAAAAGGGTGTCGCCGCGCGGGCGACACCCTCCGGAAGAAGAGATCGTGAAGTCGGCGCCCTACTGCGAGGGCTCCACGGTGATCTTCAGACCCGCGGCGGCGATCTTCAGGTTCGCCCCCTTCGTCTCGCTCTTCAGGTCGATCACGACGCCCTTGGCGTTGCGGAGCGACGAGTAGCCCATTCCCTTGCCGGCCGTGCCTTCGGCGCCGGCCGCCGCGTAGACGCCGTTCAGGTCTTCAATCGATTTCAGGTTGTAGACGTTGCCCGTCGCCTCCGCCTTCGTGACTCCTACTTCAGCCACGGAAAGGCCATCGATCTTCACGCGATAGGTCTTTCCCTGGAAAGAAAGGTCGCCGCGGCCCCAGCTCCAGCCGATTCCGGCGGCAACGGAGCCTTCCGACAGACGGATCGTGGCATCCGGCGCCTTATCGCCCGCGAGAGCCGACGCGCCCGTCAGAAACGCCACCGTACCGAGAACTGCCAACCAAACGGTCCATCGACGTTGCATGGCTTTTCCTCCTTTGTCCGGAGGTGATTCGTGCAAGCGTCAGGCCACAGCCGCGGAAGCTCTTGCCCTTGAGAGGTTAGGATGGGCTCGGGGACTCGGGCTGGCGCCGCACCTCTTACGGCGCGAGATCGAGCGCCGGTTTGCCCTTCTCCAGGTCGACGGGCACGGAAACGTGCTCGTGCTCCACGAGCCATTGGCCATGAACTCTGCGCCAGCAGGCGGTCATGCGCAGCCAGAAGCCGGTCTTTTGTCCGTTCTTCAGCGTTCCGCCGATCCGGTTGAGGCTGTGGCTGAAGGCCACGTCGTGCTCCGCGGCGATGCTCAAGTCGCGCATCTCGTATTCGATCGGCCCCGGATACGACGCGAACAATCTCTCCCACTGTTTCCGATACGCCTCTCTTCCCCGGTACGCCAGAGGGGGGACGATGTCGAACGAGACGACGTCCGGCGCGAAGACGGGCATCAACGCGTCGATGTCTTTGCGACGGAACGCGGCCGCCCAATTCTCGAGCCGCATCCGGATCTGGGTCTCCTCCTCCGACGCCCTCCGGTTCGTTGCCACGGATGTCTCCTTCTGCTCTCCCGGTGTCATCGGTGCGATCGAGCCGAGCGAGAGCACCCGGAGCGCGTTGCTGAGCGTCGTCTTGATTTCCGCGTTGGGCGGGCTTTCATACGGATCACGTCCATGCAAGCCTCGTGCGCGGAGGCGGGAAGCGAGCCGACTACTTCAGCCGCTCCGCGATCAGCCGGTCCGCGCGCGAGAAGTCCACGTCGTCGGCGCTCGCCGCGCGGCTCGTCAGCTCGTCGAGGATCTTCTCCTGGATCGCGCCGCGCCGCCTGGCCTCGGCATAGGGGATCGTGTGGAACATCACCATCGAGTAGCGGGGAATGAACCGGCCGGGATGCCGCTCCTCGAGACGGAACGAAAGATCCTTCTTCAACTGGAAATTCGGCTCGCGGACCGTCGAGCGCATCTCGACGTAGTTCTCCAGGGCCATGTCGGCGATCGCGTCGGTATTGGGCCGGCGCAACCTCTCGAATTCCGCGAAGACCTCGCTCCACGGCCGATCCGCATCTTCGAGACACCGATTGAAGGCGCCGCAGTCCTCGAAGGCGGCGTTCATGCCCTGCCCGTGAAAGGGAACGATGGCGTGCGCCGCGTCGCCGAGAACGAGCGCCTGATCCTCGAACGACCACGGCGCGCAGCGGATCGTTTCGAGATGGCCGGTCGGATTTCCGAAGAAGTCCTCGAGGAGACCCGGCATGAGCGGGATCGCGTCGGCGAATCGGCGCTCGAAGAGCGCGTGGACGGCCGCGGGCGTCGTGAGGACCTCGAAGCTCTCCTCTCCGCGGTTCGGCAGAAACAGCGTCGCGGTGAAGCTGCCGTCGGTGTTGGGCAGCGCGATCAGCATGTACTCCCCGCGCGGCCAGATGTGCAGGGCATTCTTCTCCATGCGAAACGCGCCGCCGGCTCCCGCCGGGATCGTCAGCTCCTTGTACCCGTGCCCGAGAGGCTCTTCGTCGAGCCGGCCGGCGGTCCGCTCGAGGATCGCGGCGCGGACCGCCGAGGCGCTTCCGTCGGTCCCGATGAGGACTTCGTAGGGCGCGGCCTGCGGCCGCACGCGTCGGTTCGCGAAATCGACGCCGGAGACGGTCTCTTCGAATCGGATCGAGACGCGGCCGGTCGCTTCCGCGGCATCCACGAGAAGGGTGTTCAGGCCCGCGCGCGAGACCGAGGAGATGACCTCGTTCGGCTTGTTGCCGTAAGGGACCAGCTTGAGCCGCCCTTGCTCGTCGTGAAGCATCCGTCCGGCCATCGGGATCAGCGCCGAGCGGACGCTCGCCATCACGCCGACCTCCTCGAGCGCCGCGATGCCGCGATTGGCGAGCGCGAGGTTGATGGAGCGGCCGGCCGAGGCGGCGGCCTTCCGGGGGTCGAGCCGGCGCTCCAGGATCGTCACGCGGTAGCCGCGCCGCGCCAGGAAGATCGACAACAGCGAGCCGGCGAGACCGGCGCCGACGAGCGTGATTTCGGAGGTGTCGCGGGGCGCTCTCACAGGGAAGCTGCCGATGCGTTCTTCGGAGGGGCGGGGCTCGTCCCCGCCCGCGGGCGGCCGCAAGGGCCGCCCCTACGAATGTGCCCCCCGATAATCACGCCGAGGAATATCACAGCGCCGCCCGCAGGATCTCGACGAAGCGCTGGACGTCCTCGTAGCGGTTGTAGAGAGGCACCGGCGCCACCCGAATGACGTCCGGCTCCCGCCAGTCGCAGTCGACGCCGGAGGCTTCGAGCTTCTCGAGGACGGCTCTTCCCGGAACGCCCGAAAGCCTCCGCACGCGAAACGAGAGCTGGCACCCCCTCCGCCGCGGATCCGCCGGGGTGATGACCTCGATCGCCTCGCCGATCTCTTCGCGGAGCAGCCACTCGAGATAGCCCGTGAGGCGGAGCGATTTCTCGCGCAGCGGCTCCATCCCGCCCGCCTCGAGGAAGACGTCGAGCGATGCGCGAATGGCTGCGAGCGACAGGATGGGAGGGTTCGAGAGCTGCCATCCCTCGGCGCCCGGGATCGGCCGAAATCCGGGCTCCATGCGGAAGCGCGATTCCTTGTCGTGACCCCACCAGCCGGCCAGCCGCGGCGGAGTCCCCGGCGCGCCGCGGCCGTGCCGCTCGTGGACGAAGCAGCCGCCCACCGAGCCCGGGCCGGAGTTCAGGTACTTGTACGTGCACCAGACGGCGAAGTCCACGTTCCAGTCGTGGAGGCGCAAGACGAGGTTCCCCGCGGCGTGCGCCAGGTCCCAGCCGGCGGCGCATCCCTTCGCCTGAGCGAGCCGTGTGATCGCCTCGATGTCGAAGGCCTGTCCCGTGTAGTACTGGACGCCGGGAAGGAGGACGAGGGCGATCGAGTCGCCGTCGCGCTCGAGAACCCGCATGATCTCCGGTTCGTCGGGACGCACCCGCAAGAGCGCCTCGGCCGGATCGAATCCGTGCAGGCGGGCCTGCGACTCCATCGCGTAGTCGTCCGAGGGAAACGCGTGGTCCTCGATGAGAATCCGATGCCGCCCGGGGGTGGGCCGGTAGAAGCTCGCCATCATCAGGTGCAGGTTGACGGTCAGCGAGTTCATCGTCACGACTTCGGTCTCGGAGGCGCCCACGAGGCGGGCCATCGGCCGGGCGAGCAGCTCGTGGTACGGCATCCACGGATTCTCGCCGTCGAAGTGCGCCCGGACGGCGAGCCGCTTCCACTTCTTCAGCTCTTCGTCGACGTACCCGGGGGTTCTCTTCGGCATGAGGCCGAGCGAATTGCCGGCGAAATAGATCGCCTCCTCGCCGTTCTCGCGTAACGGAACGTCGAACTCGTCGCGGAACCGCGCGAGGCGGTCGCGCTGGTCGAGCGACCGCGCGAAGTCACGTCCGGTTTGGAAACGCTCGTCCGGCACTCAGCCCCCGAAGCGTGCCGCGGGAATCCCGAGCCACTCGAGCGCCGTGCCGTGCAGCAGCCGCGCGCGGGTCGTCTCGGGGAAGCCGCACGAATCGATCAGCTCCCCCGGACGCGGCTCGCCGAGAGGGAAGGGATAGTCGCTGCCGAGGGCGATGCGCTCCGGGCCCATCAGGTCCACGAGGTAGCGCAGCATCATCGGATCGTGCACGAGCGAATCGAGGTAGATCCGTTCGAGGTACTCGCGCGGCGCCACGCCGTTCGAGACGGCGCAGAGATCCGGCCGCGCCTCGAAGCCGCGCGCGATCCGCCCGATCGTCGCCGGAAAGGCGCCGCCGCCGTGCGCGAATCCGATGCGCAACGCCGGCAGCCGCTCGAGCACGCCGCCGAAGATGAGCGAGCAGATCGCGAGGGAGGTCTCCGCGGGCATCCCGACGAGCCAGGGGAGCCAGTAACGCGTCATGCGATCCCTGCCGGCCATCTCCCACGGATGGACGAAGACCGCGGCGCCGAGCGAGGCGGCCGCCTCGAAGATCGGAAAGAGCTCCGGAGTGTCGAGATTCGCGCCGTTGACGTTCGATCCGATCTCGACGCCTGAGAGCCCGAGATCTCGCACGCAGCGCTCGAGCTCGCGGATCGCAAGATCGGGGCTCTGCATCGGGATCGTCCCGAGGCCGGCGAAGCGCGCCGGGCGCGCCGCAACGATCCCGGAGATGTGGTCGTTGAGATGCCGCGCGAGCTCGAGCGCGGGCTTCGGCTCCGCCCAATAGCCGAACATCACCGGCACCGTCGAGAGCACCTGCACCCCGATGCCCGCCGCGTCGCATTCCGCCAGGCGCGCCTCGACGTCCCAGCTGTTGCGATCGATCTCGCGAAAGACGGAGCCGTTCACGATCATCCGCGCACGCCCGGGTTCGTGATGCTCGATGCGGACGAACCGCTCGCCTCCCGGCGCCTTTCGGAAGTCGGGCAGGGTTTCGGGAAGGATGTGGGTGTGGACGTCGATCTTCAGCAAGTCAGGCGGAGGGCGTCGCGGGCGACGCCATGACCGTGCCGCATTTCTTGCACCGGCGCTTCGTCTCGTCGGCGAAGAACCGGTCGAAGATGGGCGGGAAGTCCTTTTCGACGTCGTGGAGCGTGAAGAACTCCTCGTAGAGCAGATTGGTGCAGTTGTCGCAATACCACTGGAGGCCGTCCTTCTCGTGCGGGAGCCGTTTGCGCTCGATGACGAGGCCGACCGAGTTCGGCATCCGCTGCGGGGAATGCGGCACGCGCCCCGGCAGGAGGAAGATCTCGCCGGCGCGGATCGGGACGTCCACAACCTTTCCGCCCCGGATCGTCTTCAGGACCATCTCGCCTTCGAGCTGATGGAAGAACTCGGGCCCTTCGTCGATGTGGTAATCCTTGCGGCTGTTCGGGCCGCCGACGACCATGACGATGAAGTCGGCGTCCTCGAAGACCTGCTTGTTACCCACCGGCGGCTTGAGCAAGTGCCGGTGCTCGTCGATCCACTTCTGGAAATTGAGCGCCTTCGATTCCATCGCGACCTCATCGCGGCGTTCGAGCCGCGCGCACGCCCGAGTAGTATATGCGCCGTGAATTCCGTCGTGTCCTCCCGCGCGCCGCGGCCGCTCGGCCCGTATCCGCACGCGCGCCGGGTCGGGAATCTGCTCTTCCTGTCCGGGATCGGACCGCGGCATCGCGCGACCGAGCAGATCCCCGAAGGCATCGAGGCGCAGACGCGCGCGTGCATCGAGAACGTGAAGGCGATTCTGGAGGACGCCGGCAGCTCGCTCGAGAAGGTGGTCGACGTCACGGTCTTTCTGACGGACATCGACCGCGACTTCGCCGCGTTCAACCGGACCTACGGAGAGTTCTTCGCGGCGCTCGAAAACCGGCCGACGCGAACGACCGTCGGCGTCGTCGCGCTGCCGGTTCCGATCGCGGTCGAGCTCAAGATCATCGCGGAGACTGGAGCGTAAAGCCCATCCGGCTCCTCACCTCCGCGGGAAGCTTCGGCAACGCCGACCGCGGGATGAAGAAGCTCGAAAGCGCCGCGAGGTCCGAGAAGACCTTGTGACGCTCGGCCGCCCGGTCGAGATACTCGTGGCCGGAAGTGCCGCCCGTTCCGATCCGCGTGCCGATCATGCGCATCGCCATCTGCGCGTGGCGCTGGCGCCAGGTCGTGAAATTCCGTTCGATGTCCGAGAGGAGCGCCAGAAGCCGGAACGGCAGATGCAGGATCGGTTCGTCCCGGTAGAGATTGATGAGGAGCGCCGCCTGGAGAGCGCGGCGCGAGAAGTGGCGTCCCGGGGCGGAAGCGGGCTGCTCGGGGCCGTCCCGGAGCAGATCCGCGAACCGCGCCGCGGTTGCCTCGACGCCTTCGAGCTGCCGGGCCTTCTCGTCCTTCGTCAGCGTCGGATGGTTCTGGATCGAGGCGCGGTCGGCGGCGAGCATCGTGTCGACGGCCCGCCGATATTCGCGCCAGAAGTCGAACTGGCCGAAGTGAAGGAAGGGGGTTCGCTCGAGCCAGTCCTCGATCAGGTCGAAGAGCGAGGGCTCCTTCTCGGAAGCCTCGACGCGCGCGACGTCCTCCGGCGTGAAGCGCGATGTGTACGGCGCGTCGTTGATCTGAAGACGGTCCCCTCGCCGCATGCCGAGCTTGTTCTCGATCAGGCGGAACTGAACGCTCTGAAATCCCGAGGCCGGGAAGAGCTCGTCCCGGAAATCGAGAAAGTCGAGAGGCGTCATGGTCTCGAGCACGTCGACCTGCTCGATCAGGACGCGCTGGATCTCGAGGATGCGCCCGAGCCGCAGGGCCGCCTGGCCGAGATCCTCCTCCGGTACGGAAGCGCCGCGGAACGTCGCGAGCACCGCGTCGAGCTCCCAGAGGATCTGCTTGAACCAGAGCTCGTAGGCCTGATGGACGATGAGGAAGAGCATCTCGTCGTGCGCCGGCCGCTGGGGATCGTGGAGGGCGCTCTGCATGCGCTGGCACGACAGCAGGCGGTCGAGCTGGAGGTAGTCGGCGTAGTAGAGGGGAGCGGGGCGATTCTCTTTTTCCATCTTGGCTCGCTTCGTACCATAAGATTCTCGGCGGTGAAACGTGTCCTCAATTTCATCGACGGCGAGTTCCGGCCGCCCTGCTCGGGGCGGTACCTCCCGGACGTCGAGCCGGCGACGGGGCAGGTCCTCGCGGAGATCGCCGAAAGCGGCTCCGAGGACGTCGATGCGGCCGTCGCCGCGGCGTCGCGCGCGTTCGAGTCGTGGCGCCGGACGCCGGCCGAAGAGCGGTCCCGGCTCCTGATCCGGGTCGCCGACCTCATCGAGGACAACTTCGAGGAGCTCGCGCGCCTCGAAGCGGAAGACAGCGGAAAGCCGATCGGTCTCGCCCGGCGGATGGACATCCCCCGCGCGATCCTCAACTTCCGCTTCTTCGCGACCGCGATCCTGCACGCCGAGACGCCGGCCCACATGACAGACGACCGCGCGCTCAACTACACGCTGCGGCAGCCCCTCGGCGTCGCCGGTCTGATCTCGCCCTGGAATCTGCCGCTGTACCTCCTGACCTGGAAGATCGCGCCCGCCATCGCGGCGGGAAACTGCTGCGTGGCCAAACCTTCGGAGCTGACGCCGCTGACGGCCGACCGGCTGGCCGCGCTCATCGCGGAAGCGGGCGTCCCGCCCGGCGTCGTCAACGTCGTCCATGGCCCGGGAGCGAGCGCGGGCCGAGCCCTCACGTCGCACCCGAAGGTCCCGCTCATCTCGTTCACGGGCGGTACGAAGACCGGCGCGGACGTCATGGCGCATGCGGGGCCGCTCTTCAAGAAGGTGTCTCTCGAGCTCGGAGGGAAGAACCCGAACGTCGTGTTCGCGGACGCCGATCTCGATCAGGCCGTCCCCACGTCGATCCAGTCGAGCTTCGCGAATCAAGGAGAGATCTGTCTCTGCGGATCGCGGCTCTTCGTCGAAAAACCGATCTACGACGAGTTCCTCGACCGCTTTCTCGAGGCGACGAAGAAACTGAAGATCGGCGATCCGCTCGACGCGGCGACCGAGGTGGGCGCCCTCGTCAGCGAGCCGCATCGCCGCAAGGTCGAAGGCTACGTCGCGCTCGCGAAGGAGGAGGGCGGCAAGATCCTCGTCGGAGGGAAGCGTCCCGGCAATCTCCCGGAGCGCGTCCGGGAGGGCTACTTTCTCGAGCCGACCGTGATCTCCGGCCTCGACGGCGAGAAGCGCTGCATGCAGGAGGAGATCTTCGGGCCCGTCGTCACCGTCACGCCGTTCGATTCTCCCGAGGAGGCGATCGCCGACGCGAACAGCACCCGGTATGGCCTCTCGGCGAGCATCTGGACGCGGGACCTACAGAAGGCGCATCGCGTGGCCGCGGCGATCGAGAGCGGAACGGTGTGGGTCAACACCTGGCTGCTGCGGGATCTCCGCGTGCCCTTCGGCGGGATGAAGGAGAGCGGCGTCGGGCGCGAGGGCGGATTCGCGTCGCTCGATTTCTTCACCGAAGCGAAGAACGTCTGCGTGAAGCTGTAAGAGGGGCTCCGGACCGACCGGGATTCGTCTCAGCGCTTCAGGTGCTCGACGCGGTTCTTGCCGGCGCTCTTGGCCGCGTAGAGCGCGGCGTCGGCGATCCGCAGGACCTCCTGGAGGGGCTCGCGCGGCTGCGACAGCGTGAGCACCCCGATGCTGAAGCCGATCGGCCAGCCGTGGAACTCCATGGACGCGAGCAGCGCCGCGCGCAGCCGGGCGATGACCGCACCCGCGACCTCCGCGTCGGTCTCCGGCAGCAGGATCGCGAACTCGTCGCCGCCGATTCGCGCGGCGCAGTCGGTGCGGCGCGTGCCGCGCAACATTTCCTCCGCGACGACGCGCAGGGCCGCGTCCCCCGCCGCGTGGCCCAGCCGGTCGTTGACGAGCTTGAAATCATCGAGGTCGAGCGCGACGAGCGTCACGGGATGGCTGTACCGATCGGCGCGAAGCAGCTCGCCGGCCGCCGCCTCCCGGAAGGCCCGCATGTTCGCGAGCCCGGTCAAGGCGTCCGTCCGCGAGAGACCCTTCTCCCGCGTCAGCGAGGTGCGCAGGCGCGACAACAGAAAGCCGCACACCAGAAAGAATCCGAGCCGTGTCCCCGCATTCCAGGCGTAGATCCAGCCATGCGAGAGCCTCTCGCCGGCCTGGAGATTCGCGATCTGCCAGACCGCTGCCGACAGCACCGAGAGCGGCGCCACGAGACGCGGCCCCACGAGCCATGCCGCCGCCAGGACGGGGGGCACGTAAAAGAACGCGAAAGAAACCTCGTATCCGCTGGACCAGTCGGCCAGGCCGAGCGCGAGCACGCAGAGCACCAGGGCGACCGAGACGCTGACCGGGCCGCGGGACTCGAGCCATCGGAGCAGCTTCGAGGTTCTCTGGGGTTCGTCGGGCTCGCCCATCGACGCCGCCAGTTTAGCGGGGCCGAACGTCCGCCACACGGGCTTGTCGATTTCTCGGACGGCTCGCGCTTCTCCGCGCTCCCGCGAACATCCCGCGGCCGACTGCGTAAGGATCAACGAGATGTGGTTCGCGCCGGGCCGGGCATCGGTCTTCGCGTTGCTCCTGTCGCTGGCGGAGCCCGCCGCCGCGCCGGACGCGGATTTCGTGGCGTGGGCACGGTCCCGCGCGGCGCCGATCGACGCCTCCGGCAAGGCCTTCCGCTCCCTCGATCGCGATCTCGAGAACGTCCGGCTGATCGGAGTGGGGGAGAGCGTCCATCAGGTTCAGGAGTTCCTGACGTTTCGCCTCGAGTTGCTCCAGGACCTCGTCCGGCGACAGCGTGTCACGGCCCTGGTGTTCGAGTCCGGCCTCCCGGAGGCCATGGCGGCCGACGACTACGTGCGCGGCCGGACGGCCGCGATTGATTTCGACGTCGCGCTGCCCGGAGGCTATGCCGCGCCGACGGAAATCCGGCGTGCGGTGGAGTGGATCCGCGAATGGAACCTCGGCGACGGCCGCTCCCGGCCCGTCGGCGTCTACGGAGCCGATCTCCCGAATCGATCGGGCAGCATGATTCCGGCCCTCGATCGGCTCGCGGAGCTGACGGAAGAAAATCGGGACGTCCAGGGCGCGATCGAGGCGGTCCGGCCGACGGCTTCCCGGATCGCCGGCGACTGGTGGAAAGCGGCGATCGACAAGTACGACGCGCTCTCTCCCGAGGCGAAGACCGCGCTCGCTGCCGGCGTGGCGCGCCTCGTCGAGCGGGTCGAGGCCGTGTCGGACGCAGACAGGGAACGGCTCGCGTGGGCGCGGCGCGTGGCGATCGTCGTTCGACAGCACGAGGAGATGCTCCGGCTCGGACCGTTCTCGCCGGCGCGCGACCGGGCGATGGCCGACAACACGCTCTGGGTCGTCGGACGGATCGGTTCGGGCGAGCGCGCGGTCTACTGGGCGCACAACGCGCACGTTCAGCGCGTGCGCGTCAACGGGCCGTCTCTTCCCGCGAAGGACCTGGTGCCGGCGGGCGCGCATTTCCAGGAAGCTCTCGGCGACCGGTACTACGCCATCGGGACGGCGTACGGGGGAACGGCCGTGGACAAGAGCGCCATGCCGAACGAAGAGGAGAGCGTCGATCGGGTGCTGGAGACCGTCGCGAAGGGCCCGTTTCTGTTGACGTGGCGCGGAGCCGGCGCTCCTCGCCGAGCGGAGGCCTGGCTGGCCCGGGTGCGGCCCATGCGCTTTCAGGTGCAGTACCTCGAGGTGGCCCTCGGGCCGGCGTTCGACGCCGTGGCCTATTTCGGCCGGGCGACGCCGGCGGCGAGGGCGAAGAAGAATCCTTCCTGAATCGCGGGTTTACGCGGCGCGCGGGCGCGAAGCCGTGAGAGGACCATCTTCCGAGCCCGCCGGCAAGGCGATCCGGGGCAATTGTCCCGGGCCATCGGCCTCCGATTCCGCCGAATCGGGACGGAGTTCCCATTGTCGCGTGGCGATCCCGGGGCGATCGTGGGCGCGGAAGGAGGAAGGACATGCTGACCCACGATTACTCGTACCCGGAGATCCTGAAGAGCTCGCTGAAGGTCGCCTGGACGGAGCGCCAGGTCCTGGAGGGCCGGGACTTCGACTTTTCCCGGCGGTTCCTGCCCAACCGGCTCTCGGGGGTCGACGACATCGGCTGCCTGAACGAAAACGAGAAGCTCAAGCTCAACCAGATCATGGGCAATGCGTATTGCCACATCTTCGCGTACGTCGAGGAGTACATCATTCCGCAGGCGCTGGAGGCCGCCCAGCGGGACGTCTACGGCGACGAGACGCGTCTGCGCACGTTGCTGCGTTTCGCCGAGGACGAGTCGAAGCACCAGGAGCTCTTCCGGCGTTCGTCGGCGCTCTTCGCGAAAGGCTTCGGCGTCGCGTGCGGCCTGATTCCCGCCCGGGAGGAGGTCGCCAGGGTGGTCCTGAGCAAGTCGCGTCTCTGCAGCTATCTGCTGACCAGCATGATCGAGTGGTACACGCAGTCGCACTTCGTCGAGCACGTGCAGAATCGGAAGGAGCTCGACGGGCTGTTCGTCGATCTCATCCGGTATCACTGGATGGACGAGGCCCAGCACGCGAAGATCGATTCGCTCCTGATCGACGAGATCACCCGCGAGATCGGCGAGGAAGATCGGGAGAAGGCCGTCGATGAGCTGCTCGAGCTCGGCGGCGCCGTCGATGGGCTGCTGTCGCAGCAGGCCGACCTGGATCTCGCGAGCCTCGAGCGGGCCATCGGGCGAGCTCTGTCGGAGGCCGACAAGACCGAGATCAAGCGGAGCACGCACCGCGCCTACCGCTGGACGTTCCTCGTCTCGGGCCTCGAGCATCCCAAGTTCGTCCAGATCGTGAGCGAGCTGACGCGCCGAGGACCGGCGAAGCTCCAGGCCGTCGCCCGGGCTCTTTCGAACTAGGTCCGGCGCATCGTCGGGGCGGCCCTTGCGGCCGCCCCCAGGACGGCGACGTCGCGGCTCCGCCGGATGGGCGAGCGGGCCGAGACAAGCCCCGCTCCGACGACGCCGAAACCCTAGGGCCGGAACCCCCGATCGCGCGCGAAGACGATCGCCTGCGCCCGCGTCCACACCCCGAGCTTGTCGAAGAGATTCGAGATGTGATTGCGCACGGTCTTCTCGCTGATCGCGAGGCGCTCGCCGATCTCGGCGTTGGCGAGACCACGGGTGATCAGGACGAGGACCTCCCGCTCGCGTGAAGTGAGACGAGCGAAGGCGGGGTCCTCGCCGAGCGGGGCGGCCATGTCGAAGAAATCGAGCACGATCTCCCGGAATCGCGCCCACGCCGGCTCGTCCTCGAGAAGGATGTGGTTGCGGGAATCGAGCTCGACGAACTGCGCGCCCGGGATCCCCGCCGCCAGGCGCCGCGCCTCCGAGACGGGACACACCTCGTCATCGCGCGAGTGGATGACGATCGTCGGCGCCGTGACCTGGCCGAGCAGGTCGGAAACGTCGACCGTCGAGCGCGCCTCGAGAAGCCGCGCCGCCATTTCCCCGGTGCTCGTCCGGCGGCACAGCTCGTTGAACCAGCCGATTTGCGACTCGCTTCCCGCCGGAATGAAGCGCGACGTGAAGACCTGGCGGAAGACCGGATTTTCCTTGCCCCAGCCGAGCCGGATCAGCTCCGCCATTGCCCGATACTGGCGGTCGGTCTCCATGTCGCCCCGCATCGCCCAGCCGCGGCCATACCCGCCGTAAAGGATCATTCGCGAAACGCGCTCGGGGTGGCGCGCGGCGTACGCGACGCACGTCGCCGCGCCGGACGACACTCCGAGGAGAGCGAACGGTTCCGCGACGGCCGAGGCGTCGACGACGGCCTCGACGTCGCCGAGGAATCGTTCGAACGACAACTCCTCGACCTCCCGGTCGGTCAGGCCGCACCCGCGTTCGTCCCAGCGCAGGAAGCGGAAGTGGTCGCCGAAGAACCGGATCCAGTGTCCCCAGACGGGGCTCTCGAGCTCATACTCGAGATGGCTCAGCCAGTGGCCCGCGCGGATCAGCGCCGGTCCCTCGCCGACTTCCGCCCACGCGAGCTGCACGCCGTCTTCGGTGCGGAGGTATCGAACGCGCTGGCGGAGCTTCGGGTCCATATGCCTTTGAATCCGAATTGTCTCCCATGGAATTGCTCGGGGGAGCCTCAACCTTTCGGCCGCGAGGCCGTACAGATTCGACATCGAAGCAAGGAGGACTGGCGTGCTCCGAAGAAGCGCTCTCGGAATCCTCTTTCTCATGGCGGCAGCGGCAGCCGGCGCCGTGGAGTGCGCCGGCGCTCTCTCCACGCGCGACGTCGAGGCCATCCGCGCCGTGATCGAGGCCTACCGGACGTCTTGGCTGCGGGGCGACGCGAAGAGCGTCCTCGCAACGTTCACCTCGGACGCCGTGCTGCTGCCGGCGCACGGGGCGCCGTGGATCGCCGGAGCGGCGTCGATCACCAGTTACTGGTGGCCCCCGAACGCTCCCGCGGCGACGATCACGAGACTCGACATCACGGTCGAGGCCGTCGAGGGCAACTGCGGCGTCGCGTCGGTCTATGGACGAGACGACGTCGAGTGGACTCAGGTCGAAGGCGGCGTGACCCGGACACACGGCCATCCGGGCACGTATCTCAACGTCATGCGCAAGCTGCCCGACGGCTCCTGGCGCATCGCGCGGCACATGTGGGACGACGGCGCGTCGCGTTGAACGCGAGAGCGGCCGCCGGCGCCGCCCCGACGACGGCGCTTGCGCGGCTTTGCGCGTTCCTCACGCGCTCTTGATCGACTTCCAGTGCTTCAGCCGGTCCGCGATCAATTTCATCCGCTTCCGGTTGTCGCCGCCGTCCAGGATCCCCAGATCCTCCGCTTCGGCGCGCAGGTAGACGCCGACCGTCCGCGTGTTCACCTTCGTCGGCCCGTCGCCTCGGGTCGTGAAGTACCCGCCCGCGCGATCGGCGGTTTCCAGCAGAATCTCCCCGGTCCCCTCCAGGCGAGGGGCATCCGAATCCAGAGGGCGTTCGCCATTCCAGTAGTAGAAGATTCCCGAGGGCTCTCTCTTCTCCTTCGCCGCCTCGCTCCAGTACCGGGCGGAGAGCTTGCCGTCTTCCTGCCATGAGCGGCCGGCGATCTCGAGCGCGCCCTCGCGGCCGCGCGCGATCCGCAGAAGGCTCACCGCCGACGGCTCGCCCGGACTGCGTTCCGTGAGCGAGAACTGCCACCACAGACCCTCGATGCGCGCGCGGCGGCCTTCTCGCGCGATGGTCTCCCGCAGCTTCTGGTTGATGGCGCGAACCTCGGCCGCACCGTCGCCGTACCGGATGCACGTCAGGCCGAGGAAGTCGGTCGGCAGCTTCGATCCGACGGCGTGCAGAATGAAGGTCCGGCGCATTCCGAGAACGCCCCCGAAGAGGCCGGCCTCGAAAACCACATTGTCTCGCGGGGAAGCCTGCCCGGAGCCGTCGGAGGCCGGCGCGGCCGGATTGCCTCTCGAGGTCGTCCAGTCGTCCTGGGCGAAGACGAACGCGGCGAAGTCGACCTCCCGCGTGAGCTCGACGAGGCGCTCGAGCGTCGTCGTGCCGGGATCGAACGAGGTCGTCCAGGGATCGACGCGCGCGACGTCCTCGAGTCCGTGCGTCAGCGCCTGGAGGAGCTTCGCCTGCCTGCCCGAGGAGCCCAGGAAGATGCGGGGCTTGTCCATTCGTTTTCCCGGCGGATCGTCAATGCGCGAGGGCGGCGGCGAAGCTGGCCGCAAACTCCCACGGGTCGTCGCCGAAGCTCCCGCGGCCCGACGCCTTTCCCTCGACCTGCGAGTCGTCGAAACGGGCGGGCTCGAACGTCTGCTGGTCCGAGCGGCTCACGACGGCTCCGCCGACTTCCTTGGCATAGATCCATCCCGTTCCGGATAGCTTCTTGTCCGGACCGATGGTCACGGACACGCCGTGGATCTTTCCGTCGCGGGCCATGTCGGTCAGCTCCAGGCGGTACTTGTCGTCCACGATGCTTTTCGGTACCTCGTTGTCGGTCAGGAGCACGACGACGACGGTCTGCGACGGGTTGGACGCGCTCGGCTGCCGGCGCGCGTAGACGTGCGCCAGCTGGTAGGTCTTGCCGGCCGCCGTCAGGGAGCCGGAGACCGACGGCATCGGTCCCGAGGCCCGGGCGACCGGCGCGGCGAGAAGAGAAGACGCGGCCAGAAGCAGCAGGCGGCAGCCGATGGCGGTCCGATCGAAGGGGTGCATCGAAGCCTCCTTTCGAGGGCTCCGCAGAGCGTATCTTCTCTCGGGGCGCGAGAACCGCCGCTAATTTCCGGACGCGGCCTTCGCCGCGCCGTCCGCCAGCAGCGCCTCCTGTTCCTTCGCGGCGGCCGGCTTTCCCCAGGATCTGTAGAGCTCGACGCCGGCGGTGATTGCCCGCTTCGCGAAGGCGTCGGACGCGCCGCGGGTCTTGATCAGGCTGTCCTCGGCGGCGCGCACGAGCGGCTCGGCTTCGGCATATTTCTTCCGGGCCATCAGGATCTCGCCGACACG
Source organism: Thermoanaerobaculia bacterium (assembly GCA_036558325.1). Lineage (GTDB taxonomy): Bacteria > Acidobacteriota > Thermoanaerobaculia > UBA5066 > Gp7-AA6 > DATBFU01. The sequence goes on along the minus strand of DATBFU010000148.1, from coordinate 2,776 downwards.
CAGGCGCGCGAGCGCGACGGGCATGCTTCCTCCCTCGAACTTCCGGGTCCGGATCGCGAGTCCCCTCCGCGCCGCCGCCTCGGCCTCATCGAGCCGGCCGAGATGCATCAGGGCGCCCGCCTTTCCGACGAGCACCGATGCGACGTCGGGATGGTCGGGACCGAGGAATCGTGTCAGCCGCAGCTCGGCCTCCTCGTACTTCGCGAGGGAGGCGGCGTAGTCCTTCTGCGCCCAATACACGGTGCCGAGATTCGCGAGCGTGCGCGCCACAGGCTCCGCCTCGTCGCCGAGCGCCTTGCGCCGGATCGCCAGGACCTTCTCCAGATTCTCCGACGTCTTCGCGTACTCGCCTTTCCGGTACCAGACGTTGCCCGCGTTCTCGAGCAGGCTCGCGTACTCCGGATGGTCTTCTCCGAGGACGCGCGCCTCGATCGACATCGCTTCCCGGAACGTTTTCTCGGCCTCATCGAGCTTTCCGAGCTGCGTCTGCGCGACCGCGAGGTCGTTCAGCGCGTTGGAGAAGAGCGGTCCATCGTCGTGCTGGCCGCGCAGGATCGCGAGCTGACGCGAGATGGTTTCCTCGGCGCCCTTCCAGTCTTCCTGTTCGGTCCGGAGCGTGCCGAAGGTCAGGAGGCTCTCCGCGACCTGCTTGCTCTCCGGTCCGAACAGCCGCTCGCGGATTTTCAGTCCCTCGGCGGCGAGCTTCTCGGCCTCGGGGTAGGCGCTCTTGCCGATGAGCGCCTTGGCGAGCTCATCGAGCGCTTCGGCGGCCTCGGCGCTCTCCCGGCCATGCCGCGCCTGCCGGATCGCGAGCGCCTCGCGCAGCAGCTTCTCCCCCTCGTCCCACTTCTTCTCCCACCGGAGGATTCCCGCGAGCGTCATGAGCGTTCCGGCGGTCCCGTCCGTCTCCCGACCTTCGGCTTTGACGCGGATCTCGAGCGCCGATCGGGCCAGCGATTCCGCCCGGTCGTATTGACCGAGCCCCGTGTACGTCTTGGCGATCGCCTCGAGCACGTCGGCCTCGACGAGCGGCTGCTTGGGGAACGCGCCGTGCACCTGCTTTTCGGCCTGCTTCAGCGCATCGACGAGCGAGACGCTCCGCGAGCCGCCGCGCTGCCAGGGATCCGCGGCGCCGAGTGTGCGCTGCAGAAATTCGTTGATCGCGGTCGCGCGCGCGGCCTCCTGCGTCGCGCGGTCGCGCTCGCGCCGGATCTTTCCGGCCTGGATCGCGAGCGCCACGACGGAGGCCACGACGACGAGGGAGACCGCGGCCGCGGCGCCGAAAATGACGCGGTGGCGCGAGACGAGCTTGCGGATCTGGTAGGCGGTGCTCGGCGGGTGCGCGAGGATCGGCTGGTTGGCGAGATACCGCTCGATGTCCTCGGCGAGCGCGTCGGCGCTGGCGTAGCGCCGGTCCGCCTCCTTCTCGAGCGCCTTGCCGACGATCGTTTCGAGGTCCGGGTCGAGCTTGTAGCCTCCGCGGAACGCCTGTTGCAGCGGCTTCGGCGGCTCCTCGAGGACCGTCCGGAGCGCCGCCACCGTCGATTCGGGCAGGTCGTACGGAAACCGTCCGGTGATCGTCTGGTAGAGGGTCACGCCGAGCGAGTACACGTCGCTCCGCAGATCGATCTCGCGGCTCGCGCCGCGCGCCTGCTCGGGACTCATGTACGCGAGCGTGCCGCCGATCTGCCCGAGCTGGCTCAACAGCGTCCCCGGCGCGGGACCCGACGCGTCGTTGTCCGCGATGCGGGCGAGCCCGAAGTCGAGGATCTTCACCGCCGGCTCGGAAGGGCGCGAGCGGCCCGGGGAGCTCTGCGGCTTGTCGTCGGCGACGACCAGGATGTTCGACGGCTTCAGGTCCCGGTGAATCACTCCACGTTGATGCGCGTAGGCGACCGCGCGGCAGATCGTCGCGAAGAGGCGCAACCGGTCGTGAAGCTGCGTGGGGGAGGGGCGGTCGCCGCCCATCCGCTCGCGCACGTACTCGTCGAGCGGACGGCCGCGGACGAGCTCCATCGTGAAGAAATGTTGCCCGTCCGGCGTGCGGCCGGCCTCGTAGAGCGCGGCGATGTTCGGATGGATGAGGCGCGCGAGCGTCTGCGCCTCGCGGCGGAAGAGGCGGAGCTGAAGGTCGTCGACGAGCCGGCCGCCGCGGATGACCTTCAACGCGACGCGCCGCTGCGGATCGCTCTGCTCGGCCTCGTAGACGACGCCCATGCCGCCTCGGCCGAGGACGGAGTGGATGCGGAACCCGCCGATCTCGGGAGGAAGGGCAGCTTCGGAAGGCGAATCCGCGAAGCCGAGCGTCGGAAACTGCGTGTCGTCGGTCGTCATCGCGCACCCCGGCCGACGTCCGCCCGGGATGAACGCAACCTGGGCAGGGGCGAACGGCGCTCTCGATCCTAACCCGCCGCGCTAGAGGCCGAACGCCAGCTTGAGGAACTTCGCCATCTCTCCTCGGCTGACGGTCGCGCCAGGGCAATAGTTCGGTTTGCCGCAGGCGCCGGCGCCGCAGCCGGAGGTGATGCCGTCCGCGCTCAATCTTTCGATCCACTTCGCGAGAAACGTCGAGGGGCTCACGTCGCAGAAGACGTTGCCGGTCGCGGTCGGCGGCGAGAAGGACGACCCGTGCTTGGCGAGCTCCAGGAACTTCGCCATCGCGTCGCGCGTGACGGGGTCGGTGGGATGGTAATTGGGCTTGCCGCAGGCTCCAGTCTCGGCGCCGCTCGCGATTCCCTCCGCCTTCCCCTCTTCGATCCACTTGGCGAGGAACGTC
>DATBFU010000147.1:0-46141 GCA_036558325.1 Thermoanaerobaculia bacterium | reverse complement strand
CTTCGGCCGGCGCTGTGTGCAGCAGCGCGGCAAACGAAAGCAGAGCGGGCAGGACCGCGAAGCGCGCCCGCGGGATCTCGATCTTCATGAATCTGCCTAAGAGACGACCAATTGTAGCCCAGGGGTGGCAGGGGTGACAGGCACGAAAGCGCCATGACGGCGCGGGCGCGAGCACCTACGACGAAAGGACTTCGAAGCGGCGGCCGACCCTGCGGAACGCTTCGATGGCGCGATCGAGGTCGTTCCGTTCATGCGCCGCGGAGACCTGGCAGCGCAGCCGCGCCTGGCCCTGAGGCACGACCGGGAATCCGAAGCCCGAGACGTACACGCCCTCATCGAAGAGGGCCTTGCCCATCGCGAGCGCCTTGGCCGTGTCGCCGACGATGACCGGCACGATCGGATGCGTGCCGTGCGGGATGCGGAAGCCCGCGTCGGCGATCGCCTTTCGGAAGTACGCCGCGTTCTCGCGGAGCTTCGCGACGGGCGACGGATCCTCGCGCAGCATCCGGAAGGCCTCGAGCGATCCCGCCGCGACCGCGGGCGGAAGCGAGTTCGAGAAGAGGTAGGTGCGGCTGCGCTGGCGGAGCGTCTCGACGAGCGCCTTCGGTCCCGTCACGAACCCGCCGGCGGCCGATCCCATCGCCTTGCCGAGGGTTCCCGTGAAGACCGGGACGCGGTCTTGAACGCCCTGTTCCTCGGCGGTGCCGCGGCCGGTCCTGCCGAGGACGCCCGTCGCGTGCGAATCGTCCACGACGAGGAGGGCTTTCTCGGCGTCGCAGATCCGGACCAGCTCGCGCAGGTCCGCCTCCTCGCCCTCCATCGAGAAGACGCCGTCGGTCACGACGACGCGAAAGCGCGAGGACTCGTCTTCGGCGAGCATCGACGCGAGCGCCTTCGGGTCGTTGTGCGGCATCCGGAAGCGTTTCGCCTTGCAGAGGCGCACGCCGTCGATGATCGAGGCGTGATTCAGCTCGTCGGAGTAGAGACCGTCCGGCTCGTCGAGCAGGGCGGCGAAGAGGCCCTCGTTGGCGTTCCAGCAGGACATGTAGAGGATCGCGTCGTCCTTGCCGAAGAAGGAAGCGATCTCCGTCTCGAGCTCCTTGTGGAGGCCCTGCGTGCCGCAGATGAACCGCACCGACGCCAGCCCGGCGCCCCAGCGGTCGACGGCCTTTTTCTGCGCCTCGCGCACGCGCGGGTGGTTGGCGAAGCCGAGGTAGTTGTTCGAGGTCAGCATGACGACGTCACGGCCGCCGACCTTCACGCGCGGGCCCTGAGGCGTCTCGAGGACGAGCTCTTCTTTGTAGGTGCCCTTCTGCCGCAGCTCGGCCATCTGGCCGGCGAGGTGGTCGAGGAGATTACTCATCGGATTCCGTCGAGGCGCGCCGCGCGGGCGGGGTCAGGCCCGGCCCCTACTCCTCCGACACCACTTTCCCCGCCACGCGCCCGCCCGGAAAGGCGGCGTCGAGCGCCTCGAGCGCGCGGTCGAAATCGCCGTGATTGCGCGCGATGATCTCCGCGCAGATCGTGGGCCGCGTGATGATCTCGGAGGTGCCCGTGCCGCCGCGCACGATCACGCCCTGTGCCGGCTGGCCGACGGTGAAGAGGACGTCCTCGACTTCCTCGAGCGCGCGCACGGCGCGGCGGTGCGCCCGCTCGGGCTCGTCGAGCTTGAGGCAGATGCCCGCCAGACCGAGAAGCCGGTAGCCGTTCGGCTCGAACTCGGTCCGATCCCAGTTCATCCAGACGCGGTCGCGCGGCGTCAGCTTGAAGCGATAGGCGATGTTCGAAAGGCGGGACTCCTCGAGCGCGAACTCGGCGATGCGGCGCTCGCTCATTTTGTCGTGGGCTCCGACTTCCGGCTTGTTGGTCGGCATGGCCGCAGTCTATCGTCTCAGTCGGCTGTGCGGGGCTTCCCGTTCGGGTAGAAGACCACCTTCATGGCCTTGCGGTTCTCGAGACGCTCCATGGCCTCGTGGAACTTTTCGAGCCCCTCGAACTCGTCGGTCACGAGATCGGAGACCTCGAGGCCCGCGGCGAGGAGGTCCAGCATCTTGATCCACGTATCGAAGACGCGGCGGCCCACGATCCCGTGAAGCGTCAGCCCCTTGAAGATGAAGTCGTTCGTATAGTCGCGGATCGTCACCGACTTGCCCTTCGGCAGGCCGAGGAGCGACACCGTGGCGCCGCGGCGCGCGGCCTCGAGGCCCAGGTTGATCGAGGGCTCGGCTCCCGACAGCTCCAGCACGACGTCCGCCCCGCCGCCGAGCGCGTCACGCAGGCTCCCCGCGGCGTCCTTCGTGCGCGACAGATCGATGACGGTCACGTTGCGCGCGCCGCGCGACTGCGCCCAGCGCCGGGCGTGCGCCGCGGCCTGCGAGTTCACCTCGGTGATCGCGATGTGAGAGGCGCCGGAGACGCGCGCGATCTCGGCGCACATGGCGCCGATCGGGCCGTATCCGAGGACCGCGACGGACTTGCCCGACAGATCCGCGACCTGCGTCGTGTGGACGGCGTTGCCGAGCGCGTCGAGGAACGCGCCGACTTTCACGGGCACGATGGCGCGGTCGAGCGGCACGACGTTGAAGGCCGGAACCACGACGTACTGCGCGAAACATCCGTCGCCATGGACGCCGAGGATCTTCGTGTTCTCGCAGATGTGCCGCTGGCCGGTGCGGCAGGGGCGGCAGTGGCCGCAGGTCACGTGCATCTCGGCCGAGACGTACTGGCCGATCGCGAGGTGGGGGCGCTTCCCGCCGGTGCCGAACGCCGCGATCTCTCCGCAGAACTCGTGGCCGTAGATGCGTGGAACCCGCACCATGCCGGCCATCGAAGGGTCCCACTGATAGATGTGCTTGTCCGAGCCGCACACCGCGGTCGCGAGCACCTTGATCAGGACCTCGGCCTGGCCGGGCTTCGGAAGCGGCACCGAGCGAATCTCCGTGGCGGAGGCGCCGCCTGCGGCCCTGGTCTTGACGACGGCCGTCATGCGCGCCGGCAGACCCGGGGCGGCGCCTTTCCGGCGTCGCGCCGCCGTCAATCGCCCGCCTGATCGTCGCGCACGTAGCCGGAGCCGGCGCCGACGGCCGCTCCGACGCCGACGTCGGCCGCGCGCACGAACCTCGCGACGGCGGCCCGCGTCCCGGCGATGCGCAGCTTCTCGAACAGGAACCGGAACTCGCGCTCGAGCGAGTCGCGGATCGCCTGGCGCGTCCCTTCCGGCAGGTTCCAGAACTTCTCCTTGAACGGGCCGATCGCGTACTTGCGCGTCTTGTAGAGGAACTGGCTCTCCGTCTCGCCCTTCTTCCACTCCTCGGACTTGTTGTCGAAGAGCCAGCGCTCGGCCTCGCGCTTGAGCGGGAGCGGCAGCGACGGATGGTCATAGGTCATGTTCTGGAAACCGGTCGCGAGGTGGATCTCGGCGCAATCGTGGTCGGGGAACTTGTGGAAGTACTCCGGCGGCAGCGTCGAGGCGCCGTGCTGGACGGCGCCGGCGAGGCCGTATTCCTCGCGCGCGACCTTCGAGATCCGGCGCAGCACCTCGAAATCGATCGCGACGCGCTCGACCGTGCCGTCCGGCGCCACGACGCCGCCGTGAGACGAACCCGTCTGGACGGAGACCTTCGCGATGCCGGTCATCGCGCCGAGCGCGCCTCGATAGACGTCCATGTAGGCGCGGAATTCTTCGGGCGTCGAGTTCTCCTTGCCCACCTCGCCGATCTCGCCGCCGATGGAGATGGGCATCTCGCGCGGCTCCCGCTCGCGGATGAACTTCGTGAATCGCGCGCAGAGCTCCGCGTTTACCTTTTGCTGCTCGGGCAGCGTCGGCTTGGAGAGGTCCACGAGCGTCGAGGTGTCGATGTCGATCTGGTAGAAGCCCGCGGCGATCGCCTCCTCGATCAACGCCTCGATCGCGCGGATCTCCTTGTCGGCGTTCTCCTTCATCCGCTTCGGATTGGTCTGGAAGTGGTCGCCCTGGAGGAAGACGGGGCCGTCCCAGGCCTCGCGGATCGCGGCGGCGAGGACGACGCCGGCGTATTCGGCCGGACGCTGTTCCGTGTAGCCGATCTCGCTCCGGGCGATCTCGAAGATGACGGCGCCGGCGTCGAGCGACTTCGCCGCGCGGAAGACCGCGCGGGCCGTGTCGTAGCCCAGCATGCGGACGTTGATCGCAGGGACGGTGAAGCCGGAGACCTCGCCGCGGCCGCGCGCCGCGTAGAGGGGGAGGATCGAGGCGGGCAGGATCCCGAGCGACCGGGCGGCTTCGCGGATCTTCTTGCGGCACGCGTCGCGAACCTCGGCGTTTCCGAAGACGCCCGTCCAGACGAGACTGTCGATCACGTCCGATCGGAACCGTGCGGCGTCCGCGACCCCGAGCGCGTCGCCCGCCTCGACCGATTCGCAGCCTTTGAGGAACGCGGCCAGATCCGCGACCGTCCGGAAGAGTTCCATCTCGGTTTCTCCGCGGGCGAGGATTCTAGCCGAGGAGGCCGGGAGCGCCGCCCGCTGCCTGTGCTAGCGTGCCGCGCCATGGTCCGGCTGGCCCGCACCATTCACTTCAACGCCGGCCGCAGCCTCTGGCGCCCGGACTGGACGTCCGAGAAGAATCGCGCCGTCTACGGCGAGGAAGGCCCGCATGGTTACGGGCACAACTACACGCTGGAGGTCGCCGTCGAGGGCGCCGTGGATCCGGAGACGGGCATGGTCGTGAATCTGACGGACCTCGACCGCGTGCTGAAGGAAGAGGTCGACCGGCCGCTCGACCACCGCAGCCTCAATCGCGACGTCGCCGCGTTCGCCGCGGCCCCGCCCACGGCCGAGAACCTCGCGGTCTGGATCTGGCGCCGCGTCTCGGGCCGCATCGTGCGCGAAGGCTGGCCCTGCCGGCTCGCGTTCCTGCGTCTGCGGCTGACGCCGGATTTTGCCGTCGAGCTCGAAGGGCTCGAGGAGCCCCCAGGGTGACCGCGGCGACGCGCATCCTCGTCGTCGGCGCGACCGGGCAGCTCGGCACGGCGGTGGTCCGGCGCCTCGCGCGGCGGGGAATGCCGGTGCGCGCGCTCGTCCGGAGGGGCTCGGCCTGCGGCCATCTCGAAGGCGCGGGCGTCGATCTCGCGTTCGGCGACCTGCGCGAGCCCGCGAGCCTCGACGCCGCTTGCCGCGACGCCGGAACGATCGTCGCCACGGCGAACGCCGTCGTCCCGCGCGGGCCGTATCGCGCGCGCGATACCGAGGACGTCGGATACGCGAACCTCGTCGCGGCCGGCCGCCGCCAGGGCGTGCGGCGATTCATCTTCATGTCGGTCCCTCAGACGCCCGTGGACGGCCGCGTGCCGGTTTACGCGCGCAAGCGCCGCATCGAGGCGATGCTCGCTTCGGGCGGTTTCGAGCTCGCCGTGCTTCGCGGCTCGCTCTTCATGGACGACTGGTTCGCCCTCATGGGGAGCTCGATCCCGCTGCGCGGTGCGGAGGTCCACACGCTGCGCCGTCCGTTCTGGTTCTCGCGGGTGTTTCTCGGCGCGGTGGGCCATCTGATCGAGCGCCGCGGGGTCGCGCTCGTGCCGGGCGACGGGAGCACGCGCCATAGCTTTGTCGCGCTCGACGACGTCGCGGACGTGATCGCCGCGGCGGCGGGGACGCCGGGCTTCGCCGGCACGCACGAACTCGGCGGCCCCGAGGCCCTCTCGTGGGACGAGGTCGTCGCGCGATTCGCCGCCGTGCTCGGGCGCCGTGTGCGCGCGGTCCACCAGCCGGCCGCCGTCTATCGCGCGATGGCGGCCGCGCTCGCCCCGTTCTCGGAAGCCGCCTCGAATCTCATGTCGCTCTCCTGGGCCGCCGCGGTCGCGCCGACGGCCTGGGACACGCGCGCGCTTTTCGCCCGCTTCGGCCTCGCGCCCACGGACGCGGCGACGTTTCTCGCGCGGCGCGCGGCGATGCCGACGAGCTGACCGACGCTCGCGCTAAACTCCGGCCATGTTTTTCAAACAGTTCTATCTGGGCTGTCTGGCCCAGGCCTCGTACATGATCGGGGACGGCGGGGAAGCGGCCGTGGTCGATCCGCGGCGCGACGTCGAGGAATACATCGAGGAGGCGCGGCGCCAGGGCCTCGCCATCCGCCACGTCATCGAGACGCACCTTCACGCGGATTTCGTCTCGGGACATCGCGAGCTCGCGGCCCGCACCGGCGCGCGGATCTACTTCGGAGCGAAGGCCGGCGCGAAATTCGAGCACGCCGCCGTGAAGGAAGGCGACGAGATCCGGATGGGGCAGACAGTCCTCCGGTTTCTTGAGACCCCGGGACACACGCCCGAGTCCGTCTCGATCGTCCTCTTCGATCGGTCCCACTCGGAGGAGCCGCAGGCGGTCCTGACCGGCGACACGCTCTTCATCGGGGACGTGGGGCGGCCGGACCTCCTGGGTGCGAAGATCTCGCCGGCGGAGCTCGCCGGAGCGCTTTACGACTCGCTGCACGGCAAGCTCCTCGGCCTGCCCGACGCGACCCGCGTCTTCCCCGCGCACGGAGCCGGCTCGCTCTGTGGGCGCAACATCTCGAGCGAGACCTCCTCGACGATCGGCGAGCAGCGCCGCGTCAACTACGCGCTGCAGCCGATGCCACGCGAGGAGTTCGTGCGACTCATGACGACGGACCTGCCCGAAGCGCCGACGTACTTCTCTCGCGACGTCGCGTTGAACCGCGAGGGCGCGGGCGCGCTCGCCGACCTGCCGGAGCCGGCGCCGCTCTCGCCCGACGAGGTGGCGCGCCGGCAGGCCTCCGGGGCGCTCGTCCTCGATACACGCTCGTCCGCCGAGTTCGGCACGGCGCACGTGCCGGGCTCGCTCCACATCGGGTTGTCGGGACAGTTTGCGTCGTGGGCCGGCGCGCTCGTGGTACCGGAGCGCGATCTCGTGTTCGTCGTCGAAGACCCGGCGCATGCGGCGGAAGCGCGGACGCGCCTCGCCCGCGTCGGCCTCGAGCGCGTCGTCGGATACCTCGACGGCGGCGTTCTCGCCTGGGAACGCGCGGGGAACCCGCTCGCGAAGACCGAGCAGATCACCGTGGACGAGCTCGCGCGGCGCCTCGCGGAGGAATCGGATCTTGCCGTCCTCGACGTCCGCCGGCCGATGGAGTGGCAGGCGGGTCACATCGCGGGCGCGCGGCATCTTCCCTTGAACGACCTGGCCCGGCGCGCCCGGGAAGTCCCGGCCGCGCCGGTCGCGATCGTCTGCGCGAGCGGCTACCGGTCGTCGATCGCGGCGAGCGTGCTCGAGTCACTCGGCATCCTCCACGCCGCGAACGTCGTCGGCGGTATGAACGCCTGGGCGACCGCGCATCAGGCCACGGTTTCGGAGACTGCCGCGGGCGCCTAGTGGCGGCGCGCGAAAAACAAGGATCGAAGGGAGCCGTTGTGCGAAATCCGCGTATCTGGAGCTCGTTGGTGACGTCCGCCTTCGTTCTCGCGGTCGGGATCGCGTCGGCTCAGACGGCCGACCCGCCCGCTTCGGGACCGCAAAGTCCGCCCTCCGCGCGGCCGGAGTCCTTCGGCACGGACTGCTGCGACGTCCTGCAGATTCCCGCGGCGGCGTTCGTTCCCAGGGCATCGAACATCGATTGGGACTACGAGGGCTTCGGCTACATCGCCGTGACATTGAACCCGAACAGCGACAAGGACGTTTTCTGGGCGCCCGTCCAGCTGCCGACCGGGGCGCGCGTGCGGCTTCTCGAGCTCTTCTACTACGACGGCGACGCGACCAACGACATCTCGGCGACCTTGCGGGGATATACCGGCGCCATCACGCCGGGCCTCACGACGATTGCGACGGTGTCCTCGTCCGGCGCTCCCGGATATACCAACGCCTTCTCGAGCTTCGTCGACTACACGGTTCCGAACGGCTCAACACAGCATGCCGTCGTCATCAACATCCCGTCCGCGACGTCGAATCTTCGCTTCAAGGGCGCCTCGGTCTCGTGGCAGCGCCAGATTTCGCCCGCGCCGGCGAACCCGACCTTCGGGGACGTGCCGACCGACTATCCCTATTTTCGCGGCATCGAGGCGCTCGCACGATCCGGGATCACCGGCGGCTGCGGCAGCGGCAACTTCTGTCCTCAGCAGTTCGTGACGCGGGGCGAGATGGCGACGTTCCTGGCGCGCGCGCTCGGGCTGCACTTCAACGTCCCGCCGTCATGAGGCGTGCAGGCCTGGTCGTGGCCCTTCTTGCCGCGGTGTCCGCGCTCGCTCGCGCCGCGGGCGACGAGCCGTCCGGCAGCGTCTGGGAGACGCGGAAACCCGCCTGGACGAAGCTCTCGCCCGCGGACCGCGACGCACTCTTCAAGTTCGGCGAGGACTACAAGAAGTACATCGGCGCGGCCCGCAGCGCGCTGACGTCGACCGCCGAGGTGCTGCGCGCCGCGAAGGCCGCCGGGTTCGCGGAATTCACCGACGCCCCGCAGGTGACGCCCGGCGCGAAGCTCTTCGTCAACGGCCGCGACCGCGCGGTGATCCTCGTCGTGGTCGGGTCGGAGCCGCTTCTGTCCGGTTCGCGGGCGATCGGCACGCACCACGACAGCCCCCACATCGACCTGAAGGCGCGTCCCGTCTACTCCTCGAACGGTTTCGCGCTCTTCAAGACGATCTACTACGGCGGCATCAAGAAGTATCAGTGGGCGAACCGGCCCCTCGCGCTGGTCGGACGGATCGACATGCCCGCCGGGAAGCGCATCGACGTGTCCGTCGGGTTGAAGCCCGACGAGCCGGTCTTCGTCATCCCGGACAACGCGCCGCACTCGGACGAGCCGCTGCGCGACCGGACCTACGAAAAGGTCTTCTCCGGCGAAGAGCTCGACCCGGTGGCGGGCAGCGTGTCCGGTGAAGGGACCGTCACCGCCCAGGTGATCGCCGAGTTGAAGTCCCGCTACGGGATTCAGGAGGAGGACCTCGTCAGCGCCGAGCTGGCGCTCGTGCCGGCGTCGCCGCCCGCCGACGTGGGCCTCGACCGGGGACTGACGGGCGCGTATGGACAGGACGACCGGCTCTCTTCCTACTGCGCGGCCCGGGCGATCCTCGACCTCTCGGGAACGCCGCGGCGGACGGCGCTCGTCTATCTCTCGAACTTCGAGGAAGTGGACTCGGTCAACAACACCGGGGCCGCGTCCCAGTTTCTCAATTCGACCTACGCGCGCCTCGTCGCGGCGCAGCGCGGTAAAGCCTATACGGATCTCGATCTGCGGCAGGCATTGCGGCACGCCGAGGCCGTCTCGGCGGACGTCAACGACGGCGTCAATCCGGTCTTCCCTCAGACGAGCGAGCCGTCCAACGCCGCGCGCCTCGGCTTCGGCGTGACGATCAAGAAGTACGGCGCCGGCTTCGACGCCAATTCCGAGTACACGGCCAAGGTGCGCGGCATCCTGGATCGGGCGGGAATTCCCTGGCAGACGCAGACGCCGCGGGTCGAAGGCTACTCCGGCGGAACGATCGGACGGTTCCTCTCCGCCCAGGAGATGGAGGTCATCGATATCGGCGTCCCGCTCCTCTCGATGCACTCTCCCTTCGAGATGTCGTCGAAGGTGGACGTGTGGTTCCTGTACCGCTTCTTTTCGGCGTTCCTCGCGGGCTGACGGCGAGCGCCGCGAGCGCGCGGCGGTAGTCCTCGGGCAGCGGCGCCGCGACGTCGAGCCCGAGCTCGGGAACTTCGACGCGCGCGGCGTGCAGAAGCGGCCGCTCGACCGCCGCGAGCGCGCTCCGGTGCGACGCCTCGCGCACGCCGCGCCACCGCGTGGCTCCGCCGTAGAGGTCGTCGCCGACGATCGGATGGCCATGGGCGGAGAGGTGGACGCGGATCTGGTGCGTGCGCCCGGTCTCGGGCGAGAGCTCGAGGTCGGTGACCGAAGGCAGACGGGCGAGGGTGCGGTACGCCGTCCGCGCGGGCTTGCCGTCGGCGCGAGCCTTCATCCGCCGGCCGTCCTTCGGGTCGCGGCCGAGGGGGTCCTCGAAGCGCCCCTCGGCGGGCGCCGGCCGGCCCCAGACGAGCGCCCGGTAAGTCTTGCGCGCGCGGCGGTTCTGGAACGCGAGCGACAGCGCGCGGTGCGCCGCCTCCCCGCGGGCGAGGAGGACGACACCCGAGGTGCCCACGTCGAGACGGTGGACGAGGAGAAGCTCGGGGTCCGGCGGCTCGCCGCACGCCGCGAGCAGCCTCCCGACCGCCTCGGCTCCCGAGCCGCCGCGAGACGAGGTCGCCATCGAGACGCCGGTCGGCTTGTCGAGGGCCACGACCCCGCCGCGGTCGAGGAGCTTCACCACAGGAAGGATTATCGTTCGCCTGGAGGATCGCGCCATGACGGTCAGGCTCTCGCGCCGCGGGCTCCTCGGTTCGGCGGCAGCCGCTCCCTTTCTCTTCGCGCCGCGGGCGGCGGCCGCGCCTCCGTCGGCCGCGGCGGCGCCGGCGAAGTTCCCTTCCTTTCCTCCCGTCGACTTCGACGGCCTGGCGAAGCGAGTCGCCCGAACACTGGCTCCCGCGGCCGGCGAGCGCGCGATCCTCGCGTTCGATCCCGGTTACCATCCGGAGCTCGCCGCGGCGGTCGAGCGGGAGCTCGCATCGTCCGGCGTCGAGTCGTTTGTCGCGATGGCGTTCGATCCGCCGGAAGTCGTGGAGGCGGCCGACGCGCGGCCGGGCCCCGCGAAGCGGCAGGACGACTTCGTCGCGTGGCTCGCGCCCCTCTTCGCGAAGGCGGACCTCTTTCTGTGGCTGCCGGTGCGCGTCCTGTACGACGACACGCGTCTCGAGCATCTCGTGGACGGCTCGAAGGTGCGCGGCGTCCACTTCCACTGGATCCTCGATTGGGAAGGCCGCGGCCCCGAGGACATCGCGCGCCTCTCGAAGCTCTACGAGAAGACGATCCTCGAGACCGACTACGCCGCGCTCTCGCGTGAGCAGGACCGTCTCATCGGCCTCCTGCGAGGCCGCGACGTGCGCCTCTCTTCTCCCGGCGGCACGGATCTCACGCTCCGCGTCCCGGCGGATGCATGGTTCCACAAGAACGACGGGAACATGTCGGCGGAGCGCGCGCGGTCGGCGCGGGGCGCTCGCGACCGCGAGATGGAGCTGCCGGCGGGCGCGCTGCGTTTCATCCCCGATCCGGCCTCGGCGGAAGGACGCCTCGTCATCCGGAGCACCGCGACGCCGGACGGGCCGGTGGAGGAGGCGGTGATCGCTTTCGCCGCCGGACGGGGCCGCATCGTCGGCGCGAAGAAAGGCGAGGCGGCCCTCCGGAAGCACTGGCAGGCGATCGGAGGCGACGTGGATCGCGTCGGCGAGATCGTGATCGGGACGAACCCGATCCTCGCGGCGGCCGCCACCGCGACGGAGCTGCCGTACTTCGGCTACGGCGCGGGCGCGGTCCGCGTCTCACTCGGCGACAACTGGGAGTCGGGCGGTCCGAACCGCACGCCGGGCAATCGCAACTGGTGGCTCTTCCTCGGCGACGCGACGCTCGAGGCCGGCGGCCGCGCGATCGTTCGCGAGGGGCGGCTCCTCGCGGACTGACTCGCCTCGGGCTCAGCGGCCGGGCGGATTGAACGCGTCGTAGACCATCCGAGAGATCGCCGCGCCGGTCACGAACGTCTCGTTGTCCACGCTCGATCGCTTGTCCTGGATCCGCCGCGCGCAGATCGCGATCACGTAGCGCGCCCCCGGCGACTTCACGTACGCGGCGTCGTTGCGCACGTCGCCCTTGAAGCCGGCGGCGTCGGGAAGCTTCTCCTCGTCCCATCCCGTCTTGTTCGCGACGAGGACCTTGCCGTCGTCGACCGGCAAAGAGCGCGGGATCATCGCGCGGTCCTGTTGCAGGGCCAGGATCGCGATCATCTCGTCGCACGCGGCCCGCGAGACGACCTTGCCCCGGGCGATGAGCGCGAGGAGCTTCGCCGCGGCATTCGGCGTCGTCATGCCGAGGCCGTACTCGCGCTCGAGCTCCGGAAAGACGTCGGCCTTGCCATCGCGGAACGTCGGGCGGAAGAGCTTCATGTCCGTGATCCCGTAGGACTCGAGCCGCTTATCCACGTTCGCCGTGCCGACGAGCCGGACGAGGAGATTCGTCGCCGTGTTGTCGCTCCAGGCGATCATGAAGCGCAGGAGATCGGCGACGGTCAGCACCGATCCCACGTGCATCACGTTCAGCGGCACGGTTTCGTCGCCGGCCTTGTCCGCGGCCGCGAGGGTCACGGTCTGTTCGGGGCGGAGCTTGCCCTCCGCGATCTGGTTGTAGACCTCGACCATGACGGAGACCTTGATGAGGCTCGCCGTCGGGAAGCGCTTGTCGCCGTTGACCGCGAGGGTCTCGCCGGTGCCGAGGTTGACCACCGAGACGCCCATCTCGCCGCGAAAGGCGTGCACGGCCTCGGAGATCCGCGACTCGAGTATTGCGGTGTGATCGGAGGGGGCTGCCGGCGATGCGAGGAGCGCCGCGGCGAGGATCGGAGCGAATTTCATGCGCGCATCCTAATCTGGAGAGCCGACGAGGCTGTCGATAGAATCCGCGGACCCACTCGAGGAGGTCGGCGTGAAGTCGCTGTTGTCCGCGCTCGTGCTCGGAGCCTGGGCCGCCGGAGCGGCCGCATCGGACGCCGCCGTCGTCGTCAAGGCCGCGCGGCTCATCGACGGCCGCGGCGGTGTGCCCATCGCGCCGGTCGTGGTGATCGTCCAGGGGGATCGCATCTCGGGAGTGGGCCCGAGTCTCGCGACTCCGCCGGGCGCGCGCGTGATCGATCTCGGCGGCGCGACGCTCCTGCCGGGCCTGATCGACCTTCATACGCACCTGACCGACAGGCTCGGCGTGCACTGGGAGGAGGCGCTCACGACAACCACGCCCCCCGAGGCGGCGCTCTGGGGGGCGAAGAACGCGCGCGACACGCTGATGGCCGGCTTCACGACCTGCCGCGACATGGGCCCGACGTGGCCCTACGTGGACGTGGCGCTGCGCGACGCGATCGCGCAGGGCGCAGTTCCCGGACCGCGGCTCGCCGTCGCGGGCAACTACGTCTCCTCGACCGGCGGGGCCGGCGACGCGCGGCAGTTCTCGATCTACGTGGACGTCCCGATCGTGCGCAATCTCGCCGACGGCCCGGAGGAGGTCACGAAGGCCGTCCGCACGAACTTCAAGAACGGCGCCGACTTCATCAAGATCCTCGTCACCGGCGCCGTGCTGTCGAAGGGCATCTCGCCCGGAGCGCAACAGTATTCCGACGCGGAGATTCAGGCGGCCGTGACGGAGGCGAACCGGTGGGGCCGCATGGTCGCCGCGCACGCGCACGGCGCCGACGGCATCAAGGCCGCGATCCGCGCCGGTGTTCGCACGGTCGATCACGGGTCGTATCTCGACGACGAGGCGATTCGGATGCTCCAGGCCTCGGGGCGAAAGACGTTCTACGTCCCGACTCTCTACACGAGCGAGGCGATCCTCGGTGGCGAGGGCGCGCACGTGCCGGCCTCCGAGGTCGAGCGCGAGCGTCAGATCCGCGACATCCAGTTCGCCGGATTCCGGCGCGCGCTCGCGGCGGGCATCCCGATCGGTTTCGGGACCGATTCGAGCGTCATCCCGCACGGCAGGAACGCGCACGAGATGACGATCCGGGTGGGCCTCGGCGAGGCGCCGATGACGGTGCTCGTGGCGGCGACGAAGTTGAACGCCGAGATCCTCGGCTGGTCCGACCGCGTGGGAACCGTCGAGACGGGGAAGCTCGCCGACCTCGTGGCGGTTTCCGGCGATCCGCTCAAGGACATCACCGAGATGGAGCGGGTGCGCTTCGTGATGAAGGACGGCGTCGTCTACCGGAACGACTAGGCCAGATCGAAGGCCAGGAACTCCGTCTCGCCGGATCCGGCCTTGAAGTCGAGCCGCGTCTCCTCCGACGCCGCGAGGCCGTCGCCGGCTGCGAGTCTCTGCCCGTTGACCGAGATTTCTCCGCGCACGACCTGCACCCACGCGTGGCGGCCCTTGGCCAGGTCCAAACGGACCGACTGCCCGGGTTCGAGGACCGACGCAAAGAGCCGCGCGTCCTGGCGGATCGCGATCGAGCCGTCCGCCCCGTCGGGCGAGACGACGAGTCGGAGCTTCCCGAGCTTGGCCGCGCGCTCGAATCGCTTCTGGCCGTACCGCGGCGCGTACCCCGTCTCGTCCGGCAGCATCCAGATCTGGAGAAAGTGCGTCGGCTCGGCATCCGAGGCGTTGAACTCGCTGTGCCGCACGCCCGTGCCGGCCGACATGTACTGGACGTCGCCCGGCCGGATGACGGAACCCGTGCCCATGCTGTCCTCGTGTGCGAGCGCGCCCTCGAGGACGTAGGAGACGATCTCCATGTCCCGATGCCCGTGCGTGCCGAAGCCCTGTCCCGGCGCCACGCGGTCCTCGTTGATCACCCGCAGCGACCGGAAGCCCATGTGGCGCGGGTCGGTGTAGTCGGCGAAGGAAAACGTGTGGTACGTGTCGAGCCAGCCGTGGTCGAAGTGCCCGCGCTCGCCGGCGCGGCGAATCTGGATCATGCGGCCTCCGACCAGACTTATGCCGTCCGTCGCCCTTCGGATTCCTTGACCCCCGCCGGGGAAGGTCGTAGCGTGGCGCCGACATGGCGAAACGCCCGCTGACCCGGCGGAGCCTTCTCGCTACGGGAGCATCGGCCGCGGCGCTCGGGGCGCTGCGGACGACGGCGGGGGCGCGTGCCCTCGACGCGACCCTCGCTCCCGGGAACCCGGATCGCGACCTCCTGTCGGGTCCCGTCCGGCCCTTCCCGCTCGAGCAGGTGCGCCTGCTTCCCGGGCCGTTTCTCGAGGCGCGCGACCGCAACTCCCGCTACCTATCGTCGATGCCGCCCGATCGCCTGCTGCACACGTTCCGCGTCAATGCCGGGATCCCGTCGTCGGCCGCGCCGGTCGGCGGATGGGAGAAGCCGGACTGCGAGCTCCGCGGCCACTTCACGGGCGGCCACTATCTCTCGGCGTGCGCGCTGACCTACGCCGCGACCGGCGACGAGACGTTCCGCGCGCGCGCGACGCTCATGGTCGAGGAGCTCGCGAAGTGCCAGAAGGCGCTCGGCAGCGGATACCTCTCGGCGTTTCCGGAGGAGCAGTTCGATCGCCTCCGCCGCGGCGTGAAGGTCTGGGCGCCTTTCTACACCTACGACAAGATCCTGCGCGGGCATCTCGACGTGTACCAGCACTGCGGCGACGCGCGCGCCCTCGCGACGGCCGAGGCGATGGCGGGATGGGTACGCGTCTATACCAAGGGTCTCTCCGACGCGCACATGGAACGCATCCTGACGATCGAGTACGGCGGCATGAATGCCGTCCTCTACGATCTCGCCGAGCTCACGGGCAAGGACGAGTACGCCGATCTCGCGCACCGCTTCGACCAGGCGGCTTTCTTCGATCCGCTCGCGGCGCGTCGGGACGAGCTCAGGGGCCTCCACGCCAACACGCAGTTCCCGAAGGTGATCGGCGCGGCGCGCCGCTACGAGCGGACGGGCGAGCGCCGTTACCGCGACCTCGCCGAATACTTCTGGCGCGAGGTCACGGGCGCGCGCGCGTACGCCACCGGCGGCACGAGCGACGGGGAGCGCTGGGAGACGCCGCCGGGCGTCCTTTCGACGGCGATCTCATCCTCCTCCGCCGAGTGCTGCTGCGCCTACAACATGCTGAAGTTGACGCGGCACGTTTTCGCGTGGACGGCGGATCCCCGCGCCGCCGACTACTTCGAGCGGACGTACTGGAACCACCGCCTCGGCACGCAGAACCCCGAAGACGGAACGCTCATGTACTACTACCCGCTCGCCTCGGGGTACTGGAAGTTCTACGGCGCGCCGCTGTCCGCCTTCTGGTGCTGCACCGGGACGGGCGCCGAGGAATTCGCCAAGGCGGGTGACTCGATCTACTTTCGCGACGACGCCGGCCTGTACGTCAACCTTTTCATCGCGTCCGAGGTTCGCTGGCCGGAGAAGGGGCTGCGTCTGCGGCAGGAGACGTCTTTCCCGGACGAGGCGAAGACGGCGCTGACCGTCCAGGCGGACCGTCCCGTCGATCTGACGCTCCGTCTGCGCGTGCCCTGGTGGGCGACGCGCGGCGGCACGCTCCGGATCAACGGCGCCGCGTCGCCGGTCTTCGCGAGCCCGTCGAGCTACCTCACGATCGCGCGCACCTGGAAGACGGGAGATCGCGTGGAGCTCGAGCTGCCGATGGGACTCTCCGTCGCGCCGATGCCCGACGATCCGGGCATTCAGGCCGTGATGTACGGGCCGCTCGTGCTGGCCGGACGCCTCGGAGCGCAGAACCTGACGCGTGCGATGCAGTACGGCGAGTACGACTGCGAGCTCAAGGGAGATCCCGTTCATGTCGCCGATGTCGTCGCGGATCCGGCCGACGTGTCGAGCTGGGTCGAGCCCGTGCCGGGGCCGCGGCTCGCGTTCCGGATGAGAAGCGACGCGGGTCCGGGGGAAAGCCGCGAGCTCGTGCCGCTGAATCGGCTCTTCGGCGAGCGGTACGCGGTGTACTGGAAGGTGCGATCACGACCGGTCTGACACCGGGGCATCGCCTCGGCTCCTACGAGATCCTTTCTCGGCTGGGTGCGGGGGGCATGGGGGAGGTCTGGAAGGCGCGGGACACGCGCCTCGATCGGACGGTGGCCATCAAGGTCCTGCCGACCGGCGCGGTTCCCACCCCCGAGCAGCGGCAGCGCTTCGAGCGCGAGGCCCGGGCGATCTCGAAGCTCTCGCATCCCCACGTCTGCGCGCTGTACGACGTCGGGCGCGAGGGCGAAACGGAATACCTCGTGATGGAGTACCTGGAGGGCGAGTCGCTCGCCGACCGCCTCGCGCGGGGAGCGTTGCCTCTCGAGCAGACGCTGCGGTGGGGAGGCGAGATCGCCGATGCGCTCGACAAGGCGCACCGGCAGGGCATCGTGCACCGGGATCTGAAGCCGGGCAACGTGATGCTGACGAAGAGCGGCGTCAAGCTGCTCGACTTCGGGCTCGCGAAACCCTTCGAGCGGGGCTCCGATGCCGCGGATCTGACGTCCAACCCGACGGCCGCCGCCCAGCCGGCGCTGACCGAGGAGGGCACGCTCCTCGGGACGCTCGCCTACATGGCTCCGGAACAGCTGGAGGGAAGGGAGTCGGACGGCCGCAGCGACATTTTCGCTCTCGGCGCGACGCTTTACGAGATGGCGGCGGGGAAGAAGGCATTCTCCGGTGCGAGCCGCGCGTCGCTCATCTCTTCGATCCTCCGCGACGATCCCGCTCCGATCTCGCAGGTTGCGCCGATGTCGCCGCGGTCGCTCGACCGCGTCATCGGGCGCTGTCTCGCCAAGGATCCGGAGCGACGCTGGCAGAGCGCGCGGGACGTCGGCCTCGAGCTCGAAGAGATCGGGCGCGAAGGAGCTGTGGCGCGGCCGCGCGCCGGCGTGTCTTCGAAGCGCCCATCGCGGTGGTTCGCGGGCCTCGCCGCCGCCGGCATCCTGGCCGCCGCGATCGCGCTCCTCCTGCTTCGCCGGCCCGCCTCCTCGCCGACCCCGCCGGTCCGCTTCTCGGTCCACGCGCCGCAGGGGACCCGCTTTCCGTGGGTTCGAACCCAGAATCTCTTCGCCGTCTCGCCGGACGGGACCCGCATCGTCTTCGTCGCCCGCAGCGGCGAAGGGCGCGACGCCCTGTGGGTACGGTCCCTATCGAGCCTCTCGGCCGCCCCGCTCGGGGGGACCGAAGGCGCCGCGGCCCCCTTCTGGTCGCCGGACGGGCGCGCGATCGCGTTTTTCGCCGACCGCAAGCTCAAGAGGATCGACGCGTCCGGAGGATCGTCGGTGATCCTCTGCGACGCGTCGCCGGGCTACCCATCCGGCACCTGGGGAAGTCGGCACTCGATTCTCTTCTCGGCTCTCACGGACACGGTCCTGCGACTCGTTCCGGAGGGCGGAGGCACTCCGAAGCCCACGGTCCGGGCGGATCCGTCCCGACGGGAAGTCGGAGTCGCCTTTCCGACGTTTCTCCCGGACGGCCGGCACTTTCTCTACGTCGCCCGAAGCGAGACCCAGACGCAAGCGTACCTTCGGCTGGGCTCCGTCGAGGACGCGACGTCGTCGCCGCTGCTTTCGAACTGTTCGCGCGGCGAATTCGCGCCCGGGCCGGGCGCGGGCGGCCCCGGAAGGCTGCTCGTCGCCCGGGACGGGGCGTTGTTTGCGCTGCCGTTCGAGAGCCCGGGCCGTCTCGCGGGAGATCCGATTCCCGTCGGGCAGGACGTCTGGCAGCACGTCCTGATCGGCAGCGCCCCGTTCTCCGTTTCGAACGGCGGGGTTCTGGCGGTTCGCGGTCCGGAGGGCCCGGCCCGCCTCGTCTGGCTCGACCACTCGGGCCGCGAGACGGGCGCGCTCGAGTCTCCCGGCGTGTTCGACACCGTCCGGCTCTCTCCCGACGACCGTCAGGTGGCGGTGAGCCGGGTCGATCTGCGCACGGGCCTTGACGACATCCTGATCGGCGATCTCGCGCGGTCGGTCCTCACGCGCCTCAACCTCGGTCCGAACGACAACTCGTTCCCGATCTGGTCTCCCGACGGCGCCCGCCTCGCGTTCAGCGTCGGTTCGATGAGCCACCCGCCCGCCCCGTATTGGATCTCTCTGCGCGGGCCGGCTTCCCCAGAGTCGATCATTCCGCCGACGGGAAGCGTCCTGCGCATGGAGGACTGGTCGTCGGACGGGCGCTACCTCCTCGTCTCAGGCTTCTCCGCCAGCGGAAGCGGCCACGGGATCATCGACCTCCGGGGGGAGCGCGGGTTTCGCATGCTTCTGCCCGGGACCATGAACCTGCTCGAAGCGCAGGCCCGCTTCTCGCCGGACGGCCGCTGGATCGCCTTCTGCCTCGTCGAGGGCGATCGTTCCGAGGTCTACCTGGCTTCCTTTCCGAGGTCCGGCGAGCCCATCCGCGTCTCCGCCGCGGGTGGAATCTCTCCGAGATGGCGGCGGGACGGGCGCGAGCTCTTCTACATCTCCGCCGCCAACCGGATGATGGCGGTCCCCATCCGCCCCGGCTCGGATGCCCCGCTCGGCGATCCCCGGGCGCTCTTCTCGATCGACCCCGCGGGATGGCGGGACTACGACGTGACCGGCGACGGCGAAAGGTTCCTCGCCATTGTCAACCTTCCGGCGCCGGATGCCGACGCGATCACCGTGATCGTGAACTGGTCCTCGCTCGGGAAGACCTGAAGGGCGCGGCTCCTATCGCGCGAACATCGATTTGACGACGAAGAGGACGTTCGCCGGCCGCTCGGCGAGCCGCCGCATGTACCAGGCCCACCAGGCCTCGCCGTAGCTGATCAAGACGCGGAACTTCTCGCCGGCCTTCGCCACGCGCACCTGCTCTCCCCGGCGAATTCCGTAGAGCATCTGGAACTCGAGCGCGCTCGGCGGCAGTCCCTGCGCGCGTCCATGTTCCTCGATCCGCCGGATCAGGACGGGGTCATGCGTGCCGAAGATCGCGCGGACGCCCCTTGCGCGCGCTTCCGGCGAGAGGAGCATCGTCGCGAGCTTGAAGTAGTTCTCGTCGACGTCCGCCTTCTTCGGGAACGCTTTGTCGGCGGGTTCCTTGTAGGCGCCCTTGACGAGGCGGACGCCGGAGCCGAGCGCGATCAGGTCCTTCAGATCGTTCTCGGTGCGATAGAGATACGCCTGGATGCAGAGTCCCGAGTTCGCGAAGCGGCGGCGCGCGTTCTTGTAGAGGTCGAGCGTGGCGTCGACGTACGCGGTCTGTTCCATGTCGACCCAGACCCAGTTGTTCTGGCTCTTCGCCCGCTCGAGGAGCGCGTCGAGGTGGCGCTGACAGTCCTCCCGCGAGAAGTCGAGCCCGAGCTGCGTCGGCTTCACCGAGATCTCGACGTCGAGCTTCTCGGCGTGGATCTTGTCGAGCACGCCGAGGTAGTGCGCCGTGACGTCGTCGGCCTCGCGGGCGTTCGTCAGATTCTCGCCGAGACGGGTCAGGACGGCGCCGTCCCCCAGAGCCTTCGCGGCGTCGAGCGCCGACTGCGCGTTTTCGCCGGGCATGAACTTCTTGACGGCGGCGCGGATGAAGCCGACCGTCGTCGCGCGCTCGCGAAGGAACCGGCTGTTGGACGCGGCGAGAAAGACGCTCCGCATGAGGCTCATCGGCTGGCTCCCGTCAGAGGACGCTGCGGATCGCGCCGCCGTCCACTTGCAGCGTCGCTCCGGTGATGTAGGAGGCCGCGTCCGAGAGGAGGAACGCGGCGGCGCGGCCATAGTCGGCGGCGTCGCCGTAGCGGCCGAGGGGAATCGCCGCGGCGGCTCGCTTCCGTGTGTCGTCCTCCGAGATTCCCGCTTTCTTCGCGTTGATGCCGTCGAGCTCGCGCACGCGGTCGGTGTCGATGCGGCCCGGGATGATCTGGTTCACCCGGATGCCGTCGGCCGCGAGCTCCTGGGAGAGCGTCTTGGCGAGCGCCGAGACGCCGGCCCGAAGGACCGTCGAGAGCGCGAGGTTGCCGATTGGCTCCTTGACCGACGACGAGGTCGAGAAGAGGATCGCGCCGCCGCCCGCCGCCTTGATCGACGGGATCGCGAGACGCGCCATCCGGACCGCGGAGAGAAGGAGCAGCTCGAAGGCGTTCTGCCAGGCCGCGTCGTCGAAGTCGGGAAACTTGCCCGCGGGCGGCCCGCCCGAGTTCGCGAAGAGCCGGTCGATCCGGCCGAACCGTTCGAGCGTCCGGTCCCGCCAGGCCTCGAGCGCCGCGGCATTGCGGACGTCGGCGGCGGAGGCGAGCGTCTCCGCCCCGGTCTCGGACCGGATCCGTTCGGCCGCCTTCTCGATCGCGCCGGCGTCCCGGGAGGAGATCGAAACGGAAGCCCCCTCGGCCGCGAGCGCGCGCGCGACCGCGAAGCCGAGGCCTTTCGAGGCGCCGGCCACCATCGCGACTTTTCCCTTCAGGCCGAGGTCCACGACTTCTCCCGGGACTTCTCGACCCACGCCACGACGCGGGACAGCGCCTCGCGCGTCGACGCGTCGAGGGCCGGCGCCGGAGGACGCACCGCCGGATGCGCGATCGCGCCGCGCCGGTGGAGCATCTCTTTTCGGATCGCCATCCCGATGCCTTCCTGGAACTCGAACCGCATGAGCGCGACGCTGCGATAGAACGCGTCGGCGGCTTCTTCCTTCCGGCCCGACCGGAACAGGCGGACGATCTCGACGAGGATCTCCGGATACGCGAAGCCGGTCATGGCGCCGGTCGCCCCGGCGGCGAGCTCTTCGAGCAGATACATGCCGCCGAGGCCGCCGAAAATCCGCACCTCCATGCCCTCCGCTTTCTCGAGGATGCGGGCGGTCTTGAACGGCGTCGGCGCGTCTTCGAGCTTGATCGTGCGGGCCGACGGGATCTCGCGCGCGATCTGGACGAGGAGGGAGGCCTCCATCGCATAGCCGGACACGGGCGGATAGTCCTGGACGACGATCGGCAGATCGACGGCCTCGGCGAGCGCGGCGAAGTGGCGCCGCACGGCGTCGGAATTGACCTTCGGCATCCGCGGCGGGCTCACCATGACCGCGGAAGCGCCGGCCGCGCGGGCGGCGCGGGAGCGCTCGAGACAGAGCGTCGTGCCCTCCGCCGTCGTGCCGGCCACGACCGGGACGCGCCCCGCGACGCGGGAGAGCACGGCCGCGAGCACCTCGTCGCGCTCTC
The DNA here is from genome assembly GCA_036558325.1 of Thermoanaerobaculia bacterium. Taxonomy (GTDB): domain Bacteria; phylum Acidobacteriota; class Thermoanaerobaculia; order UBA5066; family Gp7-AA6; genus DATBFU01. The sequence continues at coordinate 24,442 of DATBFU010000147.1, read as the reverse complement.
GGTCGGAGAGCCGCGCGGCCTCGCTCGTGACGCCGAGCGCCGTGACGCCGTCGACGCCCGCCGAGAGCGCCAGATCGATCACGCGCTCGAGGCTCGCATGGTCCACCGCGTCCCCCGGCGTGAACGGGGTCGGCAGGACCGAGTAGACGCCCTCGAAGGCCGTCATTGCGGGCGCGGATCGTAACATTACTCAGGGCCCTCTCCGGGCCTCCGCGTGCGGCGGACCGTCGAGCGCTTGCGCAAGCCGGCGGTCCCGCCCGTAGGGATCGCGCTTGAAGACCGTGTGGCCGTCGTCGCTCGGCACGATCGTCCAGTACATCAGGAGCACGGGCACCGGCTTCGGAAGCCGCACCGTGCGGGTCGTCCCGGCGGCGACTTCCTTCGCCATCGTCTCGGCGTTCCAGGTCTTCGGGTCGTCGAGGAGCCGCTCGACGAGCTCGAACGGCCGATCGACCCGGATGCACCCCGAGCTGAAAGCCCGCTCGTCTTTCTCGAAGAGCGACTTGCTCGGCGTGTCGTGGAGATAGACGAAGAACGGGTTGGGGAACATGATCTTGACGCGGCCGAGCGCGTTCTCGGGACCGGGGCCCTGACGCAGCATGTAGGGAAAGTTCTTCGCGGTCGCCTGCGCCCAGTCGATCGTCGAGGGATCCACGGGCTTCCCGTTGCGGTCGAGGACGTCGAGCTTCTTCGCGGCGAGATAGCCGGGATCCTTGCGCACGGCCGGCAGGACGTCCTTCGACAGGATCGTCGGCGGCACCGTCCACGTCGGGCTCAGGACCACGTGATCGATGAAAGACTTGAAAATCGGCGTCTGCCGGTACGGTTTCCCCACCTGAATCCGCGCATTCCAGAGGACCTTCTGGTCGCGGAGGTAGCCCACCTCGAAGCCCGCGATGTCCACGAGGACGACGGGGCCGGCCGGGATCTCGTGGAGTGCCCAGCGCCCCCGCTCGAGGTTGACGCGAATCTGCACGATGCGCGCGGCCACGGGCACGTTCATCTCGGCGAGCGTGGCGGCCCCGACCGAGCCGTCGGCGGTCAGGCGGTGGCCCTCCTGGAACGCGCGCACGGCGGCGGCGAGCGGCTCGTCGAAGCGCTCGTCGTCGAGCGACTGGCCCGAGAGCTCGCCGGTCGCCGCGAGCCGGCGGCGCACCGCGACGACCCGCGGTCCGGTGGCGCCGGCCACGAGCGTCGGGCCGGGCGGCACGGCCGGCCATCCGCCGCGCGCGGCGATCGCGCGCTCCTCGGCGAGCGAGGCGAGCGCCTTCCCGTACCACCAGTGGTCCGGCCGCGCTTTCGCGGCCGCCTCCGCGAGCCTTCCGTGCGACAGGGAGTCCTCGATGAGGGCGAACGCACGCTCCTCGTCGAGCGGCCGTCGCTCGTAGTTCCAGTGAACGTCGAGCGAATGCGGGTCGACCTTGCCGAGATACAGATCGTGCAGCAGCATCGTGAGGGCGTCCGTCGCGAGCAGGTCGCGGTTGGCCAGGGTCGCCGGATCTTCGGACGCGGCGCCGGGGACCACGTTCGGGGCGACGGCGATGCGATCGAGGGCGTCGAGGTGATAGTCGGCGGGCGTCAGGCCGTCCTTCTCGCTGTCGCGCAGGAGGCTTTGAAGGGTCGCCAGCTTCTCCGCCGTCCAGTAGGGCCGGTAGCCGTCGTCGGCGTAGAGACGAAGGAGCGCCTTCTCCGAGACGAGGACGGTGTCGTTGACGGCGAGGCGGCCGGAGGTCTCCCACTGATCGAGGCGCTCGCGGATGCTTTCGGCGACCGGCCCCGCGGTCTCCTGCGGGAGCGCGGAGGCCGCGAGCCCCAGGAGAAGCGCGGCCGCCGCGAGGGCGCGCCCCGGGAGCGTCACGGCAACCGCGGCGCGATCACGTCCGCGAGCGGCGGCGCCGCGGAAGGCGAGGCGTTCCGGTAGTCGAGTCCGAGAAGCGCGGCGACGGTCGCCGCGATCTGCGACTGCGTCACGGGCGCCGCGATGCGGCGCTCGCCCCAGGCGGGAGTGTCCGGGCCGATCGCGGCGATCCAGATCTCGGAGGAGCCCGCCGTGTCGTTTCCGTGCTCCTTCCAGTCTTCGAGGCCCTGGCCGCGCCCGTGGTCGGCCGTGATCAGAAAGGTCGTCTGGTCCTTGTACTCGGGCATTGCCTGCATCGCGTCCCAGAGCTCGGCGACGAAACGGTCCATGTCGTGGGCGGACCGCAGGAGAAGATCGTAGCGTCCGAGGTGGGCCCACTCGTCGGTCTCGCCGTAGCCGACGAAGAGAACGCGCGGCCGATTGCGGCGCACTTCGTCGAGCACGGCGGCCTGCAGGAACGCGTCCCAGACGTTGTCGGACCAGAATCGCGTCGAAGTCTGGAAGAGCCGCGCGAGCATCGGCTCCGAAGCGGCGAGGCAGCCGGCGGCCGGACGCCACCCGGAGCAGACCTTCAGGCCGCTGCGCGTCTTGTTGAAGATGGCGTCGAAGACGCTCCACGTCCCGTAGGCTTCGACCCGTCGTTCGAGGCCGGGCTGCCGCGACAGCCACTCGAAGACCGTCAGATTCGGGTTCGGATTGGGATCGTTGCTGTCGATGCGCGGGTCCGGCGCGCCGGAGAGCATCTCGTTGTAGCCCGGGTAGGAAAAGTCCTGGCCGTTCGTGTCGTGTGCGAGGCTGCCCTCGGTCTGGTTGCCAAAGAGCTGACCCTTCGAGCCGATGACGTCCCAGAAGAATGGCAGGAGCGCGCGCCGCCCCTCCTCGACGCCCGGCCGCCGGAAGTCGCGCGCGAGTGCTTCGGGATCCTCAACGCCTCCGCAGGCCTCCGTCATGAGCGCCGGGTCGGGACCGCGGAAGACCTCCTGCCAGCGGAGGCCGTCGCTGACGATGAGAACGACGTTGCGCGTGCGGAGCTTCGTCGGCGGCGCCGCGATGGCCGGCAGCGTCAACAGGCAGAAGGCGATCGCCACGGCGGCGCGGCGCACGGTCCGAGGATTTCACGGCCGCCTCCGCGACTCAAGCGTGTAGAGTTCGAGCCTCGCACTTCCCCAATCATTCATGCACCTCGCCCCGATCGATTGGACCGTGATCGCCGCGTCGATCGTGATCTCGTTTGCGCCCGCGATCTTCTTCGCGAAGCGGGCGGGATCGAGCACGACGGAGTTCTTCACGTCGGGCCGGGCGGCCCCGTGGTGGCTCGTCGGGATCTCGATGGTCGCCACCACGTTCTCGACCGACACGCCGAACCTCGTCACGAACATGGTCCGGGAGAACGGCGTCGCGGACAACTGGCTCTGGTGGTCGTTCCTGCTGACCGGGATGATGACCGTGTTCTTCTACGCGCGGCTCTGGCGGCGTTCGAGCGTGCTGACGGATCTCGAGTTCTACGAGATCCGGTACTCGGGTCGGCCCGCGGGCTTCGTCCGCGGGTTCCGCGCCGTGTACCTCGGCCTCTTCTTCAACTGCGTGATCATGGCGACGGTGAACCTCGCGGCCGTCAAGATCGCGAACATCGCGCTCGGCTGGCCGATGGGGAAGACGCTCCTCATCTGCTCGGTGATCACGATCTTCTTCGCCTCGGTCTCGGGACTCTGGGGCGTCCTCGTGACGGACTCGATCCAGTTCGGTATCACGATGACCGGCACGCTCGCGATGGCGTGGTTCGCTTTGAAGCATCCCGCCGTCGGCGGCCTCTCGGGTCTCCTCCGGAAGACCGATCCGAGCCGGCTGAACCTCCTGCCCGATTTCTCGAACCGGGGCCTCCTGCTCTCCGTCCTCGTCATCCCTTTGACGATCCAGTGGTGGTCGGTCTGGTATCCGGGGGCGGAGCCCGGCGGCGGCAGTTACATCGCGCAGCGCATGCTCGCCTCCAAGAGCGAGAAGGACGCGCTGACCGGCACGCTCTTCTTCAACGCGATGCACTACGCGGTGCGGCCCTGGCCGTGGATCCTCGTGGCGCTCGCGTCGCTTCTCGTCTATCCGGACCTGGGCGAGATCCGCCGCGCCTTCCCGCACGTTCAGGCGAGCCTCATCGGCCACGACATGGCGTATCCCGCCATGCTCCGCTTCCTGCCGGCCGGATTTCTCGGGCTGATGCTCGCCGGGATGCTCGCCGCGTACCGCTCGACCATCGAGACGCACCTCAACTGGGGGACGTCGTATCTCGTGCACGACTTCTATCGGCGGTTTCTGCGTCCCGGGGCGGACGAGCGTCACTACGTCTTCGCCGGGCGGCTCGTCACGGCGCTGCTGATGGTGTGCGCGGCGCTCCTGACCTTCGCGCTCGAGACGGCGAAGGAGAGCTTCGACCTGATCCTCTCGATCGGCGCGGGCACGGGCCTCATCTACCTGCTGCGCTGGTTCTGGTGGCGGATCAACGCCTGGAGCGAAGTCGCGGCGATGGCGAGCTCGTTCCTCGTCGCGTTCGGATTCTTCGCGGCGAAGAAGGCGGGCCACGCCGTGCCGTCGTACGTCGCGCTCGTTTCGACGGTCGCGGCCACGACCGCGGTCTGGCTGGCCGTGACGTTCGCCACGCCGCCGACGGACCGGGGCAAGCTCGTCGCCTTCTACCGCCTCGTGCGGCCGGCGGGACCGGGCTGGAAGGGGATCCGGGAGGCGGCCGGCGTCGGCCCCTCGCCCGACTCGTTGTCGCAGTGCCTCGTCGGCTGGGTGCTCGGCTGCCTCTTCGTCTACGCCGCGCTCTTCGGCACGGGGAGCATCCTCTACGGCCGCCCGGCTGCGGCGGCGCTGTGGATCGCGGTGTTCCTCGGCAGCGGCGTCGCGCTCGCGCGGCTCGTGCCGCGCCTCTGGTCGCGCGGCGCCTCATGAGGACATGACGTCCGCGGCGCGCAAGGCCGTCATCCTCGCGCGCGGTCTCGGCTCCCGCATGCGCCGCGAGGACGGCGCCGCGCTCGATCCCGCGCAGGCCTCCGTCGCGGACACCGGCGTGAAAGCGATGATCCCGATCGGCCGCCCGTTTCTCGACTACGTGCTCTCCGGACTCGCCGACGCCGGCTTGGAATCGGTGGCACTCGTCATCGGGCCCGAGCACGGCGTCGTGCGCGACTACTATGCGGGCGCCGGCCGGCCGCGGCGGATCGCGGTGTCTTTCGCGATCCAGCCGGCGCCGCTCGGAACCGCCGACGCGCTGCTCGCCGCCGAGGGGTTCGCGGCCGGCGAGGATTTCCTGGTCCTCAACTCCGACAACTATTATCCGGTCGACGCGCTCGCGGCGCTGCGCGCGCTGCCGGAGCCGGGGACGGTCCTCTTTTCGCGCGACGCCCTCATCGCGCGGAGCAACGTCGATTCCGACCGCGTGCGCGCCTACGCGATCTGCCGGGTTTCCGAGGACGGGTATCTCACGGCGATCGTCGAGAAGCCCGACGCCGCGGCGCTCGCGGCGGCCGGTCCCGACCCGCTCGTCAGCATGAACTGCTGGCGCTTCTCGCCCGCGATCTTCGCGGCCTGCCGCGCCACGACGCTCTCGCCGCGCGGCGAGAAGGAGCTGCCGCGCGCGGTGGGCGAGGCCGTCGCCGCCGGCGCGATGCGGATCCGCGCGCTTCGGGGGAGCGGGGGAGTCCTCGACCTGTCGCGCCGCGCCGACGTCGCCGCGGTGGCGCAAAGACTCCGCGGCGTGGCGGCCGATCCGTGACGCGCGCGGCGGGAAAGGACGCGCTCTTCGAGTCCGCGACGGCATGCCTGACCGGGAGCGCCGGCGTCCCGATGCGCTGGGGCGTCCCCGGGCGGATCGAGGTGCTCGGCAAGCACACGGATTACGCCGGAGGCCGGAGCCTCCTGTGCGCGGTCGAGCGCGGGTTCGCGGTCGCGGCGACTCCGCGGGGCGACGCCCGTGTACGGATCACCGACGCGGCGCGCGGCGTCTGCGTGGAGCTCTCTCTCGATCGAGGCGGCGCGTCGCGGTCCGGCTGGACGGCCTACGCCGACGCCGTCGTGCGGCGCATCGCGCGCAACTTTCCCGGCGCGCGCCGCGGCGCGGACGTCGCGTTCGCGTCCGATCTGCCGGCGGCCTCGGGGCTGTCGAGCTCGAGCGCGCTCGTCGTGGCGATCTTCACCGCGCTCGCCGCCGTCAACACGCTGGACGAGCGGGACGAGTATCGCCGGGAGATCCGGAGCGCCGAGGATCTGGCGGGATACCTCGGCTGCATCGAAAACGGCTACGCCTTCGGGTCGCTCGCGGGGGACGCCGGCGTCGGCACGATCGGAGGGAGCGAGGACCACACGGCGATCCTCTGCAGCGCGGCGGGAGAGCTCGCGCGGTATTCGTTTTGTCCGGTGCGCTTGGAAGGCCGCGTCGGGCTTCCCGCGGGCTGGACCTTCGCGGTCGGCGTCTGCGGCGTCGCGTCGGACAAGACCGGCAGCGCAAAGGACAAGTACAACCGGGCCTCTCTCGCGGCGCGCGCCGTGCTCGCGCTCTGGAACGAGGCGACCGGCCGCTCCGATCCGACGCTCGCCGCGGCGGTCACGTCGGCGCCGGACGCCCCGGACCGGATCCGCGACGTCCTGGCCCGCCGCCCGCACCGCGACTTCTCCGCCGGCGCGCTTCGCGCTCGCTTCGATCAGTTCTTCGAGGAGAGCGAGCGGCTCGTCCCGGCGGCGGCGGAGGCCTTCGCCCGCGCCGACGCCGAATCGCTCGCGCGGATCGTGGACCGGTCGCAGGACCTCGCGGAGCGTCTCCTCGGGAACCAGATCCCCGAGACCGTCACGCTCGCGCGTTCGGCGCGAAACCTCGGCGCGATCGCCGCCTCGGCCTTCGGCGGCGGATTCGGCGGGAGCGTGTGGGCGCTCGTGCCGGCGCGCAGGGCGGAGGAATTCCTCACGGCGTGGCGCGAGGACTACCGCGGCCGTTTTCCGGCGCCGGCCGCCCGGAGCACGTTCTTCACGACCGGCGCGGCGGCCGGGCTCGCGCGGCGGGACTGACCCGACGCTAGCGCTTCACGGGCGCGGCCGGCGGCGGATCGCCCTCGAATCGCCAGTTCGCCTTGTAGTCTTTCAGCAGCTTCTCCTTCTCGATGCTCGCGCGGATCATCGCGACCGGCATGTCGCCGGCCTTCAGGATCGCATCGTGGAAGGGACGCATCCCCATCTGTCCGGAATCGACGAGCTCCTTCTGCAGTGCGCGGAACTGCAGCGCGCCCATCATGTAGGCGAGCTGATAGAGCGGCGAGTAGTCGCCGTTGAAAGAGCGGCGCACCTCCGCGGTCGCGTTGGCGCGCTCGTGCCCGACGCGGTCCACGAGGAAGTCGATGCACTGCTGCGGCGTCATCTTCCCGAGGTGGAAGCCGAGCGAAAAGATGATCCGCGCGCAGCGGTGCATGCGCCAGAAGAGCATCCCGACACGGTTCTCGGGAGTCTTCGCGAAGCCGAGATCCCAGAAGACCATCTCCCAGTGGAGCGCCCAACCCTCGATGAGGAACGGCGTGGCGAAAGCGTTGCGGTGCGGGTTGTAGCGCTCCTCCATGAAGCCCTGCAGGTGATGGCCCGGGATCTCCTCGTGAAAGACGGTCGCGCGGGAAAAATGGATGTTGTTGCCGCGCATGCTCATGAGCTTGTCTTCCTCGGACATCCCGTCGGTGGGAAAGGACACGAGCATCTCCTCGCCGCCGAGGAAGAACGGGTTCACCTTCTGCCTCTCGGGCGACATCATCTCCATGCGCCAGACGACGTCGGCGAGCGGCGGCACCGTCACGAGGTCGTGCGCGCGGATGAACTCGACGGCCTCGCGATGGATGTCGCGCACGAGATCGGCCTGTCGGCCCGGGTCGACGTGCAGCGTTTTGACCTTTTCGAGCGCCTTCTTCCAGTCGTCGCCGTACCCCATCTCGCGGGACGCCTTCTTCATCTCGTTCTCGCACCAGGCGAACTCGCGTTCGGCGATCGCGACCAGCTCCTCCGGGGTGTACGCGATGAGCTCGTCGGCCAGGTCCTGCAGGATCGCCTCGCGCCCGATGGGGTCGCCGACGATCGGCTCGTCGTCGCCCTCCTTCCAGCCCACGACCCTTTCGCGCAGGAATTTGACGTACTTCTCGAGCTCGGCGTCGGCCTTCCTGTACGGGGCCTCGCACCACCAGGAGAAGAGCGGGTCGTAGCCGTCGGAGTAATGGAACCAGCTCGCGAGCGTCGTCTTGAGCTCCCGCGCCATCGCCGCCGACCGGTACGCCACGATCTTCGAGGTCCTGATCGGCGCTTGCGGCGTCGCTGCCGGGGCGCCCGCCGTCGGAGTCTTCTCCCGTCCGGGCTCCGACGGCAGCCCCGCCTCGACCGCCTGCCGCGTTTTCTCGATCTGCCCGGAGACGTCCGCGAGCGTCTTCGCCGCCTCCTTCGGATCCATCGTGTCCAGACGGCGCCGCGCGTCCGCGAGTCCGAGAATTGCGGGCGCGAAGGGAAGGAGCGGCGCGGCCTCCGTCAGGCGCTTTTCCTCGCGGTCGAGGAGGCGTTGGTCGTGGCGCAGCCGCGTCGCGAGCAGGATCCAGTCGATCCGCCCTTCGACCCCGAGCGACTCGAAATCGATCGTCTCGAGCTGCGCCTGCCAGGCCTTCGTGAAGGCCCGCAGGGCCGCGAGCCGGTCGGGCGAGTGCGGCGCGTCGAAGTGCCGGGAGAGCGCCTCACGATCCGACGTGAATCGCGCGACGACGCCGGCGAGCTCCGAGGGCGACGGGTTCTCGATCGGAGAGAGCGCCGGCACCCACGTCCCGGCCTGCCCGGCGTCCGCGGCGGAGGAAACGAGCGGCGTCAGGAGCAGAGCGGCCGCGGACAGAGAACGGAAGAAGGTTCGCTTCATCGGGTCCTCGCTGTTCGGCTTTTCGGATGCCGGGCGATCTTACCGTTAGGATCGCCGCATGGGCGGACCGGACCGAACGCTTCTCTCGCGCCGCGAGTTCGCGCGGCAGTCGTTCGCGGGCATCGGCCTCGGGCTGGCCGCGGGGCGGCGCATTTCGGCGGCGATTCCGGAGAGGCGTTCGACGGTCGCGGGCCGCGTCCGCGGCGACAAGCTCTCGCTCGAGAACGAGGCCATCGCCGCGTCGTGGAGCGCCGGGCCGGCGGGCCTCCGTCTGGAAAGCCTCGAGGATCGCCGCAACGGCGTCCTCCTGCCGGTCCGCCGCGGAACGTTCGCACTCGCGCTCGACGGCGGCGTGCTGCTCGACTCCGCGGCGATGCTCCTCGCCGAGCCGCCGCGCGTCGAGGAAATCCGAAGCGACCCGGGGGCGGCACGCGCCGCGCAGAGGCTGCCGGGAACCCGGATCCGGGCCGCGCTCACGGACCCGGAGCGTCGGCTCGAGGTCCGCTGGAGCGCCGAGCTGCGCGACGGGTCGCATTACCTTCGTCAGGAGGTCGCGGTCACCGCGCGCGGAGACGACTTGCCGCTTCGCGAGATCGTCCTCGTGGACCTCGAGGCGCCGGGCGCGTTCGTCTCGGGCACCGTCGCGGGGTCGCCGATCGTCGCCGGATCCTGGTTCTTCGCCGTCGAGCACCCGCTCGCGCAGTCCGTCGCCGGCCGGCGCGCTCGCGCGAGCCTGTCGCGGCCGCTGCCGCTTCGCGCGGGGCGGACGGCTTCGGTCTCGGCGGTCTTCGGGGCGGCCCGCGAGGGGCAGCTGCGGCGCGATTTCCTCGCGTACGTCGAGCGCGAGCGCGCGCGGCCGTACGCGCCGTTTCTCCACTACAACTCCTGGTACGACCTCGGTTACTTCACGCGGTTCGACGAGGCCTCGGCGCTCGGCGTGATCGATGCGTTCGGCGGAGAGCTCCACGAGAAGCGTGGAGTCGTCCTCGACTCCTTCCTCTTCGACGACGGCTGGGACGACCGCCGCTTCTGGGGATTTCACGAAGGATTTCCCAGGGGGTTCGCCCCTCTGCGCGACGCCGCGGCGCGCTACGGAGCGGCTCCCGGCGTCTGGCTCTCGCCGTGGGGCGGTTACGGAAAGCCTCGCGAGGAGCGCCTCGCGTACGCGAAGGCGCAGGGCTTCGAAACGAACGAGGACGGCCTCGCGCTGTCGGGTCCCGTTTACTACCGACGTTTTCGCGAAGTCTGTCTCGAGTTCGTCCGTAAGTACGGCGTCAATCAGTTCAAGATCGACGGCACCGGCAGCTCCTCGCACGTCGTGCCGGGCAGCGCCTTCGGAAGCGATTTCGAGGCCGCGATCGCGCTGATCGGCGATCTCCGCGCGGAGAAGCCGGGTCTCTTCGTGAACCTGACGACGGGCACGTACCCGTCTCCATTCTGGCTCTTCCATGCGGACTCCATCTGGCGCGGCGGCGAGGACCACGACTTCGCCGGCGAGGGCTCGGACCGGCAGCGCTGGATCACTTACCGCGACGCGGATACCTACGCCGGCGTCGTGCAACGCGGACCGCTCTACCCGCTCAATTCGCTCATGCTCCACGGCCTCATCTACGCGCGGCACGCGAAGCGTCTCGACGCGGATCCCCGCGGCGATTTCGGCGCGGAGATCCGCTCCTACTTCGGCAGCGGCACGCAGCTGCAGGAGATGTACGTCACGGCGGCGCTCCTCGGCCCCGAAGAGTGGGACGCGATCGCCGAGGCGGCGAAGTGGTCGCGCGGAAATGCGGCGACGCTCGTCGACACGCGCTGGGTGGGCGGCGATCCGGCCCGTCTCGAGCCCTACGGGTGGGCGGCGTGGTCCCGGGAGAAGGCCGTCCTGACGCTGCGCAATCCGTCGGGGCGCCCGCAGGAATTCGTGGCGGACGCGGCCGCGATCTGGGAGCCCGGGAACGCGAGCGCCGGCCGCTTCTCGTTGACGTCGCCCTGGAAGAAGGACCGGGACCGGCCGTCCCTCGTTCTCGAGACGGGGAAGAGGCGAATCGTGACGCTCGCGCCGTATGAGGTCGCGACGTACGAGGCCGCGATATGATCGAGAGAGTTTCCCGGAATCGTGCGAACCGCGGGAGAAATCGCCATGGACCGCCGCCAGCGCAACCGGCAGCTCGTGTACGCCGTCGCCCTGCTTTTCATCGGGTTGACGGGGCTCCTCGGAATGGGCGGATCGCTGTCACATTACCGCTCGGTGGACGTCCTGCGGATGCTCGCGTCCGGCGCCTGTTTCGGCGCCGCGCTCGTCTCCATCCTCGTCTACTTCCGCGGAGGCGCGGCGCCGCGGTCCGGGTAAGCCCTTCATGGCGACCCCGGCGCTGAGCCGCGCGCGCTGGAGCGCGGCGGATGCCTCTCGCATCGCGCGCGAGCTCTGGAATCTCGACGCGGCGGCGCGGGAGCTGCCCGGCGAACGGGATTCGAACTTCGAGCTCGAGGCCGCCGCGGGCCGTTTCGTCCTGAAGCTCTCGCCGCCCTCGGAACCGCCCGAAGGGCTCGATCTCCAGAACGCCGCGCTCGCGTGGCTGGCGGGACGCGCGCCGGATCTTCCGCTCCCGCGTCTGCGGCCGGCGGTCTCGGGCGCCGCGGCGCCGGAGGTGGCGGGGCCCGACGGAGCCTCATGGCGCGCGCGTCTCGTGACGTACCTGCCGGGCCGCACGCTCGCCGAGGCGCGGCCGCGCCCGCCGGCGCTCCTTCGGGAGGTCGGTCGTGTGCTCGGCCGGCTCGACGCGGCGTTCGCCGACTTCCGGCATCCGGCGGCCGCCGGCCGCGACCTCGTCTGGAACCCCGACCGCGCGCCGCAGGTGATCGCTCGCTTCGAGGGCGCGATTGCCGACCCCCGGGGGCGCCGGCTGGTCGCGCGGTTCGCGGCGCTCCATCGGGAGCGCGTCGTCCCGATCGCGGCCCGTCTTCGTCGCTCGATCATCCACAACGACGGCAACGACTGGAACTTGCTGGTCGGCCCGCCGGCGGCGGAGGCCCGCGCCATCACGGGCCTGCTCGACTTCGGCGACATGCTGGAAACGTGGACGGTCTGCGAGGCGGCGGTGGCGATCGCCTACGCGTGGCTCCGCGAGCCCGATCCGCTCGCCGCGGGCGCCGCGGTCGCGGCCGGATATCACGAGACGCACCCGCTCGGAAACGACGAGGTGGCGGCGCTCTTCCCGCTCGCGGCCATGCGACTCGCCGTGAGCGTCTGCCTCTCGGCGCACCGCCGGACGGCGCAGCCCGAGAACGAATATCTCCTCGTCACCGAGGCGGCCGCGTGGGAGGCCCTCGAGCGGCTCGCCGACGTGCCCCCGAATCTCGCCGAATGCCGCCTGCGTGACGCGTGCGGATTTCCCCCGTCGCGCAACGCGCCGGCCGTCGAAGCCTGGCTCGCGTCACACCCGAGCGCGATCGGGTCCGTGGTCGCGGCGGACCTGTCGAAGGCGGTCGTCTTCGATCTCTCCGTCGGAAGCCCCGAGCTCGAGAGCCCGGCCGCCGCGGCGGATACGGCGGGCATGACGGAAAAGATTTTTCGGAAGATGCGTGCGGCGGGCGCTCCCGCCGCGATCGGACGCTACGACGAGGCGCGGCTCGTCTATCAGAGCGAAGCCTTCCGCGGCCCGGACGGCGAGCACCCCGAGATGCGGACGGTGCATCTGGCGGCCGACATCTTTCTTCCGTCGGGCGCGCCCGTCTTCGCGCCGCTGGCCGGCCGCGTCGTGAGCGCGCGCGACAACGCGGCGCGGCTCGACTACGGGCCGACCATGATCCTCGAGCACGCGCCCGATGGCGCGCCGGTCTTCTGGACGCTCTACGGCCACCTGACCCGCGATTCGCTCGAGGGTCTGTCTCCCGGCCGGGAGGTCGCGCGCGGTCAGACGATCGGCCGCATCGGCGAGCCTCCCGCAAACGGCGACTGGCCGCCCCATCTGCACTTCCAGATCGTGACGGATCTGTTGGGGAAGTCCGGTGATTTCCCGGGCGTGGCGCCCGGGAGCCAGCGGCGCGTCTGGCTGTCGATCTCGCCGGATCCGAGCCCGATGCTCGGGGTCGACGTCCGGCGCCGCGAGAGCCCGGTCGAGGCGCAGCGGGAGCGCCGGCGCCGGCTTCTCGGCCCGTCGCTCTCGCTTTCGTACCGCCGTCCGCTCGAGATCGTGCGCGGCTCCGGGCAGTTCCTTTACGACGAGACGGGCCGCGCGTATCTCGACGTCGTCAACAACGTGGCGCACGTCGGGCACGGGCATCCGCGAGTCGTCGCGGCGGGCGCGCGCCAGATGGCGGTCCTCAACACGAACACGCGCTACCTGCACGAGTCCATCCTCCGTTACGCAGAGCGCCTGACGGCGACGCTGCCGAATCCGCTTTCGGTGTGCTTCTTCGTCTGCTCGGGCAGCGAGGCCAACGAGCTCGCGCTCCGGCTGGCGCGTGCGCACACGAAGGCGCGCGATCTCGTCGTCGTGGACGGCGCGTATCACGGGAACACGGCGGCCCTCGTGGACGCCTCGCCCTACAAGTTCGACGGGCCGGGAGGGAACGGTGCGCCGTCCCACGTGCGCAAGGTTCCGATGCCGGACGACTACCGCGGCCTCCACCGCCGGAGCGACCCGGCCCGCGGGGAGAATTTCGCCCGCCACGTCGCGCAGGCGGCCCAGGCGGCGCGCGACCGCGGGGGACGCCTCGCGGCGTTCCTCTGCGAGAGCCTTCTCTCCTGCGGCGGCCAGATCGTCCTGCCGCCCGGATATCTCGAGGCCGCGTACGGCCACGTGCGGGAGGCGGGCGCCGTCTGCATCGCCGACGAAGTGCAGGTGGGATTCGGACGCGTCGGCTCGCACTTCTGGGGCTTCCAGACCCAGGGCGTCGTGCCCGACATCGTCACGATGGGAAAGCCGATCGGCAACGGCCATCCCCTCGCCGCGGTCGTGACGACGCCGGCGATTGCCGCGTCCTTCGCGAACGGGATGGAATACTTCAACACCTTCGGTGGCAACCCGGTGTCCTGCGAGATCGGCCTGGCGGTTCTCGACGTCATGGAGTCGGAGCGCCTGCAGGAGCGCGCGGCGCGCGTGGGCGGCCGCCTGCGCGCGGGGCTCGAGGAGCTCGTCCGCCGCCACCCGATCGTCGGGGACGCCCGCGGGATGGGGCTCTTCCTCGGTATCGAGCTCGTGCGCGACCGCGCGACGCTCGATCCGGCGGCGGAAGAGGCCGCTTACATCGTCGAGCGGATGAAGGACCACGGGATCCTCCTCTCGACCGACGGGCCGCTCCACAACGTGATCAAGATGAAACCGCCGCTCGTCTTCTCGGAGGCCGACGCGGACCGCGTCGTCGCGGCCTACGACCGGGTGCTGGGGGAGGACTTCGTGACACGGGCCGCGCGCCCATGAAGACCTTCGACGCGGCCGTCGTCGGCGCCGGATCGTTCGGCGCCTGGACGGCCTGGCGGCTGCGGCGCGCCGGGCTCTCGGTCGCGCTCGTCGACGCCTACGGCCCGGGAAACTCGCGTGCGAGCTCCGGCGGCGAGTCGCGCGTCATCCGCATGGGATACGGCGCCGACGAAATCTACACGCGCTGGTCGCTGCGCTCGCTCGCCGACTGGAAGGAGCTCTCGGCGCGCGCGGACCCCCCGATCTTCCGCGCGACCGGCGTGCTCTGGATGGGGCGCCAGGACGACGCGTACATGGAAGCCTCCCGCGAGGGCCTCTCGCGGGCGGGCGTGCCGCACGAGACGCTCTCGCGGGCGGAGCTCGAGAAGCGGTTCCCTCAGATCGCGCCGGGCCCGATCGAGTGGGCTCTCATCGAGCTGGAGAGCGGCGCGCTCCAGGCGCGGCGCGGCGTTCAGATCGTGGCCGCCGAGGCCGAACGCGCGGGCGCGGTGCGCATCGACGCGTCCGTCGCCGCTCCGGACGGACGCCGGCGCGTCGAAACGCTGCGCCTTTCGACGGGCGAGCGTCTGGCGGCGGGACGTTTCGTCTTCGCCTGCGGCGCCTGGCTCGGCAAGCTCTTCCCGGAGATCCTCGGCGATCGCATCTTCCCGACGCGGCAGGAGATCTTCTACCTCGGCGCCGCGCCCGGCGACGCGCGCTTCCGTCCTCCGGCGATGCCCGTCTGGCTCGACCTGACCGAGGAGATCTACGGCATTCCGGACATCGAGTCGCGCGGCTTCAAGCTCGCCTCCGACAGGCACGGCCCGCGCTTCGATCCCGACACGGGCGAACGCCAGCCGTCGCCCGAGGGGCTGGCGCGGGCGCGCGAGTATGCGGCCCGGCGATTCCCGGGCCTCGCGAATGCGCCGATTCTCGCCGCCGAGGTCTGTCCGTACGAAAACACGTCGAACGGCGACTTCCTGATCGATCGCCACCCGGAGTTCGAGAACGTCTGGCTCGCGGGCGGCGGGTCCGGCCACGGTTTCAAACACGGACCGGCGGTCGGCGAATACGTCGCGGGGCTTCTGACCGGATCCTCCGAGATCGAGCCGCGCTTCCGGATCGAAGCGAAGGCAACCGTGCAGCGCCGCACGGTTCACTGAGGCGGCCGCAAAGAGATTGCGCGGGCCCGGCGGTCCGCCCAGTAATCCCGGGAGCGATCGGATTACAGGTTCGGCTGCGGCGTGTAGCGCAGGTACGGCTTGATCTTGCGCGACCCCTTCGGAAACTTCTTCGGCACGTCGGCGTCGGGCACGGCCGGGACGATGATGCAGTCCTCGCCCGACTTCCAGTTGACCGGCGTCGCGACCTGGTAGCTCGCCGTGAGCTGGAGCGAGTCGATGACCCGGAGCAGCTCGTCGAAGTTCCGCCCGGTCGAGGCCGGGTAAGTCAGCGTCAGCTTGACCTTCTTGTCGGGCCCGATGACGAAGACCGAGCGCACCGTGAAGTTCTCCGACGCGTTCGGGTGAATCATGTCGTAGAGCACCGAGACCTTGCGGTCCGGATCGGCGATCATCGGAAAGTTGACGGTCGTGTTCTGCGTCTCGTTGATGTCCCGAATCCATCCCTCGTGATCCTTCATTGGATCGACGGACAGGCCGATGACTTTCACGCCGCGCTTCTCGAACTCCGGTTTGATTTTCGCGACGTAACCGAGCTCGGTCGTACATACGGGCGTGAAGTCCTTGGGATGCGAGAAGAGCACGCCCCACTTGTCGCCGAGCCACTCGTGAAAGCGGATCGGGCCGTCCGTGCTGTCGGCGGTGAAGTCGGGGACGGTGTCTCCGAGTCGGAGCGCCATGGATTACCTCCTCACGAAACTCCCGGAATCCCGAACGATATCGCGGGCGCCAGCTCCCCGCGAGGCGGACGCTTCCCCGGGACTCAGCGGCTCGGCGGCGGGCCGGGCGGCAGGTTCGTCAGGAGGTAGCGCGCGATGAGTCGATGCAGGTGGAGGCTCGTGCCCTTGCCTTCGTTGATCGCGTGCGTGCGGTTCGGGTAGACCATGAGATCGAACGTCTTGCCGAGCTCGATCAGCCGGTTCACGAGCATCTCGGTGCCCTGATAGTGAACGTTGTCATCGCCGGAGCCGTGCACGAGGAGCAAACGGCCCTGGAGTCCCTCGGCGAAGTTTATGGGCGATCCGAGCTTATAGCCGTCCGCGTCGTCCTGCGGCAGTCCCATGTACCGCTCCTGATAGATCGTGTCGTAGAGCTTCTGGTCCGGCACCGGCGCGACCGCGATGCCGACCCGATAGACGTCGGGGAAGCGGAACATCGCGTTCAGCGTCGAGGAGCCGCCGCCGCTCCAGCCCCAGATCGCGACGCGGGACGCGTCGACGTAGGGTCGCGCGGCGGCGAGCGCTTTGACGGCCGCCGCCTGGTCCTTCGACGTGAGGGCGCCCACGGCGCCATAGACGATCTTCCGCCAGGCGGCGCCGCGGGGAGCCGGCGTGCCGCGGTTATCGAAGCTCGCGACGAGATATCCCTGAGCGGCGAGCGCGCGATGGAAGAGGCCGCGGTCGCCGCCCCACTGATCCACGACGGTCTGGCCGGCGGGCTCCCCGTACACGTAGACGAGGAGCGGGTACTTGCGCGACGGGTCGAAGTCGGGAGGCGTCAGGAGCCACGCGTCGAGCGCCACGCCGTCGCCGATCGGCAGCCGGAAGAACTCGCTCTTGCTCGCCAGCAGCGGCGCGGCCTTCGCCGCCACCTCCGCGTTGTCGACGAGGACGCGCATGCGCTTGTGGTCCGGCAGCGAGACGAGATCGATCGTCGGCGGCCGGTCGAAGGTGGACGCCGTATGGATCGCGAAGCGCCCGTCGGGCGAAAGCTCGTATGCGTGCGTCCCCGCGGCGTCGGCCGGCGTGACGCGCACCGCCGGTCCGGAGCCGTCGAGCGGCGAACGGTAGAGGGAGCGTCCAACGCCGCTGTCGGGGGAGGCGAGGAAGTAGAGGACGCCGGCCTTCTCGTCTACTCCGGCGACACCGATGACGTCTCCGTCGAGCCGCGTCACGAGCTTCTCGCCGGACCCGCTGCGCGCCGCGCGATAGACGTGGCGCCACCCGTCCTTTTCGCTCTCCCACAGGAACTCGCGATTGCCGGCGATCCAGCGCACCTCGTCGACGACGTCGACCCAGGTCTTCGACTCGTCGTGATAGACGGGGCGCGCGTCTCCGGTTCGAGCGTCCGCGAGGACGAGCTCGCTCCGGTTCTGCAGCCGGTTGAGCCGCTCGAGGGCGAGCGTGGCGTTGTCCACCCAGTCCATTCGCGCGATGTAGTTCTCGCGCGGATCGCCCGGCGGCTGCATCCAGACGACCGCGCGCGTCGCGACGTCCACGACTCCGATCCGCACCGCCGAGTTGCGCGTGCCGGCCTTGGGATACGGGAAACGCCGGACGGTCGGGTAGAGCGAGTCCGTGTCGTCCAGGAGCGTGAAGATCTCGACGCCCGTCGTGTCGAACTGCCAGAACGCGATGCGCTTGCCGTCGGGGCTCCAGCGGAACCCGTCCCGGATGTCGAGCTCCTCCTCGTTCACCCAGTCGGAGGTGCCGTTGATCGTCGTCGCCGACCCGTCGCGCGTGAGCGGGAAGACTTCTCCGGAGGAGAGGTCCTCGAACGAGAGGTCGTTGTCGCGGACCCAGGCGGCCCGCGTCCCGTCGGGCGAGACCTTGGCGAACATCAGCGACGACGGCCCGCCGCCGCCGCCGCCGAGCTTTCGCGGCGCGCCGCGGCGGCGGTCGAGATACCAGTAGTCGCCGCGGGTGTTCCGCCGCCAGACTTTCTTCGAGGCGGTGAACAGAAGAAACCGGTCGCGATCGATGGCGGCGAACCCTTCGATGGGAATCGGCGCGGCGGCTCCCGAGGGCTGGAGCCGGCCCGCCGGAACGAGGACCTCGCGGCGCCCCGTCGCCGTGTCGTATGCGACGACGTCCTTGAGGTCCTTTTGAGTCGCCGAGTCCTCCAGCACCACGTACGCTCGTCCTCCGTCGAGCCAGTGGACGGCTCCCAGGCTCCTGGCCTTGTATTCCTCGGCTTCGAAGATCCGGCGCAACGGATCCCCGAGGGAGGGCGGAAGCTGCGCCGGCAGGGCGTGCGGCAGGACGAAAAGCGACGCGCCCAGCCATGTCGCTCGTAAGAGCCTGCGAAGAGTAAGCATTCGGAGGGCCGATTATAGAAAGCCGGAGGAGTCCGACCGACTAGAATCCGCAGTTCGAGTCCATGCCGATCGCTTCCGGTACTCGCCTGGGCCCTTACGAGATCCTCGCTCCTCTCGGCACGGGGGGAATGGGAGAAGTGTATCGGGCGCGGGACACGAAGCTCGACCGGGACGTGGCGCTCAAGGTTCTGCCGCCTCACCTCGCGCGCGACGCGACCGCGCTCGATCGGTTCGAGCGGGAGGCCAAGGCGATCGCCGCCCTGTCGCACCCGAACATCCTGTCGATCTTCGACTTCGGCAACGACGGCGGCGTCGCCTATGCCGTGACGGAGCTCCTCGAGGGCGAGACGCTGCGCGCGCGTCTGGCCGGCGGCCCGCTCTCGCAGCGGAAGGCGGTGGAGGTCGCCGGCGGGGTGGCCCAGGGGCTCGCCGCCGCGCACGAGAAGGGGATCGTCCATCGGGACGTGAAACCCGAGAACGTATTCGTCACCCGCGACGGCCGCGTCAAGGTGCTCGACTTCGGCCTCGCGCGGCTCGTTCCGTTCGGCCCGTCGGCTTCCGAGTCGGGAGTCACGGCCGGGGCCACGGAGCCCGGCATGGTGCTCGGCACCGTCGGCTACATGTCGCCCGAGCAGGTGCGCGGCGAGCCGGCCGACCACCGGTCCGACATCTTCTCCTTCGGCGCGGTCTTCTACGAGATGCTGACCGGCGCGCGCGCGTTCCAGGGAGCGTCCTCGGTCGAGACGATGATGGCGATCCTGCACGAGGAGCCCCCGCATCTGCGGGAGGGGAGCCGGACGCTGCCTCCCGAGCTCGTGGAGATCACGACGCATTGCCTCGAGAAGAGTCCGGAGGAGCGCTTTCAGTCCGCCCGCGATCTGGCCTTCGCCCTCCGTTTCGGAGAGCGGGACGAAGTGTCGTCCGCCTCGCGGCGTGCGGCGGTGATTCCCGAGAAGGCGCCCTCGATCGCCGTTCTGCCGTTCCGCAACATGAGCCCGAATCCCGACGCCGAGTACTTCAGCGACGGAATGACCGAGGAGATCCTGAACGCTTTGTCGCAGATCCCTTCGCTTCACGTCGCGGCGCGCACGAGCTCCTTCGCCTACCGGGGCAAGGACGCCGACGTGCGCACGATCGGCCGCGAGCTCGGCGTCGGCGCCGTGCTCGAGGGGAGCGTGCGGCAGTCGGGGCAGCGCCTGCGCGTCACGGCCCAGCTCGTGGACGTCGGCACCGGATACCACCTCTGGTCCGACCGCTTCGATCGGGAGCTCCAGGACGTCTTCGCGGTCCAGGACGAGATCAGCCGCGCGATCGTCGAGACGCTCAAGGTCCGGCTTCTCGGGGCCGCCGACGCGCCGCTCGTCGCGCCGACGACGCGCGACGTCCGCGCGTACGACCTGTACCTCAAGGGGCGATATCTCTGGAACCGGCGCCAGACCAGGCCGGCGATCGAGCACTTCGAGGCCGCGGTGGCGATCGATCCCGAATACGCCGAGGCTCATCTCGGAATCGCGGACTCCTACGCGGTCTGGGGGTTCTACGGCGGCATCCCGAGCTGGGAGGCGTTCGCCCGCGCGCGATCCGCCGCCGAGCGTGCGCAGGTCCTGGCGCCCGGAACGGCCGGAGTACATCTCTCGCTCGGGATCATCGAGCATTACTACGGCTGGGATCTGGTCCGCGAGGAGCGCGAGCTGCGGGCGGCCATCGCGCAGAGCCCGCGGTCGCACGAGGGCTTTTCGTGGCTCGCCCTCATGCTTTCGGTCTGCGGGCGCGCGCGAGAAGCGCGCGAGATTGCCGAGCAGGGCGTTGCGGTCGAGCCTCACTCGGCCAACGCGCGGACGGTGCTCGGCTGGACGTTCCTCGGCGCGCGGCGTTTCGAGGAGGCGATCCCGCTGCTCGCACAGGCCGTGGCCCTCGATCCCGAGGCCGCGTTCCCGACGTGGTCGCTCGGGTTCGCGCAGCTCTACGCGGGGAAGGCGGCCGAAGCCGTCGCGACCCTGACGGGAGGCGTCGAGATGACGCAGCGCGAGCAGTTCTTCCCGATGGCGCTGCTCGGCGCCGCCCTCGTCGCCTCGGGGCGCGAGCCCGAAGCTCGAAATCTTCTCGAGGAGATGCGCGACAAGGCGCGGCGGACGTACGTGCCGCCCCACGACCTCGCCGTTCTGCTGACGGCGCTCGGGGATCGGGAGGAGGCGCTCGCGGCGCTCGAACGCGCCTACGAGGAGCGCAACGCGCTTCTCTGGGCGCGTTTGCATTTCCCGATGTTCGATCCGATGTTCGACGCGCTGCGGGCGGAGCCGCGGTGGACCGCGCTCGCGCAGAAGCTCGCGCGGACGGCTCCCATTCGCTGAAGCGGAGCCCGTCGATCGCGGGGAGAGCCCGCGTCCCTTCGCCGAGAGGCCGCTCGTCAGGCGGTCAGAGGGGCCTTCGCCTCGTGGCGGGGGTAACGGGTCGCGACGTAGTCATCCACGAGCGCTCGGAAGGCGGCGGAGAGCTCCTCGTAGGTGCCTTTGAGCGTCGTGAAGTGCTGGCCGTCGATATAAACGGGGCAGTGCGGCTCCTCGCCGGTGCCGGGCAGAGAGATCCCGATCGAGGCGGCCTTCGATTCGCCGGGGCCGTTCACGACGCATCCCATGACCGCGAGCGTCATGTTCTCGACGCCGTCGTACTGCGCCTTCCATTCCGGCATCTTGTCGCGCACGTAGCCCTGGATGCGCTCGGCGAGCTCCTGGAACGTGGTCGAAGTCGTCCGCCCGCAGCCGGGACAGGCGGTGACCGAAGGCGCGAAGGAGCGGATGCCGAGCGACTGGAGGAGCTCGCAGGCGGCGTACACCTCCTCACGGCGGTCGCCGCCCGGCCGCGGCGTCAGCGAGACGCGGATCGTGTCGCCGATGCCTTCGCTCAGGAGAACCCCCATGGCCGACGCCGACCAGACGAGGCCCTTGGCTCCCATGCCCGCCTCGGTCAGGCCGAGATGGAGCGGCTGGTCCGTCTTCGCCGCGAGATCGCGATAGATGGCGATGAGGTCGAGCGGCCGCGACACCTTGCAGGAGATGATGATCTGGTCCTTGCGCAGTCCCGATTGCAGCGCGAGGTCCGTCGACTGCAGCGCCGAGAGGACCATGCACTCGTTGATGATGTCCTCCGAAGTCCGGCCGAGGTCCCGGTCGGTGTTCTCCTGCATCTTCGCCATGACGAGCTCCTGGTTCAAAGAGCCGCCGTTGACGCCGATGCGCACCGGCTTTCCGCGGTCGCGCGCGACGCCGCAGATCGTCGCGAACTGCTCGTCGCGCCGCGCGCCCTTGCCGACGTTGCCGGGGTTGATGCGGTACTTGTCGAGAGCCTGCGCCATCGCGGGGAACCGCGACAGCAGCACGTGTCCGTTGTAGTGGAAGTCGCCGATGAGGGGCGCCTCGACGCCGGCATCGAGCATGCGGCGCTTGATCTCGGGAACGGCCTGCGCCGCCTCGGGGACGTTGACCGTCACCCGGACCATCTCCGAGCCCGCCTGCGCCAGCTCGACGCACTGCCGGGCCGTCGAGACGGCGTCGGCGGTGTCGGTGTTGGCCATCGACTGGACGACGACCGGCGCGCCGCCGCCCACGAGGACGGGGCCGACCGGGACGCCCACGGTGCGGTGGCGCTGCCGGGAATCCATGCGACCGAAAAATCTACCAGAGGACGGCCCGCGGGGCCCGGTTCCGCGATATTTTCGCGCTGCAAGTCCCGGCGAACAAAGGAGGAACGGTGAGACGCAACGCAGCGGCGATCCTGGTCCTGGCGGCGGTTCTCGGCGGAAGCGTGCGAGCGCAGGAGAAGCCTCCGGAGAAGCCGCCGGAAAAGGGCGCGGAGCCTGCGAAAAAGGAGCCGCCGAAGGCGGAGCAGTCGGTCACGCAGCACAGCGCCGTCATCGGCGGCGCGCCGATCGCGTACACGGCGACCGCGGGAACGCTCATTGTCCGCAACGACAAGGACGAGCCGTGGGCGTCGATCGGGTACATCGCCTACGTCCGAAAGGACGCCGCCGCCGGCGCGAAGCGTCCCGTCACGTTCTCCTACAACGGCGGCCCGGGCTCCTCGTGCATCTGGCTCCACATGGGCGTCATGGGTCCCCGGCGCGTCGTGACGACCGACGCGGCCGCGACGCCGCCGCCGCCGTATCAGGTCGTGGACAACGCCTACAGCCCGCTCGACAAGACCGACATCGTGATGATCGATCCGGTCGGGACCGGCTTGAGCCGCGCGGTGGGAAACGCCAAGGACCAGGATTTCTGGGGCGTGGATCCCGACATCGAGTCGGTCGGGCGCTTCATCCAGCAGTGGATCACGGATAACGGCCGGTGGAACTCGCCGAAGTTCCTCCTCGGCGAGAGCTACGGGACGACCCGCTCGGCGGGCGTCGTGGACTGGCTGCAGTCGCACGCCGGCATGGCGTTGAACGGCGTCGTGCTCGTTTCCGTCGCGACCGACATCGGAGCGATCTTTCCGACGCCGGGCGACGACCGCGCATACCCGCTCTTCCTGCCGACCTACGCGGCGACGGCGGCGTATCACAAGGTCCTGCCCAGCGCGCCCGCGGACGCGGACAAGTGGCTGGTGGAAGTGCGGCGGTTCGCGGCCGGCGAGTACGCGACGGCGCTCGCGGAAGGCGACCGGCTGCCGGACGACCGGCGCGACGCGGTCGCAAAGAAGCTCCACGAATACACGGGACTCTCGGAGGACTACTGGAAGCTCGCAAACCTTCGCGTGGCCGAAGGCCAGTTCACGGCGGAACTGATGCGCCAGCATCGCATCACGATCGGCCGCCTCGATTCGCGGTTCCAGGGCCCGTCGTTCGATCCGCTCGCGAAGGACGCGGAGGAGGATCCGCAGAGCAACGCGATCAGCGCCGCGTTCACGGCGGCCTTCTTCGACTGGTACCACGAGGGCCTCAAGTTCGGCCAGGGCAAGAACTACATCGTGTCGGCCGGCATCTGGCCGAAGTGGGACTGGAAGCACAAGACGCCGGGCGCGGCTTTCGCGCTGCCCGGCATGACGAACACCGGCGTCGATCTGGCGCACGCGCTGACCGCGAATCCGAACCTGAAAGTGCTCGTGTTGAACGGCCTTTACGATCTCGCGACGCCGTTCTTCGCGACGGAATCGATGATGGCGCATCTGAACCTCGGCAAGACGGGACAGGGGCGCATCGAGATGAAGTACTACCCGGCCGGACACATGATGTACATCCACGAGCCGTCGCTGAAGGCGTTCAAGGCGGACGTGGCGGACTTCATCGACCGACAGACGAAGTAGGTGTCGTGTCCGCCGTCATCCCGAGGCGACCCGTCCGCGGGTCGTCCCGAGCGAAGGGAAGGATCCGGAGCTTCGCGCGGCCTGCCGAGTTCGGGATCCCTCGATCTCGCTCGGGATGACTGGCCCATCGATATAGTCTGGAGCTCATCTTGAGCCTCGCCGCCGGCACCCGTCTGGGGCCTTACGAGATCCAGTCGCCGCTCGGCGCCGGCGGCATGGGAGAGGTCTACAAGGCGAAGGACACGCGCCTCGGCCGGACCGTCGCGGTCAAGGTGCTCCCGGCCGCGCTCACGGAGAACGCGGAGCTTTGCGAGCGGCTCGAGCGCGAGGCGAAGACGATCTCGTCGCTGTCGCACTCGCACATCTGCGCGCTCTATGACGTCGGGAAGGAGGGCGCGACCGACTATCTCGTCATGGAGTACCTCGAGGGCGAGACCCTCTCGGCGCGCCTCGGGCGCGGCGTGCTCCCGACGGAGCAGGTGCTGCGCTACGGCACGGAGATCGCCGACGCGCTCGACAAGGCGCACCGGCAAGGGATCGTCCACCGGGACCTGAAGCCGGGCAACGTCATGCTGACGAAGTCGGGCGTGAAGCTTCTCGACTTCGGCCTCGCGAAGCCGGTGGCGACCGTCGCGTCGAAAGGCACCTCGACCGCGCTGCCCACGCAGGCCGAGCTGACGCGCGAAGGAACGATCCTCGGGACGTTCCAGTACATGGCGCCGGAGCAGCTCGAGGGGAAGGAAGCCGACGCGCGTACCG
>DATBFU010000146.1:0-6965 GCA_036558325.1 Thermoanaerobaculia bacterium | reverse complement strand
CGATTTCACGAGAAACGCCACGAGGAAGTAGCTCGGAAACCCGGTGATCGACGTTTTCCCGGCGAGAAAGTTGATTCCGCCGCCGACGGCGTTCTGCCGCGCGACGTAGGCCAGCCCGCCGAGATAGTGCCCGAGCGGCGGCGAGATCTCGGCGACCCGCTGGATCGCTCGGGCGAGGCCCGGGGCGCCGCGCTCTCCCACCGACTCCCAGATGATCTGTCGCTGATCGGCCTCGTTCATCCGCGTCGTGACGGCAGCGTAAACGGCGAAGACGACCGCGATCGCTCCGACGGAGACGAGGGCGAGTCTTCCGAGGCTCCGGAGCGCCGCGCGGCCCGGCCGCTCGGCCCGACGCGCCCCGAGCAGCGCCTGGAGGGCGAGAATCGGCAGGAGATAGACGGCGGAGAACTTCGTCGCGAGCGTCGCGCCGAGCGCCAGCGCGGTCACGGCGAGTCGCATCGCCGTCGGCTGCTCCTGCGCGCGATTCCAGGCGACCACGGTGGCCAGAAACCCGAGCGACGCCGCGACGTCCGTGTGCACGACGCCCGCGTGCGCGAGAAAGTTCGGATCGAGCGCGACGAGCGCCGCGGCGAAGAGCGCCGGTCCCGCGCCGTACCGCCCGAGACCCGCCGCGAACACGAGGACGACGAGCCCTCCGAGGAGCCATCGGAACGGGCGCCGCGCGGCCGCCGCGATCGCGTCGGGCGAGACGCGGTTCTCGAAGAGAAACGCGTGCCCGAAGTCGGTGAACCCGTTGCCCATCGGGACCTGCGCCGGCGCGGGCGGCAGGTCGAGCGTCGCGAGCGACAGCCCGGCGAGCATCTTCGCGAGCGGCGGGTGCTCGATGTTGACGATCGCCGTCCGGCCGGAGACCTCGAAGTAGCCCGAGAGGATGTGGACCGGCTCGTCCGCGGAGAGCGCGTCCCCGCGCGCGTGGTCCCACACGAGGCCGACGGAAGCCAGGGCGAGGGCGAGCGCCGCGCCGGCGGCCGTCGCCAGACCGCGGCGGCTCACGGTGTCTTCGGGCGCTCGAACGTGTGCCGCACGAGGGCGCCGAGCGCCGAGAAGCCGTCCTTCAGGCGGATCTTCTTGCCCTCCGCGCGCGACCGCGCGAAATAGGACACGGGAACCTCGAAGAGCCGGAAACCGCCGCGTGCGACTTTCACGGTGAACTCGGCGTCGAACCCGAACCGCCGCGATTCGAGGTCGAGCGACGGCACGACGCGCCGATGAAACGCCTTGTAGCACGTCGCCATGTCGGTGAGATTCAGGTCCGTGAACACGTTCGAGATGAGCGTCAGGATGCGGTTGCCGACCGTGTGCCAGAAATTCTGCACGCGATTCTCGGCGCTGCCGCGGAAGCGCGATCCGTAGACGACGTCGGCGCGGCCCGACTCGATGGGACGCAAGATCGCCGTGTAGTCGGCGGGGTCGTACTCGAGGTCCGCGTCCTGGATGAGGAGGATCTCGCCACGCGCCTGCTCCATCGCCGTGCGGACGGCGCGGCCCTTGCCGAGGTTCGTCGGGTGGAGGATCACGCGCACGCCGTCGCGCCCGTTCCACCGCGCGAGGATCTCGCGGGTCCCGTCCGTCGAGCCGTCGTCCACGACGAGGATCTCTTTCTCGATCGGGACCGCGGAGACGAGCCGCAGGATCTCGTCGATCGTCCGCGTCTCGTTGTAGACGGGCATGAGAACGGAGAGCTTCACGCGCTCCCCGAATGATACCGGACGGGCTGGCATAATGATCGCGATGGCCGCGCGGCGCGTCGCGTTTCTTCTCGGCCTCGCCGCCGCGCTCGCGATCGGCGTGTCCTTGCGCCGGACGACGCGCGCCCAGCTTTCGGCGACCGGACGGACGCGCGTGCTCGGATCCGACGACGCCTATCACCTCCGGCGCGCGCGGTTCGCCGTGGCGCACTTCCCGCGGACGATCTTCTTCGACCCGCTCATGAACGTTCCGGAGGGCGGCGTCCCGATCTGGCCGCCTCTCTTCGATCTCGCGCTCGCGGCGCCTTCGCGCGCGCTCCACGGACCGGCGGCGCCGGGCGAGGTCGTGGAAGCCGAGGCCGCCTGGGTGCCGGTCGTTCTCGCGGGAGCCGCCATCATCCTCGCAGGCGCCATCGGCCGGCGCCTCTACGGACCTACCGCCGGCGTCGCCGCGGCCCTCTTCGTCGCGATCTGCCCCGCGCACATCCTCTGGACCCAGTTCGGGCACACCGACCAGCACGTGGCGGAGTCGGCGACCGGCCTCCTCGTGCTCGCGGCGTTCCTGAAGAGCCGGGAGGAGGAGCGTTCGCGCAACGACGTCCTCGCCGGGCTCGCTCTGGCGCTCGCGGTGCTCTCCTGGCAGGGCGCGATCTACTGGGCGGCGATCTTCGCGCTCGCGCTCTTCGGCGAATGCCTCCTCCTGCGGCGCGACGTCCTGCGGCCGATCCTCCTCGTCCTCGCGCTGCCGGCCGTGATCACCGCCGCCGCGACCGCCGCATGGCTCGGCCCGATCCGGCCGCCGATCACCTACGTTTCCTTCGGATTCTTTCAGCCGCTTTTCCTCGGCGCGCTCGCGGCGGGGACGCTTCTCCTGTCGACGATCGCCGCCGCGGTTCGCCGCGAGCTCGCGGGGCGCGCCCTCCTCGTGCGAATCGCTCTCCTCGCCGCCGCCGCGGCGGTGCTCCTGCCCTTCGCCGGCGACCTCGCGCGCGGCCTTGCCAACGGCCTCGGCTATGTCGTCGGCCGGACCCGGGAGGCGGCCGGAAAGAGCGGCTACGTCTCCTATCCGGCCGGCTGGCTCAAGGGGATCTTCGAGGCGCGTCCCCTGCTCGCCGACGGCGTCGCGCTTCCCCTCGAGCAGCTCTCGGCCGCGTTCTTCCTCTCGCCGCTCATCGTCGTCCTCTGGGCGTCGCGGGTCCGGCGCGGCCCGAGGGCCGCGCTCCATCTCGCGCTCGCGATCTGGGGCGCGGTCACGATCTTCCTCGCGGTGTCTCAGCGTTTGAACGTCTATTACGCGGCGCCGCTCGCGGCCTTCGCCGCGATCGAGGCGGTGCGGACCGTCGGGACGGGCATCGCGAACGCCGGCGCGCGGCGGGAGGTCCGCGCCGTCTTCGTGGCCGCGACGGCGTTCCTCCTCATTCTGCCGATGGCGAGCGGCCTTCGCGCGGAGCTCGCCGCGGTCCGCGCGCCGGGCACGGACCTCTTCGAGACGCTCGACTGGATGAGGAAGGAGCTGCCGCGGACCGTGAACGCCTACGACCCGCGCCTCCTCGACACGCCGCCGGATGCGCCGGGCCTCGCGCGCGCGGCGTCGGTGCTCGCGCCGTGGTCGCTCGGCCATCGGATCCTCTTCGACGCCGAGCAGCCGGTCGTGGCCAACAACTTCGGTTACGGGTTCGAGGACTCGATCCGATTCTTCCTGGCCGAGAGCGAGGAAGAAGCGCTGGCGATCGCGCGGGCCCATCGCGCGCGGTGGATCCTCGCGACCGATCTCGCGCCGCGGCTGAACGACTACGCCGGATATATCGGCCGCGCGCCGGTGCTCCACGCCTCCCCGGCCGGCGGCCTCGCGCCGACGCCCGAGTACTTCCGCTCCATGCAGTCGCGGCTCTACGACTTCGACGGCGCGGGCGCGCGTCTGCCCGGACTCGAGGTGCCTCCCCTCACCCGCATCCGCCTCGTACACGCCTCACGCACAGGAATCGTGCGCGGCGGCCGATGGCTCGCGCGCTGGAAGGTTTTCGAGATCCTGCCGGACTAGGCCCAGAGGGACCACGAACCGGAGGGGAGCGCGAGGCCGGGACTGCGGGTCGTCACCTTGTTTTCACAACAGCTCGTCCCGTCCAGTAAGCCTTCCATCACACATCGGCTACCCGCACCCGGCGTCCAACCTAACGTCATGAGAAAGAGGGAAGCGGAACAAGACGCTGGAACGGCGCGGAAGGTCTTCGATCGCTCTAATCGTTGGCATCGCGGTGATGGCGACACCGACTATCGCTCTGCCAGGCCCATGCTTCCAGGGAAATCAAACTCCAGACTGCCAGACTACCGAAACACATACATATCCGAACGGCGTCGCGGCGTATTTCTATACCCTTGGTCGTGGGACCGCCACTCAGAGTACGGCTGCAAGAGTTGTCGTGATTCCTGGGCGGACGACGGCCTCTGGCTCTCAGTGGCCGACCCTTGAGTTTCGCCAATCCACACCAGTAGGAAAGTTGGACTTTTATGCCAACGGACTGTTTCAAATGCAGGTCGATCCTTCGGTCCAATCCTCGGTGACAGCAGC
The DNA here is from genome assembly GCA_036558325.1 of Thermoanaerobaculia bacterium. Lineage (GTDB taxonomy): Bacteria > Acidobacteriota > Thermoanaerobaculia > UBA5066 > Gp7-AA6 > DATBFU01. The sequence continues at coordinate 2,687 of DATBFU010000146.1, read as the reverse complement.
CATCGGCGTCATGGGTCACTTTGTTCCGACATACGTAATGCCAACGCATCCCTTTCAGGACATCGAGGACGCGCTTCAGACGGGCGCTTCCGAAGCGTGCAACGACGCAACCGCCAACCTTCTCTTTTGGACCGCCGCGCTGACTGCTGCCTTGTAGAGTGCAGCCGTTGACCCCAACCCGGGCAACCTTGCTGCTGTGGCCATCGCGATGAGAGAGGTTCAGAACGCCATTCAGTCACAGAGGACGGCCTGTAATGTCTAGCGATGTCGTCGCGTTTGCGTTGATCGCCTACTTCATCGGTCGTGGAAAGATGCTCTCGGTCTGGATCCCGCTCGGTGTCCTTGCTCTGCTCGTCTATGCTCCACGGAAGGATCGCATGGCGGTCGCGCTGATCGGGCTCGCGGCCGCGCTCGTCTCTCTGCTGGTCCTTCGCCGCAAGCGGCTCGAAAGCTCCTCGGCCAAGTAAGGCGACCCTTAGGGTCGGGCCGGCGGGCCGTAGAGCCGCCACGCGCCGGCGGCTTGGCGCATCTGCGACGGCGTCGCGGCCTCCTTCACGACGCGATTCAACTCCTCGCGCCCCGGGTCGACGCCGGAGTAAGCGCCGAAGATCGCTGCCCGCCACAGGCGCGCGCCGTAGGGCACGTTCGGCCGCGCGGCGAGCGGGACGGCAAAGAGAAGCAGCGCCGCGACCAGAGCGGCGGCGGACGGCGGGGTCAGCGGCCCCGCCGCCTTGAGGCAGAGACCGCCGGCGGCAGCCGCTGCGGCGGCGGGAAGCAGAAGCGAGAGCGGGCCCGCGCGGGAGAGCAGATTCGGCGCGAACCAGTCCCGCGAGAGAAACCAGAGCGACCCCGTGGCGGGAGGCCACGGAAGATCGGGCGGGAAGTGCGGCCACGAGGACGTCATGAGGACGTGGGCCGTCACCGCGAAGATCGCCGCGATCGCGAAGAGGCCGCGTGAGAGCGGCGTCGCGAGGGCGTACGGCAGCGAGAGCGCGGCGAAGAAGAGGACCGGCAGAAGGTAACGGTTGCCGATCGCCCAGCCGCCGTGCCAGTTCGGGTACCCGCAGAGGAGCACGAAGAAGCCCGCGACCGCGGCGAGGCAGAGGAGGGACGCCGACCGGTCGCTTCCGAGGCGACGCCACCGCACGAAGCCCGGCAGGAGCCAGATCCAGAAGGGCGAGAAAAGAAGGAGCCCGCGCGCCGGATGGAAGAGATACTGCAGTGCGACCGACGGGCTCGGCGCTCCGAATCCGAAGAGCCCCTTTCCGGAGAGCGCCGAATACTGGCCGTAGGCCTCGCGCGCCGACGACAGGACGAAAGGCGAGCCGAAGCACGCCGCGTCGTAGACGAGCAACACCGCGAGCGGCACCGCGGCTCCGGCGGCGAACGGGACCAGGCGCCGCGGCGTGCGCGCGGCAAATGCCAGCAGGAGCACGAGCGGCGCCGCGGTGTACTCCGAGATCGCAGCCCAGCCCGCGAGCAGACCCGCGCCGGCGTAGAGCGCTCCGACGCGCCGCGTCCCTTCCCGCTCCGTCGCCGCCCGGAGAAGATCCCAGGCGAGGAAGAGGAGCGCGGCGACCCACGCGTGCGCGAAGAAGGAGCGCGCGTAGAAGAGAAACGGCGTACCGAACGCGACCGCGAAACCGACGAGAGGACCCGACGGAAACGGCGCGAGACGCCGCAGGAATCGCGCGAGCGCGAGCACGCTCGCGAGCGACACGGTGAGGAGGCGCAGCCACACGAACACGGCGTCGGACGCCGCGTGCGGCTTCGGAAAAACGAGGCGCAGCAGCTTGTAGACCGGCACGGCCGCGAGCGCGAGCCCGGGCGCCTTGTTGGAGTAGAAGCGCCCGTTCGAGACCGATTTGTCCTCGTGGTCGCCGAGCACGGGGATTGCGCCGTCGATCGAGAGCGTCCGGAGCTCGGCCGCGGCGTACACGGCCTCGAGGCGCGAAAGCTCGTTCGGATTCGCGAACGGCGGGAACTGGCCGGTGAAGAAGATCGCCGTGAAGGCGAAGGCGGCGAGGACGGCGCGGGACGCGAGCTTCTCGTGCAACGAGCCCAGTGTAAGGTCGGAAGTCCGGAGCGCGATCGGATTTGAAGCTAAACTTTCCTCAATGTCCTCCCGCGGCCGGGCCGTGCTCGCGAGCCTGGCGATCGCCGTCCTCTTCGCGCTGCCGCTCCTGCCCGAGATCCTCGGGACGCGGCGTCTCGTCTTCCGCGACGCGCACATCACGCATTGGCCGTGGCGCCGCGTCGCCGCGCAGGCGCTCGCCGCCGGACACGCGCCGTTCGTCAACGAGGGTGCCTCCGGAGGTCAGCCGCTCCTCGCGAACCCGAACGCCGTGCTGCTCTACCCGACGGTGCTCCTCGAAAAGATCGTGTCGCCGGCCTCGGCGTTCAACCTGCACTACCTCCTGCACGTCCTCTGGGCGTACCTCGGCGCGCGCCTCCTCGCGCGGCGCCTCGGCCAGTCGGAAGGCGCGGCGTTCCTCGCCGGCATCGCGTACGCGTTCTCGGGGGCGGCGCTCTCCTACGCCTCGGCCTTCGCCAACTCCGGCCCGGCGTCGGGCTGGCTTCCGTGGTGCGGCGCGGCGAAGGCCGCGGCGCCGGCGCCCGCGGCCGCGGCCGCGAGGAGACGGGACGAAAGCGGGACGGCGCCGCGCACGCGGAGAGCCGCGGTGAGT
>DATBFU010000145.1:0-19690 GCA_036558325.1 Thermoanaerobaculia bacterium | reverse complement strand
ACGTCGATCACGGCGATCCGGACGGCCGCCGTCTCGGGCGTCGCCACCCGGCTCCTCGCGCGCGAGGACGCCGGCGACCTCGCGATCCTGGGCTCCGGCGTCCAGGCGCGGACGCACCTCGAGGCGATGCGGTGCGTTCGGCGGATCCGGCGCGTGCGCGTCTGGAGCCGCAACGCGGAGAACTCCCGCGCCTTCGCGGCCCGAGAGTCCCGGCGCCAGGGCGTCGCGATCGAAGCCGCCGCGAGCGCGCGCGATGCGGTCGCGGGGGCCGACCTGATCTGCACCGCCACGTCGGCGCGCGCGCCGATCCTGCACGGCGAGTGGATCTCTCCCGGCGCGCACGTCAACGCCGTCGGCTCGAGCGTTCCGTCGTCGCGCGAGCTCGATGGCGACGCCGTGCGCCGGTCGCGCCTCTACGCCGACCGGCGCGAGTCTCTCGAGAACGAAGGCGGCGACTTCCTCCTCGCGAAGAAGGAGGGCAAGGTGGGCGATGGCCACGTCGTGGGCGAGATCGGCGAGGTCGCGATCGGAAGGGCTCCCGGCCGCCGGTCGCCGGACGAGATCACGCTCTTCAAATCGCTCGGCCTCGCCGTCGAGGACGTCGCCTCGGCCAAACACATCTACGACAGGGCGCGGGCGTCGGGCGCCGGGCGCATGCTCGAATTCGGAGGGCACCGCGAAGCCTCTTGAGCCACCGGGCCTCGACGCCATCCGGGAGGCGCAGAGTCGTCTTCGCGGCGTCGCGCTGCGCACGCCGCTCGTCCGGCTGGACATCCCGAACCCGAGCGCGGCGGGTGTCGCCGGCGAGATCTGGCTCAAACTCGAGAATCTTCAGCCGATCGGCTCGTTCAAGATCCGGGGCGCCGCCAACGCGGCCGCTCTCGCGCGTCCGGAGGATCTCGCGCGCGGCGTCTACACGGCGAGCGCCGGCAACATGGCGCAGGGCCTCGCGTGGGTCGCCCGCCGTCTCGGCGTCGAGTGCGCCGTCGTCGTCCCGGACACCGCGCCGAAGGCGAAGCTCGACGCGATCGAGCGTCTCGGCGCGCGATACGTCCGGGAACCGTTCGACCGGTGGTGGCAGGTCCTCGTCGACCACGGCTATCCCGGGCTCGACGGACACTTCGTTCATCCCTTCCACGATGCCGCCGTGATCGCCGGCAACGGGACGGCCGGCCTCGAGATTCTGGAGGACCTGCCGGACGTCGACACGATCCTCGTTCCCTGGGGAGGCGGCGGTCTTTCCTGCGGCATCGCGGCCGCGGCCCGGGCGATCTCGAAGCGCGTCTCCGTCTATGCGTGCGAAGTGGAGACCGCGGCGCCGCTCGCGGCGTCGTTCGAGGCCGGCGCGCCCCGCGCGATCCCGTACCGGCCGAGCTTCGTCGACGGGATCGGATCGGGCGGCGTGCTCCCCGAGATGTGGCCGCTCGCGCAGCGGCTCCTCGACGGCGCGCGTGTCGCGCGGCTGCCCGAGGTGGCCGACGCCGTGCGCCTCCTGGCGACGCGGCAGCGCGTCGTGGCCGAGGGCGCCGGCGCGACGCCCGTGGCCGTCGCGTTGTCGGACCGGGCGCCCTCGCCGGCGGGCAAGACCGTCTGCGTCGTCTCCGGCGGAAACATCGACGCGGCGAAGCTCGCGCGCATTCTCGAGGGCGGGATGCCCTGACGCCGGACTAGAACTTCCAGCCGCCCGACACGACGAGCGAATTCAGACCCAGATTCGGCGGCACCGTTCCCGCGTTTGAGTAGTGGAGCCATCGCGCCTGGACGAACCACGCGTGGCGCGCGTCGATCTGGCGGCGCAGGCCGGGACCGCCGGTCAGAATGAAGTTGAACCGGCGATCGATCTCGATCACCTGGAGATTCGTCCAGCCGAGCCCGGCGAGGAAGTCGAAGTACACCGAGTATCGGCCCAAGCCGAAGTAGTACCGCGCGCCGACCGGGAGAAGCCCCGCGGCCCATGCGTCCGGATCGAACCAGTGTGTGTAGTGAGCTTCGGCGAGCCATTGAAATCGCGTCCCGAGGCGGAACGCGGCCTGAGGCTCGAGCTCCACGACCCAGGCCTTCGTGTTGCCCCGGTTGGTCTTGAAAGTGTGGCCGACCCCGGCGAAGAGCGAGAGCTCGGGCTCGCGCGGAATCTGCACTTCCTGACCGGGCGCCGCCGCGCACAGCACCAGCGCCGCGGCCGCCGCGATCACGGGCTGCCTCACCGGAGCTTTCGCTCCTCGAGCTCCTCGAGCGTCTTCGGCCAGTCCCCCTTCAAGAGCTGCGAGAGAGCGCGATCCGCCAGGAGCTTCCCGCCGGTCTGGCAAGTCGGACAGTAGTTCGACTCGTTCTCCGCGTACACGATCCGCTGGATCGGCGTGCCGCACACCGGACAGGGCTTCCCGTACCTCCCGTGCACCGCCATGCCCTCGCGGAACGCGGTGACCTTTTCCGGAAACGACTTCCTCGCTTCGCCGACCAGTCGGTCGCTCCATTCCGCGAGCGTCTTGCGGGTCGCATGCCAGAGACGCTCGGTTTCTTCTTCGCTCAGGCGGCTCGTGAGGCGCGCCGGCGACAGCCGGGCGCGATGCAGGATCTCGTCCGAGTAGGCGTTCCCGATCCCCGAGAAGAGACGGGGATCCGTGAGCGCCCGTTTCACCGTGTGGTTCTCGCGGGCGAGCGCGGCTCGGAAGGCCGGCAGGTCGGAGTCCAGGACCTCGAGGCCGCCGCGGTCGAGATGCGAGACCTCCGCGTCGCGGACGAGATGCAGAGACGCCCTCCGTTTCGTTCCGGCTTCGGTCAGAACGAGCGAGCCATCCTCGAAATCGAAGGCCGCGAGCGCGCCGCGCCCGCCGACCTTCGCCCCGCGCGCTTTCCAGTGAAGGCGGCCGGCGATCATGAGATGGAGCACGAGGCGCAAGCCGCCCTCGAGCTCGAACACGACGCGCTTGCCGAGGCGCGACAGGCGCACGACGCGCCGCCCCGACGCCTCGGCGAGCGGCGGCGACACCGAGCGGAGCAGGAACGGGCTGCCGAGGCGCACGGCCTCGAGCTTGCGTCCCGCCACGCGCGGCTCGAGGGCCGCGAGGTACGCGAGGATGTCCGGCAGCTCGGGCACGGATCGCGAGACTAGTCTCTCCGGGCTAGAATCCGAAACGGTCCCGCATGTTCGCCCTTCTCCGCCGCTACACGCGCTGGCTGCACACCCGGTGGCCCGCGGCGACGGTCGAGAAGCTCCCCGTCGTCGGGCCCGGCGGCGAGACGGCCGTTGCCGGCGTTCGGATCGTCGGCGACCTGACGGGCGTTCCGTTGCTGAAGATCGCTTCGGACTCGGGCGCGCGCGCCGTCGAGGCGATTCTCGCCGAGCCCGGCTTCGAGCGCGGCCGCGGCGGGCGCGGCGATCCGGACGTGCTCGACCTCGCGATCGTGGGCGGCGGCGTCTCGGGAATCGCCGCGGCGCTTCGGGCCCAGACTGCCGGACTTCGGTTCGCGGTCTTCGAGGCCTCCGAGGCCTTTTCGACCATCGCGAATTTCCCGCGGGGGAAGCCGATCTACACGTATCCGCGCGGCCTGATCCCGCGCGGGGACCTGCAGTTCCGGTCCGAAATCCACCCCAAGGAAGACCTGCTCGAAGGCCTGCGGAAGGTCGCCCGAGAGCGCCGGATCCCCATCACGCCGGCGCGCATCGCGTGCGTCGAACGACGCGGCGGCCTCCTGCATCTCGTCGCGGAGGGCTCGAAGCCGGGCGGCGATTCGGCCGCGCGCGCGCGGCGGGTCATCGTCGCGATCGGCCGCGGCGGAGACCACCGCCGTCTCGGCGTCCCCGGTGAAGACGACCCGGACCGCGTCTTCAACCGGCTCCACGACCCGCGCGACCACGCGGGACGCGATGCGCTCGTGGTCGGCGGCGGCGACTCCGCGCTCGAGACCGCCATCGCGCTCGCGGCGGCAGGCGCCCGCGTCACCCTCTGCCACCGCGGCGAAGACTTCGCGCGTGCGAAGCCGGAGAACGTCGCGATGGTCCGGGCGCTCGAGAGGGACCCGACCGCTCCGGTGGCCGTCGAGCGGCCGTCGTCCGACCTCGAGACGACCTCCTCCGGCGCCTTTCTCGCGGCCGACGGCGAACCGCACGCGCCCGGCGCGCTCCGCGTCGCGCTCGGGACGCGCGTGCTGCGCATCGAAGAGGGACGCGTCGCCGTCGCGGGCGCCTCCGGCCGGGAGTCCGCGATTCCCAACGACGTCGTCTTCGCGATGCTCGGCCGGGATGCGCCGCTCGGGTTCTTCCGCCGCTCCGGCATTCCCATCCGCGGCGAGTGGAGGGCGCGCACGTACGCCTCCTTCGCCGCGTTCCTGCTCTTCTGCGCGCTCCTCTACAACTGGAAGGGGAACGGCGCCGTCAACCGCTGGTTCCGGGCTCACGGGTTCTTCCCGTACGACCTGCCCGCCCCCGCGGCCTCGCCGGCGACGCTCGCGGGCACGATCGCCGTGTCGCGGCGCGACCCCGGCTTCTATTACTCGCTCGTCTACTGTCTGTGCGTCCTCGGCTTCGGCATCGGGCGCATCCGGCGGCGCCGGACGGCTTACGTCACGCGGCAGACGTGGACGCTCGTCGCGATCCAGTGGATTCCGCTCTTCCTGCTGCCCTACGTGCTCCTGCCCTACCTCGGACACAACGGAGCGTTCGACGCCGGCTTCGGGAAGACGCTCGCCGACAACCTCTTCCCCGCCGCGGCGGGCGCGGCGCACGGGCGCGAGTACTGGCGCGCCTTCGGCTTCATCCTCGCCTGGCCGCTCTTCGTCTGGAACGTCTTCTCCTCCCGCCCGCTCGCGTGGTGGCTCGTCATCGCCTTCGCCCAGACGTTCGTCCTCATCCCGCTGGCGATCCGCCGCTGGGGCAAGGGGGTCTACTGCGGCTGGATCTGTTCCTGCGGCGCGCTCGCCGAGACCATGGGCGACACGCAGCGCGAGAAGATGCCGCACGGTCCGGTCTGGAATCGCGTCAACATGGCGGGACAGGCCATCCTCGCGGTCGCCCTCCTGCTCTTCGGCGCGCGGGTGCTCTCGTGGACCGCGCCCTCCACCGCCGCGGGGCGGCTCGCCCAGAAACTGTTCGACGGCCTTCTGTCGGGCTGGTCGGTTCTCGGAGTCGAGCTCAACTACTTCCACGTCGTGGACATCGGCCTCGCCGGCATCCTCGGCGTCGGCGCGTACTTCTGGTTCTCGGGCCGCGTCTGGTGCCGGTTCGCGTGCCCGCTCGCGGCCCTGATGAACGTGTACGCGCGGTTCACGCGCTTCCGCATCTTCGCGGAGAAGTCGCGATGTATCTCGTGCGGCGTGTGCACGGCCGTTTGCCATCAGGGCATCGACGTCATGGGCTTCGCGAACAAGGGAGAGCCCATGGCCGACCCGCAATGCGTCCGCTGCTCGGCGTGCGTGCAGTCCTGCCCGACCGGCGTGCTGGCGTTCGGCCGCTACAGCAACGCGGGCGCGAGGCTTCCCGTTCTCGACCGCGTCGCCGCGTCGCCCGTTCGGGCGCGCGAGGGCCTCTAGGCTTTCGTTCTCTTCTGGAAGCCCGCCATCGGGCCGGTCGTCTTGCGGAGCAGGAGCTCCGAGTGCCCGGACACGACGTAGTCGGGCAGCACGCCGACCATCTTGTAGCCCAGCCGCTCGTAGAGCTTGCGCGCCTCGAAGTTGAATGACGAGACGCACAGGAAGACGTTGGGCGACACCGGGAAGATGCGCTTCTCCGCGAAATCGACGAGCTTCGTCCCGATGCCCCGGCCCCGGAGCTCCGGCGACACGCAGATCGTCCGGATGTATCCCACGAAAGCGCCCTGCATGTTCAGCACGAGGAACCCTGCGAGGATCGAGCCGAGCCTCGCGACGTAGCGCTCATGGTCGGGGTTCCGCATCCGCTCGAGCGAATCGGCGTGGCTGCGGCCCAGAGTGATCCAGGGCTCGGACGACGACATCAGCCGCGCGCACCACTGCGCCTCCGCGTCCGAGGCGAGCGGCGCGATCGCGAGCGATTCGAGAGAAGCGTCGGGAGGCACGAAACGGCGCTCGGTCTCCGGGAATTGTAGCGCCGCGGGGGAACCCGGATCCTCCCCCCGGTGTCTTTCCGGCCGTGAGCGAGAGAACCGGCCGGCGGCCACTCGACCCGCGCCTTTACCAGATCGGCGCGCTCTCGCTCCTCCTGGCCTACGGAATGACGGCGCTCGCCTTCGACGTGACCCCACGCCGCGCGGCGCTCCTCGTCGCGACGGCGCTCGCGACGCAGTACGCCTGCACGCGGATCTGGGGCCTGCCCTCCTTCGAGCCGCGGAGCGCCCTCGTCTCGGGCCTCTCGCTGTGCCTTCTCCTCCGGACGGATGGCGCGCCGATCGCGGCCGCCGGGGCGGCCCTCGCCGTCGGCAGCAAATTCCTGCTGCGCTGGAACGGCAAGCACGTCTTCAACCCCACGAACTTCGGCCTCGCGGCGGCGGTCCTCGCCACCGGCCGCGCCTGGGTCTCCCCCGGCCAGTGGGGCGCGCCGGCGTTCTTCGGCTTCCTCATCGCGTGCGCCGGGGGCCTCGTCGTGACGCGCGCCGCCCGCGCCGACGTGACGATCGCGTTCCTCGCCGGGTACGCGGGCCTGCTCTTGGCGCGCTCGGCCTGGCTGGGAGAGCCGGCGTCGATCCCGCTGCATCGCCTCCAGAGCGGTGCGCTTCTGCTCTTCTCGTTCTTCATGATCTCGGACCCGAAGACGACGCCCGATTCGCGCGAGGGACGTATCCTTTTTGGCCTCCTCGTCGCGTTCGCCGCGGCCTTCGTCCAGTTCCGGCTCTTCCGCGCGAACGGCCCGATCTGGGCGCTCTTCGCGCTGTCGCCCCTCACGCCTCTGATCGACCGGCTGATTCCCGGCCGCCGGTACGACTGGGCCTTTCCGAAAGGAGTCTCCGATGAGACGCGCGCTCCCTTCCCTGGCCTCGTTCCTCTTGCTCTTCGCGGCGAGCCGGCCGGCCCTCCCGTTCTGCGGGTTCTACGTGGCCAAGGGCGACGCGAAACTCTTTAACCGCGCCTCGCAGGTCGTCCTGGCGCGGGACGGCGACCGCACGGTGATGACGCTCGCGAACGACTTCCGCGGCGATCCGAAGGAGTTCGCCGTCGTCGTGCCGGTGCCGACGTTCCTGACGCGCGGGCAGATCCACGCCGGCGAGAGGTCGCTCATCGAGCACCTGGATGCCTACACCGCCCCGCGCCTGGTCGAATACTTCGATGCCGACCCGTGCCAGGTCTATCCGAACGCGGCGCGGGACATGGCGGCGAAACAGGCGATCGCCGTCTCGGCGGAGGCTCCCATGGCGACGGGGCGCGCGAAGAGCCTCGGCGTGACGGTCGAGGCCCAGTACACGGTGGGCGAATACGACATCCTGATCCTGTCGGCGAAGGAGTCCGACGGGCTCGAGACGTGGCTCCGAGAGAACGGCTATCGCATTCCCGCCGGCGCGTCGCGCGTGCTCGGCGGATACATCAAGCAGAAGATGCGTTTCTTCGTCGCGAAGGTGAACCTCGAAGAGAAGGCGCGCCTGGGATTCTCGTATCTTCGTCCTCTCCAGGTCGCGTACGAGTCGCCGAAGTTCATGCTTCCCATTCGCCTCGGCATGGCCAACGCCGACGGCCCGCAGGAGCTCTTCGTCTACGCGCTGACGCGGAAGGGTCGCGTCGAGACGACCAACTACCGGACCGTTCGCCTGCCGTCGGATCAGGAGATTCCGCTCTATGTGAAGGGAGAGTTCGGCGACTTCTACAAGGCGCTCTTCTCCGAGCAGGTGCGGCGCGAGCGGATGGAGACCGTCTTCCTCGAGTACGCGTGGGACACGGGCTGGTGCGATCCCTGCGCCGCGGACCCTCTCGACCGCGCGGAGCTGAAGTCCCTCGGCGTCTTCTGGCTCGACGACGGCGCCGACGCGCGCCGCGCCGGCGGCACCAACGTCTTCGTCACCCGCCTGCACGTTCGCTACGACGAGCCGCATTTCCCCGAGGACCTCGTCTTCCAGGAGACGGCCGACCGGCAGAACTTCCAGGGACGCTACGTCCTCCGGCATCCGTTCAGCGGGGACCTGTCCTGCGAAGCCGGAGAGCGCTATCGCGCGGAGCTTGCGCGCCGGCACGAACAGGAGGCGCGCAACCTGGCCGAGCTGACGGGATGGAGTCTCGGTCTCGTCCGCTCGAAGATGAAGCTCGACGCGCCGGGCGGCGAGAAGAACTGGTGGGAGCGGATCTGGGGAAAGTGAGCGCCGCGGGCCGGACCGCCTCTACGCGAGCTCCTTCGGCGGCTCGTGCGAGAGGCGACGCCGCCGCTCGGCGCGCTCGAACGCGAGCCGGATGAGCTCGTCGAGGAGCTTCGGCAGCGGAAGACCCGAGGCCTCCCAGAGACGCGGGTACATGGAGATGGCCGTGAAGCCCGGCAGCGTGTTGAGCTCGTTGACGAGGACGCGGTCCGTGCCGCGCTCCAGGAAGAAATCGACCCGCGCCATCCCCGAGATGCCGCAGGCGCGAAACGTCCGGACCGCCAGGTCCCGCACGGTCGCGGCCGTCGCTTCGGGGATCGGAGCCGGCACGAGCAGCTTCGCGCCGTTTTCGACGTACTTGTCCTCGTAGTCGTAGAACTCGCGGCCCGGAACGATCTCGCCGACGCCGGAGGCCTTCGGGTCGTCGTTGCCGAGGACGGCGCACTCGAGCTCGCGCGCGTCGATCCCTTCCTCGACGAGCGCCTTCTCGTCGAACGCCAGCGCCCGCGCGACGGCCACGGCGAGCGCGTCCCAGCTCTTGACCTTGGTCACGCCGACGGAAGACCCTCCGCAGGACGGCTTCACGAAGAGCGGCAGCGCGAATCCCTCCTTCGGCAGACGCCGCGCGAGCCTTTCCGCATCGTCCCGCGACGTGGCCGCCGCGAACTTCACCGTCGGGATCCCGGCGTCCCGAAGGAGCGCCTTCGTGACGGCCTTGTCCATCCCGATCGCCGAGCCCGTCACGCCGGCCCCGACGTAAGGAACGCCGAGCGTCTCGAGGAACCCCTGGAGAACGCCGTCCTCGCCGGTCGTGCCGTGGACGATCGGGAACACGACGTCCGCTCTCCCGGGCGAGATCTCGACGGGAACGATCGTCCCGGCGGAGGACGGCGGCGACTCGGCCGCTCCGACCCGGTACTTCTCCGGCACGGGGCCCGAGGCGAGGAGCCGCGCCGACTCCGCCGCCGGGAGAAAGGACCCGTCGCGTCCGACGGCGATCGGAATGACCTCGTATCGCGCCGGATCGAGCGCCCCGACGATCGTGCGCGCGGAGAGCCGCGAGACCTCGCGCTCGACGGAACGGCCTCCGAAGAGGACGACCACGCGGCTTCTGCTCACCGTCTCACCCGATCACCAACTCACGACGCGCACGTCCTCGACGGCCGGTGCGCGGCGGAGGCGCTCGAGCACGGCTGCGGGCGGCGCCGAGTCCACGGCGATCACGGCGGCCGCCCGGTCGCCTTCGCCGCGGGCGAGCGAGAAGTTGGCGATGTTGACGCCCCCCTCGCCGAGGATCGATCCGACGCTTCCGACGACGCCGGGCACGTCGCGGTTTCGCAGGAAGACGACGGTGCCCTCGGGACGGAACTCGAGCGGCAGGCCGTCCACCGAGACCACCCGCGCGTCCTGGCCCGAGAAGAGCGTCGCATCGGCGGTCGGGCGGCCCGCGTCGCCCGAGAGCGCGACCCGAATCGATCGGGCCCAGTGGCCGGCGCCCTCGTGGCGCGTCTCGGACACGGCGAGCCCGCGCTCGCGGGCGACGTGGAGCGCGTTGACGTAGTTGACCGCCTCCGGATCGTGCTCGGCCAACGCTCCCTTGACCGCCGCGACGGCGACCGGGCGCAGGAGATCCTCCGGAAGCCCCCAGGTCTCGATCCGCACGGCGTGGAGCCGGACGCCGGCGAGCGACCCGAGGAATCGCGCGGTCCGTTCGGCCAGTCGCATCCACGCCGCCGCGCCCGTCGGGTCCGCCGGGCCGCGGAACGGCAGGTTGACCGCCGGGACGTACGACGCGCCGGACAGCGCTTCGAGGAGCGCTTCGACGGTCTGCATCGCCACGCGCTCCTGCGCCTCCACCGTCGAAGCGCCGAGGTGGGGCGACGCCACGACGTTGGGCAGCTTCGGCAGCGGGTCATCGGCGGCGGGAGGCTCGGGGTCGAAGACGTCGAGCGCCGCGCCCGCGAGATGGCCCGACACCAGTGTCTCGCGAAGCGCCTCGCGGTCCACGAGGCTCCCCCGCGCCACGTTCACGAGGATCGCTCCCTTCTTCATCGCCGCGAGCTCCGCCCGTCCGAGCAGCGGTTTTCCGGCGTCGCCGGCCGTGGCGTGCAGCGTCACGATGTCCGACTCGGCGAGGAGCCGCGGGAGATCCACCAGCGGGACTCCCATCTCCCGGGCGCGACTCTCGGAGAGGAACGGATCGTGCGCGAGGACCTTCGCTTCGAACGCGCGGGCGCGCGCGGCGACGCGCGAGCCGACCTGGCCGAGCCCGACGATTCCGATCGTCTTGCCGGCGAGCTCGGACCCGAGAAACTTCGGCTTCTCCCACTTGCCCGCCGCCATCGAAGCGGCCGCCGCCGGGATCTTCCGAAGGAGCGCGAGAAGCAGCGCGAACGTGTGCTCGACCGCGGAGACGACGTTGGCCGTCGGGGCGTTCACGACGAGCACGCCCCGGGCCGTCGCCGCAGGCACGTCCACGTTGTCGACGCCGACGCCGGCGCGCGCCACGACCTGGAGCCGCGGCGCCGCGGCCAGAAGCTCCGCATCGACGCGGGTGCCGCTCCGCACGAGGAGCGCCTCCGCGTCCGGCAGCTCGGCCAGGAGCTTGTCCCGCGGCGCGCCCGTCCGATCCACGACCTCGTGCCCGGCGGCGCGCAGGCGCGCGAGCCCGCTCTCGGCGAGGCCTTCGGCGACGACGATGCGGCTCATGCGGGCGACGATCCTAACCCGCTAACTCGCGGCGATCCACGCCGGCAGCTGCCGCAGATCGTCGAGCAGCGCGTCGGCGGGGACCGCCACGAGCTCCGCGCGAGAGCGCGACCCGGACGGCACGAGGACCACGCGGCATCCCGCGGCGCGGGCGAACTCCGCGTCCACCTCCATGTCGCCGACCGCGAGCGTCGCGGAGGCGCCGGCGCCGGCGCGCCGCATCGCGGAGACGAGCATCGCGGGATCGGGCTTGGCGGGCATCCCGGTGCCCGGGCCTTCGATCGCCTGGAAGAATCCCGCGGCGTCCTTCGCGTCGAGGATCATCCGCGAGAAGGGCGCCGGCTTGTTGGACGCGACGGCGAGCGTCAGGCCCCGATCCCGAAGCGTCCGCAGGACGTCGAGGACTCCCGGAAGCAGGCGCGATTTCTCGACGGCGACCTCCGGATACCTCTCCCGGAAGAGGCGGACCCCCTCGGCAGCCCGCTCGGGACCGGCCGCCTTCTCGACGAGGCGCTCGAGCCCGTGCCCGACCATCGCGCGCACGCGTCCCGCGTCCGGCGCGGGCAGCCCGAGGCGGGTCATCGCGTATCCCAGGGCGTCGCCGATGGCGTCGTACCCGTCGATGAGCGTGCCGTCGAGATCGAAGACGACGAGCTTCAACGGTTCCGAGGGCCTCGGGAGAGGCCGGCCAGGCGCAGCACCGTCTCGGCGAGCGCCTCCCGATTCTCCTCCGCGAAAGAGATCGTCGGCACCCCGTCGGTGCCCGGCTCGTCCGAGACGCGCGCGAGAGGGTCCGCGACGGGCGGGCCGCCGATCCCGCGGCGCCGGACCTCGATCTTCGGCAGCGGCATCGCCTTGTATCCCTCGACGAGCACGAGGTCGCACGACGCGAACTCGCGCGCGAGGAGATCTTCGAGCGGCTCCTCCGGGCCGAAGCGGCGCGCCGTCGTGCGTCCCGGCGTCACGAAGCCCGCCACGCGCGCGCCCGCGGCGGCGTGGCGCTCGGAGTCCTTGCCCTCGACGTCGTCTGCGGCATCCCGGGAAGAGTGCTTCAGAGTTCCGACCGCGAGACCGCGCGCGGTCAGCCGCGGCACGAGGTCCACGAGGAGCGTGGTCTTTCCCGAGTTGTGCGCTCCCACGAACGCGACCGCGGCCGGCCGCCGGTCGGCATACAGGAGGAAAGGCTCGCGCCGCGCGAGAAACGCCTCGCCGCGGGCGGCGTGCCGGGCGAGCTCGGGCGCGACGTCGCCGCCGGCGTCCAGGAGCTCCCGGAACCGCCGCGATCCGGTCAGCAGGTCGATCGCCGGCCGGGGGTCGAACTCGTACGGCTCCGTGCGCCACGCGAACTCGCGCGGGGCGAGGCGGCGAGCGATCTCGACGACCCGAAGGCCCGTCTCGAAGGAGTGAAACGCCCCGGCGTCCGTCACCTCCAGAAGGGCGCCGCCGCACGTCGCGCCGGCGTGCTTGTCGAACATCGGACGGAAATGCGTCGGGAGAAATCGGACGCCGGCCAGTCCCGCGCCGTTCAAGGCTTCGGCGAACCGGCCGGCGGCGATCCACGGCGCGCCGAAGAGCTCGAAGGGCCGCGTCGTCCCGCGGCCTTCGGAGAGGTTCGTCCCTTCGAGAAGGCACATGCCCGGGTAGACGAGCGCCGTCCGCGGCGCCGGGATGTTGGGCGACGGGGAGACCCACGGCAGGCCCGTTCTCTCGAACGGGACGTTCCTCGCCCAACCCGCCGCGGGCACCACGTGCAGGTCGACGTCGATGCGCCGTTCCGCGGCGAGGAGGCGCGCGAGCTCCCCCGCCGTCATCCCGTGGCGCACGGCGATCGGGTGCAGGCCCACGAACGACAGCATGTCCGGGTCCTGCGCCGCGCCCTCGGCCGCCCCGCCGATCGGATTCGGGCGGTCGCAGACGACGAATCGCAGTCCGGCCTCCGCGCTCGCCTCCATCGCGAGAAGCATCGTCCAGACGAACGTGTAGTACCGCGCGCCGACGTCCTGCACGTCGAAAACGAGCGCCTCGAGTCCGGACAGGTGCTCCGCTGTCGGACGGAGGCTCTCGAGGCGATCGCCGTAGAGCGACACGACCGGCAGGCCCGTCGGCGGGTGCACGGCGTCGCCGACCGATTCCATGTAGATCGCGCCGCCGTCCACGCCGTGCTCGGGCCCGAAGAGGCGGACGAGCCGCACGCCGGGCGCGCCGGCGAGCGCCTTCCAGCTCGGCACGCCCCGCGCCGTCACGCCCGACGGATTCGTGATCAGTCCGATCGCGCGTCCGGCGATCGGCGAAGGGTCCTCGAGCAGGCCGTCGATGCCGGGCCGCACCGCGACGGGAAGCCGCGTCACGAGCGCGAACCGCGAGGCGGATGCTCCGCCTTCTCTCCCTGGATGAGCGCGATCGCGTGCGGCACGAGCGCGAGAACGGCCGCGAGGCAGTCCGCCGCCCCTTTCGGCGAGCCCGGGAGCGAGATGACGAGGCACTTCTTGCGCACGCCCGCGACCTGTCGCGAGAGATACGCCGCGGAGAAGCCGCGCGAGGTCTCGAACCGCATCTTCTCCGCGAGTCCCGGCACCTCGAAATCGATCGCCTCGCGCACGCCCTCCGGCGTCCGATCGCGGGGCGCGACGCCGGTGCCACCCGTCAGGAGGATCAGGTCCGCCTCTCCGACGTCCGCGCGCACTCGGATCGCGCGCGCAACCTGTTTGGGCTCGTCGGGAAGGACCTCGCGCGAGACGACGCGATGCTCGATCCCCGACTTCCTGAGCGTCTCCTCGCACGACGGGCCGCCCTCGTCCTTGCGCGCGCCCGCGGCGACGCCGTCGGAGACCGTCAGGACCGCGACGCGGATCATGTCTGATTATGGACCGGACGCCCCCGACCTCCGATAGCGTCCCGAGCGGCCGCCCGTCTTCTCGAGGAGCACGATCTCGCGGATCTCGATCCCGCGATCGAGCGCCTTGGCCATGTCGTAAATGGCGAGGCACGCCCCGGCGACGGCGGTGAGCGCCTCCATCTCGACGCCCGTACGCGCGTTCGTCGAGGCCGACGCGGTCACCACGACCTCGCGGCGCGCCGCGTCCAGCGAACAGTCCACCGTCACCGCGTCGAGCGCGATCGGGTGCGCGAGGGGCACGAGCTCCGAGGTCTTCTTCGCGGCGAGGATGCCGGCCAGACGCGCGACGGCGAGCGCGTCGCCTTTCGAGAGCCGGCCCTCCGACAGCGCGGCGAAGGCCGGCGCCGCCAGGCGCACGCGGCCCCGCGCCACGGCTCGCCGGGCGGTCGTGGCCTTTCCGCCGACGTCGACCATCCGGGCGCGGCCCCGCGCGTCGAGATGGAGCTGCGTCCCGCGGTGAGGCCGCGCGGCGCGGGGGCGCCGGGGCCGACGGGGCGCCTTGCCCTTGGCGTCGTTCTCGCTCATGCGCGCTCCCGAAGCTCGGCGTATTCGCGCAGCGTGTTCGCGTTTACGAAGGAATTGCCCGAAGGGTCGAACGTCCGCCATTCGGACTCGGGCACGATCTCCGCGCCGACCGCCTGCGCGAGCCCGTGGAGCGACAACTCGCCGCGCGCGAGGCGCCGGTCGAGCTCGGCGAGGGTCTCGCGCCGCCAGACCGCCGCGAGCGGCTGGAGCCTCCCGCCGGCTTCGGGCACGACGGCCGCGCACGCGGTGGCCAGACCGCGGCGGGCGATCTCGCGCAGGACCGTTTCGGCGAGCGCCGGCAGATCCACGGCGAGCACGAAGACGCGGTCGCGCGCCTCGGCGAGCGCCCGGCGCAGTCCGTGAACGGCCGCCGGCGCCGCGACGCCGTCGAGGAGCACGCGGGCCGGGCCCGCGGCCCAATCGGGCTCCTCCTTGACTACCAGCCAGACCTCCTCGAAGAGCCGCGCCAGCCGGCCCGTCTGGTGCTCGGCGAGCGTGCCCGCGCCCCAGGGCAGGGCGGCCTTCGGCCGGCCCATCCGCCGCGACTCCCCGCCGGCGAGGACGGCGGCCGGCATCGGAATCGGCATGACGGCCATGCTACCCCCGTCGCTCGGGCTCGGCTCGCTCGCTGAACCCTCGCTCCCGCGGCGCCGTCACGTCCCGAATGAAGGACACGCGCCTAGTTCGATCCGCCTCCCAGGATGATCGGCAGGCCGGACTTCGGGTTCCCCACGACGACGACCTTCGCGTTCGGGCTCGCGGCGAGCTTCTCGGTCGCCTCGATGCCCTTCCACTCGAGCAGCTGCGCCGAGATCCCCTGGGCCACGATGCGCTGGAAGTCCGCGATGCCCTGCGCCTCGATGCGCTTGCGCTCGGCCTCCTGCTGCTCCTTCTGGAGCACGAACTTCATCTGCTCGGCCTCCTGCTCGCGCTTGAGCTTCTCCTGGATGGCGCTCGCGACGACCGGCGGCAGGCCGATTTTCCGCAGCAGGACCGCCTCCGCGATGACGCCGCGGCCCGCGTCCATCTTCTGGAAGAGCTCGAACGTCTCGCGTGAGATCTGCTCGCGCTCGGCGGAGTACATTGCCTTGGCCTCGTAGGAGGCGGTCACCTCGCGGATCGCCGATCGGATCTGGGGGTAGACGACGATCTCGGCGTAGTTGCGGCCGACCGTCCGGTAGACGTCGGCGGCCTTCTCCGGGTCGAGGCGGAAGAGAAGCGAGCCCTCGAGCTCCATCGTGAGTCCCTCCTTCGAGGGCACCTCGGCCGTCTCCTTCACCTCCTGCGTCTGGATCGACATCTTGACGACGCGCGTGAACGGGACGACGAGATGGACGCCCGGCGGCAGGACGCTCTTCGACACGCTTCCGAAGAAATCCTTGACGCCGACGTGCCCGGCCGGCACCACCGTGATCGGAGCGCCCATCACGAGGACCACGAAGAGAATCAGCCCGATGACGGCCCGGCGAAGCGCCTTTCCGCCGCCCCCGCCCGATGGCAGGACCTCGAACGTTCTGGCCATGATTTCCTCCTTCGGCTTTGAGTTCGCCCGGAGGATATGCGCAGTCTGCGCGGCCAGCCGGGGGCGCGGAGGCCGGAAGCCCTTCTAGACGAGCTTCAGCAGGTGGCCGAGCTTGTTTTTCTTGGCTTCGAGGTACTTCCGCGAGCGGTCCGTGGGGTTCGCCTCGAGCGGCACGCGCTCGACGATCTCGAGACCGTAGCCGCCAATCGCGACGTACTTGGACGGGTTGTTGGTCATGAGGCGCATCTTGCGAACGCCGAGGTCGCGCAGGATCTGAGAGCCCACGCCGTAGTTGCGGATGTCGGGCGGGAACCCGAGCTTCTCGTTGGCCGAAACGGTGTCGTGCCCTTCCTCCTGGAGCTCGTAGGCGCGCAGCTTGTTGATGAGGCCGATCCCGCGGCCCTCCTGGAGGAGATAGAGGAAGACGCCCTTGCCCGCCTCGCGGATCTTGTCCATCGCGAGCTCGAGCTGCGCGCCGCAGTCACAGCGCGTCGAGCCGAAGACGTCGCCGGTCAGGCACTGCGAGTGCACGCGGACGAGAACCGGCTCGTCCTCACGGATGTCGCCGAGCACGAGCGCGACGTGCTCCTCGTGGGTGACCTCGCTCCGATACGCATGGAGCTGGAACTCTCCGAATTTCGTCGGCAGGTGCGGCGACGCGATCCGCTGGACGAGGCGCTCGTGCCGCATCCGATGGCGGATGATGTCGGCGACCGTGACCATCTTGAGACCGTGCCGCGCGGAGAAGGCCGCGAGGTCCGGCACGCGGGCCATCGTGCCGTCCTCGTTCATGATCTCGCAGAGCGCCGCGGCCGGCGTGAGCCCCGCGATGCGGCAGAGATCGACCGACGCCTCCGTCTGACCCGCACGCTTCAGAACGCCCCCCGCCTTCGCCCGCAGCGGAAACATGTGCCCCGGCCGCAGGAGGTCCGCCGGTTTCGTCTTCGGGTCGATCGCCGTCAGCACCGTCGCGGCGCGATCCGCCGCCGAGATCCCCGTCGTGGTCCGACCGCGCGCCTCGATCGAGACGGTGAAGGCCGTCCCGAAGTTGGAGGTGTTCTCCTCGACCATCGGAGGCAGACCGAGCTCCTCGCAGCGCTCCTCGGTCAGCGCCAGGCAGATCAACCCGCGCCCCTCCCGGGCCATGAAATTGATCGCGGCGGGCGTAACGCGCTCGGCCGCGAGGACGAGATCCCCCTCGTTTTCCCGGTCCTCGTCGTCCACGATGACGACGAACTTCCCGGCGCGCAGGTCCTCGCAGGCGTCCTCGATGGAGGCGAACGGCGTGTCCACGCCCGCATTTTCTCACGAGCTTTCGTTCACGGCGCGAGGAGTCTCCCGAGGGAATCGGGGAGGAGCCTCGCGCCGCAGGAGCCGGAGTGAGGCGCGGGAGCAGGCCTGCGGTCGAGGCCCTTTGGTCGAGCTGCAGGCCGGTCGCGGAGCGAGGTCCCGAGCCGAATGGAGGCGACGGTTAATAGACCGCCGGCTCCTCGTACGTCGCGAACACCTTCCGCATGACGTCCGAGATCTCTCCCACGGTCGCATACGTCTTGACCGCCTCGATGAGCGGCGGCATGACGTTCTTCCCGTCGCCGCACGCCTGCTCGAGCGATTTCAGGGACGAGACGACCGCTTTCCCGTCGCGCTTCCTCTTCAGGGCCGCGAGCTCGCGTTTCTGCTCGTCCTCGACGGCGTCGTCGATGTAGAGGGTCTCGATCGGCTGCTCGTTCTCCTCCACGAACTCGTTCACGCCGACGACGATCTTCTCCTTCGAGTCGAGCGCGCGCTGGTACGCGTACGCGGCGTCCATGATCTCGCGCTGCGGGAATCCGGCCTCGATCGCCTCGACCATCCCGCCGAGCGCGTCGATCCGCCGGAAGTAGTCGAGGCAGCCCCGCTCCATCTTCGTCGTCATCTCTTCCACGAAGTACGACCCGCCCAGCGGATCGATCGTGTTCGCGACGCCCGACTCGTGTGCGATGACCTGCTGCGTCCGGAGCGCCAGCTTCACCGCGAAGTCCGTCGGGAGCGCCAGCGTCTCGTCGAGCGAGTTCGTGTGGAGCGAGTTCGTCCCCCCGAGCACGCCGGCGAGCGCCTGGAGCGCCGTCCGAACGACGTTGTTGTAGGGCTGCTGGGCGGTGAGCGAGCAGCCGGCCGTCTGCGTGTGGAAGCGGCACATCCAGGAGCGCGGATCCTTCGCGCCGAAGCGCTCGCGCATCGTCTTCGACCAGACGCGGCGCGCCGCGCGGAACTTTCCGATCTCCTCGAAGAAGTCGTTGTGGGAGTTGAAGAAGAACGAGAGCCGCGGCGCGAACTCGTCCACCGGCAGGCCCGCGTCGATCCCATATTGAACGTACTCGACGCCGTCCCGCAAGGTGAAGGCGAGCTCCTGGAGCGCCGTCGAGCCCGCCTCGCGGATGTGGTAGCCCGAGATCGAGATCGTGTTCCATTTCGGCACGTGGCGCGCGCAGAAGGCGAACTGGTCGGTGACGAGCCGCATCGAGGGCCGCGGCGGGAAGATGTACTCCTTCTGCGCGATGTATTCCTTCAGGATGTCGTTCTGGAGGGTTCCGCCGACTTTCGTCCACGGTGTTCCGTGCTTCTCCGCGACCGCGAGGTACATCGCGAGGGCGATCGGCGCCGTCGAGTTGATCGTCATCGACGTCGTGACGCGGCCGAGATCGATCCCGTCGAAGAGCACCTCCATGTCCGCGAGCGAGTCGATGGCGACGCCGCACTTGCCGACCTCTCCCTTGGCCATTTCGTGATCGGAGTCGTAGCCGTAGAGCGTCGGGAGGTGGAAGGCGGTCGAGAGGCCGGTCTGGCCGTGGTCCAGGAGATAGTGGAAGCGCGCGTTGGTCTGCTTCGCCGTGCCGTAGCCGGCGAACTGGCGCATCGTCCAGAGCTTGCCGCGGTATCCGGTCGCCTGAACGCCCCGCGTATAGGGGTACTCGCCCGGCCAGCCGAGGTCGCGCTCGGGATCGAAGCCGGAGAGCGTGTCGGGCCCCGCGAGCGCTTCGACCGGCGCGCCGGAGACCGTGGTCCAGTCCTTCTTCCAGGACGGGATCTTCGCGAACGCTTTCTCCGAGGCTTCGCGCCAGCGCCGCCGGCCGGCGGCGACCGATTCGGGAACGAGAGGATCCTTTTCGCTCATGGCGAAATGATACGACGGCCGGCCGTGGGCTGCGGATTGGCAGGATAGGATGCCTCCGATCGTCCCGAGACGGAGGTGCGCGTGAAGGGTGACGCCGAGATCCTCAAGCTCCTGCAGGAAGTCCTGTCCGCCGAGCTGACCGCGATCAATCAGTACTTCATCCACGCCCGGATGCTCCGCAACTGGCGCTACATGCGTCTGGCGGACCACACGGAGAAGGAGTCGATCGGCGAGATGAAGCACGCGCAGGAGGCGATCGACCGCATCCTCTACTTCGACGGCGTGCCCAACATGCAGAAGTACATGAAGATCAACGTCGGCAAGACGGTCCCCGAAATGATGAAGGTCGACCACAGTCTCGAGCTCGACGCCGTGAAGCGTCTGAACCGAGGCATCGCGCTCGCGACTGACAAAGGCGACAACGGCACCCGCGCGCTCTTCGAACGGATCCTCGTGTCGGAAGAGGAGCACATCGACTGGATCGAGGCGCAGCTGCAGCAGATCAAGGACATCGGCGCCGAGAACTACCTCGCCCAGCAGATCGGCGACGGCGGCGAGGCGAACTAGCCGTTCGCTCTCGCCTGGCTCCCGAGCGCCGCGTGCCGAGCACCGGCGGCGGGCGGGCCCGGCCG
>DATBFU010000144.1:0-58974 GCA_036558325.1 Thermoanaerobaculia bacterium | reverse complement strand
GCTCGCCATGTGGCTCCCGAATCTCGCCCTCGGAGTCCTCGGCCTCCTGCTGCTGCGTGGCCTCGGCCGCGAGAGGGCCCGCTGGACGATTCCGGCGTTGCGACGGCGCCGGCCCGGCACCGCCCCGGCGCCGGCGTCCGCCTCGGCTCGCCCGCGGCCCGCCCGCCTCGGCGGGTTCCTGCGGTTCCCGGCGCTCGTCGACCGCTACGTCCTGGGCCGCTTCCTGGGGGTGTTCGCTCTCGTCCTCCTGTCGGTACTCCTCGTTTCGGCGATCGTCGACTATGCGGACCAGGTCGACGAGATCCTGAAGAACCATCCGTCCCTTTCGGTCCTCGCCGGCTATTACCGGAACTTCCTCCTCGGTATCGGCAGCCAGGCGGCCCCGTTCATCCTTCTCGTCGCGACGCTGCTCGCCCTCGGCAGCCTCTCGCGCCACGCCGAGGACACGGCCTTCCGCGCGAGCGGCGTGTCGCTCCACCGGCTCGGCCTCCCGATCCTTCTCTTCGGCCTTCTCGCTTCGGCCGGCGCCTTCTGGCTGGGCGAGACCGTTCTGCCCCTCGCGAGCCAGCGAGAGGACCGGTTCCGCAACATCATTCACGGGCGGCCGGCCGAGTTCGGGCTCCGGTCGGCCGCCGAGCGGGACTGGCACTACGACGGTTCCGGCCGGATCTGGCATCACGAGGAGGGTCCGCCGGGGGTGTCCGCGCTCCTCTCCCCCTCCGTCTTCTCGCTGTCTCCCGACTTTCGCCTCCTCTCGCGCATGGCCGCGCGGCAGGCGGACTGGAACGGAAAAGCGTGGATCTTCCGCCAGGGGTGGGAGCGGTCCTTCGAAGACGCCCGGGAGACCGGCTACACCGCGTTTCTGGACCGAGAAGTCGCGGGGGATCCGCCGAGGACCTTCCTCGCCGAGACGCGAACGCCCGCGCAGATGCGGTTTCGCGAGCTCCAGCGGTACACGCGGCGGCTCGCACGCACGGGATACCCGACGGAGTCGCTCGAAACGGCGCTCGCCGAGCGGCTCTCGCGGCCGATGCTGCTTCCGCTCATGGCGCTCCTCGCGCTCCCCTTCGCTTTCCGCCTCGGGCGGCGCGGCGCGCTCGCGGGGATCGGCGTGGGGATCGGGCTCGGAATGGTTTTGACGGTCCTCGTCGAGCTCTTCGGGCGCCTGGGAACCGTCGGCGCCCTCCCTCCGCAGCTCGCCGCGTGGACCCCGGACATCCTCTTCGCGACCGCGGCGGCCTTCCTGCTGCTGAAGATGCGAACCTAGGCCTCGGTTCGCTGCCCCTCACCTCGCCGGACTAAGTTGAAAACTCTCTTCCGCGGCGAGCCAGGACAATGGCGACAGCGAGACCTCGACTTCTCGGCGCGCCGCGCTAAAACGCCTGGCCGCTCGAAAAAGACACGAGCCACCCGTGTCTTCCGAGCGGGTCCGAGTTGAACGCGTACGCGGCGTCCAGTCGCAGCACCGAGTTGAACGCCGCGCGGGCGATGCCGATTCGGAGGCCCGCGCCGGCGTCGGTCTTCAACGACGCGAAGTTGAGCGGCTCCCCCGGAGGGACCGCAGTGCCCGTGTCCACGAAGACGGCGGCGCCGAGCGAGAAGAGCTGCAGGATCTCGACGCCGCCGAAAACGCGATGCTCCAGGTTCACGACGATCCGCCGGTCGCCCTCGAACGCGTAGAGCCGGTAGCCGCGCAGCCCGTGGTCGCCGTCGGCGAAGAACTGCACGTCCCGGTCGAGATTCCAGCCCCGGTCGATCTGCACCTGAGCCACCGTCGTCTGGAGGAAGGTCGTGGGATGTTTCCACACGAAGAGCAGCGTGCCCGAGAGGATCGAGTTCTGGGCGCTCATCGACGAGAGACGGGTGCGATAGGAGACGGCTGCCCGGACGAACGCCCCGGGACCCAGGCGCCAGCCCCGCGAGGCCTCTCCCGCGACCGCCCAGCTCGTCTGATCGACTCCGAACGCCTTGGGCGACACGCCGACCTCCGCCGCCAGGCGCATGCCGAGATTGAAATCCTCGACGCGCTCGCCCCGGTTCACGTAGCTCTCCGACACGAAGTCGGTCGAGACGCTCTCCCACCCGACGAAGACGTAGCGAAGGTCGCGGTTCTCCGGCAGGACCTCGCCGGGCCGGTCCGGCAGAGCCGTGAACGTGTCGCGGAAGAAGTCGAGGCCGGCCGTCAATCGGCCCGCGGAGAGCGGACCGGGGAGGAGGGCGTCGGCGAGGGCGAGCCGGATCTGCTGACGCTTGCGCGCATACTCCGACGCGACGACGCCGTCCGCGTAGATCCGCTCCTGCAGGAGATGGCGGTCGAAGAGCGCCGCGGCGGCGTAGGGATCGAGCGTGGATGTGAAGGCCTTTCCGATCTGAAACCGGCGCTGATCCCCGTCGGAGCTGTCCGCCCACAGAAATCCGGCCGACCAGTAGGGGCCCAGGAGCGCGGGGTCATGGAACTCGAGGAACCGGTTCGTACGCTCGACGTCGGCGTCGTACAGGAAGCCGATCTCCTTTCCGAGGCCGAGGACGTTGCTCTCCGTGATCCCGGCGGACCAGGTGGTTTCTCCTCCCCCGCGTCCCAGGTGCGCCTCGAATTCGGTCGTCCAGGCGTCCTGCGTGACGACGTCCACGTCGACGATTCCGTCATGCGGCGTACCCGCCTGCACGCGCACCGATTTGAACAGAGAGAGCGCCCGAAGGTTGCGCTCGCTCTGGGCGAGCAGGGCGGGATCGTAGAGGTCGCCTTCGTGGAAGAGGAGGAACCTCCGAACGACTCGCGTCTGGGTCTCCATGTGGATGGCGTCCGCCGCCCGGTAGAGCCATCCGCGGGCTTCCTCTTCCTGGGTGAAGACGTCGAGGCACTGGATGCGGACCTCGCCGACGCGCAGCGGCTGTTGTGCCGAAACCGCGCCGGCGCCGGCGAGCGCCAGCCCGAACAGGAGACGCCGGGTCAGGTCCCCTCTTCCCACGAGCTCATGTACCGTTCCTGCTCCGCCGTCGGACGGTCGATCGAGGTTCCCATGGCCTCGAGCTTCAGGCGCGCGATCTCGCGGTCGATCGCCTCCGGTACGGCGTAGCACTTCTTCTCGAGCGCGGCGTGGTTCTTGATCATGTATTCCGCCGCGAGCGCCTGATTGGCGAACGACATGTCCATGACGGAGGCGGGATGGCCCTCGGCCGCCGCGAGATTGATCAGGCGCCCGTCGCCCAGCAGGTGAATCCGCCGCCCGTCCGCGAGCGTGAATTCCTCGACGAAGTCTCGGATCATCCGCCGGCCCTTCGAAAGCCCTTCGAGCGCCGGGATGTCGATCTCGACGTTGAAGTGCCCCGAGTTGCAGACGATGGCTCCGTCCTTCATCGCGCGGAAGTGCTCGTCGCGCAGGACGCCCTTGTTCCCGGTGACCGTCACGAAGACGTCGCCCTCGCGCGCCGCCCGCTCCATCGGAAGGACGCGGTGTCCGTCGAGCAGCGCTTCGATCGCGCGCGTCGGGTCGATCTCCGTCACGATGACGTTCGCGCCGAGCCCGCGGGCCCGCATCGCCACGCCCCGCCCGCACCAGCCGTAGCCCGCCACGACGACGTTGAGGCCCGCCACGAGCAGGTTCGTCGCGCGGACGATTCCGTCCATGGTGGACTGGCCGGTCCCGTAGCGATTGTCGAAGAGGTGCTTGGTCTTGGCCTCGTTGACCGCCAGGACCGGGAACGTCAGGACGCCCGACTTCTCCATCGCGCGCAGACGAATGACGCCGGTGGTCGTCTCCTCGGTACCGCCGACGATCCCTTCGAGCAGCGAGCGCCGCTCGGCGGAAGAGAGCGACCTGGCCCAGTCCCGGATCGCGGGATCGAGGTCGGAATCCTTGCCGAGCGCCAGGAAGAGCAGCGAGGACACGAGGTCCGCGCCGTCGTCCATGGTGAGATTGGGCCGGTGGGCGAGCGCCGCGCGGATGTGCTCGTAGTAGGTCCGGTGGTCCTCGCCTTTGATCGCGTAGACGGCGAGGCCGTCGTGGACGACGAGGGAAGCGGCCACGTCGTCCTGCGTCGAGAGCGGGTTCGAGGCGCACAGCACGAGGTCGGCGCCGCCGGCCGCGAGCGTGCGGGCCAGATTGGCCGTCTCCGTCGTCACGTGCAGGCAGGCCGAGAGGCGAACTCCGGCGAGGGGCTTCTCGCGCGCGAATCGCTCCCGGATCTGCCGGAGGACCGGCATCGTCCGGTCGGCCCACTCGATGCGGAGACGGCCCTTTTCGGCGAGCGACAGGTCCTTGACGTCGTGCCCCGGAGGGGCGGCCACGCCGCTCATCGGGAGACCGCCACGGCGGGCTCGACGCCGGCGGCCTTGGCGAGCGCCTCGGCCTTGTCCGTCTTCTCCCAGGTGAAATCGGACAGCGGACGCCCGAAGTGACCGAACGCCGCCGTCTGCTTGTAGATCGGCCGCCGCAGGTCGAGCGACTCGATGATGCCCTTCGGGGTGAGCGCGAAATGTTCGCGCACGAGCGCCACCATCTTTTCCTCGGGAATGCGGCCGGTGCCGTACGTCTCGACGTGCACGGAGACCGGATCGGCCACGCCGATCGCATAGGCGAGCTGGATGAGCGCGCGCTCCGCGATGCCGGCGGCCACGAGATTCTTGGCCACGTAGCGCGCCATGTAGGCCGCCGAGCGATCGACCTTCGTGGGATCCTTTCCGGAGAACGCTCCGCCGCCGTGGGGCGCGCTGCCGCCGTAGGTGTCCACGATGATCTTTCGTCCGGTCAGGCCGGCGTCGCCCTGCGGCCCGCCGATCACGAACCGGCCCGTCGGGTTGACGTGATATTTCGTCCGCGCCGTCAGGAGGTCGGGCGGTATCACCGGCCGGATGATCTCCTCGATGATCGCCTCGCGGAGCGCGGTGTGCTTCATCGCTTCCGCGTGCTGCGTCGATACGACGACCGCCTCGACGGCGATGGGACGCGTGCCTTCGTATTCGACCGTCACCTGGGACTTCCCGTCCGGACGGAGGAAATCCATCTCGCCGCGGCGACGCGCCTGGGACAGCCTCTCGACGAGCCGATGGGCGAGCGTGAGCGGCAGCGGCATGAGGTGCTCCGTCTCGCGCACCGCGTAGCCGAACATGAGTCCCTGATCTCCGGCGCCGCCGGTGTCCACTCCTTGCGCAATGTCGGGAGACTGCGGATCGATCGATGAGATGACGGCGCAGGTTTCGTAGTCGAATCCGAACTTGGCGCGCGTGTAGCCGATCTCCTTGATCGTGTGGCGGACGACGGAGGGGAAATCCACGTAGGTCTTCGTGGAAATCTCGCCCGCGATGAACGCGAGGCCGGTCGTGACGAGCGTCTCGCACGCCACGCGTCCCGTCGGATCGTCGCGCAGGACCGCGTCGAGGATGGCGTCGGAGATCTGGTCGGCGATCTTGTCCGGATGGCCTTCGGTCACCGATTCCGAGGTGAAGTAGTGGCGTCCGTTCTGAAGCATTCCAACTCCTCTGGATAGGGCGCGGGAAGCGCGGCCTTCGGAAACATCAGCGTAGCATTTTCGGCGGAACGCGGTCAAAAGAAGGCCCAGCCGTGCTATTGCGCGGCGCCCTTTCGGGCGAAGAACCAGAAGACGTTCCGCCCGTAGGCGCGGCGCTCCGTCAGACTCAGCTCCTCCGACGCCACCCGGATCGCCGCGGGGGCGTCGGACTGGATCACGACGACGCCGCCGTCCGCGAGGAGCGACCCCGCACGAAGCGCGAGGTCGCCGAGCGGGCCCGATCCGTAGGGCGGATCGGCGAAGACGATGTCGAACCGCTCCGCCCGGGAGAGCAGAAGCGAGATGCCGCCGGCGGCCTCCGCCGCCACCACCTCCGCGTTTGCGGCGTCCGGCCCGAGCCGCTCGATGTTCCGCCGGAGCGCCGCCGCCTCCCGCTCGACGAAGACGGCGCGCGCGGCCCCGCGGGACAGCGCTTCGAGCCCCACGGCGCCGCTGCCCGCGAAGAGCTCGAGCAGCCGCGCTCCCGGAATGCGCTCCTGCAGGATGTCGAAGAGGGCCGCGCGTGCGCGCGCGCTCGTCGGACGGGCGGACGGCGGCGCCTCGAGGGGGCGTCGCTTCCACCTCCCCGACGCGATGCGCAGCGTCGGGGTCCGGGTCACGGGCGCTCCGGCGGCGCGAAGAGGAACCGAAGATCCTCGATCTTGCGAAACTCGGAGTAGGGCTCGTTGACCCCTTCGAGCTCGGCGACTCCCTTGATCGCATCGACGCGCCGAACCCGGAAGAGAACGCCGTCGAAGCGCTTGAGGATCGTGCCGGCCGGCAGGTTCTCCGCCGTGAATCGCGTGGCCGGCGCGAGGGGCGCCGTGAAGATTCCTCGAAGGCCGTCGAGGGACGACCGCAGGGCGGCGCTTTCCGGAGTCATGGCCGAGAACTCGTCGAAGCGGATCTCTCGGCGGGAGCCGTCGGGACGCGCGATCGTGACGACCGACTCCTTGACGAGGTCGCCGACTATCTGGCTGCGAAGGTCCTCCGGCGAGGACCAGATGTCGTCGCCGCGGAGATAGTCGCAATAGAACTTCGCCTCTTCCGGGGTCAGGCGCTGTTTCTTCATCTGCTCTCCCCCGGCCCGCTGGCGTTTCCAGACGAGCGTCCGGTCTTCGAAGAGCGTGAGACGCTCGTATCCCTCGCGCGACTGCTCGACCCACTCGGCGCAGAAGGTCGGAGCGGCGCCCGACGCGGCCGGCGGGGCGGGCGACGCCGCCGCCTGGACCGCGACCGCCGCGACGAACAGCGCGCGGAGACCGGCCGGAACCGTCATGCGCCTCCCTCCCGCGCATGCGCGACGGCGAACGCGAGCTCGTCGCCCGGCGCGAGACGCCCTCCTCGCCGGGCCGCGCGGGTCGCCGCGAGCGCCCGTCCGATTCGCGGGCCGGGCGCGATGCCCGCGCGCACGAGGTCGCGGCCGCCGATCGCGAGACCCCCCGCCAACGACCGGCGATGCCTCCCGAAGACGGCCTCCAGGGCCGCGCGCTCTTCGGCCGTCTCGGATCCGCCCGAATTGCCCCCGACCCGCTCCGGCCAGCGCCGCAGCACCCGCGCCGGCGCGCGGGGCAGATTCAACCGCACGGCCAGCTCCCCGGCCTCTTGCTCCGACAGTCCCGAGGCGAGCACGAGGAGTTGAGTGAACCAGGAGGCGTCCGGCGTGCGCTCGGCCCGCGCCATCCGCGCCCGCACCCGCCGGTCGGCGGAGAGCGCCGGATGGATCGTCGCCAGCAGCCCCAGCCGCGCGAGCAGAGAGAGCGCGCGATCCGCGCGCGGCTCCGAGAGAATCCGCTCGATCTCGCGCCGCCGCCGGTCCGCGGAAATCTCTTCGAACGCGCCGGCCTCGAGGGCCTCCCGGATCCATCGCCGCGTCGCCGCGTCGATGCGGAACCCGAGCCGGTTGGCGTAGCGCACGGCCCGGTAGGCGCGCGTCGGATCGTCGTGCGGCGAGCCGCGATGGAGCATGCGGATCCGGCGGCGCGCGAGGTCCCGCCGTCCATCGTGGGGATCGAGAAGCCGCGGGGGCCCCGGCGAAAGGACGAGGAGCATGGCGTTGACGGTGAAGTCCCGCCGGGCGGGGTCTTCGGCGAGCGGAGCGGGCGAGACCGAAGGCAGAGCGCCCCGCCGCGAATAGATCTCGCGGCGGGAGCCGTTCACGTCCACGCGCGATCCGTCCGCGAGATCCAGAGTCGCCGTTCCGAACCTCGGGTGGGCCCGCACGCGCGCCCGAACCCGCCGGCCGAGCCGCCGCGCGAACGCCACGGCGTCGCCTTCGACCGTCAGATCCACGTCTCGAACCGGCGCCCGCCGCAGGACGTCTCGAACCGCCCCGCCCGCCACCGCGAGCGGAAGCCGGCGCGCGCGCGCGATTTTCTCCGCCTCCCGGACGACGCGACGGGAGGCCGGGGGCAGGCTCCGCAGCAGGCGCGCCTCAATCGAAGACGTACTGGACCGAGTCTTCCCCCGCCAGGGCCCGGATCTCGCTCGTCAGCCGCGGCGAGGGCGATACACGGATCGAGTCGGCGGCCTTGAGCCTCGCCTCGAACTCCCCCGGCCGTACGAGGCGGATCGAGACGGGCGTCGTGCCGGGATAGGACGCCAGGCTCTCGCGCAGCCGCGAGAGAACCTTCTCGTCGGCGAGCGCGAGGTTCACGCGGATCTCGATCTCCCGCGCGCGCCGCTCGTTGATGCCTTCGAGGCGCGCGATCTCCTGGACCGTGAGCTCGATCGCCGCGCCCGATTCCCGTACGATCGCCTTGACGAGCACGGGCAGGTCGGCGGCCAGCCAGGCGCCCTCCTTCTCGTAGAGGCTCGCGAAGACGCACACGGGAACGCTCCCCGTCGTGTCCTCGAGGAAGGCCTTGAGCATCGTCTTGCCTTCGTTGACGCCTTTCTTGATCTTCTGCCGCTTCAATTGCGTGAGGACTCCCCCCACGCGCACGTTCTGGTCCACGCGCGCTCCGAGCTCCGACACCTTCGCGTCCGCGAAACGCGCGATCTCGTCGGCATGCCGGCTGAGCGGATGACCCGTCACGTAGAACCCGAGAACGTCCTTCTCCCCCTTGAGCCGGTCGTCGAGGGACCACTCCGCCGTGTCGGGGAAGTCGTCGCGCGGCGGACCCGCGTCCGCGCTCGCGCCCCCGAAGAGATTCGACTGTCCGAGCGCCGCGTCCTCGCGCCGACGGGCGGCGGCGGCCATCACGCCCTCGGACGCCGCGGCGAGCGTCGCCCGGCCCTTGCCGAGCGAGTCGAAGGCGCCGGCGGCGATCAGAGCGTCCACGGTTCGCTTGTTGATCAGGTGGGACTCGAGCCGGAAGGCGAAGTCCGTAAACGAGGCGAAGGGCTCTCGACCGCGCTCGGCCAGGATCGCGTCGGCCGCCGCTTCGCCCACCCCCTTGATCGCCGCGAGGCCGAAGCGGATCGCGTCGCCCACCGCCGTGAAGGCCTTGCGGGACTCGTTGATGTCCGGCGGCAGCACGGGGATCCCCATCTCGACGCAGTCGCCGATCACCTTGACGATACCGTCCGTCGAGCCGATCTCGGCCGACAGCGTCGCGGCCAGGAAATCGACCGGATGGTGCGCCTTCAGGTACGCCGTCTTGTAGGCGACGAGCGCGTAAGCGACCGCGTGCGACTTGTTGAAGCCGTACCGAGCGAACGGCTCGATCAGCGACCAGAGCTCCTGCACCTTCTTCTTCGGCGTCCCGTGCTCGACCGCCATCCGGACGAACTTCTCGCCCTCGGCGAGCATGATCTCTTTCTTCTTCTTGCCGATCGCCTTGCGGAGAAGATCCGCCTCGGCGAGCGAATAGCCCGCCACCACCGAGGCGATCCGCATGACCTGCTCCTGATACACGAGGATGCCCAGCGTCTCGGCGAGGATCGGCTCGAGCTCCGGCAGCGGATACGTCACCCGGCTCGTGCCGTTCCGACGCCGGACGTAGTCCTCGACCGTTCCGGCGTCGAGGGCCCCGGGCCGGTACAGCGCGTTCAGCGCGGCGAGGTCCGCGAAGACGCGCGGCTTCGCCCGCCGGAGCAGGTCGCGCATTCCGGAGGAGTCGAACTGAAAGACGCACGCTGTCTTGCCCGAGCGGAACAGCTCATAGGTCTTCTCGTCGTCGAGCGGCAGATGGTCGAGATCGACCGTCACGCCCTGGCGCTCGCGGATGCCCGCCGTGGCGGCGTCCAGGATGTCGAGCGTGATGAGGCCGAGAAAGTCGATCTTCAGCAACCCCATCTTTTCGACGGCGTTCATGTCGAACTGCGTCGTGATTTCGTCCTTGCTGGTGCGATAGAGCGGCAGGTAGTCCGTGATCGGACGGGGCGCGATCACGACGCCGGCGGCGTGCATTCCCGCGTGGCGCGAGAGCCCCTCGAGACGCTCCGCGATCCGCACGACTTTCGCCACGGCCTCGTCCCCCGCGATGAGCTCCTTCAACCCGGGCGACTCGCGCAGCGCGCGGTCGAAAGTGACGTCGGGACCGTCGGGCACGAGCTTGGCGATGCGGTCGCCCACGGCGACCGGCAACGACAGGACGCGCGCCACGTCGCGCACGGCGAGCTTCGGCTTGAGCTGGGAGAACGTCACGATCTGGGCCACGTTCTCCCGGCCGTACTTCTTCGTCACGTAGTCGATGACCTCGCCGCGCCGCGCCTGGCAGAAGTCGATGTCGATGTCGGGCATCGAGATCCGCTCCGGGTTCAGGAACCTCTCGAAGAGGAGGTCGTAGCGCAGCGGATCGATCTCCGTGATCCGGAGGGCCCAGGACACGATCGATCCCGCGGCGCTCCCCCGACCGGGCCCGACCGAGATGCCCTGCTCGCGCGCGAAGCCGATGAAGTCGGAGACGATGAGAAAGTACGACGGAAATCCCATCTTCTCGACGACGCCGATCTCGTACTCGAGCCGCTCGCGATACTTCTCCGGAGGCGCGGCGAGGGGCTCCTCCGACAGACGCCGCTCGAGCCCTTCGCGCGCGACGTCGCCGAAATACTGCGCGGGCGTCAGACCCCGAGGGGCCGAGAACGTCGGCAGCTGGAGGCCCTCGGGATCGAGCGAGACGGCGCACCGCTCCGCGATCGCCACCGAGTTCGCCACGGCCTCCTCGGTCCAGGACCGGAACCGCGTGCGCATCTCGTCGGGTCCCTTCACGTAGAACTCGTCGTTGTAGAAGCGCATGCGGCGCTCGTCTTCGAGCGTCTTGCCCATGCCGATGCAGAGGAGCACCTCGTGGGCGAAGGCGTCGTCGCGGCGCAGATAGTGGCTGTCGTTGGTCGCCACGGCCGGCGCGCCGGTTTCCTTCGACAGGCGAAGGAGATCCGGAATGATCGCCGTCTGCTGCGGAAGGCCGTGGTCCATGATCTCGACGAAGAAGTTGCCCCTGCCGAAGATGTCCTGGTACTCGAGGAAGGCGTGTTTGGCGGCCGCGTAGTTTCCGCGCGCGAGGGATCCCGCGACCTCGCCCTTGAGGCACCCCGACAGACCGATGAGGCCCTCCGCGTGCGCGCGCAGGAGCGCCTTGTCCATTCGCGGGCGATGGTAGAAGCCGGTGAGATAGGCCTCCGAGACCAGGCGGACGAGGTTTCGATAACCGGTCTGCGTGGCCGCGAGAAGCGTCAGGTGATAGGCGTATCCCTCCCCCGACTCGCTCGCCGCCTGCGTCTCGCGATCCGTGCGGTCGCCCGGCGCGATGTAAGCCTCGACGCCGAGAATCGGACGCACGCCGCTCTTGACGGCCTCGTGGTAGAAGCCGAACGCGCCGAACATGTTCCCGTGGTCCGTGACGGCGACGGACGACATGCCGAGCTCCCCGATCCGCTTGCAGAGCTCGGGGAGGCGATTCGCGCCGTCGAGCAGGGAATACTGGCTGTGGAGATGGAGGTGGACGAAATCGCCGGGCACGTTCGGATTCTAATCGCGCCGCGCGGGCCGCGATAGTCTTTCCCGAGACTCGAGTCGTCCGGAGATCACGATGAGACTCCTTTCGCTCTTCCTGATTGTCGCGTCGGCGTCCGCGGTCGGCGCGCCGGCACCGATCGGCGCCGCCGCCGTCTGGAGTCCGCCGACGGACTTTCTCCGGACGATGCATGCCGCGTGTGATGCGCACCCCGAGCGGATGTCCGCATGCTTCCTCGAACACATGCGCGCGGCCGGCGCGTCCGCGGAGGCCGTCGCGTTCGCCGAGCGCGCCGGCGGACTGCAGTATCTGCGATCGTTCCGAGAGTTCGGACGCGTGGACGCGGCCTGGGCCGTCAGCCCGTTGCGCGCCAACGCCAACGACATCGTATATTTCGTCAACGGCGAGCCGCCCCTGCTCGACGTGGACGACCCGAAGTACATGGACCCCGCGATCCTGGCGCGCCATCCCGCCTACGCGGCCATGCGCCGCGCGCATCCGAGCCTCACGCCCTTTCCGGGAGACCGTTACCACCACAGCGCCGTCCAGAGAATCGCCGCGGTCGGAGGCGGGCAGCGATTCGTCGTCGGCGAGGACCTCCGCGACGGCTGCCACGCCTGCGCGATCCTCGGGAAGGCGCGCGTGGCGTTCGACTTCGACGCCGGCGGGAAGTTCCGGGGCGTGCAGGTGCTGAGCGTCCAGGGAATTCCGGCGTCCATTTCCTGAGCCGCCATCCGCCGCATGGCCTTCCGCAAAGAGCTCGGCGCCTTCGACGCCACGATGCTCGTCGTCGGAGGCATCATCGGCGCGGGCATCTTCATCAACCCGTACCTCGTGGCGCAGCGCCTCTCCTCCGGCGGCCTCGTCATCGCGGCCTGGTGCGCCGGCGGAGCCATCGCCGCCGCGGGCGCGCTGGCGTTCGCGGAGCTCGCCGCGCTCTTCCCGCGGACGGGCGGGGAATACGAGTACCTCGCGCGCGCCTACCATCCGATCGTGGGATTCCTGTTCGGCTGGTCCTCGCTCCTGATGATCCAGGGCGGCGGCCTCGCCGCGGTCTCCATCACTTTTGCCCAGTACGCGCGGCGTCTCGCGGGCGCACCGCCGGGAAGCCCCGTCCCGATCGCCGTGGCCGCGCTGCTCGTCCTCGCGGCGGTCAACATCCTCGGTGTCAAACCGGGCAGCCGACTTCTCAACGCGCTCGTCATCCTGAAGGTCGGCGCGCTCGCCCTCCTCATCGGCGGCGGCCTGCTCGCCTCGGGGCCGCCTCCTCCGGCGCCCGCCGCGTCGGGGCCGGCCGGCGCCGCGGGCCTCGCCGCGTTCGGGGCGGCGCTCGTCCCGATCCTCTTTTCCTACGGCGGCTGGCAGAGCGCCAACGTCGTGTCCGAGGAGATCCGCGGCTCGCGCCGCACGCTGCCGGTCGCCCTCATGGCC
This sequence comes from Thermoanaerobaculia bacterium, assembly GCA_036558325.1. Lineage (GTDB taxonomy): Bacteria > Acidobacteriota > Thermoanaerobaculia > UBA5066 > Gp7-AA6 > DATBFU01. Next base: position 46,135 of record DATBFU010000144.1, on the reverse strand, counting down.
GGGACGGCGATCGTCGTCCTCGTCTACGTCCTCGTCAACGTCGTGTATCTCCGCGCCCTCGGGAGGCCCGGCCTCGCGGCGACGCAGACCCCGGCGGCCGACGCCGTTGCACGGCTTTTCGGACTGCGCGCGGAGCGGCTCCTCTCCGCGGCGATCGCCATCTCGACGTTCGGCTTCCTCGACCTGACCCTCCTCGCGCCGACCCGCATCTCGTACGCCATGGCGCGCGACGGGATCTTTTTCGCCCCGCTCGCGCGGATCCACCCGCGCTTCGGCACGCCGGCCGTCGCGATCGGCGTGCAGGCGCTCTGGGCCGTTCTCCTCGTCCTGACGGGGACATACGGCGATCTCGTGGACGGCGTGGTCTTCGCCGACTGGATCTTCTTCGGCCTGACGGTCGCGAGCCTCTTCCTGTTCCGGCGGCGCCCGCCCGCGGACGCCGAACCGAGGGCGTTCCGGGCGCCCGGATATCCCCTCCTGCCGGCGCTCTTCGTCGCCGCCGCGGCGCTCGTCGTCTGGAGCGTCCTGCGGACGAACCCGGGCCGCTCGGCGATCGGCGTCGCGCTGCTCGTCGCGGGGGTTCCCGTGTATCTCTTCTACGCGAGACGCCGCGCCGCGTCCGCCGCGCTCGAGCCGCGCTGATGGTCCGGACTCGATCGCCCTACATGGAGTGGGCCAAGGCTCGCCCGCGGCCGCGCATCGATCTCGCCGGATCGAATCTGGAAGCGTGCGCGCTCGACGACCTCCCGGGAGCGCGCGATGCCTTGGACCTCGCCGGGTCGAGCCCGGACGGCTACCCGCCGCTCCTCCAGGCGATCGCCGCGCGCTCCGGCGTGACGCCCGACCGCGTCGCCACGGCGGTCGGCTGCACGGGCGCCAACTTTCTGGCGGCGGCCGCCGTGCTCGACGCCGGGGACGAGGCGCTCGTCGAACGCCCCGCCTATGACCCTCTGATCGCGATCATCGAGATGCTCGGCGGGCGCCCGCGCTTCTTCGACCGCCGCGCCGAGGACGACTTCGCCGTCGACCCCGCGGCGGTCGAGCGCGCGCTCACACCCGCGACGCGGCTTGTCATCGTGTCGAACCCGCACAACCCGTCCGGCGTCCTCGCGCCGACGCAGACGATCGCGGCGCTCGGGCGGATCGCGGAACGGCGCGGCATCGTGGTCCTCGTGGACGAGGTCTACCGCGACGTCGTCCTCGAGGACCCGCCCCCGCCGGCGGCGACGCTGTCGCCGATGCTCGTCTCGACGAACAGCCTGACGAAGGCCTACGGCCTCGCGGCGCTCCGCTGCGGATGGGCGCTCGCGTCGCCGGAGCTGACGTCGAGGATCCGGCGCGCGCGCGACGTCGTGGACGTCTCGGGACCGCTCCCGGCCGAGCGTCTCGCGGCGCTCGCCTTCGCCCAGCTCGACCGCCTCGCGCAGCGCGCGCGGGCCATCGTCGAGGCGAACCGGAGCGTTCTCCGCGAGCGCCTCCTCGGCCACCCGGCCCTGGCGACCCCGCCGCCCGCCGCGACCCTCGCCTTCCCGCGCTTTCGCGACGGGCGCGACGCGGCGCCTTTCGTCCGGGAGCTCTTCGAACGCGACGGCGTCGCGGTCGTGCCGGGCGACTTCTTCGGAATGCCCTCGCACTTCCGCGTGTCCTCCGGGGGCTCGCCCGAGGCATTTCGCGAGGGGATGGAAGCGCTCTCCCGCCGTCTCGGGGGATGATCGCGGCCGCCGTGATCGGTGATCGACATGCCGAAAAGGCGCCGCCGAATCGAAGGAGGCTCGATGAACAGGAAGATCTGGAGCGTCGTTCTGGCTTTCGGACTCGTCTTCGGCGCGGCCTGCCGCCGCGACACTTCCGAGAAGGTCGGCGACGCCGCACGGGGCGCCGCGGAGGCCGCGAAGGAAGCCGCGCACGCCGCCGCCGACGCCGCGAAAGAAGGAGCGGCGGCGGCGAAGCAAGCCGGTCAGGCCGCGGGCGAAGCGGCGAAGGAAGGGGCGGCGGCCGCCAGAGACGCGGCCCGGGACGCCGGCGAGAAGGCCCGGGAAGCCGGTCAGGCCGCCGGGGACGCGGCGAAGAAGGCGGCGGAGGACGTGAAACAGGCCGTCACCCCGCGCCGCTGAGCCGAAAGGGATCGGCCGGCCGTCGGCGTCACTCCCACTCGATCGTCGCCGGAGGCTTCGACGTCACGTCGTAGACAACCCGATTGACGCCGCGCACCTCCCGCACCACGCGGGCGGCGATCGCGTCGAGAACTTCATGCGGCATGCGGAACCAGTCCGCGGTCATGAAGTCGGTCGTTTGCACCGCGCGCACGGCGAGCACGAACTCGTGCGTGCGGGCGTCGCCCATCACGCCGACCGACTTGACGGGGAGCAGCACGGCGAACGCCTGCGAGATCGCGTCGTAGAGGCCGGCGGCTCGAATCTCCTCGAGCACGATCTCGTCGGCCTTCTGCAAGAGCGCGACCTTTTCCCGCGTGACCGCGCCCGGAATCCGCACGGCGAGCCCCGGGCCCGGAAAGGGATGCCGGTTCAGGAACTCCCGCGGCAGTCCGAGCTCGGCGCCCAGCCGCCGCACCTCGTCCTTGAAGAGCTCCCGAACGGGCTCGATCAGCTCCAGGCCGAGCTTTTCCGGCAGGCCGCCGACGTTGTGATGCGTCTTGATGACCGCCGAAGGACCCTTGATCGAAACGGACTCGATGACGTCCGGATAGAGCGTTCCCTGCGCGAGGAATCGGGCGCCGGGAATCGCCTTCGCCTCGCGCTCGAAGACCTCGATGAAGGTGCGGCCGATGATCCGCCGCTTCTCTTCCGGGTCCGCCACGCCGGTAAGCCGCGAGAGGAAGAGGTCGGACGCGTCCACCGCGCGGATCGCCATCCCGAGACGTCCGAACGCCTCTTCCACCTGCCGGCGTTCGTGCGCCCGCATCAGGCCGTGGTCGACGAGGATCGGATGCACGCGTGGCCCGAGCGCTTCCCGGAGCAGGAGCGCGGTCACGGAGGAATCGACGCCGCCGGAGAGCGCGCAGAGCACCTCGCCGTCGGGCGCCTGGCGGCGAATCGCGGCGACCCGCTCGGCCCGGAAGGAGGCCATCGTCCAGTCCGGCCGCGCGCCGCAGACGCGGAACAGGAAGTTTTCGAGAATCGCCGCGCCGTGGACCGTGTGCTGCACTTCGGGATGGAACTGCAGACCATAGAGGCGCCGGCCCCGGTCCTCGAACGCCGCGATCGGGCTCGACGACGTCGAGGCCGTGACGCGGAAGCCCGGCGGCGGCGCCGTGATCGAATCCCCGTGGCTCATCCAGACCGTCTGCTCGGCCTCCAACCCGTCGAAGAGGTCGGCATCCGGCGCGACGCGAGCGGCGGACCTCCCGTACTCGCGTCCGCCGGGAACCGCCGTGACCTCTCCTCCCCAGGCGTGCGCCATCCACTGCATGCCGTAGCAGAGCCCGAGCGCGGGGACGGCGAACTGTCGCGGGTCCGCGGCGGGCAGCGGCGCGTCCTTCTCGTAGACGCTCTGCGGACCGCCCGAGAGGATGACGCCCGCCGGGTCCCGGCGCGCGATCTCCTCGGCCGAGGCGTTTCCCGGAAGGACCACGGAGAAGACCCGCGCCTCGCGGATCCGCCGGGCGATCAACTGCGTGAACTGCGAGCCGAAGTCGAGGACGACGATCGGGCGCGCCGAGTCCGTCATGCGCCGGCGGCCCTCTTGATGGCCGCGAGCGGAAGGGCGAGCACCGCGGCGGGCGCGAGCGCCGCGGCCCCTCCGACGAACGGGGCCAGCGCGACGAGCGCCGGCGCGAGCAGAACGCCCGGAGCGGCGCGCGCGGCCGCACGGTCGCCGAAGAACACGAGCGCCGCCGTCGCCAGGAGAAAGAGCGGCGAGAACAGGGCCGTGAAGGACCGCGTGAACGCCGACCGCCGCCGCTCCTGGCGGGAGCCGAGGGCGCCCCGCTCCCCGAGGGATACGCCGAGAACGAGAAGGAGCGCGAGCAGGTAGGGCGGCAGGAACAGAATCGCCGCCTGAGCCAGGAACCGCAGCTCCGGCGTCGCTCCCGCGAGCGCTCCGCCGCCCCAGGATTCGAGGGCCGGGTAGACGCCGAAGCCGGCATCGCCGCGGCCGTGGGTCAGAAGGAAGAGGAGCGCGCCGAGGAGGAAGGCCGAAGGGAGTAGGAGCGCGATCTGGCGGAGAAACGTCACGGCCATCGGAATTGTATCGGATCGCAGGAGACGCTCCGCTTCACGTCGCCCGCTCCCCTTGTAAGATGCCGCGAACGTGACCTGGCGCCGCTCGACGCGCATCTGGATCGCCGCTTTTCTCGTCGCGATCCTCGGGATCGTCGTCGACGGCCCGTCGAACCGGCTCGGCGGCTGGGTCTATCTCTTCGTCCTCGCGGCATGGCAGGCCGGCGCGATCCTGGTCTGGCGCGCCGGTGCGGCGTTCTTCCGCGCCGTCACGCATCGGCTGGCGCTGCGCCTCGCGTTCTCCTATTTCCTCATCGGCCTCGTGCCGATCCCCCTGCTCGCGGCGCTCGCGGCGGCGATGGGCTTCCTCTTGTCCCACCTCTACATCGCCACGCGACTGCGCGCCGAGGTCGACACGATGGCCGAGCTCGCCCGCGCGTCCGACGCCGGCGTGCCGCTCGTCCACATCGGACCCGACGGCCGCGTCGCGAAGTCGGACGTGCCGTGGCTTTCGCCCGGCGACGCCGCGCCCTGGGCGCCCGCCCTGAACGATCCGCATCCCCTGATCGGCGGCGATGCGGTCTGGATCGCGATCCGCTCGGCGCGCCCGACCGGCGACGTCATCGCGCTCATCCCCATCCAGGACCGCGACGGGCCCTGGCTGCACCGGCTCGCCGACCGGACGGGGTACTCGGTGACCGTCGAGCTCGGAAGCGAGGAATCGTCGCCGACAGGCTACCAGGTCCGCTTTCGGAGCGACGCCGCTCGCGCCGCGCAGAAACGAAGCCTCGAGGAGCGGTTCGTCGAGCCGGCCAACGTGAAGGCCCCGAACGGCGGCTTCTGGGAGCGGCGGCTGCTCGCCGGGGTCTATCTGGACCGCGCCGTCGCGGTCATCGGCCGGGTCGAGGAGAAAGAGCCCGTGGTCGCGTTCATCGGACGCTCCTCCCCGGCGGTCCTGATGGCGCAGCTGAACGCGCAGGGCGTTCCGGAGGTCCAGCGCGCCGTCCGGATCGTCCTCGGCCTCATCACGGCCACGCTGCTCTGCGTGTATCTCGTCGCGCTCGCCATCGCCTTCGCGCTCGTCGCTTCGATCGTCCGGAACGTCAACCGGCTGACGCGCGCGGCGCGCGCGATCGGAGCGGGCGACTTCTCGGTTCGCGTGCAGACGCGCTCCAAGGATCAGATCGGAGAGCTCGCGCACGCCTTCGACGGCATGGCGGATTCGATCGAGCGGCTGCTGCGCGAAACGGCGCGCAAGGAGAAGCTCGAGGCGGACCTCGCGATCGCCCGGGCGATTCAGGACAGTTTCCTCCCCGAAGCGGGCGTCTCCTGGAAGGGATTTCAGGCCGCGGCGCACTTCGAGCCGATCGCCGATCTCGGCGGGGACTATTACGACATCCTCCCGATGCCGGACGGTCGGACGGCCGTCGCCGTCGGCGACGTCTCGGGACACGGCCTTCCGACGGCTCTCGTCGCCGCGGCGGCGCGGTCGATGATCGCGACGCTCATCGAAGCCGGCGTCCCCGCTCCGAACGCCTTCGCCCGGCTCGCCCAGCGCCGCGAGCGGTCGCGCGCGGACGAGCGCCGCCTCTACACGACGCTCGCCGTCTTCGCCTACGACGCGGCGACGCGCGTCGGGACGCTCACGAACGCGGGACACCCGGCTCCCTACCGGGTCTCGGGCGGGCGCGTCGAGCGGATCGAGCTGCCGGCGCTTCCGATCGGGCTCCTGCCGGGACGCGAGGTCGCGTACCCGTCGCGGGAGACGTCGTTCTCGCCGGGCGACCGGCTCGTCTTCTTCACCGACGGCGTCGTCGAGGCGTCGAACGCCTCCGAGGAGCCCTGGGGCTACGAGCGGCTCGAGGCGCTCCTCGCGCGGGACGGAGCGCGCCCGGCCGAGGACCTGATCCACGAGATCCTCGCCGCCGTCGCCGCGCACGTCGGAACGACGCCGCTGGAAGACGATCGGACGCTCCTGATCCTGACTTTCGATGCGGCGTGATGACGCCGCGTGAACGGAAGGAGGCACTCATGCCCGGGCCTCGCGTGCGCTTCGTCCTCGCGGCGATCCTGACGTTTCCCGCCGCGCTTCCCGCTCAGACCTCCCCCTTCGTCGATCCGGACGTCGAGCGGTCTCTCGTCGAGGAGCTCTCCGGCGATCTGGCCTACGAGACGCTCCGCGTCACGACTCCGTACCACAAGCTCTCGGGCTCGCCGGACTACATGGCCGTGGCGAAGATCGTGATGGAGCGCGCGAAAGCCGCCGGCCTCGCGGACGTTCGCTGGATCGACCAGGCCATGGACGAAAAGCCCTGGTGGTGCCGGCGGGCCGAGGCGTGGCTGATCGAGGGCGCCTGGGACGGCGCGCCCGAGACGAAGCTCGGTTCGTATGCGGAGGTGGCGACGTCGATCGCCGATCATTCCCGTCCCGCCGACGTGACGGCCGATCTCGTGGACGTGGGCCCCGGCGACCGCGCCGCCGACTACGCGGGCAAGGACGTCGCGGGAAAGATCGTCCTCGCTTCCGGGAATCCGTCGATCGTCATGGAGCAGGCCGTCTGGAAGCGCCGGGCGGCGGGCATCCTGAGCTGGGCTTCGACGCGCCTCAACGCCCTGGCGGATGCGCCGGATCAGATCGCGTGGCTGCGCGTTCCCGTGAGCGACGGCCCCGCCGGCCAGAAAACGACGTTCGCCTTCGTGATCTCCGCGCGGGCGGGCAAGTCGCTGTCGGATCGCCTCCGGGGCCAGTCCGCCGACCGCATCTTCTCCGACGGCCGGCCGGCGCCGCGGCGCCTGCGCGCGCGCATCGTCGTCGAGTCCGAGTTCGGCGCGGAGGCCCGGACGGCGATGGTCGAGGCGCGGATTCCCGGAAGCGACCCGGCGCTGCCCGAGATCGTCCTCACGAGCCACCTCCAGGAGGAAAAGTTCTCCGCAAACGACAACCAGTCCGGCGTCGCGAACATGCTCGAGATCGGCCGAACGCTGGCGCGTCTGACCGCCGAGGGCCGGTTGCCGCCGCCGCGCCGCGGCGTCCGGTTCTGGTGGTGCGACGAGATCCACTCGGAGTATCGCTACTTCGCCGACCATCCCGGCGAGGAGAAGCGCGTGCTCGCAAACCTCAACCAGGACATGGTCGGCGCGCGGCAGTCCATCGGCCAGCGGATGCAGCACTTCTCCCGCACGCCATGGTCGCGGCCCTCCTACGTCTCCGACGTCCAGGAGAGCGTCTTCGAGATGGTGGTCGCGGGAAACAACGCCTTCCTGCCGGCGTGGCAGGCCGGCTCGATCCCGCCGGGCGTCGCGTTTTCCAAGCCGATCTTCTCGCGCCTCGGGTCGCGCGAGCCCTTCGCCGGCCGGGCCGTTCCCTACTTCGACTCGACGGATCACCTCGCGTTCAACGACTCGTGGGTCGGAGTCCCCGGGACGACGCTCACGAACTGGCCGGACGAGAACATCCATTCGAGCTCTGACGATCTCTGGCAGATGGATCCGACGCAGTTGAAGCGCAACGCGTTCGTCGTCGCGGCGACGGCGTGGTGGCTCGCGACGGCAGGCGCGCCCGACGCGGCCGCTGCGGCGTCGTACGTTGCGGCGCGCGGCGCGGCGCGCATCGGCGAAGCACTCTCGGCCGGCCTCGAGCGCCTGGGACGCCGCCGGCCGCCGCGCCCCGAAGACTTCCGCGCGGCCGCGGATCTTCTGACGACCGCCTTCGAGAAGGAACGGGAGGCGGTGGCGTCCGCGAAGGCCCTCGACTCCGGAGCGGGCGAGGGCGAAGGGGATGCGACGGACCGCGCGATCCGCGGCGGTTGGAGTCTCCTCGACCAGACGACTCGCGGCGCCAAGACGGCGCTTCTCGCCGCCTGGGAAGCCGCGGGCGGCGCGAAGAACCCCGATTCGTCTCCGAGCGCGGCCGAGGAGCGCCTCAAGGCGAGGATCCCCGCGAAGAGCACGGCCACCCTTTCCGACTGGCTGGCCCTCGACCGCAAGATCCGCCGGAAGCGCGAGGAAGAAGCCCGCGCGCGGCGCGAGGCGGCCGAGACGCCGGCGGCCGAATCCCGTGCGCCGAAGGGGCGATCTCCCGTAAAGGCGGCGCCGGCGGCGCTCCCGCCGGACAACGACAAGGGCCCGCGCCTCTCGCCCCTCCTCGAATTCGAGACCTTGAACTGGATCGACGGCAAGACGGACGCCGGGACGATCGCGCGCCGCGTCTGCGCCGAGGCGCTCGCCGCCGGCCGCTGGTATTACGGCGACGCGACGCCGGAAATGGTCGAGGCGTTTCTCGAGCGCGAAGTGCGCGACGGGCGCGTTCGATGGTGAAGACGGCGGCGTATAGTGCCGCAACGGTCTCATGCCGCCCAAGAAAACGAGAAGGAAGGCCGCCTCCTCTCAGTCCCGCGGGCTGACGGCGGCGGACGTCGCCGCCGGCGCCCCGTCCCCCGCCGCGGAGGAGCTCGCCGGCGCGATCGCCGAAGACGGCGGCACGGTCCTTTCGACGTTCCGCGATCCGCTCGGCGGAAACTGGCAGCTCCTCGCGGCGCTGCCGATCGAAAGGGTCGACCCGACGTCCTTCCAGCGGGACCTTTCCGACCCGCACGTCAAGCGGCTGGCCGCCGTCATGGACGGTTTGGGCCGCTTCCTCGACCCGATCATCGCCATCCGGTCCGAGGACGGGCGATACCTCACACCGAACGGGAACCACCGTCTGTCCGCCCTGAAGCGCCTCGGCGGGCGCTCGGTGATCGCGCTCGTGCTCCCGGAGCGGGAGATCGCGTACAAGATCCTCGCGCTCAATACCGAGAAGGCCCACAACCTGCGGGAGAAGGCGCTCGAGGTGATCCGGATGGCGCGGGACCTCGCTTCTCACGACGGAGCCCCCGAGAGCCGGTACGCCCTCGAGTTCGAGGAGCCCGCGTATCTGACCCTCGGCGTCTGTTACGAGAAGAACGGGCGGTTTGCCGGAGGCGCCTATCACCCACTGCTCAAACGCGTCGACCAGTTTCTGCCCGAGCCGCTCCCCCGCGCGCTCGCGGTCCGCGAGGCCCGCGCCGCTCGGGTGATGGAGCTCGAGGAGGCGGTCGGGGCGGCGATGCAGGCGTTGAAGGACCGGGGATTCGAGAGCCCCTACTTGCGCGCCTTCGTCGTGGCGCGCATCAACCCTCTGCGGTTCCACAAAGGCGAGCCGCCGTCCTTCGACGCGACCCTCGAGAAGATGATCGGGTCCGCGCGGAAATTCAAACCGGAGTCGGTGAAGGCCGAGCAGGTGGCGCGCGCCGGCGGAGCGGCGGACGAGCCTTCGGCCTGATCGCCGAGGAAAGCGGAGGGAGGTCCCCGTGAAGAATCGCCGGACCCGATATCTCGCGCTCGCGTTCGCCGCCCTTGCGGCCGTCCTCCTGCTGTCGGCGGCGGCCTCTTCCCCGTCGGCTCCGAACCTGGCGAAAGCGAAGGCGATCGACCTGACCCATCCCTTCGACGAGAAGACGATCTCCTGGCCGACCTCGCCGACGTCCTTCGCGCTGACGAGGCTTTCGGCGGGCGCGACGCCGGGCGGATGGTTCTACGCGTCGAACTCCTTCTGCGCACCCGAGCACGGCGGCACGCATCTCGACGCCCCGCATCACTTTTCCGAAAAGGGAGCGACGACGGAACGGATCCCCCTGTCGCGCCTGATCGCCCCGGCCGTCGTGGTCGACGTCCGCGGCAAGGCCTCGACGGATCCCGACTACCGGCTCACGCGGCCGGACGTCGAGGCCTGGGAGAAGGAGCACGGAAGGATTCCGCCCGGCGCGATCGTGCTGCTCCGAACCGGCTGGAGCGCGCGGTGGCCGGACAAGAAGCGTTATCTCGGCGACGACCGCCCCGGCGACGCGTCGAACCTCCACTTCCCGTCGTTCGGCGAGCAGGCGGCGCGCTTTCTGATCGCCGATCGGCGCGCCGCCGCCATCGGCGTGGACACGGCGAGCATCGATTACGGGCCGTCGAAGGACTTTCCCGTCCATCGTCTCGCGGGCGCGAACGACGTGCCGGCCTTCGAGAACCTCGCGCACCTCGACCGCGTGCCCGAGACCGGCGCCTGGGTCTTCGCGCTGCCGATGATGATCGCGGGAGGCTCCGGCGGGCCGCTCCGAATCGTGGCCCTCGTGCCGTAGCCGCATGACGCCTCACGCCCTCGGAGTTCACCGCTCGCTCGATCCGCCGGGGGCGCTGCCGCAGACCGCGCGGAAGCTCGACGCGAATCCGCGAGCCTTCGAGAACGAGATCGCCGTGGCCGTGCGGGCGCTCAACGTGGACTCGGCGTCCTTCCGCCAGCTCCTCGAGACGGAGCGGGCGACGGGCGAAACCGTCGCGAATCAGATCCTGCGCATCGTCGCCGAACGCGGAAAGATGCAGAACCCCGTCACGGGCTCCGGAGGCATTTTCCTCGGCGACGTGCGCGAAGTCGGCCCGAAGCACCCCGCGGCCGGGACGCTGCTCCCGGGCGAGCGCATCGCGTCGCTCGTGTCGCTGACCCTGACGCCGCTCGCGATCGACCGGATTCGGGGCGTTCTCGCCTCCTCGGAGCGGGTCGAGCTCGACGGCACGGCGATCCTCTTCGAGCGAACTCTCTGGGCGCGGGTCCCCGCCGATTTTCCCGAGGAGGTGGCGCTCGCGACCTTCGACGTGGCCGGAGCGCCCGCCACCGTCCTCCGAAGAGCGCAGCCGGGTCACACGCTCGTCGTGATCGGGACCGGGAAGGCCGGGCTCCTCTGCCTCGCCGCCGGACGGGAATCGGTCGGCGGGGCCGGGCGCGTGATCGCGATCGATCCGTCGGAAGCCGCCTCGGGCCGGGCGCGCGGCCTCGGATACGCGGACGACGTGTTGACCCTCGACGCGCGGGATCCCGTCGCCGTGCAGTCCGCGATTCGCGACGCGACGAAGGGGGCGATGGCGGATCTCGTCGTCAACGCGGTGAACGCCCCCGGCACCGAGACGGCCAGCGTCCTCGCGGCCAAGGACGAGGGGACGGTGCTCTTCTTCGGCATGGCGACCTCGTTTCCGGCGGCGGCGCTCGGCGCGGAAGGCGCCGCGCATCCCGGGACGCTCCTCATCGGAAACGGCTACGTCCCGGGCCACGCCGAGGCGGCGCTCGCCCTCCTGCGCCGCCACCCGCGCCTCGCGGCGGTCTTCGCCGGCCTCTCGGGCGCCACCCCGTGACCGAAGCCGCGCTCGGGCTCGCCCGGGTCCTCCGGGACTCCGGCGCGAAGCGCATCGCCTTCCTCGGGCTCGCGAAGAACGCGGGCAAGACGACGGCGCTCGTTGCGGCGCTCGGCCGGCTCGACGCGCTGGGGATCCCGGCGGGCGCGACCTCCGTCGGGCGGGACGGCGAAGATTTCGACGCCCTCACGGGAGAGCCGAAGCCGCGCTTCCGTTTCGCGGCCGGACAGGTCGCGGCATCGGCCGAGGCCACGTGGGAGGCCGCGTCGCTCGCGGCGACGCCTCTCGAGCGCCTGCCGTTTCCGACGCGATTCGGCGCTGTCGTGGTCGCGCGCGTGAATGCCCCGGGCGAGATCGAGATGATCGGGCCGACCACGGCTTCGCAGACGGCGGAGACCGCCGCCGCGATCCAGCGACACGGCGCCCGCCTGGTGCTTCTCGACGGCGCCTTCGGGCGGAGGGCCTTCGCCTCGGCGCGCGTCGCGGACGGGGTTGTGCTCGCCGCCGGAATGTCGGCCGGCGGCACGCTCGAGGCGGCGCTCATGCGCGCGCGCTCCGCGGTCGAGCTCGTGACGCTGCGAGCGCCGTCTCCCGGCTGCGAGGTCCGCCGCTTCGAAGGCGCGTTGACCGACGAGCTCGTCCACGAGGAGGCTCCGCGGCGGGGCGAAACGCTCGTGGCCCGCGACTTCGCGTCGATCTTTCTTTCGGATTCGGAGCGGCTCCGGCTGAGAGAGGCCGGCATCTCGCTCGCTGTCGAAAGGCCGGCGCGCCTGCTCGCGGTCACCGCCAATCCGACGGCGCCCGGCCGGCCTTCGTGGCGGCCCGAAGAGTTTTTCGAGGCCCTCGCGGGCGTCGCGGGGAAAGCGCCGATCTTCGATCTGCAGGCCGGGCTCGTCCGGGGCGCCTGACGGCGGATCGCGACGGGTTACCAGCGTAGCCGCAGAGCGGCCCCGTCCGGAATCGGCACCACCTCGACGACGGTCTTCGGCGGCTCCTCGGTCAGGACGGGCTTCTGTCGGTGGCGGTGAACGATGAACCGGCCCGTGGCCGTCGCGAAGAGCGCCGCCGTCACGACGTCGCTCGCGAAATGCTCGCGGTCGTTGATGCGATCGCACGCCACGACCGTCGCGAGGCCGTACGCGATCGTCGGGATGATCCAGCCGGGCGACCGCATCGCGATGACCGAGGCGACGGCGAACGCCTGCGTGGCGTGACCGGAGGTGAAGGACGTGTGTCCCGAGAACGGATCGAATTTCGTCTCGCCGTTCGACTCGCTCGGCCGCCAGCGCCCCGCCGTCGGCTTGATCACGGCGTTGGTGAAGAGTCCGGCGATGACCGCGGTCTCGAGCGCGTCGCGGCCCATGTCGCGGACCTCGCCGTTTCCGATGACGAGGCCAATGCCGAGCAGGCCCCCCGCCACCGCGAAGGAGCCCCCGCCGCCGAACCACGACGTGTACTTCGACACGCTGTCGGTGAAGTCGGAGCGGTTTCGCGCGAAGGCGTCGTAGACGGCACGATCCGCCGCGAAGGCGCCTCCGATGAGCGTCGCGGCGCCGGCCGCGCGCCACCCGTCCTGCGCGTCCCAGCGAAACGGCGCGGCGACGAGGGCGGCGGTGTCGGAGGCGTAGCGCTTGGTCTCGTTCCAGAAGGCGTCGGTTGCGACCTTGACGATCGAAGGACCCGGCGTCGGGGCCGGCGGCGGCGCGGGCTCCGGAGCGACCGCGTCCTGCCCTCGCATCGGCGTCGCCACGAGAAGGAGCAACAGAAACGACGAACCGGCCGCGGCCGCCGATTTCCGACGCCATCGCGCATGAGAACGGGCCGCGGCGACCGACACTCTCTCCTCCTTTCGGGGCCTAACGCCTTCCGGGAAAACGCGAATTCCCGCACCGGGCCCCGAGCGACCGGCGACTATACTTCCCGAAAATGAACGGAAAGCTCGGCCTGCCGGAGGGTCGCATCGCGCGTTGCCGCGCCCTTGCGGCGCGGGTCGCCGAGGACGTCGCGCGCGAGACGGAGCCCTTCACGACGGTCTCGACCGAACGGACCGTTCTTCGCCTCCTCGGCGTCGACGGCGTCGACGAGCAGGAAATCCCCCGGGCCAACCGCGTCGTGGACGCGCTCGTGGAAGCCGACCGGATCTCCCGCGGCGCCGCCGTCTGGCTGGGAAGCGCCCTCGCCGCGGAAAGCGCCGACGTGGCCGATGCGGCGCGGAGGCTGTCGGTCCCGGCCGAGGCGCGCCGCGTCCCCGAGCACCCGCGCTGGCGCGAGACGCTCGCGCCCCTCGTCCGGGCGACGCTCTCGCGAATCGCCGCCAACCGATCCGAGCGCGAGCGGCGGCTCGCGTCGCACCCGCCGGACGAGTTGCCGCTCCTGTACGCGATCGTCGCGACGGGAAACATCCACGAAGACGTCGTTCAGGCCGAGGCGGCTGCCCGCGCGGGAGCGCAGTGCATCGCCGTCATCCGGTCGACGGCCCAGTCGCTCCTCGACCACGTCCCGTACGGCGCGACCACCACCGGTTTCGGCGGGACCTTCGCGACGCAGGAGAACTTCCGCCTCATGCGCCTCGCCCTCGACCGAATCGAGCCGGAGATCGGCCGCTACGTTCGCCTCGTGAATTACTGCTCTGGCCTCTGCATGCCCGAGATCGCGGCGATGGGAGCCCTCGAGCGGCTCGACATGATGCTCAACGACGCCCTGTACGGCATCATCTTCCGGGACATCAACCCCTTCCGGACGCTCATCGACCAGAATTTCTCCCGGCGCATCAACGCCACAGCCGGAGTCGTCATCAACACGGGCGAGGACAACTACCTGACGACCGCGGACGCCGTGGAGCAGGCGCCGGCCGTGCTGGCCTCGCAGTTCATCAACGAGCGGCTCGCTCTCGACGCGGGTCTCGAGCGGTGGCAGATCGGTCTCGGGCACGCCTTCGAGATCGATCCGACGCTCGAGGACGGCCTCCTCAACGAGATCGCGCAGGCACAGGCGGCGCGAGAGATCTTCTCGGACTCCCCTCTCAAGTACATGCCGCCCACCAAGCACATGACCGGCAACGTCTTCCGCGGGTATCAGCAGAACGCGCTCTTCGTCCTCACGTCGGTCGCGACGGGACAGGCGATCCACCTGCTCGGCATGCTGACCGAGGCGCTGCACACACCGCTCCTCTCGGACCGGTGGCTCGCGATCGATCAGGCGAAGACACTTCGCGCGAACGCGCGCCATCTCGGCGAGGAGATCGCGTTCCGGCCGAACGGCCGAATCGTTCGCCGCGCGCACGCGGTCCTGGAGGATGCCGAGAAGATTCTCGAGCGCGTGGCGCGGGAGGGACTCTTCGAGGCGCTCGCGGCGGGCGCCTTCGCGGACACTCGCCGGCCCCGCGACGGCGGCCGAGGACGGGAAGGCGTCGTCCGACGGCATCCGGAATACTCGAATCCGTTCCGCGAAGCATGGGATCGCGAGCCCGCGGGAGCCGCGTCGTGAGCGCGCGCTCCCGCGATCTCTCGCGCGTGAAGCCCTACGGCGACAAGTGGAACGACGGCATGGTCCAGGTCTCGTTCACGCTGCCGCTGGCCCGCTCCGGCGTCGCGGTCGAGGCGGCCAAGCGCTACGCCGCCAAGATGGGAATCCGCGATCCGTACGTCACGCTCTCCGAACCGGTCGGGCCGGAGTTCACATTCTTCATCGTGTACGGCAAGGCGACGCACGAGGTCGACGCCACGGCGATCGCCGCCGAGGAGCTCACCGAATTCCAACTGGGCCGCGAGGAGATCGACGCCGCGATCGCCAGCCGCTTCGGCCGCCGGCTCGTGGTCCTCGGCTGCGCGCTCGAGTCCGACGCGCACACCGTGGGCATCGACGCCATCTTCAACCCCAAGGGATTCGCGGGAGACTACGGTCTCGAGCGCTACCATGGGTTCGACGCCCGCAACCTGGGGGCGCAGGTCCCCGTCGCGAACCTCGTGCGCCGGGCGCGCGAAGCGAAGGCCGACGCGATCCTCGTGTCGGCGACCGTCACGCAGAACGAGATCCACATCCGCCATCTGACCGACCTCGTGGACATGCTCGAAGCGGAGAACCTCCGCGACCGCGTCGTGCTCGTCGCGGGCGGCGCGCGGCTCGACCACCCGCTCGCCAAAGAGCTCGGTTACGACGCCGGATTCGGGCCCGGGACGACGCCGGGCCGCGTGGCGGCGTTCCTGCTGGAAGAGATCTCGCGGCGTCAAGGCGAGGCGCGGCCCGCGTGACGTCGGACAACGAGAAGGTGCTCCTGCGCCTGCGCGTCGGGGCCGAGCAGGCGCACTACGGCGGAGGCCTCGTGGACGGCGCGTACGTGCTGAAATTGTTCGGCGACGCCGCGACCGAGCTCCTCATCCGCCGCGATGGGGACGAGGGGCTGCTCCGCGCCTACTCTTCCGTCGAGTTCCTCTCGCCCGTGCGCGCCGGAGATTACCTCGAGGTCGAAGCGGAGCTGACCGCCGTCGGCCGCACGTCGCGCCGGATGCGCTTCGAGGCGCGGAAGGTGATCGCCCCCGGAGGCGGCGCGGAGAGCTCGGCGCGGCGTCTCGATCCGCCGGTCGTCGTGGTGCGCGCCGAGGGCACCTGCGTCGTGCCGCTCGCGCGTCAGAAGAAGGCATGACGCGCGTCTCCGACGCGGTCGTCATCACCGTCGCCGGCGTCGGCGCCGAGGTGACGCGCGCGCAGCAGCCGAACCTCCCCCTGCTGCCCGACGAGGTCGGCGAGGAATACCGCCGCGCCCATGACGCCGGCGCCGCGATCGGCCACATCCACGGCCGCCGGCCCGACGGCACGCCCACGCAGGATCTCGCGACCTTCCGCGCGTACTCCGAGGCGATCCGGGCGCGCTGTCCGATCATCCAGCAGTTCTCGACCGGCGGCGCCGTCGGCATGTCGGTCGAGGAGCGAATCCCCGCCCTCGCGCTCAAGCCCGAGATGGCCACGCTGACGCTCGGAACGTGCAACTTCGGAGACGGCATCTTCGAGAACTCGATGCCGACGATCCGCGCCATCCTCTCGCGGATCCGCGAGCACGGCGGCACGCCGGAGCTCGAGATCTTCGACGACGGGATGCTCGCGACGGCGGACGCGCTGTTTGCGAAAGGCCTCCTCGCGCCGCCGGCGCACTTCGACTTCGTGCTCGGAGTGCCGGGCGCGGCGGCCGCCACGGCCGAGAACCTCCTCCACTTCGCGCGCGCCATCCCCGCGGGCTGCACCTGGACGGTCGCGGGCATCGGACGGCACCAGACGCGCATGGCGACGCTCGCCGTGGCCCTCGGGGGACACGTGCGCGTCGGGTTCGAGGACAACATCTTCTATCGCCGCGGAGAGCTCGCCGATTCGAACGCGCGGTTCGTCGAACGGGTCGTGCGCATCGCGCGCGAGGTCGGCCGCGAGCCGGCACCCGTCGACGTGGCGCGCCAGATCCTCCACCTTCCGGTTCCCGCCGCCGCGTGAGCGCCGAGCCCGTTCCCGCGGATCCCGCGTCGGGGAGCAACCTTCGAAGAGGCCTCAACCTCTGGGACGTCACGTTCCTCGTCCTCGGGCTCGTTCTCGGCGGCGGCATCTTCCTGACGCCGCCCGCGATCGCGCAGGCGATTCCTTCGGCGAAATGGATCCTGGCCGCGTGGGTCGTCGGTGGCGTGCTGTCGATCTTCGGGGGCTTCGTCTATTCGGAGCTCGGGGCGATGAAGCCCGAGGCGGGCGGGATGTACCTCTACATCCGCGATGCCTTCGGCCCCTTTCCCGCGTTCCTCTACGCCTGGATGGCCTACTTCGTCATCCTGGCGGGCGCCGACGCCGCGGTCGCGGTCGGATTCGCCGAGTACTTCTCCGTCTTCTTCCCCGCCCTCGGAACGAAACACGTGCTCTTCTCCCTGGCGGGCCTTCCCGTCTCGGCCGGACAGCTGGTCGCCGTCGCCGCCGTTCTCGTGCTCTCGGCGACGCATTACGTCGGCATTCGGGAAGGCTCGCGCATCCAGGGCGTCTTCACGCTGCTGATCGTGGTCGCGCTGGTGTGGCTCGTCGTCGGAGGCGCGGTTGCGAAGCCGTCCGCGGGCCCGCCGGCCGCTCCCGCCGCGCCGCTGGCCCCGATCACCGCCGCCGCGTTCGGCACCGCGATGGTGGCCGTCTTCTGGTGCTATTACGGCTGGAACGAGATCGCCGCGGTGGCCGGCGAGGTCGCGAACCCCCGGCGGAACCTCCCCGTCGCGCTGATCTTCGGCACGGCTCTCGTGACGGCGCTCTACGTCGGCGTCAACGCCGTCTTCCTCAAGGTGATGCCGGTCGCCGAGCTCGCGCAGACGACGCAGCCGGCGGCGATCGCATCCACGCGGCTCTTCGGCTCCGCCTCGACGGCCGCGATCGCCTTCGCCGTGGCCGCCGCGGCGTTCGGTTGCCTCTCGGCGGGGATCGTGCCGGGCCCGCGCATCGTCTGGGCGCTCGCGCAGGACCGGCTCTTCCCCCGGCCGTTCGCCCGCGTCCATCCGCGTTTCCGGACGCCCTCGTTCGCGATCACGGTGCAGGCCGTCTGGATGTCTCTGCTCTGTCTCTCGGGGCGTTACGACCAGCTCTACACCTACGCGACGTTCGCCGTGATCCTCGCGTATCTCGCGACCGGCGTGGCGCTCTTCGTCTTCCGACGCACGCTTCCGGGCATGCCGCGGCCCTACCGCTGCTGGGGCTATCCCATCGTGCCCGGGATCTTCGTCCTGAGCTCGCTCCTGCTGGCGGTGAACACGATCCGGCAGCAGCCGCGCGAGACGCTCTCCGGCCTCGCCATCCTCGCCGCGGGAGTGCCCGTCTATCTGGGGATGCGCGCCGGCGGGAAGCGGGCGGATCTCTCGTGATCTCGATTCTCGCGTTCGTCCTGGCGGCGGCCTCCGCGTTGACTGCCCCGGCTCCCCCTCCCGACGGTGCCGATCTGCGCGGCTTCACGCCGCAGCGAGCGGCCTGGCAGAGAGACTACGAACGGCGCTTGAAGGACCTGCCGAAGCCCGCCGAGTGCGACGCCCTCCTGCGCGAGCTCACCCGCGAGCCGCACGTCGCCGGCACGCCCGGCAACGAGCGCGTCGCGAAATTCATCGCCGACGAGTTTCGCAAAGCGGGCCTCGAGGTCACGACGCCGACCTACGACGTCCTCCTTTCTTATCCGAAGAGCGGGTTCCTCGAGATCGTCGGCGAGCCGTCGGTGCGGCTGGCCCGTCCCGAAGAGCCGATCGCCGGCGATTCGGACACCGCGATCGCACCGACGCTCCCGCCTTGGAACGCCTACGCGCCCTCGGCAAATCTCACAGGCGAGGTCGTCTACGTCAACCGCGGCGCCGCCGAGGACTACGACCGTCTCGCGGCGATGGGCGTCGACGTCCGCGGGAAGATCGCGCTCGCCCGGTATTTCGGCGGCTACCGAGGCGGTAAGTCGCTCGAGGGAGAAAAGCGCGGCGTCGCGGCGCTCCTCGTCTATTCCGATCCGATCGACGACGGCTGGTACCTGGGCGACGCCTACCCGGCCGGCCCTTGGGGTCCGCTCGCGCACTTCCAGCGCGGCGCGGACGTCTACGATTTCCTCGTGCCGGGCGACCCGCTGACCCCCGGCTGGCCCTCGACGCGGGACGCCAGGCGCATCTCCCCATCGGAGTCGGTGATCCTGCCGAAGATTCCGATGATGCCGCTCGCCGCGCGCGACGCCGCGGAAATCCTGCGCCGCCTCGGCGGGTCCGCCGTGCCCGGCGGATGGCAGGGCCTCGCGCTCGCCGACACCTTCCACACGGGTCCGGGCCCGGTGCGCGTGCACCTCGCGATCGAGAACACGCGCGAGCGGCGCACGATCACCGACGTCATCGGCGTGCTCGAGGGCACCGACGAGCCCGGCCGCAAGATCCTCCTCTCGAATCACCACGACGCCTGGGTCTATGGGGCCGTGGATCCGTCGTCCGGGACCGCCACGATGATCTCGCTGGCCCGCGCCCTCGGCGCTCTCGCGAAGCAGGGGTTGCGTCCCCGGCGAACGATCGTGTTCGGCGACTGGGACGCCGAGGAATACACTCTGACGGGCTCGACCGAATGGGGCGAGGAGCAGGAGGACGACCTCTCCCGCAACGCCGTCGTCTGCATCAACGTGGACGCCTCCACGTCGGGCCGGACCTTCTCGGCGTCGGCCTCGCCCCTGACCTTCGCCTCGATCCGCGAGACGGCCGCCGACGTGGCGGACCCGGGCGCGCCCGGAAAGTCCGTCGCGGACACGTGGCGCGAGAGCGCCGGCCAGCCGAACATCCGCAGCTACGCGACGGACTCCGGCGCCGGCCCGGGCGAGACTCTCCCCGTCGCGATCCTCGGCAGCGGTTCCGATTACACCGTCTTCTTCAACCGGCTCGGCATCCCCTCGGTGGACCTCGTGTTCGACGGCCCCTACGGCGTCTACCACTCCGTCTACGACGACTACGCCTGGATGGCGAAGCACGGCGATCCCGGATTCCTGTATCACGCCGCCATGGCGCGATACGCCGGCGTGCTCGCCCTGCGCTACGCGAACGCCGACCTGCTGCCCTTCGATGCCGCCGCCTACGGAACGGAGATCGCCCGCTACGCCGAGGAGCTCTCGGGCGATCCGAAAGCGGCGTCGCTCACGACCGAGCTCGCGGGTCTCGCCCGGCGAGCCCGCGCCTGGAGCGACGCCTCCCGATCCACGCAGCAATCCCTCGAAACCCGGCTGCGCGGCGGCGCCCTCGCTCCCGCCGAGTCTTCCGCCGCCAACGCGTGGCTCCTGTCGCTCGAGCGCGCGCTGCTCGACCCGCGGGGTCTGCCGGGCCGGCCGTGGTTCCGGCACCTCGTTTACGCCCCTTTGCCCTCCTACGCGGCGGAGACGATTCCGGCGATCCGCGAGACGCTCGCCGCAGGAGATGTTGCGGGCGTTCGAAGTGCCATCGAAAACCTCGCCCACCGGCTGGCCGGAGCCGCTGCGGCCGCCGCCGACCTCGGTGCCGGCGGACCGGCGGCGGAGCAATCCGCGGGCTCCTCGAAGACGGAGATTCTCGTCGGGCGCATCACGGACGCCGAGTGCGGCCCGTCGCACGGCCCGAAATTGCAGCTCGGACACATGGGCAAGAACGACCGCGACTGCACCCTGAAGTGCCTCGAGAAGGGCTCGCCCCTCGGATTCGTCGAGGCGGGCACCCGGCGTTTCTTTCAGCTCGACGACTGGGAGAAGCCGCGCGCGTTCGCGGGACAGTCGGTAAAGCTCATCGGACGGATCGAGGGCGACACGATCCACGTCGTGTCGGTCGCCCCGAACTGATCAGCGCCGCGCGCCCGCCGCGTCCGCCACGACCGCGTAGGTGACCTCGAGGCCGAACCGCAGGTTCGCGAGCGAGAGCCGCTCGTCGTCGCCGTGGCTCCGGTCGTCGTCGTCCGAAAGCCGGAACGGCTCGAATCCATAGACGACCATGCCGACCGCCCGAAGCTCCGTGGCATCGGTCGTCGAGGTCAGCGGGGGCGTCAGGATCGGGACGCCCGGCTCGAAGCGGTCGCGCGCCTTCTCGATCGCGCGGAAGAGCGGCGTGTCCACGGGCGACGCCGTGGCCCGCGACTGCGCGAGGACCTCGATCGCGATCGACGGATCCCCGAGGATCCTCGCGATCTCGCCGCGGAACGCATCCGGATCGTCTCCCGGCAGGAGACGGCAGTCGAGCGTGGCGGTGGCGCGTCCCGGGATCACGTTGACCTTGTCGCTCCCGGAGAGCCCGGTCACGGAGATCGTCGGCCGCAGATACGCCGCGCGCTCCGGGTCGGAGAGGAGCAGCGCGCGCCGTTCCGGATCCTCGAGCGACGCCTTCGGGTCCGAGAGCGCGCGCGCGAGATCGCCCGTCTCGGTGCGCGAGAGCTGGCGAAAATAGGCGTCCACCGCCGGGATGAGCCGCACCGGCGGCTCCCACGCGAGGAGCCGGCCGACCGCGCGCACGAGCCTTCCGACGGCGCCGTCCGGCTCCGGAATCGATGCGTGACCGGCCTTGCCCGTCGCGGCCAGACGAAGCCAGAGAATCGATTTCTCCGTGACGTCCACGTTCCACGCCGTCGTTCGGCCGCTCTCGACCGAGATCGTCGCGCCTTCGGTCAGAACGAGCTCGGCGTTTTCGAGCCGGTCGCGATACTTCGCGACCATCGCCCGCACACCGTCCTGGCCGCCCTCCTCCTCGTCCGCCGTTCCGAGAAAGAGCACGTCGCGGTCGAGGCGCATTCCCGAACGCTTCAGGAGAAACATCGTCAAGAGCTGACAGACGGCCGTGCCCTTCATGTCGGTGGCGCCGCGGCCCCAGAGGAAGCCGTCCCGGATCTCGCCCGAAAACGGCGGCACGGTCCAGCGCGAGGCGTCCGCCGGGACGACGTCCATGTGATTCAGAAGGATGATCGGCCGCAGGGCACCGGTACCGCGCAGCCGCGCGAGCACGTTGGCGCGGCCGCCACCGAGATCGATGATCTCGCTCGCGATCCCCTCCTTCTCGAAGAGGCCGTGGAAGAAGTCGGCCGCCGCCCTTTCACGCCCGGGCGGGTTCGTGGTGTCGATGCGCAAGTACGCCTGCAGGAGGGCCGTCGCCTCGCCCGCCGCGGCGTCGAAATCGGGGGACGGATGCGCCGCCGCCCCGAGGAGAAACGGAATCGCCAGCGCACCCGCGAATCGCGCGCGGCGTCCCATCGGGCTCAGCGAGGACCGGCGGGCGCCGCCGCGGAGGGCATGGCCGATGCGAGCTCGGCCGGCGTCCACCACGAGAGGATCCGCTTCACGTACCCGACGGTCTCCCGATACGGGGGAACGCCGCCATGGCTCTCGACGGCGTTCTCGCCGGCGTTGTAGGCGGCGAGCACGAGCTCGGGCCGGCCGCCGAACCGATCGGCCAGCTCTCTCAAGTACCTTGCTCCTCCGCGAATGTTCGACCTCGGATCGAACGGCCGCGAAACGCCGAGCCGTTTCGCCGTCGACGGCATCAGCTGCATCAGGCCCCGCGCGCCCTTGCGCGAGACGCTGCGCGGCTCGAAGTTCGATTCGGCGCGGATGACGGCGGAGACGAGCGACGCGTCGACGTTCGCGCGGCGCGCCTCGGCCTCGATCAACGAGTCGTAAGAGGTGCCGAACAGCGGCCGCCGGGACGCCCGGTACGAGAGGTCGTAAGCCGCGGGCCCGCCCGGAGCCTCCTCCGGCAGCGCGACCGTCTCCTGTGTCTCGACCTCGTCGTCCAGGATCCGGTCCACGCGATCGAGATCGACGCGATAGCTGCCGCCGCCCGGGACGTCGATCTCGAGCTCGTCGCCCACGACCCGATATCCCGCCGCCTTCACGACGCGGCCTTCGCGGAAGAGCACGAGCTCGGCGCGGGCCGGCGCAGCGAGACCGAGAATCGCCGCGCCGGTGGCGGCCAGAAGAAGCGCCCCTCGTTTCGACATCCCGGCCAGTTTACGGATCAGCGCGCCGCTTTGCCACGGCGGCCGCGCAGCGCCCGAGGATGAAAGCGGTCGTAGACCCCCCGGAGGCGCGCGCGCGAGACCTGCGTGTAGATCTGCGTCGTCGAGATGTCGGCGTGCCCGAGCATCATCTGGAGCGCGCGCAGGTCCGCCCCGTGTTCGAGCAGGTGGGTGGCGAAAGAGTGCCGCAGCGCGTGCGGCGTCAGGCGGGCCCGAAGGCCGGCCCGTCGTCCGCAGGCCGCGATGATCTGCCACAGGCGCTGCCGCGTGAGACCCGCCCCGCGCGCCGAAAGAAAGAGCGCCGCCGCGCCCTTCCGGTCGAGGGCCGGCCGCGCGTCTTCCAGGTAGCGCCGCAGCCACGACGCCGCCGAAGCGCCGAACGGGACGAGACGCTCCTTGCCGCCCTTGCCGGTGACGCGCAGGATCTTCCCCGAGAGATCCACGCGGTCGCGCGCGAGGCGGGCAATCTCGGAGACCCGAAGGCCCGACGCGTACAGGAGCTCCAGCATCGCGCGGTCGCGAAGGCCGAGCGGCTCGGAGGCGTCCGGAGCGGAAAGGAGGGCCTCGACCTCGCTCTCCGACAACGTCTTCGGGAGGGCGAGCCCGGCGCGGGGGCTCTGCAGGTGCGTCGTCGGGTCCTCCGCGTGCGCGAGGTGCGCAGCGGCGAAGGCGTAGAAACCGCGGAGAGCCGAGAGTGCCCGCGCGGCGGAACGCGAGGAGAGCCCGCGCGACCGCAGCTCACGCAGGTATCGTCCGAGCTTGTCGCGCGAGATCTTCGAGCCGAGACGCTCGCGGGCCAGCCAGACGCCGTACGCCTCGAGGTCCGATCGATACGCCGCGACGCTCGCGGGCGAGAGGCCGCGCTCGACGGCAAGATGATCGAGATACCCGGGCAGCTCCCGGACGAGGAAGTCGCTCGACTTGACAGCAGCGGACGCCGCGGGGTTCTTCTTCGGGCGCGGCGCGCCCACCGTCAGCGGGCCGCTTCCGCGGGGGCGAAGCGGGCGACCACGGCCAGGATCTCCTCGTCGGTCAGGATCTGATCGCTCTCCTTCGCCCGCCGGAAGACGGCCTCCACGAGCTCGGGCCGCGCCTCGACGCCGTGCGTCTCGAGCCAGCACTGCACGTTCGAAAGCCCGCTCATCGGCCCGACCTCGATCGTCTGGCTCCGTCCGACCATCGCCGCGGGGACGCCGGAGTAGACCCGGTCCGCTAGCCATTCATCGCCCTTCTTGCGCGCCTTGATGATCGCCGCCGCGTGGACTCCCGTGCCGGTTCGGAAGGCGTCCTGTCCGACGATCGGATAGTTCGCCGGGATCCGGACGCCCGTCGCGTCGGAGACCGCCCCGCAATAGTCGGCCAGACGCGAAAGGTCGCGCGAGATCCAGCCAAGCAGCTGAAGGTTCACGAGCAGCTGGTCCATCGGCGTGTTCCCGACGCGCTCGCCGATGCCAAGCGCGCAGGCGTGCACGCGGTGCGCCCCGGCCTCGAGCGCCCAGAGCGCGTTCGTCACGCCGAGGCCCCGGTCCTGATGTCCGTGCCAATCGATCTTCACATCGGGGTTGACTTCGTCGATCACGCCCCAGACGAAGCGGATCAGGTTGCGCACGCCGTTGGGCGTCGCATGCCCCACCGTGTCGCAGACGCAGACGCGCGAGGCGCCCGCGCGGATCGCCGCCGTGTAGAGCCTCCGCACGTGGTCCGGATGCGCGCGCGTCGTGTCCTCGGTGACGTACATGACCGGCAAGCCCTCGTGGACGGCGAGCGAGACGGCGTCCTCCGTCAGGCGCAGCATCCGGTCGAGGTCCCAGTCCTCGGCATACTGTCGGATCGGCGAGGAGCCGATGAAACAGGCCACCTCGATGGGGATTCCCACACGCTGCGAGATCTCGACGATGGGAAGAATGTCCGCCGAAACCGTCCGCGCGGCGCAGTTCGGCCGGATCTTCATCCGGGACGCGACAATTTCCCGCGCCAGCCGCTCGACGGCCGCCACCACGTGCGGACCGGCGCCCGGAAGGCCGATGTCCGCCGAGTCGATCCCGAGGGCCTCCATGAGGTGGAGGACGGCGAGCTTCTTCTCGATGGAGGGGCTGCGGACCGACGGGGACTGGAGACCGTCCCGGAGCGTCTCGTCGTCGAGCTCGACGGCTCCGCGCGCGGGCACCGCGGCACCCCCCGCCCGGTTCCAGTCGTAAATCAGCTCGGACTCTTCGGGGTGCAAACGACGAGACCTCCGAGCGGAGTTTAGCAGGTTGTGTGCCGCGTCCGATTTCTCAGCGCGGCGCGCCGATCGAGAAGTCCGCTCCGAGAAAGAACGTCAGCTCCGGAAATCCGAGCGTCCGCGAGGCGCCGCCGCCCCACCGGCCTCGGCGGTTGACCTCGATCGTGTCGGGGGGCCGGGTCCCGACGGCGTCCGTGAGACCCACGTCCTCCGAGCCGCTCGCCAGGCGCAGCCCCAGGCGGCCCCGGATGGCCGGCGTGAAGACGTGCCGGACCGTCAGATCGCCGAAGAACTCCTTGCTCGTCGAGTCCGGGTGGAAGCCGGAGTCGAAGTCGACGGTCTCCGTGCCCGTGACCGCGAGCGCGACGAACGGCAGGTGCTCGCGGCTGTACGTCCCGGTGAGAAAGATGTCCGTGCGCGGCCAGGAATATCCGGCCGTGAACCGACCCGCCGACAGCGAGGCATCCGGCTTCGTCTCCCGAGCATGGAAGTCGGGCCCGCTCTCTTCGTGCAGATCGATCGAGCCGGAGAGAACTTCGCCGGAGAGCGAAAAGGTCCATGCGCCGGCTCGATACCGCCCCTCGACGCTCCCGCCGAAGAAACCGCCGGAACCGTTCATGAAGGCCCCCGCCGTGGCGTTGTAGCCGGTCACCTTGACGTACCGCGCCGCCGCGGCGACCTCGAAGCCGGTGAAGCGATGGCGCCAGCCGACCGCGCCGTCCGCCCGCTCGGCGCTCAGGACGCGCTGCTCGCTCACGTTGTGCTCCGACTGCCCGATGTTCAGGACGTCGGTTGCCTTGTGGCTGCGCCGGTCGAGCCCGAGCTCGATCGAATCCTGCGCGCCCACCGGCATGCGCCCGAGGAGCGAGAAGTTCTCGTAGCGGCCGGTGCCGTCGGTCTCGATCTGGACCTGCTCCGGCGACGCGAAGCGTTGCTGTTCGTCGTGCGAGGGACCGAACGCGACCCGAACTCGCCACTCGAACTCCGGCGTGCCCGCCCCGAGACCGTTCACCGCTTCGCGCGCGTTGCCGAGGCCGATGAGAAGGAACTTGGGCGTGGCGTCCGAGACGTCGCCGTCCTCCCGCCCGGGCGCGCTGTCCGGAATCTGCCGCGAGAGGGTCGCGTAGGAGAGGCCGATCTCCGTGGAGAGACCCGGCCGCGGCGCGGGCTCCCCCCCGAGCAGGAATCCCGCACAGAAGATGCACGCGCTGACGAGGTCCACGGCCGCGCCTCAGCGTCCCGTGAAGCGGGCCGGCCGCTTCTCGAGGAAGGCCGTCATGCCTTCCTTCATGTCCTCGGTCGCCGCGCAGAGACCGAAGAGCGTCGCCTCGTAGGCGAGGCCGTCGGACGCCGGCATCTCGACGCCCCGCCGGATCGCCTCGAGCGCGTACCGGCAGGCGGTCGGGCCGTTGGCCGCGATCTTCCGCGCGAGGTCTTTCGCCGCGGCGAGCGCCTGGCCCGCCGGCACCACGCGATTGACGAGACCGAGGCGGTGCGCCTCGGCGGCCGTGACGCCCTTCTCGGCGGTCAGGACGAGCTCGGCGGCCCGCGAAGTTCCGATCAGGCGCGCGAGCCGCTGCGTTCCGCCGTAGCCGGGAAGAATTCCGAGGCCGGTCTCCGGCAATCCCATCTTGGCGTTCTCGGAACAGATCCGGATCGTGCACGCCATCGCGAGTTCCAGCCCGCCGCCGTAGGCGTAGCCGTTGATCGCGGCGACCGTCGGAATCGGCATGCGCTCCAGCCGGTCGACGACCGCCTGTCCGCGGCGCGCATGCTCGCGCCCGGCGACCGGCGTCAGCTTCGCGAGCTCGCCGATGTCCGCGCCCGCGATGAACGCCTTCTCGCCGGCGCCCGTCACGATGAGGCATCGCAGGACGGGATCCGCCTCCGCCTCCCCGAAGGCGGCGTCGAGCGCGTCCACGACGCGGGAATCGAGCGCGTTCAGCTTTTCCGGGCGATCCACCGTGACGACCCGGACGCCCTCCTCGGTCTCGACGCGAACTTGACTCACGCCTTACCTCCGTATTCGTAGAAGCCCCGGCCGGACTTGCGGCCGTAGCGGCCGGCGAGGACCAGACGTTTCAGGAGCGGCGGCGGCGCGAAGCGCTTCTCGCGGTACTCCTGAAACATGATCTCGGCGATCGCATAGGTCGTGTCGAGCCCGACGAAGTCGAGCAGCTTCAGCGGACCCATCGGATGCCCGCAGCCGAGCTCCATGCCGCGATCGATGTCCTCCCTGGTTCCGACGCCCTCCTCGAGCGCTCGCACGGCGTCGAGCAGATACGGCACAAGAAGCCGGTTGACGATGAATCCCGAGTTGTCGCGCGTGCGAACCGGCTCCTTGCCGAGCGACTGCGCGAAGGCGTAAACGGTCTCGATCGTGTCGTCGGAGCTCGAGATCGTCCGCACGACCTCGACGAGCTTCATGACCGGGACGGGGTTGAAGAAGTGCAGCCCCGCGAACCGGTCCGGGCGGCGGGTCGCCGCCGAAAGCTCGGTGATCGTCAGAGAAGAAGTGTTCGAGCAGAAGATCGTCTCCGGCTTGCAGATCCCGTCGAGCTCGCCGAACGTCGCCTTCTTGACCTCGAGGTTCTCGACGATCGCCTCGAGCACGATGTCGGCGTCGCCGAGCGCCGAGAGATCGGTCGTCGTCGAGAGCCGCGCCCGCGCCGCCGCGCTCTCCGCCGCCGGCAGCTTCCCGCGCTCGACGGCCTTCCCGAGGGAACCCTCGACCCGGCCGAGCCCCTTCGCCGCCAGATCCGCCGAGACTTCCCGAATCACGGTCTCGTAACCGGCCCGCGCCGAAACCTCGGCGATGCCGGAACCCATGAGCCCTCCGCCCAGAACCGCGACCTTACGAATTTTCATCGTCGTCCTGTTTCTCCTCGGGCGGCGGCGGAGGTTCCGCGGCGCCGCAGAATTGCGAGAGCGAGAGCCGGGCGTCGAACCGCGGCCCGGCGAGCGCGATGAGGGGCGTGTCCTTCGCCAACGATACCCATCCGTGGCTCGTCCAGTACGCGAGGCTCTCCTTCGCGAGACCGCCGTCGTTGAACGTCGAAAGGAGCGCGTTCAGGTCCGCCGAGCCGTGCGCCCGAAGGCTTCGCAGAAAGTCCGCGGCGGCCGCCGCCCGAACGGGAAACCCGAGGATCCGCTCGCTCCAGTCCAGCCGAGGCTCCGACTTTCAGGAGGCCGACTCGACGACGACGGCGATGCCCTGTCCGCCGCCGATGCACGCGCCGGCGAGGCCGTATCGCGCGCCGCGCCGGCGCATCTCGAGGAGCAGCGTCAGCGTGCACCGGGTCCCGGTCGCGGCCAGCGGGTGGCCGAGCGCGATCGCGCCGCCGTTCACGTTCAGCTTCTCGCGATCGAGGCCGAGCTCGGCGACGACGCCGAGGATCTGCCCGGCGAACGCCTCGTTGATCTCCCAGAGGTCGATCTGCTCGCGCTCGAGCCCGGCGCGGGCGAGCGCCGCACGAGCGGCGGGCGCGGGACCGATGCCCATGAGCTCGGGCTCGCACCCGACGACGGCCGACGACACGAGACGCCCGAGCGGGCGCAGCCCCTTTTCCTTCGCGCGGGCCGCCGTCGTCACGACCACGGCCGCGGCGCCGTCCACGATCCCCGACGCGTTGCCCGCCGTGACCTGGCCGTCCTTTCCGAAGGAAGGCGGCAGCGCCGCGAGCGCCTCGAGCGTCGTGTCGGGCCGCAGATGGTCGTCTTTGTCGACGCGAATCGTCTTCTTGCCCGCGCGGACCTCGACGGGCACGACCTCCTCCGACAAGCGGCAGGCCTGCCAGGCCTCCGCGGCCCGCCGCTGCGAAGAGAGCGCGTACTCGTCCTGCGCCTGCCGGGTGATCCGGTACTTCGCCGCGACGCGGTCGGACGTCTGTGCCATGTAGAGGCCGGCGTAGGAGTCGAAGAGCGCGACCATCAGCGAGTCCTCGAGCTGACCCTGGCCCAGGCGAAATCCCTTTCGCGCGCCCCGGATCACGTGCGGCGCCTGCGTCATGTTCTCCATGCCGCCCGCGAGAACGGTCCGGGCTTCGCCGAGGCGGATGCGGTGCCCGGCCTGGACGATCGCCTCGAACCCCGAGCCGCAAAGACGATTGACCGTGAGGGCCGGCACTTCCTTCGGCACGCCGCTCTTCAAGGCCACGTGCCGGGCGCCGTAGATCGCGTCTCCCGACGTCTGGAGGGCGTTTCCGAAGATCACGTGGTCGATCTCCCCCGGCTCCGTCCGGGCGCGGGCCATCGCCTCCTTCGCCGCGTGAACCCCCAGATCGATCGCCGAGACGTCCGCGAAGGCGCCGTTGTACTCCGTCATCGGCGTCCGCGCGCCGGCCAGGAGGACGATGTCTTCCATGAGGGCCCGAACTATAGCAGCGCCAGAGCGATGCGGTGAAACCGGCGGCGCACCTCGTGAAAGTTCACCTCGCGCACTTCCGGATGGATCCGGTTCGTCAGGAGGATGAAGATCCGGTCGCGCGGCGGAACGATCCAGATCGACGTGCCGGTGAAACCGGTGTGGCCGAAGGCGTCCTCCGGAAACTCCGGCACGGCCGATCCGGCGCCGCGAGCACCCTGCCAGGCGAGCCCGCGCGCCTCCGGAAGCTCCGGCGTGCGGTCGCGCGTGAGCTCGGAGCCTGCCGGATCGAGCCACGCGCGCGCGAGCCGCCAGACGTCGGTCGCCGTTCCGAACAGGCCGGCGTGCGCCGCGACGCCGCCGCGGCGGTGCGCGTTGCCGTCATGGACCTCGCCCCGCACGACGCCGTCGCGAAAGCGCGCGTAGGTCAGACCGAGACGCTCCGTCATCGCGCGCTCGTAACGGTCGCCCCGCTCGGTCGCGGCGCACGAGGACTCCGAACCCGGCAGGAAGAGCGCGGACGACTTCGCGGGTCCCGCGACGAGCGCGTCGTAACACCGGTCGAGGGGCGCCGCCTGCAGCTCCTCGAGGATTTCCCCCAGGACGAGGAATCCGACGTCGCTGTAGACGACGGCCGTTCCCGGAGGGCGCTCTGGAGACAGCCCGGCGAGCGTCCGCCGGTACGCCGCGGCGCCCTCGCCGCGCGCGTAGAGCGGGAACCATGCCGGGAGACCCGAGGTGTGCGTCAGAAGGCGCTCGACCGTGACGCCTTCGAACCGCGTCCGCTTCCACTCCGGAAGGAAGCGCCCCGGCGGATCGGCGAGCGAAAGACCACGCCCGAGGGCCTGCCGGACGAGGGCGCCCGTGGCGAGCGGTTTGGTCAGGCTCGCGAGATCGAAGAGGGTCTCCTCGGCGAGGGGATCCGGCGCGGGCTCGATCGCCGCCCGGCCCGCCCACGCCGACGCGAGCACGGCGTCGGCGGACCCGACGAGCGCCGCTCCTCCCGGGAAGGAGCCGGCGGCGACTTCCTCTTCGAGCCAGTCCGCGAGACGGCTCACGGAGCGAGCGGCTCGATCTCCGCGCGCCGCCCGGCGACGATCCGCATGTTGGCGGCGAGCGCCGGCGCCGGTGTCTCGGCCGTCCGGAGGGAGGCGCGCTCCCGATCCAGGGTGGCGATCTGCTCGTCGAGGGTCCGCGCGCGCTCCCCATTCGTGACGCCGGAGCGGGCCGCGCGGAGCGTCGCGATCGTCTTCGCGTAGACCTCGGCGGAGGACTCCCGAACCCGGCGTTCGTCGAGCGCCACGAGCGCCTCGGTCACGCGCGCCCGCGTCCAGGCGATCTCCTCCGGCGAGATCCCGAGCGCCCGCGCCGCCTCGGCGTCGGTCCGGCCCTTTGCGGCGCGCCGGACTCGGAGGAGCCGGTCCACGCCGTCGGCGGTCAGGATTCCGTCCGCCGGCGGTCGGAAGGCGGGGGTCGGCAAGAGCGAGCCGCCGGGCAGATTGCGGATCGCCCGCGCGGGGTCGACCGCCGGTTGGCGGCGATCGCGCCCGCAGGCGGCGGCCGCCGAGATCGCCAGGACCGCGACGGCCGCTCTTCTCACGGGCCGAGTTTAGCCCCGTCGCCGCGCCGTCCCGGCCGAGAGGCCGCGCCAACCCGAAGGCCGCGAACGGCTTCGGCGCAGGACGCGCGGCGGGTGTCCCCGGAATTCGGGACCGATCGGTTAGACTCAAAGCTCGCGATGCTGGACAAGATCGGAAAGTACGAGATCGCCGAGCAAATCGGCGTCGGCGGTTTCGGCGCCGTTTTTCGAGGCCGCGATCCGTTCATCAAGCGGACGGTCGCGATCAAGACCTGCTCCATCAACGACGAGGAGATCAAGAGCCGTTTCTTCCGGGAGGCCGAGCTCGCCGGCAACCTCCACCACCGGCACATCACGACGATCTACGACTTCGGGGTCGAGAACGGCGTGCCGTACATCGTTCAGGAGTTCCTGACCGGCGAGGATCTCGACAAGAAGATCAAGCGCGCCGATCCGATCCCGGTCGTCCGCAAGGTCGAGATCCTCATGTCGATCGCCGAAGGACTCCACTACGCGCACGAGGCGCAGATCGTCCACCGCGACATCAAGCCGGCGAATATTCGCATCACCGACGACGGCAACGTCAAGATCATGGACTTCGGCATCGCGAAGTCGCTCGAGCACGAGTCCAACCTCACGCAGACCGGGATCACGCTCGGCACCTCCGCGTACCTCGCGCCCGAGCAGATCCGCGGCGAGCCCGTGGACCGGCGGACGGACATCTTCGCGCTCGGCGTGCTCGCGTACGAGCTCCTCACGTACCGGAAGCCGTTCCGCGGGGAGCATCTTTCGACGGTTCTCTACCGGATCCTCAACGAGCAGCCCGAGCCCGTCGAGACCGTCGCGACCGACGTGCCTCCGGCGCTCGCCTCCGTGGTGCGCCGCGCGATCGAGAAAGTGCCGGACAAGCGCTTCCCGTCCATGCAGGACCTGCTGCGCGACCTCCACGCGCTCTACCGCGAGCTGACGGGCGCCTCGGCCCGGTATTCGAACATCGCGCGGCTGACGGCGGACGTGAGCGATCTCGATGCGACGCTCGCGACGCCGTCGCACGGCGTCGACACGGTGCACATCACGCCGCCTTCGGGCGCGCTCGCACGGGCGCCGGCCCCCGCTCCCGCCCGGCCGACTCCTCCGGCCTCCCCGCCCCGATCGACGTCCGCGCCGACCGCCGGACTGGAGCTCGTCAATTTCCGCGACCCGGGCGAGGCGACGATCGTCGGAGCCCGCACGGCCGCGGCCCCCGAAGGCGATCCCTCGCGCCGGGGCCTCATGATCGCGCTCGGGATCGTCGCGGTGGTTCTCGCGGGGGCGACGGGCTGGATTCTGACGCGCGGACGCACCGCACCGCCTCCCGCGGCCGCCCCGGCGCCGGTTCCGACGAAGGGAGCGCTGCATCCGCCGGCCGCGGTCCCCGCCGAGCTGCCGAAGCCCGAGCTCGGTGTGGACGCGAAGCCGGCGGCCCCGACGGCCGCTCCCGCCCCCGCCCCGGCCGCCGCCGAAGCCCCCGCGCCGACCGCGAAGCCGGCGGCGCCCAAGCGATTCGCGGTGCAGTTCTCGTCGATCCCGCCCTCGACGCTCTCGGTGGACGGCCGCCTCATCGGACCGTCGGTCCCCGCCCGGCGGGTCGAGCTCGAAGAGGGGACGCACCGCTACAAGTTCGAGGCGCCCGGCATGCCGACGCACGAGGAGACGTTCAAGGTCGGGCCGAGCGGCGCGCCGCCGATCGCGTACCAGTTCCCGATCGGGTCGCTCGTCCTCCAGACCGATCCGAGCTGGATCGGCGCCTCGATCATCGTGGACGGAAAGTACAAAGCGACCGTCCAGTCGGCCACGGAGCGCGTCCGCATGCCGCCGGGGACCCATCGAATCATCGTTCTCCGCGAGGGATTCCGGCCCGCCAATCGCGAGGTTTCGATCGAGAAGGGCTCCGAGGTCCCCTGGTCGCCCGGGCCCGCCGTCCCGATCGAGCCGGGAGGATAGACGACGATGCGCCGATTCATCGCCCTCTCCGCCGCGGTCTTCTCTGCCGCCTTGACCGTTTCGGCCCAGGACACGTCCAAGCTCGAGGCGGAGGCCAAGCGCGCTTTCGACTCGGGGCTCTTCGCCGAGGCCGGCGACAAGTACTCGAAGGCCGCGCGGGTCGAAGGCGTCCCCGCCGACCGTCAGGCGGACCTTTACCTTCAGGCGGCCTGGTCGTTCTACATCGGCGGCAACGCGAAGAACGCCCGGGAATCTTTGAAGGCCGCCTTCACCGCAAGTCCGAGCCTCACGGTGGCGGGTGACCTCTACAGCCCCGATTTCGCGCGCCTCTCGCAGGCCGTGCGGACCGAAGTCACGGGCGCGGACACGACGCTCGACGTGACGGAAATCAAGCGGGACGGCCGCGAGAAGCTCCAGCAGGGCAACGCGGAAGAGGCCGCCGCCAGCCTCAAGCGCGGCGCGGCGAGCAGCGACCCGGAGCTCCATCGCCTCCTCGGAGAGGCCTACGACCGCCTCGGGCGCGCGAGCGAGGCCGACCAGGAGCGGCGGCGTGCGACGGAGCTCGAGCGCGGCTCGGTCACGGCGGCGCCGATCGGAGGTTCCGCCGCGCCCGCTCCCGCGGCGGTCACGGGGCCGGTCGCCGGCGGCGCCTGGCTGCAGTCGGCCGAGAATCTCCTCCGCGCGGGGGACGCCCGCGGCGCCGAGGCCGCGGCGCGCCGGGCCGTCGAGGCGGACCCGCGAAATGCGAACGCGCACGCGCTGCTCGGAGATCTGCTCCTCGCGGGCGGCAAGGAGCCCGACGCCGAGCGCGAGTTCACGGCGGCCGTCGGGATCGATCCGTCCAATGCCCGCTCGCAGTACGGCCTCGCCGTCCTCGCCGAACGGCAGGTGAAATGGAACACCGCCGGCAGTCTCTATCGCCGAACACTCGATCTCGCCCCCAACGACGTCGAGGCGGCGCTCGGCCTCGGTCGTTCGATGGAGGAGCTGAAGGACCTGACCGCCGCGCGCCTCGCTTATGGGCGCGCGATCGAGATCGATCCCTCATCGGCCGAAGCGCACAACGACTTCGGCGTCTTTCTCTGCCGCTCGGGCGAGCTCGACCGCGCCATCGAAGAGATGATGCAGGCCGTCAAGCTTGCGCCTCCGCGGTCCGTCTACCACGAGAACCTCGGCCGCGTCTTCCGAAAGAAAGGAATGCTCCGCGAGGCCGAACGCGAGCTCGCCGAAGCCTCCCGGCTCTCGCCGAACGAGGTTGCCGTCTGGACGGCGCTCGGCGACGTTCGCCGCAAACTGAAGAAGCCGGACGACGCGGCCACGGCGTACTCCGCCGCATTCCACATCGACCCGTCGAGCGAGGAGGCCGCGGCCGGCCTCGCCGCGTCGCTCGCCGACGCCGGCAAGCTCCCGGAGGCCGAGGCGGCCTTGCAGAAGGCGCTCGAGGCGCGGGCCGATTCCGCGACGCTCTGGAACAACCTCGGGGTGACGCGCGTTCGGCGGGGCGCCTACGCCGACTCGATCGCCGCCTTCCAGAAGGCGCTCGCGATCAACGCCGGCCTCGCGCCGGCGAAGGCGAATCTCCAGCGCGCCCAGGAGCTGCTCGCGATCGAGAAGGCGAGCTAGGCCCGGACGGCATCGCCTTGGACGTCGCCCTCCTCGTTCGCGCCGCGCCTTTCGCCGCGCTCCTCGCCGCGGCGCTGATGACCGGATCGGCGACACCGCCTCCGGCCGACTCCTCCGCGCATCGGCGGGAGATCGAGCAGTGGCGGGCCCGGCGTCTCGAACGGCTCGAGTCGCCGGAGGGATGGCTGACGCTCGTCGGGCTCTCGTGGCTCGAGCCCGGAAAGAACGCCGTGGGGAGCGATGCCGGCAACCGCGTCGTGCTTCCCGCGGGCAAGGCGGCGCCGTTCGTGGGCACGCTCGACCGGGCGGGCGACGGCGTGACGTTCCACGCCGCGCCCGGCGCCGGCGTGACGTCCAACGGCGCGCCCGTCACGACCCTCGTCCTTCGCTCAGACAAGGACGGCGAGCCGACGGCCCTCTCTCTCGGAACTCTGACCTTCTACCTGATCGCGCGCGGGGACCGCCTGGGCGTTCGGGTCAAGGACAGCGAGAGCCCGGCGCGGCGCGGTTTCCACGGCCTCGAGTACTACGCCATCGACCCGAAGTGGCGCGTCGAGGCGCGCTTCGAGCCGTACTCTCCGCCGAAAAAGGTCGCCATCCCGAACATCCTCGGAAGCGTCGATCAGGAGGACTGTCCCGGCGCCCTCGCGTTCGAGATCGACGGAAAGACCTATCGCCTCGATCCCGTGATCGAGCGCGGCGAGACGGACTTCTTCGTGATTTTCGGCGACCGCACGAACGGCCAGGAGACCTACGGAGCGGGCCGATTCCTCTACGCGTCGCCGCCCGTGGGCGGCCGCACGGTGCTCGACTTCAACAAAGCCTACAACCCGCCCTGTGTCTTCACGCCGTACGCGACCTGCCCGCTGCCGCCCCCGGAGAACCGGATGGCGATCAAGGTCGAGGCCGGCGAGAAGGTGTACAAACACTGAGGAGCCGGGGAGCTCCTACTTCAAAGCTTCGAGAAGCTCGGCCACCATCCGAGCGGTCGCTCCCCAGATCACCTGCTCGCCGTAGTGGTAGAAGAGGACGGGCTCCTCACGCCCCGGGAGGACCCGCTTCTCGAGAATCGCGGGGCTCTGAAGCGCCGCGACCGGGACCTCGATCACCTCCGCGATCTCCGCCTCCGCGGGCCGGAAGACGTAGGGCTGCGGAATCGCCGCGACGTAGGGCTCGACGTAGAAGTCGGTCACGGTCGTGAGCGGCGACAAGCGGCCGAGCGCGACGGCGTCCTCGGGCCGGATGCCGAGCTCTTCTTCGCTCTCGCGCAGCGCCGTCTCCCAGAGGGTCGCGTCCCCGGGCTCCTCGCCGCCGCCCGGAAACGAGATCTGACCGCGGTGGTGCTCGACGGACTCCGTCCGCCGGGTGAAGATGATCCAGAGACGCGCATCGCGCACGAAGAGCGGAACGAGCACGCCGGCGCGGCGCAGACCCTCCGGAGGCTCGAAGCCTGCCCGCGGCTCGCGCGCGAGGCGCGCGCGCACGTCCTCGATCCAGCCGACCGGAGCGGCCGGACCCGCCGGGGCCGTCAACTCGCGGCCGCCCGGCCGGTGTCGGCGGAGGCCTTGAGATACGCCTCGATGAACGGCGTCAGGTCCCCGTCGAGCACGCGATCCGTGTCCCCCGTCTCGTGCCCGGTCCGGTGGTCCTTCACCATTCGGTACGGGTGCAGCACGTACGACCGGATCTGGCTGCCCCACTCGATCGCTTTCTTGTCGCCGACGCGCTTGTCCTCTTCGGCGCGCCGCTCGTCCAACGCCTTCTGGTAGAGCCGCGCCCGCAGCACGCGCATGGCCATCTCGCGGTTGCGTCCCTGACTGCGCTCGTTCTGGCACGTGACGACGATTCCCGTCGGCAAGTGCGTGATGCGCACTGCGGAATCCGTCACGTTGACGTGCTGGCCGCCGGCGCCGCTCGAGCGGTAGGTGTCGATCCGCAGGTCCTTGTCCGCGATCTCGATCTCGATGTCCTCGTCGATCTCGGGCGACACGTAGACGGAAGCGAAGGACGTGTGCCGCCGCTTGGCCGCGTCGAAGGGCGAGATCCGCACGAGGCGGTGGACGCCCATCTCGCTCTTCAGATAGCCGTAAGCGTGATCGCCGACGACGTGGAGCGTGGCGCTCTTGAGGCCCGCTTCCTCGCCGTCCTGCCGGTCGATGAGCTCGCTCTTCCAGCCGCGCGATTCGACGAAGCGAAGATACATGCGCAGCAGCATCTCGGCCCAGTCCTGCGACTCCGTCCCGCCCGCGCCCGCGTGAATCATGACCCAGGCGTTCCGCGAATCCTCGGGCAAAGACATCTTGACCGAGAGCTCGAGCTCCGACGCGAAGGCGCCGGCCGCCGCCAGGGTCTCGCGCGCGTCGGATTCCGCGGACTCCCCTTCCTCCAGCAGCTCCGCGAACGTCTCGAGCTCCTCGCGGAGCGAGGCGACGCGCCCCGCCGTCTCGATCGTCTTCTCCTCGGCCCGGCTCTGCCTCAGAAGCTCCTGAGCCTCCGCCGGACGCGACCAGAAGTCGGGAGCGGCGCTCTTCTCCCTCAGCCCGTCGAGCGCGCGCCGCGCGGCGTCGACATCAAAGATACCCCCGGAGCGCGTTGAGCTTCTCGGAGGCGCCGCGCAGGGCGGCGATGAGGTCGTCGCGTTCGGTCATGAGGGTTCTTTCGGGCGCCCGAGGGCGAGGGCGAAGAGTAGCACGGCGGCGGCGGCGACATCCGCGAGGCGCGGCAGCCAGTAGCCCCAGCGCGTCCAGATCGTCTGGCGGTCTTCGGGCCGCGCCGTGCCGCGGAGGATTCCCGTGGTATCGCGCGGCAGCTCGCCGAGAATGCGCCCCTTCTCGTCCACGATTCCCGAGATCCCCGTAATCGCCGCGCGCAGGAGATAGCGATTCGTCTCCACCGCGCGAAGCACCGCGCCGGCAAAATGCTGTTCCTGCGCGCCGGCGCGGCCGTACCAGGAGTCGTTGGAGATCGTCACGAGGAGATTCGCTCCGAGGCGCCCCACTTCCTCGCGGACGAGGCCGGCGTACAGGATTTCGTAGCACACGCCCACGCCGATGCGGAATCGCCCTCCGGGCGCACCGAGGGCCGTCGGCGCGGCGGCCGCGGAGAACTCTCCGATCTCGGTCGAGACCTGCCGGACGAAGAAGAAGAGCTTCGGCAGCGGGACATATTCGCCGAACGGCACGCGATGGACTTTGCGATACGGCGGTCCGACGAGCCCGTTCGGTCCGAGCAGGCGCGCGACGTTGAAGTAGCGGCCGTCCGGCAGCTCCTCGACGTCGTTGAAGATCACGAGGCCCTCGCTCCTCGCCGCGATCGCCGCCAGATCGTGACGGAGGCGCGGGCTGCGATCCCAATAGAGGGGGAAGGCGGACTCGGGAATGACGATCAGGGCCGGCTTCGCCTCCGCGGCGGCCTGCGCCATGCGGATGACCGTCCCGTACTCCTCCGCGGCTCCGGCGCCGAGGCGGGCCTCCTGGCTCACGTTCGGCTGGAGGAGCGCGACGGCACTCGCCGGCGGCGGAGCCTCTGGCCGGGCCAAACGCCACGCGCCGAACGCCCCGGCGACCGCCACGAGAACCGCGGCCGCGACGACGGGGCGCGCCCGCCGGAACGCCGCGGCCGCCGCGAGCAGGCACGAGACGGCGACGACGAGGCCGCCGACGAAGGAGACGCCGCCGATCGAGGCCGTCTGGAGCCACACGGGACGCCGGTAGAGCGCGTGCGCCGTCAGGTTCCACGGGAACCCTCCGTACACGAAGGACCGCAGATGCTCGGACGCCATCCAGAGGACCGGAAAGACCGCGAGCCGCCGCGCCGAACCGCGCGGCGCCGAGCCGACGGCCGCGAACGCCACCGCCGCCGGCCACTCCGCGAGAATGGCGGCGAGGAGCACGAGGCACACGACGCCCATCGCGCTCCCCTGCCCCCCGAAGCGCGTGACGACGTAGGTGATCCACGGGATCGAGAGGCACCAGTACGCCAGGCCGAAGAGCAGGCCCGACAGCAGCGCTCGGCCCCGACGGCCCTCGAACGTGAGCGCGACGAGCCACGGGACGAGCGCGAGGGGAAGGAGGAGGACCCGGCCGTACGGAGGAAACGCCAGGGCGAAGAGAATGCCCGAGACGACGCCGGCCGCCGGCGTCCGCCACGCCGCGCCCTTCAATGCGAAAGCGAGGCGACGCCGGCCGCCGCGAGCGCCTCCTCGGCGCGATACGACGAGCGCACGAACGGTCCGGCGAAAACGTGGCGGAAGCCCATCCCCTCGCCGGCCGCCCGATGCCGCTCGAAGACCTCCGGCCGGACGTAATCGACGACGGGCAGGTTCTCTCGCGAGGGACGGAGGTACTGGCCCATGGTCACGATGTCGACCCCGGAGTCCCGCATTCTCGCGAGAAGCTCGCGAACCTCCGCCTCCGTCTCGCCGAGGCCGAGCATCAGGCCGGACTTCGTCGTGAGGGAGGGATCGAGGATCTTCGCCGCCGCAAGGAGGCCCAGCGAGCGGTCCAGGCTGGCGCCGCGCCGCACCGTGGCGTAGAGACGGCCCACCGTCTCGACGTTGTGGTTGAAGACGTCCGGCCGCGCGTCCACGACGATCCGCAGCGAGTCGAAACGGCCGCGGAAGTCCGGCGTCAGGACCTCGACGGCCGGCGCGGGATCGAGCCTCCGCAGCGCGGCGATCGCCGCCGCGAAGTGCGCCGCGCCGCCGTCGGGCAGGTCGTCGCGGTCGACCGACGTGAGGACGACGAACGAGAGGCCGAGAGACTTCGCCGCCGCCGCGACTCGGGCCGGCTCGAGCGGGTCCGGGGCCTTCGGACGTCCGGTCGCGATGTCGCAGAAGCCGCAAGCTCGGGTGCACACGTCGCCGAGCATGAGGAAGGTCGCGGTCCCGCGCGAGAAACATTCGCCGCGGTTGGGGCACCGCGCCTCCTCGCAGACCGTGGAGAGTGCGCTCCGGCGCATGAGCGCCTTGACGTCGTGGAGCTCCGAGAGCCGGAGGCGCTTTTCCCGGATCCACTCGGGAGCGCGTCCGGGAAGCGCCGCGCTCATCGCCCCTCTGTCACGATCCACGTCTGCCCGATTTTCTCCTGCCGCCGGAGGCGCTCCGCGGCGCGAGAGGCCTCGGGTTCCGAGCGATACGGGCCGACGCGCACGCGGAAGACCGTCCCCTTCGGTCCCTGCGCCGGCGCGGCCTGGGCCTTGAAGCCGTGGCGCGTGAGGCGCCCGGCGAGCGCCTCGGCTTCCGAGCGCGAAGCCAGGGAAGCGACCTGGATCCACGTCCCGCCGGCCGGAGCGGCGGACGCCGCGGGCGCCGGCGCGGAGGCGCGGTGCGGGGCGGGCGCGGGCGTCGGCTCGTCGGGGCCGCGGTCCTCGAAGGCCTGGAGGACGGCGGGAGCGGTCGGCGCATCGAGAGGCGGCTTGTTCTCCACCTCTCCCGCGATGCGCGTCTCCGACGGGGGCTCGGCGCCTTCGGGGGTCCCGGTCGGCGCCGGCGCGGCCGCGGCGGCCGACGACGCCCCGGCGGTCGGGACCGGAGCCGGCGAGGCCGGGGACGCGCGCCCCGTCAGCCCCGCCATGAGACCGAAGAAGAACGACAGACCGAGCGCGAGGAGGCAAAGGACGAAGAAGGCCATCCCCTGCCTCGCGGTGAAAGAGAGCTGGTAGTGGGTGCGGGGCTCGGGCACGGGCAGATCCTAGCCGAGACCCGAGCCTCGAAGTCTCAGGCCTTCTCCTTCGGGATGAAGTTCTTCAACAGCTCGATCGGCAGCGGGAAGACGATCGTCGAGTTCTTCTCGCTCGCGATCTCGGTCAGCGTCTGGAGGTAGCGCAGCTGAAGCGTCGCCGGCTGCCGGCCGATGATCTCCGCGGCCTCGGACAGCATCGTCGCCGCCTGGAACTCGCCCTCGGCGTGAATGATCTTCGCGCGCTTCTCGCGCTCGGCCTCGGCCTGCTTGGCCATCGCGCGCTGCATCTCCGGCGGCAGATCGACCTGCTTCACTTCGACGAGAGAGACTTTCACGCCCCAGGGGCTCGTATGCTCGTCGATGACTTTCTGGAGCGCCAGATTCAGCTTCTCGCGCTCCGACAGGAGCTCGTCGAGGAGGGCCTGGCCGAGCACGCTTCGCAGCGTCGTCTGCGCGAGCTGCGACGTGGCGTAGAGATAGTTCTCGACCTGCACGACCGCCTTGTTCGGGTCCACGACGCGGAAGTAGACGACCGCGTTGACCTTCACCGAGACGTTGTCCTTCGTGATGATGTCCTGCGTCGGCACGTCGTGAACGACGGTGCGCATCGACATCCGGACCATCGTCTCGAATGGCCAGAAGATCAGGACGAGTCCCGGCCCTTTCGCTTCGCGCGAAAGACGCCCGAGCCAGAAGGTCACCGCCCGCTCGTACTCTTTGAGCACGTTGATCCACTTGAAGAGCAGCACGAGACCGATGAACGCCGCGATCAGGATTCCGGGGAAGGTGGCGGGCATCATGTCCTCCGTTCGACTCGAAGTCTCAATCCCTCGACGCGCACGACCCGCACGGTGTCTCCCGGCGCGAGGTCCGCCGGCCCGTTCGCGTCCCAGTATTCTCCGAAGAGGTGGACCCGGCCGACGCCGTCCACGAAGGGCTCGACGACGCGGGCGGTCGCCCCGATCATGGCCACGGGGCCGGTCGTGGCCGGCCGCCGCCGCATCTGGACGGTGCGGGCCGTCAGCAGCGCGACGAGCGCGAGCGCCAGGACGAGCGACGGCACGAGGATCCCGAGGTCCACGCGATAGACGCCGCGCTTGCCGCCGCCCGCGAAGAGCAGAAGCGACCCCGCGACCAGAGAAACCGCTCCGCCGACGGCGAGCAGCCCGTGGCTGACGACCTTCACCTCGGCGACGAAGAGCCCGATCCCGAAGAGGATGAGGAAGACTCCGGCCAGATTCACGGGCAGCACGGAGAAAGCGTACAGCGCCAGGAGCAGCGAGATCCCGCCGACGATGCCGGGCAGAACCGCGCCCGGGGACGACAGCTCGAAGTACAGCCCGACGAGGCCCAGGAGGAAAAGCACGTAGGCCACGTTCGGATGCGAGACGATCCCGAGGAGGCGGTCCACCGCTCCCATTTCGCGCGTCTCGATCCGGGCGTCCGCGAGACGGAGCGTCGCGGTCGGAAACCCGACCCGCTTCACCTCGCGGCCGTCGAGCTGCTTTACGAGGTCCGGCACGTCCCGGGCGATCACCTCGATCAGGCCCGCCGCCTTCGCCTCCGTCTCCGTGTACGAGACGCTCTGAGAGACGGCCTCCTCCGCCTTCGCCACGTTGCGGCCCCGTTTCTCCGCCAGCGTCCGGATGAACGCGCGCGCGTCCTGCTCGGCCTTCTCGTTGAGGGTCTTCGGCAGGTCCTGGCCCTCGCCCGCGACGGGATGCGCCGCGCCCGCGTTGGTGCCCGGCGCCATGGCCGCGACGTCGCCCGCCAGCAAGAGAAAGAAGCCCGCCGACGCGGCCTGCGCCCCGGAGGGCGACACGAAGGTCGCCACCGGGACGCGGGATCCCAGGATGGCCGACGTCATCTCGCGCGTCGAGGTCAGGAGCCCTCCGGGCGTCGAGAGCCCGACGACGACGAGCGCGGCGCCGTCGTGATCGGCCTCCTTCAGGAGCTTCTCCAGATAGACCGCCGCGGCGGGATGCACCGGGGTATCGATGCGCCCCGACCGCACCAGAGGGCCGCGCGCGGCGCCGGCGGCCGGGGCCGGCCAGGTCGCCCCGATCAGAAGGAGCGCGATCGCCGAACGGAGGAAGGAAAAGACTTG
Organism: Thermoanaerobaculia bacterium; assembly: GCA_036558325.1. Taxonomy (GTDB): domain Bacteria; phylum Acidobacteriota; class Thermoanaerobaculia; order UBA5066; family Gp7-AA6; genus DATBFU01. Next base: position 3,734 of record DATBFU010000144.1, on the reverse strand, counting down.
CCGCCTCGCTCTCAACGGACGCGATTCTAGCGTAGCCCGCCCGCGCTACACTTCCGCGTGCGCATCCGGCCCCTCGAGGCGCTCAATCTCGCCGCTTTGCTCGCGCTGTCGGTGCTGACCCTGGTTCTCTACCCCGCGCTCCGCGATCCCGGCGAGATCCTCCTGCGCTTCGCGCTCATGGGCGCCTTCCTGGCGCTCGCGGTCTATCTTTCCCGCCGCGAGGAGACGTTGCCGCCGGCGATCCGCGTCGCCGTGGACTTCTATCCCGCGGCCTTCATCCCGTTCGTCTTCGAGAGCCTCGGGCCGCTCATCGCGGCCGCGCGCGGGCCGGCGCGGGACGATCTCCTGATCGCGGCCGACCGCTTCCTCTTCGGCACCGATCTGACCGTCTGGCTCGAGCGCTTCGCGCGGCCGCGCTTGACGGACGCCTTCTTCCTCTTCTACTCGAGCTACTACTTCCTTCCGATCATTCTCGGCGCGGCCCTCTGGCGGCGGAGCGTGCCCGACGCCCGCCGCTACATCTTCACGCTCTCGTTCGCCTACTTCCTCTCCTACGCGGGCTACTTCCTCCTTCCCGCGCTCGGTCCGCGTTTCGCGCTCGCCTCGGAGCAGAAGGGCCCGATTGAGACGACGAGTCTCTCCCGCGCCATCTCGTCGACGATCAACGAGCTCGAGCGGACGAAGCTCGACGTCTTTCCCTCCGGGCATACGTTGATCGCGACCGTCGTGCTCCTCGTGGCCTGGAAGCGCGCCCGCCGCGTCTTCTGGCTGCTTCTGCCGATCGGCGCCGGCCTGATCCTCTCGACGGTGTACTGCCGCTACCACTACGGGGTGGACGTGGTCGCGGGACTCGCGCTGGCGGCCGCGGCCGCGCCGGTCGGCGACGCCCTCTACGACCGCGCCGAGCGCCGCGCGTCCCCGGCCGCATCGTGAGCGCGCCCGAGAGCGACTTCCCGTACCCGCTCAACGTGCTGCGGCGCGTCCTCGCGCTCGAGGGTGTTGCGACGGACGCGCTCCACTATGCTCTCTTCGATCGCGCCGACGAGCCGTTCGCGGACGCTCAGGGGCGCTCCACGGCGATGCTCCTCGAACGGATCCCGCCGCCCCCGCGGCGCGTGCTCGAGGTCGGGATCGGTCTCGGAGCGACGCTCGACCGCCTCCGCCGTCTCGGCTACGAGGCGGTCGGGATCACGCCGGACGCGGCGCAGGCGCGCATTGCCCGCGAGCGCTTCGCCGACGATCTGCCCGTACGGATCTCGCCGCTCGAGGCCTTCGAGGACGACCGGCCCTACGATGTCCTCATCTTCCAGGAGTCCTCGCAGTACATCGAGAGCACGACGCTCTGGGATCGCGCGCGGCGTCTCGCGTCTCCCGGCGCCGTCGTGATCGTCCTCGACGAGTTTGCCCTCTTGCCGGTGGACCGGCCGGACGCGCTCCACCGCCTCGACGGATTCCGGAGCGCGGCGCGCGCCAACGGTTTCGCCCTGGAGGAGGAGGTCGATCTCTCGCGGCGAGCCGCGCCGACCGTGGACTGGTTCCTGCGGCGGCTGCCCGCGCACCGGGACCTCATTGCGCGCGAGCTCGGAGTCGAGCGGGAGCGGTTCGACGCGCTTCTGGAGAGCGGCGCCGCCTACCGCGACCTCTATCGCTCGGGCCGCTACGGTTATCGGCTGCTCCGATTCCGGCGCCGGGTCGGCGCGGAGAAGGGCTCCGCCTAGAGGGCGCGGTCGTACATCCGGTAGGTCTTGTACGGCTTTCCGCCCCAGATCTCGAGACCCCGGATCATCATGTCGTTGTCCTCGAGGATCCAGGAGACCTCGCAGCCCGTGTAGCCCTTCTCGAGGGAGGTCCGCAGACTCTGCTCGAACAGAAGCGACTGCAGGCCGCGCGAGCGGTATTCCTTCTTGACCCCCAGAGTCAGCACCCGCACGTTCCTGATCTTCCGCGTACCGAGGAGAAATTTCAGCCAACCGAGCGGGAGGAGCCGTCCCTTGAGAGGCTGCATCGCCTTGTTGTAGTCGGGCAGCGTCATCATGAAGGCGACCGGCTCGTAGGTGCCGTCGGGGCGCTTCAACTCGCCGAGCAGCGCGTAGTCCGGCACGAGCAGAGGCTTCAGCCGCGCGGCCATGAAGTCCATCTCCTCCGGCGTCATGGGCACGAAGCCCCAGTTCTTCTCCCAGGCCGCGTTGTACACCTCGCGGACCCGCGGCAGATCCCTGGCGAGCGCCGACTTCGAAATCTTCTGCATGCGAAAGCCCGGCTCGCTGCGGCGCAGGCGCGCATTGATCTTCTCGAAGCGAGCGAGCGGCTTCGGGCCGATCTCGAACCAGAACGCGATGAGATCCTTTGCCTTGCGGAACCCCGCCGCCTCGTAGAGCGCGAGGTAGTAGCGCGGGTTGTACGTCATCATCAGGATGGGCGGCGAGTCGAAGCCGTCGACGAGCAGGCCGCACTCGTCGTTCAACGACGGGTTGGCCGGGCCGCGGAGCACCTTCATCTTCCGCTCGCGGGACCAGAGAGCCGCCGCCTCGAAGAGGAGGCTCGAAACCTCCCGGTCGTCGACGGACTCGAACCAGCCGAAGAACGCCGTCTTCTCACCGTGGAACTCGTTGTGGGCGCGGTCGAGGATCGCGACGATCCTCCCGCAGTCCGCCCCGTCGCGGCGCGCGATGAAGATCTGCATCTCCGCGTGCCGGAAGAAGGGGTTGTCGTTGGCGAAGACCTTGGCGAGATCGTCGCGAAGCGGCGCGACCCAGTTCGGGTCCGCCGCGTAGATCCGGTCGGCGACGTCGAAGAAGCGGGAGAGCTCTCCGCGGCTGCGCCCGATCCGTTCGATCGCGACCGGGCCGCTCATCGGAAGCGCGCGGGAAGCGTCGGACGTCAGACCGCGGCCGGCTGGACCACGCCCACTTCGCGTCCGACGCGGGCGAAGGCGTCGAGGGCGCGGGCGAGCTGCTCCCGGGTGTGCGTGGCCATCAGCGAGGTACGGATCAACGCCCGGCCCGGCGGCGTTGCGGGCGAGAGGACGCAGTTGACGAAGACGCCCTCCTCGTGAAGACGGGACACCATCTGCAGAGCGGCCAGGTCCTCGCCGACGACCACCGGCACGACCGGCGTGCTCGACTCGCCGGTGTCGAAGCCGAGCGATCGAAGGCCGTCGGCAAAAAACCGCGTGTTCGCCCAGAGGCGGTCGCGGCGCTCCGGCTCGCGTTCCATGATCTCGACGGTGGCGAGCGCGGCGGCGACGGACGCCGGCGGCGGCGCCGCGGAAAAGATCATCGAGCGGGCCCGGTGCTTGATGTAGTCGATCACGATTCCGTCTCCCGCGATGAAACCGCCGACCGACGCCATCGACTTCGAGAACGTGCCCATGACGAGGTCCACCTCGTCCTCGAGGCCGAAATGCTCCGCCGTGCCACGGCCCGTGGGTCCGAGCACGCCGATGCCGTGCGCGTCGTCCACCATGAGCCCCGCGTCGAACTCGCGCGCGACGGCCAGGATCTCGGGCAGCGGCGCCACGTCGCCTTCCATCGAGAACACGCCGTCCACCACGATGAACCGGCCCTTCGCGTCGACGTCGTTCTTCATCTGACGCTTGAGGTCCGCGACGTCGTTGTGGCGAAACTTGCAGACGTCGCCGAACGAGAGCCGCGCGCCGTCGATGATGCAGGCGTGGTCCTGCTTGTCGAGATAAACCGTGTCGCCCTTGCCGACGAGGCAGGAGATGGCCCCCA
>DATBFU010000143.1:0-26514 GCA_036558325.1 Thermoanaerobaculia bacterium | reverse complement strand
TCATGGAACCCGGCGAGGCCGTGATCGTCGAGCCGGCCTGGAGCAACATCAGCAGCAGCCTCCACTTCTTGAACGGCACCGTCGCCTCGCTCTCGGGCCCTCCGGGCCCGACGTACACGCTGCTCGACGGCACGGCCGCGTATGGGGAGGTGCTCTTCGGGTCCACGACGAACTGCTACGACGGCAACGGGAGCTCCTGCTACGCGATGCAGGTCGGCGGCCCGCGGCCCGCGACGCATTGGGACGCGGAGTTTCAGGAAGACCTCTCGGGAGGCTCGAACGTCTGGAAGCTCCATGTCGGAGAGAGCTTCACCGACGTACCGCGGACGCAGCCGTTCTACAAGAAGATCGAGACCCTCCTCCACAACGGGATCACGTCGGGCTGCACCGAGACCGCGTTCTGCCCCGACGCCGTCGTGAACCGCGATCAGATGGCGATCTTCGTCGCGAAGGCCCTCGCGGGAGCCGGCGACCTCGTTCCGAGAAGCGGCGTGGTCGGCGCGTCGGCCTACGACTGCTCGGTCGGCGGAACCTCTCTCTTCAGCGACGTCGCCCCGTCGGATTCCTTCTGCCGGCACGTCCATTACCTGGCGTCTCAGAACGTCGCGCAGGGATGCGCCCCGGGGAAGTACTGCCCGGGTCAGACGGTCACCCGCGACGCGATGGCGTCTCTTCTCGCGAAGGCCATCGTGACGCCGGGCGGCGGCAACGCGGTTCCGACGAGTTACGGACCCGATCCCGTGACCGGTCTCTCTTATTCCTGCGCCGCGGGAAGTCCGAGCATCCACTTCACCGACGTGCCGGCCTCGAACCCGTTCTGCAAGCACGTCCACTATCTCTGGGCGAAGGGAATCGTCGCCGGCTGCTCGGCGACGCAATACTGTCCGACGCTGACCGTCGCGCGCGGCGCGATGGCCAAGTTCCTCGCCAACGCGTTCGCGCTGTCGTTGTACGGGCCCTAGGAGGTGTATGGATCGCGCAAGGCGGTTGGCCGCGTTCGTTCTCGGAATCGGCTTGCTGGCGGCGTGCCCGGCATTCGCAGACACCTTCTTTGTGAACAGCCCCGCCGACCTCCACGACGCGCATCATGACGGTGTCTGCGAGACCGCGAAGGGAAACGGCGTCTGCACGCTGCGCGCGGCGATCGAAGAGGCGAACGGTCGAATCGGGCACGACGACATCTACATCCAGCTTCCCGCAGGGTCCACGATTTACCTGAACCTCGGGCATCTCCTCGTCGAAGACGACCTGGCGATCTCGGGGAAGGGCGCCGGCGCTACGATCATCGACGCGGACGGTACGGCGACGCTCGACCGGGCGTTCGTTCTGTCGTTTGCGAAAGTCTCCATCTACGATCTCACCATCCAGAACGCCCTCTCCGTCGGCGCGGACGGCGGCGGGATCTTCAGCGATCGCACCGAGCTTCACCTCTACGGCGTCGCTTTCGTCAACGACTCCGCGGGATCCAACAGCGGCGGAGCCGTGGCGGCAAGCGAGGGCTTGGTCGAGCTCTCGGGATGCGATGTCGGCGGGAATACGGGCACCGACGGAGCGGGCCTCACGATCCGAAACGGATCTCTGACCGTGACTCAGAGCAGGATCCACGACAACACGGGGTTGGCCGGCATCCTGCTCGACGACACCGCCGCCACGATCCGGGACAGCACGATCGACTTCAACCACGGAAGGGGCGTGGAGGTCGTCGGCACGTCGAGCCTCGACCTGATCGACTCGACCGTCACCGTGAACTACTCGAATTCGAATGGCGGCGGCCTTTTCGTGGACACGGCCGGTGCGCTTCGGACGTTCAACGCGACGATCGTCGGCAATCGGTGCGGCCTCGGGTCGGCGGGAGGGGGGATCTGGGTGGCGGCGGGCGACAACGTGTCGATCGAGAACACGATCCTGGCGCAGAACACCGCGGCCGGGCCGAGCCACAGCGTGATTCCGGACGATTGCAACGGCGTCATTCAGTCTCTCGACTACAACCTGGTCCAGACGACGGCCGGCTGCTCTTTGACGGGGTCGGTGGCGAACACGCAGACAGGCTTCGACGACCCGGGCATCGGGCCGCTCCAGGACAATGGCGGACCGACGCCAACGATTGCCTTGCTATCCGGCAGCCCCGGCATCGATGGCGGCAATCCGGGCGGCTGCACCGACAATTTCGGCGCGATTCTGACGACCGACCAGCGCGGCTTCCCGCGGCCAATCGACGGGCGTTGCGACATCGGCGCGTTCGAGTTCGGCTCCGCCTTGCCCACTCCGACTCCGACGCGCACCGCCATTCCCACGAAGACGCGCACGCCGACGGTGACGTCCACGCGAACGCCGACTCCGGTACCGCCGACGGCGACGCCGACGCCGACGAAGACGCCGACGAGAACGCCGACCCGGACGCTCACGCCGGTCCCGCCGACGGCGACGCGCACGCCGACGAGGACGCCGACCCGCACGGCGACCGCGATTCCTCCGACGTCGAGTCCGACGCGAACGCCGACGGCCGTCTCGGGCTCGGTTCTGCCGCAGGCACTCGTCGTCGATTCCTCCGGCGACGGCGTCTTCGAGCCGGGGAAGACGGTGGCCGTCGATCCTTCCTGGAAGGACACGAGCGCGTCGCCCGTCTCGTTGACGAGCACGGCGACCCTGTTTACCGGTCCGCCCGGAGCGAGCTACGGGATCCTCGACGGCTCGGCCTCTTACGGCTCCATCCCGGCCGGCGCGACCGAGAGCTGCGCCGTCGCGGCGGACTGCTACAGCATGACGGTCGTACCGGAGGCCTCGCGTCCGGCGACCCACTGGGACGCGACGTTCACCGAGACAACCTCCGCGGGACCCGCGAAAGTTTGGACGCTGCACATCGGCGGCAGCTTCACGGACGTTCCGGCATCACAGCTCTTCTACAAGAAGATCGAGACGCTCCTGCACAGCGGGATCACGACCGGCTGCACGGGCGCGGCCTACTGCCCCGACCAGAACGTTCCGCGCTCCCAGATGGCCATCTTCATCGCGAAGGGGATGGCGGGCGGGGGAGGCAACGTCCCGGTCAGCGGGACGGTCGGCGTCGCTTCCTACAACTGCACCTCGGGCGGCGTCTCGCTCTTCTCCGACGTCCTGCCGACGGACTCCTTCTGCAAGCACGTCCACTACATCGCCTCAAAGAACGTGACGTCGGGATGCTCGGCGGGCAAGTACTGTCCCAATGACACCCTCTCGCGGCTCGAAATGGCGTCCTTCATCGCCAAGGCTGTCGTGGCGCCGAGTGGCGGCGGGGGGATCCCGCAGACGTACGGTCCCGATCCGGCGACCGGCCTCTCGTACTCCTGCGACACGGGAAGCCCGAACGTCCACTTCACGGACGTGCCGGCGACGGACGCCTTCTGCAAGCACGTGCACTACCTGTGGGCGAAAGGGATCATCGCCGGTTGCTCGGGGACGACCTACTGCCCGGCGGGAACGGTTTCCCGCGACCAGATGGCCAAGTTCCTCGTCAACGCCTTCCGCCTCGGACTCTACGGACCGTAGGAGGAGACTCATGTGGACTCGTGCCGCGTCGGCTCTCCTGCTCGCCCTGGCCCCGGCCGCGCTCGGCGCGCAGGCGCCGCCGCTCTGGCTGGAGTTCCCCGTGAACAGCTACTCGACGAATTCTCAGAGCGCCCCGGCGATCGCCTCCAACCGAGAGGGCTCCGAATTCGTCGTCGTCTGGGACAGCTTCGGACAGGACGGCGACTCCGACGGGATCTTCGCGAAGCTCTTCTTCTATCCCGCGACGCCCGCGAAGCCGGAGTTTCCGGTGAACGAGGACACCACGGGCGGCCAGGACAGCCCGAGGGTTGCCATGAATCTCGACGGAGACTTCGTCGTCGTCTGGAGGAGCTTCGGGGGGGACGGCTCGGGCTCCGGCATCTTCGGCCAGCGATTCGACGCGAAGGCCGTGAAGCTCGGATCCGAGTTTCCGATCAACACCTATACGACCGGTTTTCAGTCGGAGCCCGATGTCGCGATGGACGACGGAGGGGGCTTCGTCGTCGTCTGGAAGAGCTATGGAGAGGACGGCTCGGGCTACGGCGTCTTCGGGCAGCGATTCGCGAGCACGGGCGCCAAGGCAGGCTCGGAATTCCGGGTGAACACGTACACGACGGGCGACCAGGGCGAGCCGTCCGTAGCGATGTCCGGCGGCGGCGACTTCGTCGTCGTCTGGAACAGCGACGGCCAGGACGGCTCGGGAGAAGGCATTTTCGGCCAGCGGTTCGACGCCTCGGGCGCGCGAGTCGGAAACGAATTCGCGGTGAACTCCTACACGACGAACCAGCAGACGTTCCCCGCGGTGGCGGTCAGCCCCCGCGGCGATTTCGTCGTCGCGTGGAGCAGCGACGGCGAGGACGAGGACGGATACGGAGTGTTCTTGCGGCTATTCAACAGCGGGGGCGAGAGCGTCGTCCCCGAGCGGCTCGTCAACGAGTACACGACGAACGGGCAGGAAGCGCCTGCCGTGGCCATGGCCGCCGACGGCTCTTTCGTCGTGACTTGGCAGTCCTATTTCCAGGACGGATCGAGCTGGGGCATCTATGGCAAGCGATTCGACCGGCTGGCGAACGCCGCGGACTTCGAGTTTCCGATCAACGCGACGAGGCCCGGCGCCCAGCAGTCGCCGCGGGTCGCGATCAGCCGCGGAAACGGGTTCCTCGCGGTCTGGAGCGGCAATGACGACTCCGGGCAGGGCATCACGATGCGCCATCAGGCCGTCCTTCCGAAGGGACTGTCCGTGGACGTCCACGCGGGCACGGGAGATTTGAACGGCGTCCTCGAGCCGGGGGAAGCGGTCTACGTCGAGCCGACCTGGCTCTGCTACGTCGACAGCGTGCTGCTCGACGGGAACGCGACTGCCCTCTACGGGCTCGCGGGGCCGACCTACAATCTGCTCGACGCGGCCGCGAGCTACGGACCGATCGGCGGCGCCACGCAAACCGGCTGCGACGGCAAGGCACCCTCGGGCTGCTACGCGGTCCAGGTCGTCGGGAGCCGGCCGGCCACGCACTGGGACGCCTACCTGTCGGAGTCCGTCTCGACCGGCGGCGGGTACGTCTGGACGATCCACGTCGGGGACAGCTTCTCCGACGTGCCGCGGAGCCAGCCCTTCTACAAGAAGATCGAAACGATGCTGCACGCCGGCATCACCGCCGGCTGCACCGAGACGGAGTACTGTCCGGGCAACGTCGTCTCGCGCGACCAGATGTCCATTTTCGTCGCGAAGGGAATCGCCGGGGCGGCGCCCCTCATCCCGAAGGCGGGGACGATCGCCGGACACTCATACGACTGCTCGGCCGGCGGCCATTCGCTGTTCACCGACGTGGCCCCGACCGACGCCTTCTGCCGACACGTGCACTATCTGGCCTCTCGGAACGTGACGCTCGGCTGCAACGCGACGCAGTACTGTCCGGGCCAGACCATCACGCGCGACGCCATGGCCTCGTTCATCGCGAAGGCCGTCGTCGCGCCGGAGGGCGGCGCCGGCGTTCCGGCCAGTTACAGCGACCCGACGACGATGCGCTCGTACTCCTGCGTCGCCGGCAGCGCGAGCATCCATTTCACCGACGTGCCGGCCTCGAATCCGTTCTGCAAGCACATCCACTATCTCTGGGCCAAGGGAATCGTGGACGGCTGCACGGCGACGACGTACTGCCCGGCGGCTCCCGTCTTCCGCGACGCCATGGCGAAGTTCATCGCGAACGGTTTCGGGCTGCAGCTCTACGCGCCCTAGCGCGTCAGTTTCTTGGCGCCGCCTCCGAGATCCGGAGCTTGCCCGCCGCCACGTCGCGCCGCTCCGTCGTCCGGCCCGACGGCCAGCGCACGGTGACCCGGTCGGCGCGGCCGCGGTCGCCGAGCCCGAAGAAGAGCGATCGCGAGCCCGACGAGAGGAACGAATAGCCCGCCGCGACGACCTGCGCCCGCCGGATGCCTCCGACCTCGACCGTGACGATCGCCCCCAGCGCGTCGCGCGTCGATCGGAATCGCCCTTGCGCCCGGAAATCTCCCTCGAGGTCCACGACGAGCGTCTTCGCCTTCGAAGGATTCCGGTTGATCCAGAGCGCCGGTGGCTGCAGGAATCCCGTCGCAAAGAGGTCCGGGGCGCCATCGCCGTCGGCGTCCGTCACGACGAGGCCGCGCTGGTTGCCGTCGGATTCGAGCCCGGTGACGGCCGCGAGCTCGTCGAAATGCCGTCCGTCGCGATTGCGATAGAAGCGCTTGGGCGGGCGGCCCCAGAGCGAGTCGTCGCCGAAGTCCGCCGTCGGGATTCCTTTCTCGAACTTCTTGTATTCCGAGCTCATCAGGTTCCAGAAATCGATCTCCCGCTCGCGCGCGTTCTTCCCGGTGACCATGCCGTTGACGACGAAGAGGTCCGGCCGGCCGTCGAGGTCGGCGTCCACGAAGACGCAGCCCCAGGACCACGACGTGTCCCAGACGCCGGCCTCGTCGGAGGTCCGCTCGAACGTTCCGTCGCCGCGCGCGCGGAAGAGCGAGGAGCCGCGCGACAAGGCCTTCAGCCTTCGCCAGATGAGCGGCCGGAAGACGCCGTACGGGAACTCCGGCATCGGGAAGCGCGCGTCGCGCAGGAACCAGTTGAACGGAAACGAATAGTTCGAGACGTAGAAATCGAGCCGCCCGTCCCCGTCGTAGTCGTCGATGGCGACGCCCATGCCGAAACCGGGGTCGAGAACGCCGGCCTTCTTCCCGAGGTCGGTGAAGGTGCCGTCGCCGTTGTTGCGCAGATAGGTGTTCTTGCCGAAGTCGTTCGCGACGTAGATGTCCGGCCATCCGTCGCCGTCGAGATCCGCCGACTCGAGAGCGAGCCCCCAGCCGGTGTCGTCGGCGTGCGCGGCCTTCGAGACGTCCGTGAACGTACCGTCGCCGTTGTTGTGGAAGAGGTGGTTGGGCGGCGCGTTGTCGGCCGGGACGTTCGGACCGTGGCCGGGACGGCCGTAGACGAGGACGTAGAGGTCCGGCCAGCCATCGCGGTCGTAGTCGATGGCCGCGGCGGACGTGCAGTAGTCGACGAGCGCGACGCCCGCCTTCTTGCCGATTTCCTCGAACGTGCCGTCGCCGCGGTTGCGGTAGAGCCGGTTCGGACGGTCGAGGTACGTGACGTAGAGGTCGGGCCGCGCGTCGTTGTCGGAGTCGAACGCGAGCGCGCCGACCGCCTCGCCGGGCTGTCCGCCGACCCCGGCCTTCTCGGTCGCGTCCTCGTAGGTCCCGTCGCCTCGATTTCGATAGAGCCGGTTGCCGTCGCCGCCGACCACGAAGAGATCCTCGTGCCCGTCCCCGTCGTAGTCGAGGACCGCCGCGCCCGGCGGCATGTGCTCGCCCGGGACGGGGACGTTGCGCGCGGCGTCGGGGAGGAAGGCGCGGTGGATGCGCGCCAGGCCGGCGCGGGCCGCGGTTTCCTCGAAGAGCGGCTCCGCGGCGCGCGCGGAGAGCCAGCCGTCGAGCGATGCCGACGCGAGGCGCCACTTCGCGGCAGTCCCCGGAGCGGGGGAGAGGACGGCGCGGATCTTTCCGCCCTCCTGGCGGAGCGCGCCGTCGGCGCCGCGGCCGGTCAGGAGGAGGCCGAAGACGACCTCGCGGCGGTCGCCCTTGCGCCGGAAGTCGAAGAGCACGTTCTCGCAGCGGCCGAGCGACGCGAAGCGCGAACGGATCTCGCCGAAGCGCGCCCGGACGGCCGCGGTGCCGGCCGTCGGTCCGGCCGCCTCCGAGTTGCGGAGGATCGAGAGCTCGAGGGGCGAACGCGTCGCCGCCTTCTCGAGCGCGTCGCCGGGCAGGGGGCCCCGCCACCGGAAGCCGGCGGCGTAGAGCGTGGCATCGCCCGCGCCGGCCTTCCAGTCGCCGAGAAACGCCTCGGCGAAGACGGAGACGCCGTCCGAGTAGTCCTCGAGCGTCGGCAGCGGATCGCCGTCGCGGTGCGAAGCGCAGGACGAAATCAGGAACGACGCCGCGGCGGCGAGGACGAGGAGGCGGCGTCGGGCCACCGCGAAAATATAATCGAGCCGGTGCCGCCGCTTTCCGAGCGTCTCCGCGAGCGCATCTCCCGCGAGGGGCCGATCTCCTTCCGCGACTTCATGGAGGCGGCGCTCTACGACCCGGAAGACGGCTACTACGCGCGCGGCCCCTCGATCGGCGAAGGCGGCGATTTCGTGACGGCGCCGACCGTGACTCCGGCATTCGCCGCCGTGATCGCTCGGGAGTTCCTCCGCGACACCGCGGCGCTCGACGGACCCGTCGACTTCGTGGAGGCCGGCGCCGACTCCGGAGCGTTTCTCGCCGACTTCGACACGGCGCTGCGGCGGCTCGATCCCGCGGCGGCGTCGCGGGTCCGCATGACGGCGATCGAGCGCTCGGTATCGGCGCGCCGCCGGATCCTCGCGCGGCGGTTCGGCTCGGCGCCGCGGATGATTGCCTCGGCCGAGGAGCTCCCGGAAGGCTCGATTCGCGGATGGATCTTCTCCAACGAGCTCTTCGATGCGCTGCCGGCCGTGCGCGTCGCGGGAACGCCGGACGGCATGAGAGAGCTCCGCATCGGCGTTCAAGGAGGCGGTTTCGTCTGGGTCGAAGCGCCGGCGGACGCGGCGCTCGCGGCGCATCTCGAGTCTTTTGGAATTCGCCTCGCTCCCGGACAGTGCGCCGAGATCTCGCGCGACGCGGCGCCGCTCTATCGCCGGCTGGCCCGCGCGCTCGCCCGCGGCGCGCTCGTCACCTTCGACTATGGCCACCGCGCGAACGTCCTCTATCACGCGCTCGCGCGGCCGCGCGGCACCCTCGCCGTGTACGCGGCCGGCCGCCGCGGCGGCGATCCGCTCGAGCGCGTCGGCGAGGTGGATCTCACGGCGCACGTCAACTGGGACGACCTCGCCAGTGCCGGCGAGGCGGAAGGGCTGACGACGCGCGGCATCTTCCGCCAGGGTCGGTGGCTCGCCGAGGCGGGCATCCTCGATTTCGCGTCGAGCGACGCCGAGAAGTGGCGCATCTACCGGCTGATCGATCCCGAAGGAATGGGCGAGGAGCTGTCGGTCCTCGTACAGTCGCGCGAGACCCGTTCCGATTGACTCTCCCATCGCAACCGATAGAATGGCCGCGCCTTGTCAGCCTACGCCCCGATTCTGGTGTTCGCCATCCTCGCTGCGGCTCTGCCGCTCGGGACCATCGTCGCCGCCCGGGCGATCCAGAGCCGCCGGCCCAACCCGGCGAAGCTTGAGCCGTACGAATCGGGAATCGCTCCGACGACGACGGCGTTCGACACACGCTTCTCCGTCCGCTACTTTCTGATCGCCGTTCTCTTCGTCGTGTTCGACGTCGAGACGATCTTCCTCTTTCCCTGGGCGGTTTACTTCCACAAGCTGGGCTGGTTCGGCTTGATCGAGATGGCCGTCTTCCTCGTGATCCTCGTTGTCGGATACGTCTACGTCTGGCGCCGCGGGGCGCTCGACTGGGCCTGAGACAACGAAGCCGAAGCCGAGAAAAGGAGCCCGATGGGCCTCGTTGAAAACCGGTTCGAAGACAACGTCCTGACGACGACCGTCGATTCGGTCATCAACTGGGCCCGCCGTTCCTCGATCTGGCCGATGCAATTCGGTCTCGCCTGCTGCGCCATCGAGATGATGGCCGTCATGGACGCGCGGCACGACCTGGCGCGGTTCGGCGCCGAGGTCTTCCGCGGCACTCCCCGTCAGTCGGATCTGATGATCGTGGCCGGCACCGTCGTCGAGAAGATGGCGCCGATCGTCAAGCGTCTCTACGACCAGATGCCCGAGCCCAAGTGGGTCATCGCCATGGGCTCCTGCGCGACCTGCGGCGGCCCGTACCGGACCTATGCCGTCACGCAGGGCGTCGACCGCGTCGTGCCCGTGGACGTTTACGTGCCCGGTTGCCCGCCGCGGCCCGAGGCGCTCATCTACGGGATCATGGCGCTGCAGAAGAAGATCGACCGGATGAAGGTCGTGCGGAAGGCGTCGTAGCAGGTTGCTGAAAAAGGGTGTGGGATGGCGTTACGAGCGCCGCGGGGCCAGATCCGAGGAAGCGCGACGAAGGCGATGCCTTGGCATCGGCGAGGAGCGATGACAATGGAGATGGCCCTGCGCTGCCCTAACCCGAAGGGTGTCTTGGATTTTGCAGGCGCCCGTCTGATCGCGAGGGATGGCGTTCTGAGAAGGCCGTTCCACGGGCGGCGATTGCAAAATCCAGGACACGACGCCCGCATCCATTTTTCAGCAGCCTGCTAGGGTCGGGACCGCATGGCCGAGGAAAAGCCCAAGGAAGCGCCAAAGAAGCTCGAGGCCCGCGACGCGTCGAGCCATCCCTGGGTCGAGTCGCTGCGCGCCGCGCTGCCCGACACGGTGCTCTCGGCCAAGGAGTTCGCGGGACAGGTGACGGTCACGGTGGCGCGCGCGCAGATCGCTCGCGTGGCGCGCCACCTGAAGGACGCCGAGGACTTCAAGTACTGCGTGGACGTCACCGCGGTGGACTGGAAGGATCGCCAGCCCCGGTTCGACGTCGTGTACCACTTCTATTCGTTCTCGAAGAACGGGCGCCTGCGCGTCAAGTGCGGCGCGGCGGACGGCGAGGAGGTCCCGTCGATCGCGAGCGTCTATCTCGCGGCGAACTGGCCCGAGCGCGAGACCTGGGACATGTTCGGGATCCGCTTCTCGGGCCACCCGGATCTGCGGCGCATCCTCACGTGGGAAGGCTTCCACGGGCACCCGCTGCGGAAGGACTTCCCGCTCGAAGGCGTCGACACCGGCGCGGCGATCTATCCGGAGGAGTGGCCGGAGGGCGGCGGGCCGTCGCCGGACGATCCGAACCGGAAGGCCGTGTCGTGAGGGGAGAGCGATCCTGAGCGACGAGAAGCTCTCCCACGGCGAGCGCGACGCGGCCGCCGACTTCGCGCGGCGCGCGGCCGAGACGGGCGTGCCGCGCCCCGCCGGGGACGCGCCGGAGCACCCGGACGCCCACACGCTCTTCGACGTCCAGGAGATGGAGCTCAACTTCGGGCCGCAGCATCCGTCCACGCACGGCGTGCTGCGCCTGGTGCTCAAGGTCGATGGGGAAAAGATCCTCGACGTGAGTCCCGACGTCGGCTATCTCCACCGGGGCACGGAAAAGCTCTTCGAGACCGAGACGTACCCCATGGGGATCCCGCACACGGACCGCATGGACTACATCGCCGCGGCGACCAACAATCACGCCTTCTGCCTCACGATCGAGAAGCTCCTCGGCGTCGAGATCCCGCGGCGGGCGCAGCTCATCCGCGTCATCCTCGACGAGCTCCAGCGGATCTCGTCGCACCTCGTCTGGCTCGGCACCTCCGGCATCGATCTCGGCGCCGTGACGCCGTTCTGGTACGCGTTCCGCGAGCGCGAGCAGATCCTGGACTTCTTCGAGGAGTATTGCGGCGCCCGGCTGACCCTGAACTGCATGCGGATCGGCGGACTGCCGTTCGACCTGACGCCGGGTTGGATCGAGCGGCTGTCGGAGTTCGTGGATGATCTGCCGGCGCGCATCGACGACTACGAGCAGCTCCTCACGGACAACCGCATCTGGAAGAAGCGCACGGTCGGCGTCGGCGTGATCTCGGCCGAGGAGTGCATCGAGTGGGGCCTGACCGGGCCGGTGCTTCGCGGCTCGGGCCGCGAATGGGACCTGCGCCGCGCGCAGCCCTACGAGTGCTACGACGAGCTCGACTTCGTCGTGCCGACGCGTCCGGGCGGCGATACGTACGACCGGTACATCGTCCGCGTTCAGGAGATGCGGCAGAGCGTGCGGATCCTGAAGCAGTGCATCGCGAAGCTCGAGCCGGGGGAGATTCGCGGCAAGGTTCCGCGCGTGATCAAGCCGCCGGCGGAAGAGGTGTATGCCTCGATCGAGGCGCCCAAGGGCGAGCTCGGTTTCTACTGCGTCTCGAACGGGACGAATCGGCCTTACCGGCTGCACTGTCGTCCCCCCTCGTTCATCAACCTGCAGGCCCTCCCGCGGCTCGCGAAGGGCCACCTGATCTCGGACCTCGTGGCGCTGATCGGCACGATCGACATCGTGCTCGGCGAGGTGGACCGATGAAGGCCCTGACGCCGACGGTGCTGACGTACGTCAAGGTCGTTCTCCTGGTCGCGACGGTGCCGGCGATCGTCGGGTTCGTGATCGTGCTCGCCGAGCGGCGGCTCATGGGCTTCATGCAGGCGCGCCTCGGTCCCAACCGCGTCGGCCCGAAGGGAACGCTCCAGGGGCTCGCGGATCTGTTGAAGCTCGTGACGAAGGAAGACATCACGCCGGGCGGCGCCGAGAAATCGGTGCACTTCCTCTCGCCGGTGCTGTCCGTCATTCCGGCGCTGACGGCGCTCGCGCTGATCCCGTTCGGGCCTCCGCTGCGCCTCTCCCGCACCGTCTCGACGCCGCTCTACGTGACGGACGTCAACGTCGGACTGCTGTTCCTTCTCGCGATCACGTCGATCGGCGTATACGGCATCATCCTCGGCGGCTGGTCCTCGAACAACAAGTACTCGCTCCTCGGCGGCCTGCGCTCGGCGGCGCAGCTCGTGTCGTACGAAGTGCCGATGGGTCTCGCGCTCGTCTCGGTCCTGCTCATGACGCGCTCGCTCTCGCTCGTCGAGATCGTGCAGCGCCAGGAGCGGATTCATCTCTGGTTCCTGTTCCCGGGCCTGCTCGCGTTCTTCCTCTACTTCGTGGCGGGCGTCGCCGAGACCAACCGCAATCCCTTCGACCTGCCCGAGGCCGAGTCGGAGCTCGTGTCCGGGTTCAACACGGAGTACTCGGGCGTCAAGTTCGCTTTCTTCTTCCTCGGCGAGTACACGGCGATGATCGTCATCTCCTGCGTGGCCGCGACGGTCTTCCTCGGCGGCTGGCTGCGGCCTTTCCCGAGCGTGAAGGCGCTCGCCTTCCTGGGCGTCGTGCCGCCGGCGATCTGGTTCCTGCTCAAGGCCGGATTCTTCCTCTTCGCCTACATCTGGTTCCGCTCGACGTTCCCGCGATATCGCTTCGACCAGCTCATGGCGCTCGGATGGAAGTGGATGATTCCGCTGGCGCTCTTCAACATCGTCGTCGTCGCGTGTGCGATCCTCGCGACCCCGGGACGCACCAACGGCATGTTCGCGCTCGCCTGGATCTACGGCGGCCTCTTCGTCGTCATGGCCCTTCTCGCGAAGCTGCGCCGCGCGCTCGCCCGCCGTGAGCGGCTCGCGGCGATTCCTCGGAACGCGCGGGAGTCGGCGTAGCCATGTCCCTGAAGAAGTGGCTCGACCGCCTGACGCTGCTCGACCTGTTCGACGGGCTCTCGGTGACGGGACGCCACCTCTTCAAGAAGAAGGTGACGATCCAGTATCCCGAGCAGAAGAAGATCCCGTCCGACCGCTTCCGCGGGATGTTCCGGCTCGACGAGGAGCGCTGCATCAAGTGCACGCTCTGCGCGATCGAGTGTCCGATCAACATCATCTACATCGACTGGCACAACGAGAAGAACACCGCGGGCAAGTCGGTCAAGGTCCTCGACCGCTTCGACGTGGACCTGAAGCGGTGCATGTTCTGCCAGCTCTGCGAGGAAGCCTGTCCCACGAATCCGAAGTCGATCTGGCTGACGACCAAGACGTACGAGATGGCGGCGTACGAGCGCAACGAGGCCCTCTACCTCGACATCCGGAAGCTCACCGACTGGCGCCACGCCGAGAACGTGAAGCCGTTCACCGTCGTGGAACAAGGATGACCGGGCGGGGATGACGGAGCGGGCATGACGGAAGGGGCGCTGCTGACCGGCACCGCCGGCTGGATCTTCGTCGTCTTCGCGGTCCTGGCGCTCGGGACGGCCGTAGCCGTGGTCGTCGCCAGGAATCCCGTCCACTCGGCGCTCTTCCTGCTCTCCTCCTTCCTGCTCGTGGCCTGTATCTTCTTCCTCCAACAGGCCGAGTTCGTCGGGACGGTCCAGATCCTCGTGTACGGCGGCGGGATCATGGTCCTCTTCCTGTTCGTCATCATGCTCGTGCACCAGCGGACCGTGAAGGGCACGACGGCGTTCCAGAACCAGTGGGACGTCGCGCTGCTCTTGACGCCGTTCTTCCTGATCCCGTTCCTCTACATCCTCGGCACCGAGAAATTCTCCGACGTGCCGGTCAAGCCGGACGCTTTTCGCATGGCGGGAGGCCGGCTGCTCGGGAACACGCAGGCGGTGGCCGACGCGCTGTACCGCGACTACCTGCTGCCGTTCGAGGTGGCCTCGGTATTCCTCCTCGTGGCGATGATCGGGGCGGTGGTCCTCGGCAAGCGCTCGACCGAGAAGATGGACTGACGCGCGCGCCATGACGATCACCATCAACCACGTCCTGCTCGTCAGCTTCCTCCTCTTCGCGATCGGCTTCTTCGGCGTCATCGTGCGCCGGAACTTCCTCACGCTCCTCATGTCGATCGAGCTCATGCTGAACGCCGTCAACCTGAACCTCATCGCCTTCTCCCACCGGCTCTCGGACCTGACGGGCCAGGTGTTCGCCGTCTTTGTCATCACGATCGCGGCGGGCGAGGCGGCCATCGGGTTGGCGCTGACGATCTCCCTCTTCCGGCAGCGGCGGACGCTGAACGTGGAAGAGGCGGACGTCCTGAAGGGCTGAGCGCGTGAAGGACCTGCTCTGGGCGATCCCGCTCTTCCCGCTCGCGGGATTCCTCGTCAACGGATTCCTCTACCTGTGGTCTCATCGGACGAAAGGCGAGGTCGGGGAGGCGGGCCACGGGCACGGGGCCGTCCATGGGGACGCCGCGCCTCACGGAGCGCCCGGGGCGGCGCCTGCTCACGGGGACGCGCACGGCGGCGGGCACGGCCACGAAGAGATCCCGTACAAGAAGATCCACACGATCGTCGGGCCGGCGTCGGTCGGGCTCTCCTGCCTCTTCGCGTTCGGAGCGATCTTCGACGTCGGCCTGAAGGCGCTCTCCTCGGGCGCCGTCCACACGGTGACGCTCTGGCGGTGGATCCCGCTCGGCGTCAACCAGGCGGTCGGACACATTCCCGGCAATGTCGGAGACTGGGTCGTGGACGTGGCGTTCCGGCTCGACTCGCTCTCGGCGCTGATGATCGGGTTCGTGACCTTCGTCGGGTTCCTGATCCACGTCTACTCGGTCGGCTACATGGGGCACGACTCGGGATACGGGCGTTACTTCGCGTACCTGAACCTCTTCATGTTCGCGATGCTCGTCCTCGTTCTCGCGAACAACTTCCTGCTCCTGTTCGTCGGGTGGGAGGGCGTCGGACTGTGCTCCTATCTCCTGATCGGCTACGACTACTGGAAGAAGTCCGCCGCGGACGCGGGCAAGAAGGCCTTCGTCGTCAACCGCATCGGCGACTTCGGCTTCATCCTCGGGATCTTCGGGATCTTCGCGCTCTTCGGCACGCTCGAGTTCGGGAAGGTCTTCACCACGGCGGCGGCCGATCCCGCTCGCGTCGCGCCGTACCTGACGCTCGTTTGTCTCTGCCTCTTCGTCGGCGCGATGGGCAAGTCCGCGCAGGTCCCCCTGTACGTCTGGCTGCCCGACGCGATGGCGGGCCCGACGCCGGTCTCCGCGCTCATCCACGCGGCGACGATGGTGACGGCGGGCGTCTACATGGTCGCGCGCTGCAACGTGCTCTTCCGCCTCGCGCCGGCGGCGCTCGTCGTCGTGGCGGTCGTCGGCGGCTTCACGGCGATTTTCGCGGCGTCGATCGGCCTGGTTCAGAACGACATCAAGAAGGTGCTCGCGTACTCGACGGTTTCCCAGCTCGGCTACATGTTCCTCGCCTGCGGCGTCGGGGCGTTCGTGGCCGGCATCTTTCACGTCATGACGCACGCGTTCTTCAAGGCCTGCCTCTTCCTCGGGTCGGGCTCCGTGATCCACGCGCTCTCCGGCGAGCAGGACATCCGGCGGATGGGTGGGCTCGAGAAGAAGATCCCGATCACCTACAAGACGTTCCTCGTCGCGACGCTCGCCATCTCGGGCGTGCCGCTCTTCGCGGGCTTCTTCTCGAAGGACGCCATCCTCGGCGCGGTCTACGAGGCGCACTTCGAGGGGCTGCCCTGGCTGGCCAAGGCGCTCTGGGGGGCCGGGCTCCTCACGGCGGGGCTGACGGCTTTCTACATGTTCCGGCTCGTCTCGCTGACCTTCTACGGCGAATTCCGCGGGACGGCGGAGCAGGCGGCGCACATCCACGAGTCGCCCCGCACGATGACCGTGCCGCTCGTGATTCTCGCGGCGCTCTCGGTCGTCGGCGGCTGGGTCGGGTTCGAGCTCGTCGAGGCGGGCAACCAGATCAAGCCGTTCCTGTCGCCGATCCTCCTGCCGCTCGCGACCGCCGCGACCGAGTCCGTGCACCACGAGCTGGCGAAGGAGCTCGCGCTGATGGCCGCCTCGGTGGCCGTCGCGGGCGCGGGGATCTTCCTGGCGCTCGGGTGGTACCGCAAGGGCGACGGCCGAGTCCCGGCGCGGCTGGCGGAGCGGTTCCCGGGCGTCTACAAGACGCTCTCGAACAAGTACTCCGTGGACGAGGCGTACGAGGCCATCTTCGTCGAGGGCCTCGCGAAGGAGGGCGGCCGCGTGCTCTGGGAAGTGGACGCGACCGTCGTGGATCTCATTCCCAACGGGGCCGCCGCGGTCACGCGCGCGCTCTCCTGGATCTCGTCGGCCTTCGATCAATACGTCGTGGACGGGCTCGTCAACGGCGTCGCGAACACGCTGCAGGCCTGCTTTCGCCTCTTTCGCCGGGCGGAGACGGGCCGGGTCCAGAACTACGCGCTCTTCATGGGCGCCGGGCTCTTTGCGATCGTCGCGGTCTATCTGTTTTTCCGATGAGGTAGGGACGCATGCTGAGCAACATCCCGATTCTGTCGATCGTCGCGTACATTCCGCTCCTCGGAGCGCTCGCGATCATCTTTCTCGTCCCGCGCGAGAAGGCGCAGACGATCAAGACCCTCGCGACCGCGGTGGCGCTGCTCGACTTGCTCGTCTCGCTGCCGCTCTGGACGGGCTTCGACCGGACCCGCGAGGGCTATCAGTTCGTGGAGCGCGCCTCCTGGATCCCGTCGCTCGGCGTCGAGTACCACTTCGGCATCGACGGCATCTCGCTCATCCTGATCCTCCTGACGACGCTCATGGGCGTCATCGCCGTCGTCTGCTCCTACTCGGCGATCTCGGAGAGGCTCAAGGAGTACTACGTCCTGCTGCTCCTTCTCCAGACGTTCATGATCGGGACGTTCTGTTGCCTCGATCTGTTCCTCTTCTACGTCTTCTGGGAAGTGATGCTCGTCCCGATGTACTTCCTGATCGGCGTCTGGGGAGGGGAGCGCCGGCTCTACGCGGCGATCAAGTTCTTCCTCTACACGCTCGCGGGATCCGTGCTGATGCTCCTCGGCATCATCGCGCTCTACTTCCTCAACACGACGGGCTTCCTCGGCTATCCCGGCGCGGGGAACCCCGCGACCTTCTCGATCGAGAAACTGACGGCCGTCGCGGCCGGCCTGCCGGTCGGGCTGCAGGTCTGGCTCTTCTTCGCCTTCTTCCTCGGCTTCGCGATCAAGGTGCCGATGTTCCCGTTCCACACCTGGCTGCCGGACGCGCATACCGAGGCGCCCACCGCCGGCTCCGTCATCCTGGCGGCCGTGCTCCTGAAGATGGGGACCTACGGCTTCGTGCGCTTCTCTCTGCCGATGTTCCCGGAGGCGGTCAAGACTCCGTGGGTTCTGCGGACGATGATCACGCTCGCGATCATCGGCATCGTCTACGGCGCGATGGTCACTCTCGTCCAGAAGGACATGAAGCGCCTCATCGCGTACTCCTCCGTCTCGCACCTCGGCTTCGTGATGCTCGGCATCTTCGCCCTCAACATGGCGGGCATTCAGGGCTCGATCCTGCAAATGGTCAACCACGGAATCTCGACCGGCGCGCTCTTCTTGCTCGTCGGCGTCGTCTACGAGCGCCGCCACACGCGGATGATCGCGGAGTACGGGGGCCTCGCGAAGCAAATGCCGCTCTACGCGACTTACTTCCTCGTCATGGTGCTGTCGTCGATGGGGTTGCCGATCCTGAACGGCTTCATCGGCGAGTTCACCATCCTCCAGGGCGCCTTCGCGCGCTCGTTCTGGTGGGCCTTCTTCGCGGCGACCGGAATCGTGCTCGGCGCGGCGTACCTGCTCTGGCTCTACCAGCGCGTCTTCTTCGGCGAGCTCTCGAATCCGGCCAATCAGAAGCTGCCCGACTTGTCGATGCGCGAGCAGCTCGTGCTGGCGCCGCTCGTGATCCTGGCGTTCTGGATCGGTCTTTATCCGCGGCCGATCTTCGAGCTGCTGCGCGTGCCGTCCGAAAGGATCGTGACGGCCGTGGGCGGCAAGACCATGACGGCGCCGGCGTACGCCTCGCATGCGACGTCGCCGATTGATCCCCCGGCGTCCGCGCCGAGGACCGCTCCGTGACGTTTCGCGGCGCCGACTGGTTTCTCCTCTCGCCGGAGCTCTTCCTCACGGCGGCCGCCCTCCTCGTGCTCGGGCTGTCCACGGCGATGCGCAAGGCGCACGAGGAGTTCCTGGGCTACCTCTCGATTCTCTTCGTCGTCGTCACGGGGGCGCTCCTCGCCTTCGTGGCGGCCGCGCCGCAGCGCCACGCCGGTCCCGTGCTCGGCGGAATGTTCGTCGCCGACAATTTCGCGCTGTTCTTCCAGTTCACGATCCTGCTGTCGCTCGTGCTGACGATCCTCGCCTCGATGCGCTTCGTGGGCGCCGCGCCGTATCCGGGAGGGGAATACTACGCGCTGCTGCTCCTGACGGGCGTCGGCATGCTCTTCATGGTGGCCGGCGACAACCTCATCTCGATCTACGTGGCTCTCGAGACGATGGCGCTCGCATCGTACGTGCTGGCCGGCTACTTCAAGGGCGAGACCAAGTCGACGGAGGCGGCGCTCAAGTACTTCATCCTCGGCGCCTTTTCCTCGGGCGTGCTGCTCTACGGGCTCTCGCTCGTCTACGGCATCGCCGGGCAGCTCGGCCTCCCACAGCTCGCGAAGCTGCTCGCCGGGACCGAGCGAAGCAATCTGCTCGTCCTCGGCATCCTGTTCCTCCTGGCGGGGCTGCTCTTCAAGATCGCCGCCGTGCCGTTCCACTTCTGGACGCCCGACGTGTACGAAGGCGCGCCGACTCCGATCACGGCGTTCTTCTCGGTCGGTCCGAAGCTCGCGGCGTACGCGGTGCTCGCCCGCGTCTTCTACGTGGCCTTCCCGAAGTTCCACGCGGACTGGGGGCTCATCGTGGCGGTGGTTTCGGCGGCGACGATGATCTGGGGCAACGTCGCGGCCCTCATGCAGACGAACGTCAAGCGGCTTTTCGCCTACTCTTCGATCTCGCACGCGGGCTACGCGCTGTTGGGTGTCCTGGGATTCCGCACGACATTCGGCCTCTGGGGAATCCTGGTGTATCTCCTCGCTTACACCTTCATGAACTTCGGCGCGTTCGCGCTCGTGATCTTCCTCGAGTCGCGAGGCTACGCGGCGGAGTCCGTGTCGGACTTCAACGGGCTCGCGCGCCGGAACATGACGGCGGCGGTCGTCATGCTCATCTTCCTGCTGTCGCTCGCCGGGATCCCGCCGACGGCCGGGTTCATCGGCAAGTACTACCTCTTCGCGGCGGCGCTGAAGGCGGGATACCCCTGGCTCGTCGTCCTGGGGCTTTTGACGTCGGCGATCTCGATCTTCTACTACTTCCGAATTGCCGCCGCGATGTTCTTCTCCGAGGCGGCCGGCGCGAAGTTCCGCGCCTCCGACGCGCTGACGGCCGCCGTCGTCATTTGCGCCGCCGGCACGCTTCTCGTCGGCATCGCGCCGGAGAAGTTCCTGCAGGTCCTCCGTGCCTGCACCCCCGGCGCCTACTGATCCGGGCGGCGGACCTCGGGACTCCGGGCGGAAGTCTCTCCTCGCCGAAGGGACGGCCGCGGGCCTGATGTTCCTGACGGCGCCGCTCGCCGGATACTTTCTCGGCAAGTGGATCGCGCAGGCGGTGCATCTGCCCGCGGCGCTCGCGTGGGCCGGCGCGGCGCTCGGCCTCGCCGGGGCGTTCGTCCATCTCGTGCGCCTTTCGGCGCGCGTGTCGCGGTGAACCAGCCGCCGTCCGGAATCGACGCGGTCGTCCGGCGGGTCAAGCGCCGCGCGCTCGCCGTTGCGGCGATTGGGGTTATCGCGGCGTTCGCCGTCTCGCGGCGATCGGGCCTTTCCTTGACAATCGCGGCGGCCGTCGTTATTTTCAGCTTTCTCGTACTCGAGAAGTTGATGGAGCGCCTGGCCCCCGGGCAGGCGAAGTCCGGTTCCCGGTATCTCATGCCGCTCCTGGCCGTGACCGGCGGAAGCTTCGCGCTCCTGGCCCTGGTTCTTTGGCGCTGGAAGGGGTTCGACCCGGTGGCGGGAGCCGCCGGGCTCTCCGTCGTGGTCCTGGCCGTGGTTCCCGAGATCTGGTCGAAAGAATAAGGAAATTGGAGTCGGGCGAAGACGAGGCATGGGCGAGCATCATTCGATTCTCTACGGGCCGATCAACGCGCTGTTGATCCGCCTCCTCGGCGAGCCGCCGGTCGACAAGATGTCGCCGGGGATGGCCGCGTTCTTCTTCCCGGACGGCCAGGAGGCCTGGATCCCGGACGCGGCGATCATGACGCTGCTCCTCCTGCTGATCTTCGCGATCTTCTTCCCTTGGCTCGCGCGGCGCTACGATCGCGACAAGCCGGGCAAGCTCCAGAGCTTCTTCGAGATGCTCGTCTCCGGGCTGCGCAGCCTCGTGGACGACGCGATCGGGGACGGTGCGCACCGGCAGTACCTTCCGATCATCGGCGCGCTCGCCGTGTTCATCGGCTGCGCGAATCTCTTCGGCCTCTTCTTCTTCCTCCAGCCGCCCACGGGCTCTCTCTCGACGACGGTCGCGCTCGCGGTGGTCTCCTTCATCTATTTCAACGTCGAGGGCGTGCGCGAGCACGGCTTCTTCAAGTACCTCGGCCACTTCGCGGGACCGATGCTCGCGATTGCGCCGCTCTTCTTCGTCATCGAGATCATCGGGACGTTCGCGCGCATCCTCTCGCTCTCGCTGCGTCTCTTCATGAACATCTACGGCGAGCACGCGACGACCGGGGTCTTCTCGAGCCTGGTCCCGATCGTCGTTCCCTGGCCGATGATGGCGCTCGGCATCTTCACGGCCTTCCTGCAGGCATATGTGTTCGCGCTGCTCTCGGCCGTGTACATCCAGGGCGCCACGGAGCACGAGGCCCACTGAAGAGGTTGTGATAATTTCCGCGGGCCCTCGCGCCCGACGGCGTGATGAAAAAGGAGATTTTCGGATGCGGAAGAAATCGATCCTGTTGGTTGTGCTTGCGCTGGCCCTGGCGCTTCCGGCGTTCGCGCAGGAGGGGACTCAGGCGGCGGCGGGCGGCGGAGGGGTCAAGTGGGGAGTCATCGGCGCGGCGTTCCTGCTCGGCGTCGCGGCGGCGGCCGGCGCGACGGCCCAGGGGCGGGCGACGGCGGCGGCTTCCGAGGGAATCTCCCGTAACCCCGGCGCAGCCAAGGACATCCGCGGCCTGACGCTGCTCGGACTGGTCCTGATCGAGTCCCTCGTCCTCTACGCGCTTCTGATCTGCTTCCTCGTCTACGGCAAGTAGCCCTCGGTTCGACGGGCCCCGGCGGCGACGCGAAACGTACCGCCGGGGCTTCGTTGTCCTCCGCCGGGGACGTTCTGCCTCCTTTTGAGAAACTCCGGAGGCCTCCGGAACGTATTACTGGTGGAACGCACACGACATCGGCCCGAGTCAATCCGTAGAAAAGTCGGAATTTAGCCGCTTCCGGGCCGAGCGGGGCGTCGGAGCCGGCGGTGGGCAAGGGAATTGAATTGAAGGAAGGCATGGAGAAGGCGAGCTTTCCGGCGAAGGTGGAAAACCAGGCGTCGGCGATCACATCCTGGGACTTCGATTCCCAGGCGATGCCGTATCTCGATTCCCTTTACAACACGGCCTATCGGATGACCCGCAGTGCCGAAGACGCCGAGGATCTGGTCCAGGAGACCTACTTCAAGGCGTACAAGTACTACGACAAGTTCGAAGAAGGCACGAACCTCAAGGCCTGGCTCTTCAAGATCCTCAAGAACACGTTCATCAACAACTATCGCAAGAAGAAGCTCGAGCCCCGCAGCGTCGATTTCGCGGAAATCGAGGACTCCTTCGAGCGGATCGTCCGGCGCGACAACTCCGAGCAGCCGGCGGATCCGGAGGCCGAGTACTTCCACGGCGTCCTCGACGACGACGTGAAGAAGGCGCTCGACTCGCTGCCGTACGACTACCGGATGGTCGTGATCCTCGCGGATCTGGAGGACTTCTCGTACAAGGAGATCGCGGAGATTCTGGACTGCCCGGTCGGCACGGTCATGTCGCGCCTCTACCGGGGCCGGAAGCTCCTCGAAAAGGCCCTCCTGCGGTACGCGCGGCAGCACGGCTACATCCGCGGGGCCGAGCCGACCAAGATGCGGACCCGCCCGAAACCCCCGGCCGCCTGAGCCGCCCGGGACCCCCACTTCCCGGCCCTTCCTTCGAGGGTTTCGGAGGAATATCGTCTCGGCGGGCACCGTTTTAGCTCGACGGCCGAGATGAACTGCGCACGCGCCCGATTCGTGATTTACGCCTACCTGGACCGGGAGATCTCCGGTCCGGAGAGCGAGGCCCTTTCGCGGCATCTGGGCGACTGCGCATCCTGCGCCGCCCGGGCGGCGTCGGCGCGCGGGCTCGCGCAGATTCTGCATTCGCGCGTGGATCGCACGCCGGTTCCGGCGCGCCTCGTGGCGCGGCTCCACGGCGTTCCCGCGGCTCCCGCGCACCGGCCGCGATTCCAGGCGTTCGCGACCGCCGCCGCGCTGCTCCTGATGCTCCTTCCGCTCGTCTCCGACACGACGCCTCCCGACGGCCCGGCGATCGCCGCGGCGGGGATGGTGCCCTCGGTCGGGCACGGCCACCCCGACCTCGAGCCGCTCCGGCTGACCGGCACGTTCGTCTGTCTCGAGTGCGAGGCGCGATCGGAAGCGGGCCTCTGTCCGATCGCGCATGCCGAGCACGCCAACGGCTTCTGCGCCGATAACGGCGAGCTTTGGCGCCTCATCTCGCGCGAGCGCGACGTCGATTCCGTGCAGGCCTCTGTCGGGCGCACCGCCACCGTCGAAGGCGTCGCGTTCCCCGAGTCGGGGTTCATGCGGGTGTCTCGCGTCGGGTATTAGCCGTCGCCGTCACCCCCTCGGAAATCTGGCGTCGCCTCGGAGCGCAACGACATCAGGAGCACGGCTGAAAGCCGGCTTCCGCCACCGCCTCGCGGCTCGGCCCGCGTCGTTCGCGCGACCACTCGAGATCTCGCTTCGCGACCGGCGGATCGGCTCGGCCAAAGGGCCTCGACCGCTCGCCGGATCTCGTTCCGCGTTCGCGCCGCAGCGCGAGTCGGTCTGCTCGTTCGCTCGCAAACCTTGATCGCGCTGCGAGCCGCGTTCGGCTCGACGGTAGGATTCGCGTCCGTGGCCGAAGTCATCGAAGCCTCCGCACCCGCGCGTGTCGATCTCGCCGGCGGAACCCTCGACCTCTGGCCCCTTCACGTGCTCCATCCCGGCTCGATCACGGTCAACCTCGCGATCGACCGCCGGGCGCGCTGCCGCATCCGCCGCTCGCGCGACGGCTTCGTCGTGCGCTCCCCCGGACGGGGCCTCGAACGGCGTGCGCGGCGTCCGTCGGAGCTCCTCGCCGATCCGGCCACGGCGCTCGTCGGAGCGCTCCTCGAAGCCGCCGGCGAGGTCGGGCCCGTCGAGCCCCTCGAGCTCGAGCTTTCCTCCGGCGTTCCGTACGGGTCGGGTCTCGGCGGCTCGTCGGCGCTTCTCGTGGCGATGGCCGGCGCGCTCGAGCGTTTCGGCGCCCCGCGGCCGCCGGGCTCCTCTCCGATCGATTACGTGCGCGACATCGAGACGCGCGTGCTCGGCAAGCCCGCCGGAGTGCAGGACTACTACCCGCCGCTCTACGGCGGTCTCCAGCGGATTCGGTTCGAGCCCGGCGCCACGGAGGCCGCCCGCGAGGACGTCGATCCGGACCTCTGGGAGAGATACCTGACGCTCTACGACTCCGCCGCCGCGCACTCCTCGGGCATGAACAACTGGGAGGTCCTCCGCGCGCGCCTCGAGGGGGACGCCGCGGTGGCCGAGCGTCTCGAGGGCGTGCGCCGCGCGGCCGCCGACATGGCAAAGGCCGCGGCGGCCCGGGATTTCGAGGCCATGGGAAACGCGCTCGCCGAAGAGTGGGACGCGCGGCGTCTGCTCGCGCCGGTCGTTTCGACTCCGGCTCTCGAGCGCGCGATCGCCGCGGCGCGCCGGGCCGGGGCGTGGGCGGGCAAGGCGTGCGGCGCGGGCGGCGGCGGATGCGTCGTCTTTCTGTCGCCGGCCGAAAAGACGGCCGCGGTGCGCGAAACGCTGGCGAGCCTCGGAGAAGGATCCGTGCTGGAGGTGCGGGCCGAGAACCGGGGGCTCGAGATCTCCGAAGGCCCGCCGGACTGACCGCTCAGCGGGCGCTTTTCAAGGCGCCTTCTTCATCCACGCCGCGCACGCCGCGATCGCCCGGCGCGCCTCCGCGGGCGACGCGAAGCGCTTGGTCCCGCCGTGCCCCGGCAGGACCCACTCGAAGGGGATGTCAAGTAACCCTTCCATGGAGCGGATCTGCTCCGTCCACGAGTACCAGCAGGCGTCGCGGAACGCGACGAGCGCGCCGCGCCGCCGCGACCAGGCGAGGTGATCGCCGGTGAAGAGGTACTTCTCCCGATAGAGCAGCACCGTGTGGCCGCGTGTGTGGCCCGGCGTCGGGATCGCGAGCAGGTCCGGCGCGAGGGCCACGGGATCGCGGCCCGCGAGCGGCCTCTCGACGCCGCGCGTGGAGGCCGTCAGGTCCGCTTCGTGAATCACGCGCGCGCAGCCGAAGCGCTTGCGAAACGCCGCGTGGTCGGCCACGTCGTCCTTGTGCGTCAGGAACATCGTCGCGACGCCGCCGCGCCGTTCGAGCGCGGCGAGCAGCCGGGGGAGCGCCTTCGGCGAATCGACCAGCACGTTGCCGCCGGGCCGCTCCACGAACCAGCTCCAGGCGCCGAAGGAGTCGGGCGACGTGAACCCGCAGAACGAGACGCCGTCGGCGTCCGGGAGCGGCTCGGGGAACGCGTCGAGGGCCGGCCGCACGTCCTGGCGCGAGGCGGTCCCGATCGAGCCGGTGGGGCACGCCACGAGCGCCATCAGCGCGCGCCGCCGGTCGGCCTCCGTCGCGGGCTGCTCGCGAACGAAGGAGTGGCCGGAGGCCTCCGCGAAGACCGACGGGGCGATGCGGCGGCACGCGTCGCAATCGATGCACGTCGAGTCGACGTAGAAGTCGCCCGGGGCGTTGTCCGGATAGCGGCGGCCGAGGGAAGCCATCAGCCGGTCATTCCGAGGAATCCGCGACGAGGAATCCCGAGCTTCATTGCCGGGGATGCCGTCTTCACATCCTCCCCGGTTCCGGAATCCCCAGAAGCTCCAGCAACCTCGCCATCTCCCTCCGGAAAATACGCGCGACGGCGAGCCGGCGATTCCGAACGGCGGCATCCGGCTCGCCGGCAATCGGATGCCGGTGGTAGAACTGGTTGAAGGCCTGCGCGAGCGTGAACGCGTGCCTCGCCAGCGTCGAGAGCTCCAACGACGCGATGGCGCGCTCGGCCGTCTCGGCGGTGGACGCGGCGTCGAGAAGGATCGCCCAGAGGTCGTCCTCCCAGGGGGCGTCCGAGAGGCCCGCCGGCGACGGCTCCGCCGGCAGTCCGCGCTCGCCGAGCTTGCGGAAGATGTTGTCCGCGCGCACGACCGAGTACTGCAGATACGGTCCGGTGTCGCCCTCGAAGCTCACCGCGTCGTCGAAGTCGAACGCGATGACCTTGTTGCGGCCGAACCTCAGCAGGAAGTACCGAAGCGCTCCGACGGCAATCGCGCGGGCGTCGCGGTCGGCGGCCTCGGAGCCTCCCTTGGTCTCGCCTTCGCCTTCCCGCCGCCGGGCGATCTCCTCGCGCGACCGCTCGAGAAGGATCTCGTAGAGGTCGTCCGCCTTGACCCCCAGCCCCTTCCGGCCCGACATCTCGACGAACGGCTTCGTCTCGTCCTCGGTCGAGAGGCGGTACTCCTCGCCGAATCGCTCGGCGAGCGCCCGCGCCGCCTTCGGCGAGAGGGCGACGATCTCGTAGGAGAAGTGCTCGGAGCGGTCCGCCTCGGCCGCGAAACCCAGGACGCGCAGACCCTCGCGCACGACCTTCTGCGGGTAGGCCTGGCGGACATCGATGACGTTGTACACGCGGTTCGCGCGCCCGAACGCCGGCGCGGCGGGATCTCCGCCCGCGTGCGCCGTCCGCCAGATCGGATGCGCCCGAACGGCCGCCGGAATCTCCTCCGGCCGGACGGCCCCCGA
>DATBFU010000142.1:0-14241 GCA_036558325.1 Thermoanaerobaculia bacterium | reverse complement strand
GCCGAGCCCGCGAGGTCGGCGCCCGCTCGATGAGCGTCCGCATCGCCCCGTCGCTCCTCGCCGCGGACTTCGCGCGCCTCGCCGACGGCCTGCGTCTGGCGGAGGAGGGGGGAGCCGACCTCGTGCACGTGGACGTGATGGACGGCCACTTCGTGCCGAACCTCACGATCGGTCCGCCGGTCGTCGCGGCGCTGCGCCGCGCGACGAAACTCCCGCTCGACGTCCACCTGATGATCGAGAAGCCGGAGGCGACGCTGTCGCAGTACGTCGACGCCGGCGCCGACTGGGTTTCCGTGCACGTCGAGGCGACGCATCACCTCCAGCGGTGCCTCGACCTGATCCGAAAGGGGGGCGCCCGCGCCGGCGCGGCGATCAACCCCGGTACGCCCGTCGAAGCGCTCGATGCCGCGTACGACGACCTCGACTACGCCGTCGTGATGTCCGTCAACCCGGGCTGGGGAGGCCAGCCCTTCCTGCCGGGAAGCCCCGCGAAGGTCGCCCTCCTGCGCGGCCGCGCCCGCTCAGCCGGCGCCGTGCGGCTCGCGATCGAGGTGGACGGCGGCGTCACGGCCTCGAACGCGTCGTCGCTCGCGGCCGCCGGGGCGGAAATTCTGGTGGCCGGGACGTCCATTTACGGAGAGGCCGATCCGCGTCGGGCGATCGAGCGTCTCCGCGCCGCGGCGCAGGAAGGGGTTCGGGTTTGAGGGTTCGTGTCGTGCGGAGAATTCGCCGGGCGGCGCGGGCCGCGGCGTTCGCCTCGGTGCTCGCCGGCTTCGTCGCCGCGGCCGGGTGCGCCAGCTCGGGCGGCGCCCGCAAGCCCGACAAGCTGACGCAGGAGCTTCTCAGCACGCCCAAGGAGCAGCTCTTCGACAAGGGCAAGGCGCTGATCGAAAGGAAGAAGTGGGAGCAGGGGCGCAAGTATCTGAGCTACGTCTTCGAGACCTACCCGAACGACGTCCTGGGACGCGAAGCGCTGCTTCTCGTGGCGGACTCCTACCTGAAGCAGGGCAGCACGGCGAGCTACACGGAGGCGCGGTACCGCTACCGGGACTATCTGAACCGCTATCCCGACGCGCCCAAGCGCGACTACGCCCGCTATCAGTTCGCGTTCTGCTCCGACAAGGAGCACGAAGCGCCCGACCGCGACCAGACGTCCACGCGCGAGGCGATCACGCAGTATCAGGCCCTGATCCGGGAGTTTCCCGATTCGCCTTACTCCGGCGCGGCGCGCGAGCGAATCCGGCAGCTGGTCGACCTGCTGGCGGAGCACGAGTTCGCCGTCGGGTACTTCTACATGCGCAAGGGGTCTCTCGGGTCGGCGATGGGCCGGTACACGGTCCTCGAAGAGCGCTACCCGGACTATGGAGCGAAGGACAAGCTCTTCTTCTACGAAGCCCGCACCCTGACCCGCCTCGGGCGCGACGACGAAGCGGCCCGGTACTACTCGAGGGTCCTCGAGGAGTACCCCAAGAGCGAGTTCGCCAAGAAGGCCAGGGGCCGGCTGAGGAAGCTGAAGGTCCCACCGGCGACCGACGAGAAACAGGCAGTGAAGCCCGGCGAGCCCGCCCCGTCCAAAAACTGAAAAGAAAGAGTTTGTTCGGTATCCACCGCCACTGCGGCGCGATCCACCGTTTGACAGGCGGACCGAAACCCCCTAAATTAAAGCCCAAGGCAGCTTTCGCCGAATTTTTTCAAGGAGTCGCCATGCGTCTCCCTCGCCCTCACAGCGGCATCCTGGCTGCGACTCTCCTTCTGGCTCCCGGAGCCTGGCTCGGGGCCCAGACTCCGCCGCCGGACGCCAACATTCCGACGCAGGCGCCGCCGGCATCCACTGGGAGCCTCGAGACGGCTCCCAAGCCCACCGGCTACGAGAGCGACCTCTACTGCTTCGGCTATCTCGGCGACGTGAGCGAGGGCTTCGTGGCCCAGGTCACGAGCGCCCAGGACGTGGCCGAGCAGGTGGATTTCGCGACGGGCGACCTTCTCTACCTCGACTCGGGCGCCGACCGGGGTTTGCGGGTCGGCGACGACTACTGGCTGGTGACCGCGGAGTCCGAGGTCTTCAACCCGGCCAACGGCGGAAGCCTCGGCCGCTTCTACCAGTATCGCGGACGCGGCACGATCCTGTGCATCGGCGCGCACACGGCGACGATGAAGGTTCTCGACTCGTGCACCGACATTCCGATGGGGGCGTATCTCAAGAAGTTCGAGCCGATCCCGATTCCCCTCGCGCGCAAGTCGCCGCCGGCGACCGCCTGTGATCCTCCGTCCGGAAAGCCGTCGGGCCGCATCGTGTTCTCTCGCGACGGCGTCGTGGCCCTCGGCCAGGACACGCCCGTGATCGTGAATCTCGGAATCGCCAACGGCCTTCAGCCCGGCGACTTTCTGACGATCTATCGGTACTCGACGGGACGGGACTACGGTATCGAGCCCCAGGGCACGTACTGGGTCAATGTGCCTCCTCCGCCGGGCGTCGAGATCCCGCGCACGTACCTCGGCGAGATCGCGGTGCTCGAAGTGGGCGATCGCTGGGCGATCGGGCGCATCACGGACTCCTATCGGCTGGTGGAAGTCGGCGACGAGGTCGAGCTCAAGTAAGCGTTCGCGTCGAACAATATTCGGAGAGGCGGCTCGGCCGCCTCTCTTTTTTTTGTCCGCGTCGTCGGCGGCCGGCCGTCGCGCGGCGATTTTGCGGTTGGCACGAAAACGCTCGGCGCATGAGCTCGCGCGTCTTCACGCGCGCTCGCGAGAACGTCGGAGCGTGACGCCGCTATCTGTACCGACGTTGCTCTGCTAAGATCCGCCGCGTTCCAAGCGATTCTGTTTTGCGGGGGGAAGGAACGTGAATCTGGACGGGCAACTCCAGCAGATCATCGACGAGCTTCTGGCCCACGGCATTTCCCTCGACCTGGCGAAAAAAGAATTCGAGAAGAAGTACATCGTCGGTGCGGTGAAACGATCCTCGGGAAATCTCGGGCGCGCGGCGTACTCGCTCGGAATTCACCGCAACACGCTGCGCAACAAGGTGGGGATCCTGAACATCCGCCTTCCGCGCGAGAAGCGGCGCGTCTCGGCGGATATCGTCAAGAAGAAGTGACGATTCGCGCGCCGCGTGAATCGCCATCGCGAGCAAGAGCGAGGGATCCCGAACTCGGAAGGCTTCGAACCGGGCTGTTCCAGGGAAGGCGGAGTTAAGTCTTCGGAGCCTTGTCCTTCGATTCCTCGCCCGTCTTCACCGAGTTCTTGAAGTTCTTGATTCCCTCGCCCAGCCCTTTGCCCAGCTGCGGCAGCTTTCCGGCCCCGAAAATGATGATGACGATGAGCAGGATGACCAGCAGCTCGGGCAAACCCAGTGAGCCAAACATAGCGTTCTCCTCGAAGAACTTAGCTTAACAGAGCGCGGAGGCGCTCCTCGAAGAGGCCGCGAAAAGCGTCGTCCTCCGAAGAGCTTCCGAGCAGGCGCCGCACCAGGGCCACCTCTCCCGGCAGGTACTTCCGGTAGACCGGCCCGCGTCCCTGCGCGACCGCGCGCGCGAACGTTCCGCAGACCTTCCATGCCCGCTGGAGCAGGACCCGATCGAGCCGGCGGGCGAGCTCGGCCGCGTCGGCGCCGCGCCTCGAGGCGAAGTCCACGACGGCTTCGCGGGCGAGCTCGGGCGTCATCCAATCGAGTGTCGTCCGTTCCCAGAGGAGCGACGCCACGTCGTAGGTATCGGGACCGGAGCGCATGTCCTGGAAGTCGATTGCGGCGACCTCGGCGTCGAACGGGAAGAGGTTGTTGCCGTGGTAGTCGCGATGCGAGAGCGCGCGCGGATGCGCCAGGATCTCGCGGCACAGCGCATCGGCCCAGCGGTCGTGGATCGCGCGCTCGCTCTCGGAGAGCGGGCTCTCGAGAAGAAGGTCGAAGACGGCTTCGCGCGCGAGCTCGAGCTCGCGGCGGAAGAGCGCGAAGTCGAACGGCGGGTTGATGCGCGGATCCGGAAGCGCGGCGATCGCCGCCGCGGCGCGTACGGCGTCCGCCAGCCCCGCGGCGCGCGTCTCGGGGCGCGAGGCGAGCCGGCTCGCGAGATCCGACGTCCCCAGATCCTCGACGAGCTGATGGCCTTCGCCGTCGTCGGCGAGGAGCCGCGGCACGCGGACGCTCCCGGCGAGGACGGCGCGCGCCTCCACCCAGCGCCGGCGGGCGTCGGCCTCTTCCGGCGGGTAGGCCACTCCGAGGACGCTCGCCGCGTCGGGGAGCGTGATGCGCAAGTAGCGTCGGCGACCGACGTCGCCGGGCAGCTTCTCGACGGCGACGGGCTCGCGGCCGAGCCGCTTCAGCAGCCGCGCGAGGCCGGAAAACTCCGCGGGGAGATCGGAACCGAGCGGCGCGTCGAGTTTCGGCAGAGGAGGGCTCGGTGGGTTCCTCCGCGACGGCGCGCCGCCCGACATTTCCTCAGCTCTTCGCCTGCGAGAGGACGATCTTCTTGATCCGGACCGGCGTGTTCGGGCGGTCTTTCGCGTCGCGCGGAACGGCGGCGATCTTGTCCGCCGCGTCCATTCCCGAAACGACTTCGCCGAACGCCGAATACTGGTTGTCGAGGAACGTGGAATCCTTCACGACGATGAAGAACTGCGACGAGGCCGAATTGGGGTCCGACGAGCGCGCCATCGACACGATTCCGCGCTTGTGCGAGACGTCGTTGAACTCGGCGTTGATGCGGTTGTTCCCGTTCCCGCCGGTGCCGTAGGGCTGCCGCGGATCCTCCGGCTTCTTCGTCAGAGGATCGCCGCCCTGGATCATGAAGCCCGGGATGACCCGGTGGAACATGGTGCCGTCGTAGAAGCCGCTCGCGGCGAGGTCCACGAAGTTCTTCACGTGGTTGGGTGCCTTGTCGTAGAAGAACTTGATCGTGATGTCTCCCATGTCGGTCTGGAGCGTGGCGAGCGTATTGGCGTAGTCGCGCGGCGGGGGCGTCATCTTCTTCTTTTTCCCCTTTCCGGCCGCCTGGGCCGGAGCGATCGCCGAGGCGAGGAGCGCGACGGCGCACAGAATTCCCACTGGCAGAGCGAGTTTCGTCTTCAAATCGGCTCCTTTCCCGAGTCGGAATCACGATAACACGCGGGACCGCGCGGCCCCTTCCCGGCCGCGGGCATAAGATTCGCGAGTGCGGGAGCGCGGCGTCGCAGAGGCATGAGCGCCGGGGACAAGTCGCCCGACGTCCTGATCGTCGGAGGCGGCGCGATCGGTCTCGCGCTCGCCGACGAGCTCGCGGGCCGCGGGCACGCCGTGCGCGTCCTCGATCGGGGCGCGGCCGGGGCCGAGGCCTCTTGGGCGGCGGCGGGCCTGCTCTCACCGCAGTCGGAGGCCCGGTCCGCGGGCCCGTTCTTCGATCTCGCCTTCGAGAGCCGGGGCCGCTACGACGCCTGGATCGCCGAGCTCGAGGCGCGCTCCGGGCGGCCGGCGGGGTTCCGGCGGACGGGACTCCTGCGCGCCGCCTTCGACGGCCCGGGCGAGGCCTCCCTGCGCGAATTCCTCTGGCAGCGGGATCGCGGGCTGCCGCTCGAGCAATGGGACTCTGCGGCGATCGTCCGACGCCTCGGTCCGGACGTCTGTCCCGGAGCGGTCGGCGGCCTCTACTTCCCCGACGAGGCCGCCGTCGATCCGAGAAAGCTCACGCGGGCGCTCGATCGCGCCATCCGCGACCGGGGCGTCGAGGTCCGCGAGGAGACGGCCGTCCGCGCCATCCGTATCGCGAACGGACGATGCCTCGGCGTCGAGGTCGAGGGCGCCTCCGTCGACGCGGGGTGCGTCGTGGACGCCGCCGGCGCCTGGGCGGGTCGCATCGGCGGGCTGCCGTTCTCGGTTCCCGTCGAGCCGGTGCGCGGGCAGATCGTGGAGCTCGACTGCGGCGCGAGCCCTCCGTCCGTCGTCCTTCACGGCGAGAGCACCTATCTCGTGCCGCAGGGCGGCGGACGGGTCCTGGTCGGCGCGACGGTCGAGCGCGCGGGCTTCCAGAAGGAGGTCACCGCGGGCGCCATATCCGACCTGCTCGCGGAGGCGGCGCGGCTCTATCCGCTCGTCCGCGACGCGCGGTTCGTCACCGCCTGGTCGGGGCTTCGTCCCGGAACGCGCGACGGGCTCCCGATCCTCGGGGGATGCGAGATTCCCGGGCTCTACTTCGCGACGGGGCACTACCGCAATGGCATCCTCCTCGCGCCCGTCACCGCGGCGCGGATCGCCGACGCAATCGAGGGAAGACCGGCGTCCGGGCTCGCGTCCTTCGGAATCGAACGCTTCGCGCGGTCGGATCCGCGCCCGGATGGCGCGCCGCGGGGGCCGGTAGCGGTTTTCGGATAGAATTCCGACAGTTCCGGACGGGGATGACCCCCGCCGCAACCACAAGGGAGACACGGTCCCGGGACGTCCGTAAGGCTCCGGGCACCAGAACGATGCGAAAAGCACTCTACGCGGGTGTCCAGCGGACCGCGGATGCGCTTTGGAAGGTGACGCGCGCTCTCGACTCCGTTTTTCCCGAAGGCCGGCTGCAGCCCAAGTGGGCGCCGGCGCCGCTCCTGAAGCAGCGGGAGCGCTCGTTTCCGCCCCTGGGTTTCCCGCGCGAGACCGACTCCCTCTGTCCGCGCTGCGTCGTCGAAGTCCGGGAGCAGATCCTCTCGGGCCGCGCGGACTGGAAGGTCCTCGTGGACGGGAATCCCGGGCAGATCCCGGCCCGCATCGTCGAGGAGGACGGCCGGATCCTGATGAAGAAGACCTGTCCCGTCCACGGCTCGTTCGAGGACGTCCTCTCGACCGATCCCGCGTTCTTCAAGCGCCTCGAGTCGCTCTACCCGGGACGCGACTTCACGATCCCCAAGGACGGCCTGCACGAGCATGGCGCCTCCTCGATCAAGTACGGGCGCGGCGCCGTCCTGACGATCGACCTGACCAATCGCTGCAACATGATGTGCAATCCGTGCTTCATGGACGCCAACCAGGTCGGGTACGTCCACGAGCTCGAATGGGAAGACGTCAAGAAGCTGCTCGACGACGCCGCCTCGGTCAAGCCGCGCCGGCAACTCTCGGTGCAGTTCTCGGGAGGCGAGCCGACGCTCTCGCCGCATTTTCTGCCGGCGATCCGCTACTCGCGGCAGCTCGGTTATTTCTCCGTCCAGTGCGCCACCAACGGCGTGCGGTTCGCGCAGGATGCGGAGTTCGCGCGCGAGGCGGCGGAGGCCGGACTGCGGTTCGCCTACCTCCAGTTCGACGGCGTCGGCAACGAGAACAACCAGCACCGGAAGGTCGGCAATCTTTACGACGTGAAGCTGCGGGCGATCGAGAACCTGCACCGGCACGGCGTGGACATCACGCTCGTCACGACGATCGTCAACGGCGTGAACAACGAACAGGTCGGCGACATCCTGCGGTTCGCCGTCGAGAACATCGACAAGATCAATGCCGTCGCGTTCCAGCCCGTGTCGTTCACGGGGCGCGACGAGGACATCGACGACGAGACGCGCGCGCGCCAGCGCTACACGCTCTCCCACCTCGCGCACGACGTGAAGGCGCAGGCCGGGCTCGGCGAGCCGATGCGGGACTGGTACCCGCTCTCCGCCTCGGGGCCGTTCTCGGACCTGAAGGACCTGCTCGGCGGGCTCGAGTCCGAGTGGGGCTCATTCAAGTGCGGCTGCCACCCCAACTGCGGGATCGGAACGATGATGCTCGTCGACGAGAAGACCCGCGAGACCGTGACCGTGCCCGCATTTCTCGACGTCGATCGGATGCTGTCGGACGTCCGCGAGATCACCGACTCCGCCCGCAAGCGCGTGTGGACCGCGCTGCAGACCGGCCTCGCGGTGCTGCGAAACCTCCGGCCGGAGGGTATCCCCGCCTCGCTGACGCCGTGGAAGGTCGTCAAGATCCTCGACGGTCACACGGGCGGACGGCTCGGGTTCGCGCGGAAGAACCGCTATTCGTGGCGCGTGTTCTTCGTCGGCGGAATGTGGTTCCAGGACCTCTTCAACTACGACTTCCGACGCACGGAGATGTGCATCATCCCGTACGCGACGCAGATGGGCGAGATCTCGTTCTGCGCGTACAACACGGGCGTGGGCTGGCGGAAGATCATCGAGGAGATGTTCCAGACGGCGACGCTCGCGGAGTGGTACAAGACCCAGGGGCGGCACGAGGTCTTCGCGCGCGGCCGGAACGTGCCGTTGCCCACGCTGCCCGGCCAGACCGTCCCGATCGTCCCCCCGCTTCCGGCGTCAGAGCCTCGGCCGGCAGTGGCCGCCGCGGACCTGCTCCCCGTCTACGGCGGCGTCGTCGGGAAGTGACGGTCGCGCCTCGAGCGCGCGACCGTCATCCCGAGCGATAGCGAGGGATCCCGAGCTCGGCAGGCCCCGGCCTTGATTCCCCTTCTTCTGGCCGCTCTTCTCGCCATCACCTCGGCCCCGGCTTCCGGCAACGAGATCGCGACCCATGGCGGTGGAACGGTCGCGATCGAGAGCCGCGGCGCAACGCTTCATGCGATCCTCTGGCGTCCCACGGGAACCGGCTCCTTTCCCGCCGTCCTCTTCCTTCACGGCAGCAGCCCCACGTTTCCGCCGCGGCGCACGGCCCTCGGTCCGCTCTTCGCCCGCCACGGCTACGTCTTTCTCTTCCTGTTTCGGCGCGGCGCCGGCCTTTCGGCATCGGCCGGCGAGGAGAGCGGCGCCGTCATGGCGCGTGAGCTCTCCCGCGGCGGAGAGGAGGCGAGAAACGCCGTCCAGCTGCGGCTGCTCGAAACCGCAGATTTCGCCGACGCGAAGGCCGGCCTCGCCTATCTGCGCGGGCTGCCGGGCGTCGATCGCCGCCGCGTCGCCGTCGTCGGCCACTCCTACGGCGGATCTCTCTCGCTTCTCCTCGCCGAGGCCGAGCCCGAGCTCGGAGCCGTGGTGGACTTCGCCGGCGCGGCGAACAGCTGGGCGAAGAATCCGGAGCTCCGGGAGCGCCTCGTCGCCGCCGTGGACCGGATCTCGGTTCCGGTCCTGTTTCTCCACGCCGAAAACGACTACTCGACCGCCCCGGGGGAGGCGTTGGCGGCCGAGATGGAGAAGCGGCGGAAGCCGCACTCGCTGAAGATCTATCCGCCTCTCGGAAGCACTGCGGTCGACGGCCATGACCTCGTCTATTCCGGCGTGCCCCGGTGGGAGTCCGACGTGTTCGGGTTCCTGGACGCCGGGCTGCGCCGTTAGCCCTTTCGCCCCCAGCGAGAGGCCGACACCGACGCGGAATGCGTGCCCTGCGGCGACCCGTGCGGATGCCGCGGTCCCGCCGGACCACGAGGGTGCGCCCCGCCGGATGCGTGCCCGTGCCCCAAACCTGACCCGGGTCCTCTGCGCGCCTCGCGCGCCCTCATGGACGTGTCGTGGGCGGCCCGCCGCTCCGCCTTCTCCTTCGCGCGCTTTCGCTCCTCGGCTTTGCGGGCGCGGATCGCCGCGATGCGCTCGGCGAGCGGCACCTCGAAACGCTCCGCGGGCGCCTTCGAGTAGTCGAAGCCCGGCACGGTGATCCGCGGCAGGCGCTTGCCGATCGCGCGCTCGATCTGCGCGAGGTCGGTCTGCTCGTCGGGCGAGACGAACGTGAAGGCGTCGCCCGTGAGCTCGGCCCGCGCCGTCCGCCCGACACGATGGATGTAGTCCTCCGGGACGTGCGGCACGTCGAAGTTCACGACGTGCGAGAGCGCCTCGACGTCGATTCCGCGAGCCGCGATGTCGGTCGCGACGAGGACCTTGAACTTGCCCGCCTTGAACCCCGCGAGCGCCTGCGTGCGCTGCAGCTGGCTGCGGTTGCCGTGAATGCGCTCGCAGGCGATTCCCTGGCGCGAGAGGGTGTCGGCCAGCCGGTTGGCGCGGTGCTTGGTGCGGGTGAAGACGAGCACGCTGCCGAATTCGCCGCGCCGGATGAGCTCGACGAGAAGCGGCGCCTTCAGGTTCTGCGGTACGGGATAGACGGCCTGCGTGATGCCGACGGCCGGCGCCGCCGCGCGCTCGATGTTGACGGTGAACGGATTGTGAAGCATTTCCTTCGTGAGCTGCACGATCGGCGGCGGCATCGTGGCGGAGAAGAAGAGCGTCTGGCGTCTGGCCGGCAGGTGCTTCAGCACGCGCCGGATGTCCGGCAGGAAGCCCATGTCGAGCATGCGGTCGGCCTCGTCGAGCACGAGGACCTCGAGCCCTTCGAGCTTCGCGTAGGGGAAGCGGAAGTGGTCGAGCAGGCGCCCGGGCGTCGCGATGAGGACGTCCACGCCCGTGCGGAAGGCGTGCTCCTGCGGCCCCATGCCGACGCCGCCGAAGACCGCCGCCGACGAGAGCGGCGTGTGGACGGCGAGCGCGCGCGCGTGTTCGTCGATCTGCGCCGCGAGCTCGCGGGTCGGCGTGAGGATGAGCGCGCGGGTCGTGCCGCGGCGGCTGCCCATGAGGCGCGTGAGGATCGGCAGGAGGAAGGCGGCGGTCTTGCCGCTGCCCGTCATGGCGCAGGCGAGCACGTCGCGGCCCGCGAGCGCGGGCGGGATCGCGTCCTGCTGGATCGGCGTGGGCCGCGTGAACCCCATCTCCTTGACGCCGCGGAGGAGGTCGGGGTGGATTCCGAATTTCGAGAAAGGCATGCGAGTCTTGATCTTTCCGCGGGTCCGCCGGACGGGCGGAGATCCGCTGTCGCTATCGTTGGTCCGGCGGTTGTCTTTGTTCGGGAACGGAACGGAGGATTCGCCGGCGAGGCCTACGTTCGTGGGCGGTCGAAGACTCTCACATCCCGCGCGAAAAAGCTATCGCCAGCCCGGGCGCATCGAGGGCAGCAGGACGGACGCGAGGCCGTCCCGATGGCTGTTCTCGATGGCCGCCGCCGATGGTCGGATGGCCACGACGGCCGCCGCCGCGAGGAGGCCGGCGAGCGTCGCCGCGGCGAGCACGCGTTTCGGAAACGGAAGGGCCCGCAGCATCGCGAAGAAGGCGATCGCGGCGGCGGCGAGCGGCGGGAGGAGCGAGAGCCGCGGAGAGAGCCCCGCGGCCACTCCGAGGTTGAACTCGACGAGGCCGACCTTCAGAAAGTGGGCCGACACGGTGCGCGCCGGATTCCAGGAGGAGTACGGGATCATCCAGTACGTCGCGCCGCAGACCGTGACGATCGCCGCGGCATAGACGACGGCCGCGAGGAGGAGAAGGCGCGCGGCCGGACGATTCGCGAGACGCCCGCGATTGGCGAGAAGCCAGAAGACGAGCAGGAATCCCGCCACGAGGTAGCGCGGCCCCAGGCACCAGCCTCCGCGCCAGTGCGGCGGGAGGAAGCC
This sequence comes from Thermoanaerobaculia bacterium, assembly GCA_036558325.1. GTDB lineage: Bacteria > Acidobacteriota > Thermoanaerobaculia > UBA5066 > Gp7-AA6 > DATBFU01. The sequence goes on along the minus strand of DATBFU010000142.1, from coordinate 2,935 downwards.
GGCGATCAGGAGCACGAGCAGAAGCGGGCCGAGCGCGGTCGCGAGGAGCGACGGATCGCGGCGGATCCGTCGGAGCGATCCCACGGCGACGACCGGCCAGAGGATGAGGAACGGCGAGAAGTAGAGAAGGCCGTGAGAGGGATCGAAAAAGAGCCCCAGAATCGCGGACGGCGAGGGCCACGAGATGCCGCCGACGCCTCGGTGGGCGAGGATCGGGTACGTCTGGTTGAACGTCGCGGGGAAGTGGAAGGGCCCGCCGAAATAGCGCGCCTGATACCCGAGCAGAAGCGCCGCGGGAATCGCGGCGCCGGCCGCGAAGAGGGAAAGGCGCGCCATCGAAGGCCGCGCGATCGCGAGCGCGGTCAAACAGAGCGCGATGACGACGACCGGGTACTCGCTCGCGACGCCGGCGCCGGCGAGGAACCCGGCACCGGCTGCCGCGGCGCGGCTCTCGCCGCGCGACAGCAGCGCGAAGCTGAGGAAGAGAAGCCCCGCCACGAAGGCGTGCGAGAAGAACGAGCGCGCGTAGACCGCGAACGGCGTCGCGAAGAGGAGCGCGAAGAGCCAGAGGGGGAGCAGGGGATGTGACGGTGCGCGCCGCACGAAGACGGCGAGCGCCAGCGTCACGACGAGCGTGACCGAGAGGACGCGGGCGCCGTAGAAGACGAGCCAGTCGTCGAGCGAGGAAGGCATCGGCAGGAAGAGGCGCATCGCGCGGTAGCCGGGAATCGCCGCCACGGAGAGGCCGGGCGCCTTGTCCGAGTAGCTCCTTCCGGCGTAGACGGAGACGTCCGTGTGCGTGCCCAGGTCGCGGATCTCGGGCCCGATCTCCGCGGTGCCGCGCTCCGCGAGCGCGCGCAGAAGCTGGAAGTGGCTCCGCTGGTTCGAGTCGGCCGCGCCCGGATAGACGCCGGTGAAGTAGACGCACGTGAAGACGAAGCACGCGAGGATCCGATAGCTGGCCCGGCGGAGGCGGCCGGGGTCGGCGTCGGAAAGCTCTTCGAAGTTCGAGGCCACGATCGCTGGTCGTCGTCCGCAGGCTATACCGCGGCCATAGAATCCGGCCCATGAGAACCGCTCGAGGAGTCGGGATCGTCGCCGCGATCGGATGCGCCGCGCTCGCCGCCTGTCAGCCGCCGGGTCGGGAGAAGCCGGGGGCGGCCGCCGCCGCTTCCACGCCCGCGCCGACGGCCGCGCCCACGACCCCCGTCGCGCCGCCCGCGCCGACCTACGTCTCGGGCCTCGGGGAGCTCATGGCGCTCCAGCAGACCCGCCACGCGAAGCTCTGGTTCGCCGGCGAGGCGCGCAACTGGGGCCTCGCCGAATACGAGTGGAAGGAAATCCAGGAAGGATTCGCCGACATCAAGAGGGTCTATCCGACGCGGCCCGACTCGCCGGTCCCCATCGACCAGGCAATCGAGACGATGATGACCGATCCGCTGAAGCAGGTCGGCGACGCCATCCAGAAGAAGGACTCGAAAGCCTTCGCCGCGGCGTTCGACATGCTGACCGAGGGTTGCAATGCCTGCCACCAGGCATCGAACCACCCCTTCACGGTGCTGCAGCGGCCCCGGTCGAACCCGTTTCCGAACCAGAGCTTCGCGCCGCCAAAATGAGCTGCGGCGGGCGACGCTAGCGCTAGCCCTTCACTACCCACCCTTTCTTCCCCAGCAGCTCCCGCAGCCGCTCGCGCTGATCGCCCTGCAGCTCGACCGAGGTTTCGCCGGTGTGTCCGCCCGTGCCGCAGGCTTTCTTGAGCTCCTTCGCGAGCTCTTCGAGGAACCCGCGGTTGTCGGGCAGGCCGTCCACGACGGTCACGCTCTTGCCCGAGGCGCGGTTCTCGAGGCGCAGCTTCGCGACGATCCGAGACGGCAACGCCTCGCCGGCGTTGCCGCCGCTCAAGGCCGCGGCGCAATGGCAGTCGTCCTCTGGCCAGCCGCACTTGGCGCAGACGCGCCCGCGACCGGTCGAATAGACGAGCCGCCCTTTCTCGGGGCTCACTTCTTCAGGTACTTCTCCAGGAACTCGTCGCCGCGCCGGTAGGCCTCGATCCAGTGGGCCTGCACGAGGAAATCGTGGATCTCGTCCGGGAAGATGAGCTGCTCGACGGTCACGCCCTGCGCGCGGAGCGCCTCGACGAGATCCACGGTCTGGGAGAACGGCACGTTGCGGTCGTCGTCGCCGTGGATGAGCAGGACCGGCGACTTCCACGTCTTGACGTCGGCGATCGGAGAGGACTGGTAAGCCAGGCGGCGCGCGTCGGCGCGGTCGCGGTCGTCCTCGTCCTCGACGACGCGGAACCAGTCGCTCCAGTTGTGGACGCCGTGCAGGTCGACGCCCGCGGCGAAGAGGTCCGACGCCCGCGCGAGCCCCATGGCGGTCAGATAGCCGCCGTACGAGCCGCCCCAGAGACCGATGTGCGCCGGATCCACATCGGGCCGCGAGCGCAGGTAGAGGCCGGCGCCCGCCACGTCGCGGTACTCCGACGCGCCGCGCGCGCCGTAGTCCACGGCCTCGCGGAACTCCATTCCATAGCCGATGCCGCTGCGGTAGTTGACCGAGAGGACGACGAAGCCGCGGCTCGCGAGGTACTGATTCATCCCATACGCGTTGCGGTAGTAGTACATGTAGTGCCAGCCGGGGAGCATCTGGCGCTGCGATCCGCCGTGGAAGAAGACGACGGCCGGCCGCCGCTCGCCGGCCGCCATCCCCGGCGGGCGGAAGAGCTGCGCGTGCACCGGCATGCCGTCGGTGGCGGAGAAGACGATCGTCTCGGGAACGACGAGCGAGGCCTCGGGATACTCGGCCGGGACGGAGCCGGGCGCGAGCTCCTTTTCGGCGCCGGAAGCGCCGCCCGATCGAATCACGGGGTAGGGATGCTTCTTCGCGCCCGACCGGATGAAAGCGATCGCGTCGCCGCCCGCCGCGACCGGCG
>DATBFU010000141.1:0-13251 GCA_036558325.1 Thermoanaerobaculia bacterium | reverse complement strand
TTCAGGTACTGGTTCTCCTCGTGGGAGAAATAGACGTAGCTGGCGAACGGGATGATGAAACGCGGGCGGAAAGTCTCCGCCTGAATCCGGATGCGTTCGAGTTTTTCGCGGGCCGCCTCCGCGCGCAGCGCGCTCTCGTCGGGATTGCCCAGCCACTGCGCATATCCGAATTGCGTGAGGAGGACGTCGACTTGACCCGTGCTCGCCCGGACGGACAGCGCCTTTTCGGGAGAGTCGATGATGCAGTCATTCAGATTCAGGATGCGCCGCCCGTCGGCGTCCGCGAGCAGCCAGGAGTCGAAGTCATCCGACGGGCCACACAGGACACGAAGGGGAGTGCGGAGCGAGATCCATTCCCGCGGCGGGAGCTCCTGCGTCTGGAAGCCGAGCTTCCGGCAGAAGTCGAGCACTTTTCCATCCCGGGTCCGCTGATAGAGAACGGTGATTCGCTCGCGGCTCGCGGCGGGGATCGCTTTTAGGACGGCCGGGGCGAAGTGGTCGGGGTGCTCATGGGACACCCAGATGTAGTCAACGGAAGACAGTTCCGAGATGCCGAGCTTCGTCGCGCTGAGCAGGTCCCACCCGTTGTTGAACGCGGCCCCGAAGAGCCACGGGTCGGTCGCCAGCGTGAGGCCTCCTGCCTCCACGATGTAGCTCGCGTGGTTGACCCACCGGATCCTCGGCGGACTCACGGTCAGACCTTCGCCTCTCTCCACATCGCTCGGCGGAAGGCGGCCAGCTCTCGAAAGGCGCGGAGCACGACGGATAGCCGGGCGCCGGTCGGGCTTCCCGCCGCGCGCGGCCGGTGTCCCTCCACGGGCAGCTCGCGGATCCGAAACCCGGCCGCTTTCGCCCGCACCAGCAGCTCCGCGCTGAAGGTCGCGCCCTGCGACCGCACGCCCTGGCGCAGCGCCTCGACGACCGACCTCCGCATGACCTTGAAGGCGCAGTCGATGTCGCGGGCGGTGTAGCCGAAGAGGAGATTGACCAGCCGCGACCAGGCCCAGCCATTGATCTTTCGAGCCAGCGGATCGCGGCGGGGGGAGCGGTACCCGACGGCGAGATCGCCGCCCCGGAGCCACTCGAGAAGACCCCGGATTTCGGAGAGGTCGAACTGGCGGTCGGAGTCGGTGAAGAAGACGAGCTCTTTGCGGGCGCTGGTCAGCCCCGTCCACACGGCGGCGCCGTAACCGCGGTTTCGCTCGTGACGGACCAGCCGGACGCGCGGCTCGCGCGACTCGATCTCGCTCACGGCCGCGGCGGTCTGGTCGCGACTGCCGTCGTCGACGACGACCACCTCCCAGTCGGCGGCGAGAGGACCCACCGTCCGGACGACGTCCTCGATCATCGCGGCGATGTTCGCTTCCTCGTTGTAAGCGGGCAGGGCCACCGTCAGACTCTCGACAATCGGCATGCGGTCTCGCGGTGTTAGAGGACGGCCTTCCGGCAGTAGAACGCTTCCGCGAAGGACGTGGGCGAGTTGGCTTCGATGCCTCGAAGCCTCAGGAGCGCCCGGAAGGTGTCTTCGCGGAACCACTGCCGGCCGGCCTGGGAGCGGAACGCCCGCTCGAGGTTCCGGATCTTGCGGCGGCAGACGTCTTCGGAGAGCGGCACGAAGAGGCTCGGGGAGCCGAGGTCGCCGTCGTATTTCGGGATCTCGTACTCGAGCACCATGTGGTCCCGGAAGGTGTTCCACACGAGCTCGGCCACGGTCCGGTGGTCCTGGTGCGCGTCGTGCCGGGCCGGGCAGAAGACCACGTCCGGCGAGGGGCGGCGCTTCAATTTCTCGAAGTCCGTCTTGATCGCGGCGAATTGCGCGGGAAAGAATCCGTCGCGGTAACGCCGGAGTGTGACCTTCGAGCCCGCGGCATCCCGCAGGAACAGCTTCGCGGCGGCGCGCGCTTCCCGCGACCGGACGCCGTCGGCGCTGAAGACGACCCAGTCGACGCGGCACCGCCGTTCCTCGAGGAGCCGCAGGATCGTGCCGCCGCAGCCGATCTCAATATCGTCGGAATGGGCGCCGACGCACAGGATCTGGAGCGGGCGGCCGGCGACGCGCGCGGGAAGCTCCAGGCGAAGCATCGGCGGCGGCCTCAGACTCTCGGACGAAAGACGGGCTGGACCGCGGGGCCGACGAGGTACTTCTCGACGCCCTCGTCGAGAGCCTTTCGATAGACCGCGAGGCCGGCGCGCACCGCTTCGACCGTCCGGTCGACGTCTTCCTCCGTGTGCGCGAAACTCACCACGAATGACGGGGCGAGGACCCCGCGCCGTACGAGCTCCTGCAGGAAGAGGGTGCGGAACGCCTGAGCCGGCCGCTTGTCGCGGTCGCGCGCCGAGTAGATCAGATTGCACGGTTTGCCGAGGACGGCGAAGTAACCGTCGAGACCGAGGTCCGCCACGGCCTCTTCGACTCCCCGGCGGAGGCGTTCGCCGCGGCGCCAGAGGACCTCCACCACGCGCTCCGTCCGGTAGATCCGCATCGTCTCGAGCGCGGCGGCGAGACCGTGCGTCTCGGCGCCGTGCGTCGTCGAGAGCAGGAACACGCGCTCGTCCTCGGTGCGGAGACCGCCGCGCTCCATGAGCTCGCGCTTGCCGGCCAGGGCCGAGACCGAAAAGCCGTTGGCGATCGCCTTGCCGAACGTCGAAAGATCGGGGGCGAGATCGTAGAGGGTCTGCGCCCCCGGGAGGTCCCAGCGGAACCCGGTGATCATCTCGTCGAGGACGAAGACGGCGCCGCGGGTGTGGCAGAGATCGCGGAGCCGGTGCAGGAACCGGTCGCGCGGCGGCTCTGTCGTCTCGGCCTCGAGAACGACCGCGGCGATCGCGCCCGGGTACTGGTCGAACATCGCCTCGGCGCTTGCGAGGTCGTTGTAGCGAAACCCGACCGTCATCTTCCGGATCGCCTCGGGAACACCGGCGGGCATCGCCGTCGAGCCGATGAACCAGTCGTCCGTCGAGAAGAAGGGCTGGTCCCGGCAAACGCCGACGAGGTCGCGGCCCGTGTGTGCCCGCGCGAGCTTCACCGCCGCCGTCGTGGCGTCCGACCCGTTCTTGGCGAACTTGATCATGTCGGCCGCCGGAAGCATCTCGAGGAGGGTCTCGGCGCACTCGAGCTCGAGCGGGGAAGGCCGCGTGAAGTTGATCCCGAGTCGCATCTGGCGCGCGGCGGCCTCGACGACCGGCTCGAATCCATGTCCGAGCGTCACGGCGCGAAGGCCCATCCCGTACTCGATGAACTCGTTGCCCTCGCCGTCCCAGACGTGGCAGCCCTTGCCGCGAACGAGAAACGGCGGAGCGTTCGAAGGGAACTGGTCGTCGCCCTTGGCATATGTGTGGCTCCCGCCGGGGATCACCTGGTGGACGCGTTCGCGGAATCGCGCCGGAGACGCGGCTTCGGGGCGGGGGAGTGTCGGAGTCTTCGCCAACGGAATCGGTTCCTATCGGGAGGGGGGCGCCGGCGTCTTCCAGACCTCCCACGGCGTCTCGCCGCGCGAGTACATGTCGTCGAGGAGCTGTTTCTCCTTGAACGTGTCCATCCCGATGAAAAAGCCCTCGTAACGGTGCGTGATGAGGTCCTGCCGTGCGATCAGCCGTCGAAAGGGCTCCTGCACGAGCTCCTCGCCCGGGCGCAGGACGTCGAAGATCTGCTTGCGAAACACGAAGAAGCCGCTGTTGATCCAGACCTCCGACTTCGTGACGTCCATGAATTCCCTGACGATCCCGTTCTCGCCCGTTGAAACCATGTGGAAGGAGATTCCGGGCCGGGTCGAGAGAAACGCCGCCGTCTTGCCGCTCGATTTCAGCGTGTCGATCAGATTCGGGAGCGGACAGTCCGAGAGGCCGTCGGTGTAGTTGGCGAGGAACATCTCGTCGCCCTCGACGTGCGGTTTGACCGCGAGCAGACGCTGGCCGATGTTCGACGTCAGCCCCGTGTCGACGAAGGTGATTTTCCAGTCGTCGATATCGCTATGCAGAAGCGCCAGGTTCTTGCCTCCGTCCGTCAGGACGAAGTCGTTCGACAGGTATTCGTTGTAGTTGAGGAAGTAGTTCTTGATGATGTCGGCCTTGTAGCCGAGACAGAGGATGAACTCCTTGTGGCCATAATGTGCGTAGTACTTCATCACGTGCCACAGAATGGGCCGGTAGCCGATCGTGACCATCGGCTTCGGAATGATCTCCGAGTACTCTCGGAGGCGCATCCCGAGCCCGCCGCAGAAGAGGACGACCTTCATTCGTTCTCCCGGAGTGGCGTCATTTTACCGCACCCGGATCGGGTGCCGGCACGAGGAGGCCGGCCTCCGCGAGGCGCGCGGCCGCGCCGGCGACGACCTCGAAGGCAAGACCGGAGCGCTCGGCGATCGCGAGGAGGTCGTGCCGCCCGTCGGAGAGGTTCAACACCCAGAGCATCGCGAACGAGTGGCCTTCGGGGTCGGGCAGCCCGCCGATCGCGCGATAGAGGCCTCGGCGGCCGAGCTGCGGCTCGCCTTTCGGACTCGTGTTGATCCAGCGGCGATTTTCTTCGAGGACGGAGAGGACTTCCAGGTAGACATCGAGCGAATCCGCGAGCGCCTCGTCGCGGACGAACGCCAGATCGTCCGCCGAGGTGTGGTACTCGGGGAAACGTCCGTGCGGCGTGCGCGTGAGACTTCCGACCGGAAGGTCGAAGCCCGGCGAGCCGTACTGGCGCTCGTCGTATCCGTAGGGCGAAAACTCGAGGAGGGCGTGCGCGCGTCCCGAGCGCGCGAGAACGTGGGCCGCCGCACGGTCGATCTCCGCGTCGCCGCGCCGGCTCTTCTTGTAATGCAGGTGCCCGGCGTCGCCGACGCAGGCGACGACGAGGCCGTGGCGGATTCGCGAGACCGCGGCCTCGTTGCGGGAGAGCCACGTGATCGAGCCGATCGTGCCCGGAAGGAAGAGGAAGCGGTAGGAGTACCGCCGCCGCGCCGCCGCGAGCAGGCCGGCGATCGCCGTCGCGAGCGCGATGCCCGAGAGGTTGTCGTTGGCGAGCGAAGGGTGGCAACAGTGCGTCGACAGAAGGATCTCCTCGCTCGTCTCGCCCGGCAGCAGGAGCTCGCCGTACGTGAGCGCGCCGGGCTCGAGCCGCGAGTCGATCACCGCCTCGTACTCTCCGTCGGGCAGGGCGTCGAGATCCCGCTGCGAGAGACAGAAGCCCCAGCGGCGATCGTAGTAAGACGTCCGATAAGGGATCCAGTCCGGGTGCTCGGGCAGGGCGAAGAGACGCGGCTTGAGCTCCGCGAGCGACAGCTTCTTCCGGACGGGCTCGCTGTAGTTCAGAACGTGGAGGTTCGAGCTCCGAAAGTCGATGACGCGCCTGCCGCGCGCATCGGCGACGTAAGCGTCCGCGATGTTCCATTCGTCGGGCACGGTCCAGTCGAGGACCCGCGTGCCCGACGGCACCTCGACGAGGCCGAGCGGGATGCGGCGCGCGACGGCGGAGAGGGTCTGCCGGAGGCCGTGTCCCGTGATGCTCCGGCAGATCGGGTAAAGCTCTTCCATCAGCGCCCGCATCGACCGGACGACCTCGGCGCGTCCGGGCGAGGACCGCAGTCCGGCGATCGTCATGCGAGGCTGCCCCCGATCATCCTTCATTCTCGGAAGTCCGGGTAGCTTCGGTCCCGCTCGGCCATGACCGTCGGCGCGAAGGGCCACGCGATTCCGAACGCCGGATCGTTCCAGCGCACGCCCGCGGCCGCGGACGGCTCGTAGCCCTGCGACATCTGATAGAAGACGAGCGTGTCCTCCTCGAGCGTGAGGAAGCCGTGGGCGCATCCTTCGGGCACGAAGAGCATGCGGTCGTCGGACGGATCGAGGCGAATGCCGAAGTGACGGCGATACGCGGGGGAGGACGGGCGAAGATCGACGATGACGTCGTAGATCGCGCCGCGCGCGCACCGGACGAGCTTGGCCTCGGCGTGCGGCGGCCGCTGGAAATGCATGCCGCGCAGGGTCCCGCGGCGCGCGCTGAGCGAGAGGTTGCACTGGACGACGTCCGGATTCAGGCCGCGCCTCTCGAAATCGCTCCGGCTGAACGTGCGCGCAAACCAGCCGCGCTCGTCCTCGAGACGCTCGGGCGTGATGACGAAGGCGCCCGGAAGGGGCGTCGAGTCGAACTTCATGGCTTCACTCGGACGGCCAGAGTATCTAAGGGTACTCGCGGACCTCGGGGATCGGCACGAGGAAGCGCCCGCCCCATTCGCGGATGTACGCGAGCTGCTCCATGATCTCGTCCTTCAGGTTCCACGGCAGGATGAAGACGTACCGCGGCCGGGTCTCGCGAATCCGCTCCGGCGGATGGATTGGGATGTGCGTCCCGGGCAGGAACTTGCCGTGCTTGTGCGGATTGCGATCGACGGTGTACTCGAGCAGGTCGGTGCGGATCCCGCAGTAATTGAGCAGGGTATTTCCCTTTCCGGGCGCGCCATAGCCGGCGACCGACTCGCCGCGCTCGCGGGCCGCGACGAGAAACTTCAGCAGGTCGCGCTTGATGCGTCGGACCTGCTCCGGAAAGGCGGCGTAGGCCTCGATGCGGTCGAGGCCGGCCCCCCGCTCCATGCGGCGCATCGCCTCGACGCGCGGGGCGGACGCCGACGCTCGCCGGCTGCCGCGATGGGCGGCATAGATCCGGAGCGACCCGCCGTGCGTCGGCAGCTCCTCGACGTCGAACACCGTCAGCCCATGGCGGGCGAAGATCGCCTCGGCGGTGAAGAAGGAAAAATACGAGAAGTGCTCGTGGTAGATCGTGTCGAACTGGTTGCGCTCCATCAGCCGAAGCAGATGCGGGAACTCGAGCGTCGCGACGCCCTCCGGCCCGAGCATCACGCGGTAGCCCTCGACGAAATCGTTCACGTCCGGAACCTGCGCGAGGACGTTGTTCCCGATCATCAGATCCGCGAGGCCGCGCTCACGCGCGAGGCGCGCCGCGCTCTCGGCGCCGAAGAAACCGACCCACGTCGGGACGCCCTTCTCCTCGGCCGCGCGCGCGACGTTGGCCGCGGGCTCGACGCCGAGCGCCCGAATTCCCTTCGCGACGAAGTACTGGAGGAGATAACCGTCGTTCGAAGCGATCTCGACGACGCGCGATTCCGATCCGAGGGAAAGGCGCTCGGTGATCGCGTCCACGTAGCGCCGCGCGTGGTCGAGCCAGGACGTCGAATAGGACGAGAAGTAGGCGTAGTCGGTGAAGATCTCCGCCGGGCGGACGTATTCGGCGAGTTGCACGAGAAAGCAGGCGTCGCAGACCCGGACGAGGAGCGGGTAGAACGGCTCCATCCGGTCGAGCTGGTCCGGCGAGAGGAAGCTTTCGCAGAGCGGCGACATGCCGAGGTCCACGAAGACTCTCGTGAGCGGCCGGCCGCAGAAACGGCACGGCGATGCGGCCGTCGTCGGTGAGGGCTCGGACGCGATCGCGGTCGACATCTCTCGGCTGCCGCGGCGGTCAGAGCGCCGGGTCGTGGAGCGCCGGCGGCTGATAAATGAGGTCGCCCGCCGCCGGCGTCGCGTCGTCGTAGAGCCGCACGAGCTCCTCGGGCAGCCGCTGGAGGTCCGTGGAGCGCAGGTAGTCCCGCATCGTCGTGCCGGTACACGCCGAGTCCGCGTTCGGCGCGCCGCGCTTGTCGCGGACGTCGTCGAGATGCACCGTCCGGAAGTCGATCGAAATCCGCGTCACTTTCGAGGTGTTCGGAACCGTCGAGTGCATCTGGGCTCCCGAGAAAAGAATCAGGCCGCCCGGGTTGCAGACGAGACGGATCTGCGGGTCGGGATCGAGGGGATCCAGCGCGTGTGGCTGCTCGCGCGTGTCCGCCTGAATCTGCTCCGCCGCGGCCTTGCGGCTCGTGGCGTTCCACTCGTAGTAGTTGTAGCGATGGGAGTCGTTGCGCACGGGGCGCGCCCAGTAACGCGGATGAAATGCCATGCAGTTGTCGGACGCGATGTCGTACACCGGCATCCACCAGTTGAGCTGGCAGTGCGGGGCGGAATACCAGGTGTCGCGGTGGAGATGGAAGGCGTACGCGAGCCCGGCCGACAGATAGTCGCCGTGACACGCGGTCCGCAGGCGCGGCACGTCGAAGTACGTCCGGTCGAGATCGCACCCGAGCTCGCGCAGGATCGCGCGGATGTGCTCCTTCGACTCCGGATGGTGGATGAACGCGGGTTTCAACTTCGCGAGGATCGCGACGTACTGCTCGACGGGAAGGTGGTCCTGGGCCGTCCGGGGATCGAGCGGCGCGAAGGCTTTCTCGACGAGGGATCGCGCGAACTGGGCAAAGGCGGCGACGGAAGGGCGCTGCGAGTACACGAAGAGCTGCCCGTCGTAGAGCCGGGCGCGGCGGACGTCGTCCGAGACGGCCGCGTCGACGAAGACCGAGTTCATGCTCACGACGGTCCCTGGGCGACCGCGGCCGGCGCGGACGCCGTCCAGCGCAGCGAGGAATCGAGCCGGCCGCTTCCGAGCAGCCGGCGGATCTGGTCGATCCGGCGATAGCGCGGGCCCTCGAACTCCTCGAGCTTCAGGTCGCTTCCGCGGTAGGCGTCGTACAGCTCTTTGGCGCCCGCCCGCGCGGTCCACTGGGGGCGAAACGCCGGCAAGGCGCGGGTGATCTTTCCGAAGTCCACGCGATAGGACCGCGCATCCGGGCCCGCGCCCTCGGCGAACTCGAGCCGGCAGCCGGGCACGGTCTCGGCGACGATCCGGGCCAGGTCGCGGATCTGGAAGTTCTCGTCCGTGCGGCCGACGTTGAAGACCTCGCTGTGCACGCGCTCGCGCGGCGCCTCGAGGACCGCGAGGAAGGCCCGCGAGATGTCCTCGATGTGCACGATCGGGCGCCACGGCGTGCCGTCGCTCTTGAGGTGAATGCGCCCCGTCGTGACCGCCCACGCGACGAGGTTGTTGAGGACGATGTCGAAGCGCAGGCGCGGAGAGACTCCGTAGGCAGTGGTGGGGCGGAGGAAGGTCGGGCTGAAGCGATCGTCGGCGAGCTTCGCCACGTCCCGCTCCGCGCGCACCTTGGACTCTCCGTAAGGCGTGACCGGGTGAAGCGGCGAGTCTTCGGTCACCATCCCGCCGCCGGCGGCGCCGTAGTTGCTGCAGGAAGACGAGAAGACGAAGCGCGGGACACCCGCCTGCTTCGCGGCGGCGGCCACGCGAACGGTGCCGCGGTGATTGATGTCGTACGTGAGCTCGGGGTTCAGATCCCCCAGCGGATCGTTCGAGAGGGCGGCGAGGTGGACGACGGCGTCGAACCCCTCGAGATCGGACGCCTCGACGTCGCGGATGTCTTTGTGCGTCTCCCGGACCTCCGGCGGCGATCCGCCGAACGTGCAGGCCTCGTAGTAATCGCTGTCGAGCCCCGAGACCTCGTGTCCCGCGCGCTGCAGAAAGGGAACGAGAACGCTGCCGATGTAACCCTTGTGGCCGGTGACCAGAACACGCATCGCTTGTAGCCTCGGCGAATCTCGTTCAGTCACGGATGAGTGTCTATCGCTCCCCGAGGTTTTCGCCCGAGGACTCGAACTCCCTCATCGAGATTATGGAATCGAATTCCGGTACAGGTCGAAACTCGAAAGTCGGGGAAACTTGTCGAATGGCTGCTAAACTATAGCATATTCGGGAATTGCGGCAGATTGTGTACTCCGAGTCGAGTCATTCCCGTGTGCCGTCCGGCGACCGGAGACCGGACAACTTCACTTCGGCGACGCTCGCCCGAGTCGCCGTCACGCTCTCGCTGATCTCGACGATTGCCTACTTTCTGTCGAGTGAGGGGGTTCGCAACTACTTTCGCTGGACCGTGACGGTCCTGCTGAAGCTCGCGCGGTTCTCGACGCGATGACGCTTCTCTGGGGGCTCGCGAACCTCCTCTTCTGTGGGGCTCTGGCGACAGGCGTCTGCCGCCGGGCGATGCCGTGGCGGTTCGAAGGCGCCATCGCGTTCGCTCTCGCCTGGACCGTTTCGTTCTTCTCGGCCTTCTTCGGAGCCTACCTCCTGCTCGGCTTGATCGGCCTCGTGACCGGCGGCGCCGCCGTGCGCGTGCCTCTGGCCGCAGGGATCCAGGCCCTGGCGTGCGCCGCCGTTCTGTGGAGGCGGCGGGGGCCCGGGGCGCCAGCGGCGACGGCGACGGATCTCGAAACGCCGCGCGGGACGTGGCGTGCGATGTCGCGGAGCGGGCGGTTGCTCGCGGGGGCGACCGTGGCGGCCTCCCTCGCCCTCTCGGGAATGCTCTGCTTCGAGTTCCCGCGCGGATACGAGCCCAAGGCGTACCACCTGCCCCTCGCGGCGAATGTCTTTCAGACCTCGAGCCTGGAGCTCTGGGACCGGGAGTACATGGACACGTTTCCGGCGAATGCGAGTCTCTACTACGGCTTTCTGCTCGCCTTTCTTCCGGAACGGGCCGTCGCGGCCGCCGAAATGCCGCTCTTGTTTCTGCTTCTCGCCGCCCTCTACGGCCTCGGCCGGGCCACGGGCGCCGATCGGGAAGCGAGCGTCGTCGCCACTTGCGGAGCCGTCACAATTCCAATCGTCGCCTTCTCCTCGCTCGAGTGCGGTGCGGACATTGGCGGCATCGCCTTCCTCGCCGCGGCCGTCTTCTTTGCTCTGACCCGCGACGTCGCGCGGAACGCGAACGTCGCGCTCGCCGGTCTGGCCGCTGGAATCGCGTTCGGATTCAAGAGCCTCCACCTCGTCGGCGCGGCATTCCTGCTCTTGGCGGTCGCCGCGCGCCGCTTCGCATCCGGTGGACCGACCGCCGCCCGCGGAAGGAAGGGCACACTCGCCGCGGGGCTCTTCGGGACAACCTTCCTGGCGTTGGCCGGGGTCTGGCTGGCGCGGAACGGGCTCCGCCTCGGCAACCCGCTGTATCCCGTCGGCATTCCGGCCTTCTCGAAGTTCCTCGGATGGCGGATGGCTCCCGACATCGACTACGCAGCCCGCGGGACGATGCAGCTCGAATGGGTGCGGTCCTCGGCCGGGTGGCTCGTCTATCCGTGGGTCGAAGGGCACATCCATGCCGAGAACTTCAAGCACAGCTCCGGCCTGGGGGCCTTCTTCGCCGGATTCGTGCCGCCTTCCGTGGTCGCGGCGGCGGTTGGCCTGTTCACGAGATCCCCGGGACGGCTTCTTCGCGCCGGCCTGCTGGCGGGCGCGGCCGTCCTGACGCTCGTCTGGTGGATCCTGGGCGACCGACAACCTCGGTATCTCATGGGAGCGGGCGTCTTCGTCCTGCCTCTCGTCGCATGGACGATCGCCCTGGCGCAGGGACGGGCTCGTTCCATTCTCGGCTGGACGGCGTGCGTGACTTCGCTCTTCATGCTCGGCGTTGTGGTTTCCCGCCAGGCCGTCGAGGTCGGCCATCGAGTCTTCGTCCTGGGACAGTGGAAGCGCTACCACTTCTACGTCTATCCGCCTGGAATCGATCGGCTACCGGCGGGATCGACTGTTGCGAACCTCATCGCCCGGACCGAGAACTGGGGCCTCTACGGAGAGGAGCATCGAAATCGCGTCGTCAACTCTCGCCGAGCGCTCCGGGAGCTCGGGGTGAAGGCGGACGTCGAGCGGCCTCCGTATGTGCGGCTCGATTCGGAAGCGCTTCGGGGTATGGGCGCCTCCCACCTCGTGGCGCTTTCGACGACCGAGCTGCGGCCCGGACCCGGGGTCGCGCTGGTCGAGCTCGATCGCTTCGTTTCGAAGCCCGCGGACTCCCAGACCGAAGTTCCGGTGCTTTATCGCGTCGAATACGCCGGCCGTGCGGGGGCCTGCCGGTGAACGGCTCACCGGCGGAGGCTCCCGGGGCCGGCCGAAACCGATAGCCTGGAGGATCTGTGCTCGCGAACGATTCGAAACGGCGCATCACGGTCTGTGTCCTGTCGCAGCACCCTCTGCTCCTCTCCGAGTTCGAGAGGCTGCTCCCGGAGTCGCAATTCCGGGTGCTCTCGCGACGAATGGACGCCGAGGCCGGCGTGGACCTCTCGTCCGTGACGATTCCGCGGGCATCGGTCTATGTCGTCGAGGCGCACCGCCGCATGGAGCGCACGGAGGAGCTCGCCGGCGCCGTCGCGGCGCAGCGCCCGGGTTGTCGCGTGATCGTCCTCGGGGAGCGATTCGACGAATCGAGCGCGTTTCCTCTCCTGCGGCTGGGGATCAAGGGTCTGCTCGCCTTCTCCCAGGCCGAGGCGCAGCTTGCCCGGGCCATTCGCGTCGTCGCCGCGGACGGCTTCTGGGTTCCCCGCGCGTTGCTCTCCCGCTTCGTGGAAAACACGCTGAAAGCGCCGAAGCGGACGACTCCGCTTCCGAGCGCGCGCCGTCTGTCGCGGCGCGAGCGTCAGGTGCTCGACCTCCTCCTGCAGAATCTTTCGAACAAGGAGATCGCCAAGGAGCTGCAGATCTCGGCGCGAACCGCCAAATTCCACGTATCGAACCTGCTTTCGAAGCATTCCGTTCGCCGCCGCGCCGATCTGATCCTCCTCGCGCTGGCTCGTACGGAGCCCTGACGCCGCGAAGGGGGTTGTACGCGGGTACAGTTTTTTGGCCACGCGTTAGCACCTGTCCTTTTCACGTCATCCGAACAGTAGCTTTTTCGTCCTCGCGGGTCGTACCCTCGCCTTCGTGTAGAGAGGGGGTCTCATCCGCAGGCGCGTTGAGGCTTCTGCCGATCGGTTCCCTTCTCTTTTCTCAACATCCGAAGGGAAGGGGTACACAGGCCATGCCATTCCGGCGCCCGTTGGGTTCGGACCGACTGGGTTCACTTCTGTCTCGTTTCGCTCTTTTCTTGTCTTGTTCCTTTCTGATCGCGGGGCTGGCGACCCCGGCGTTTGCCCAGGGGACGTTGACCACATTGGACGGTCTGCGTTTGGGCGTGGCTTCGAACGGGACGGTAAGCAGCCTTCAGCTCGGCGGAGTGGAGCATCGGTCGTCGGCGCTCGGGTCGGGGTTCTATTACCGCGAGCTGCCGGCCACGGTGCCCAACTTCGCGCCCAACGGGTCGTTCGAGACTGGATCGGGATCGCCGACGTCTTGGTCGTGGTCCGGAGGCACCGGGGGAACCTGGACGTGGGACACGACGGGCGCCATCGGGTCTCGGTCCATGAAAGTGTCGATCTCCGGTACGACGAACAAGCGCAGCCCGATGCTGACGTCGTCGACGTTCGCGATCGCGCCGAACACGCAGTACACGTTCTCATGCCGGATGAAGACTTCCGGGCTGACCAACTCGAGGTTCGCTCTGTATCTCGTAGAGA
>DATBFU010000140.1:0-3631 GCA_036558325.1 Thermoanaerobaculia bacterium | reverse complement strand
AATTGGTAGAGCAAGAGACTCTTAATCTCTAGGTTGTAGGTTCGAGTCCTACACGGCTCACCAGCCCTACTCCGCCCGAAACCGACCCGATCCGCACGCTGAGACTCGCTCGGATAGCCTCCGATTACCTTAACGGCCCCTTCCAAAGGCTTCCGACGAGTTACCATGGAGGGGTTCTAAATCCTGTCAGGACGACGTTTGGAACCTGCCGCGGGGCGGCAGATCGGGAGTGGTAATGGGCGCCGGACAACGCGTTCGGGTCACACAAGAGGTTCGGCTCCCGGGTCCTCCGGAGGTCCCGGGCGACGAGCGCCCGACTCCCGCGTCCGCGGAGACCGTCCTCCCGGCGGCCTCCGTTCGGCTCACCGACGGTATCCGCCTCGCGGTCGCGACCGAGGAGGTCCAGCGGCTCGAGCGCGCGCTCGCGGTGTCGCGCGCGGGCCTGGGCGGCCTCCTCCTGCTCGTCGAAACGGTGGTCCAGCTCTCGTGGCCGCGGGGCAACTGGACGTCGGTCGCCCTCTCCGGCATCTACGCGCTCGTCGGGCTCGCCGTGTGGCTCTGGCTGCGGCGCCACGCTTCGACGCCCGAATTGCGCCGCGCGCTCCAGGTCTTCGACATCCTGTCGGCGGCCGTTCTCTCGCTCATGGGCGACGAGGTCCTCGTCCTCGTCGGCGTGCTCGCGATCTATGCGGCCGCGGCGCGCTGGACGCGGATCGAAGCGATCACGACGGCGGCGGCCATCAGCGGCCTCGTCCTCATCGGGCAGCTCGGGACCGTCATGCTGTCCTCGACCCGGTCCGACTTCGACGGGCACGCCTTCTTCTTCCGGATGTCGACGCTCTTCCTCCTGTCGTTCCTCTTCAGCCACGTCACGCGGCGCGGCAAAGAGCTCCAGGACGAGACGTTGAAGGCCAAGGCGATGGACCGCGCGCTCGTGGCGCGCGAGCTCCACGACGGCGCGATCCAGTCGCTCATCGGCATGGAGGTCCAGATCGACGTCCTGCGCCGGCGCGCGACGGAACAGCCCGCGATGGCGGAGGAGCTCTCACGGATCCAGACGATGCTGCGGCGGGAGATCCTCAATCTGCGCGAGCTCATGCGCCAGATGAAACCCCTCGACCTCGATCCGCGCCAGCTCCTGGACTTCCTCGCCGAGTCCGTCGACAAGTTCCGGCGGGAAGCGGGCATCTCCGCCAGCTTCGTGTCGGACCTGCGCGAGATTTCACTCTCGCCGCGCCTGTGCGCGGAAATCGCGCGGATCGCGCAGGAAGCGCTCGTCAACGTGCGCAAGCACAGCGGCGCATCGAACGTGATCGTGCGGCTGACGCTCGAAAACGAGGAGGGACGGCTCGTGGTGGACGACGACGGGCGAGGCTTCGACTTTTCCGGCCGCCTGTCCCAGAAGGAGCTCGACGTGGCGCGCAAGGGCCCGGTCATCATCAAGGAGCGCGTCCGTTCGATCGGCGGAAGTCTGGCGATCGAGTCGGCGCCGGGACGAGGCGCGCGCCTCGAGATCACGTTCCCGAATGAGTAGCAAAGTCGCGAAACCCATCCGCATCGTCATCGCGGACGATCACCCGATCGTGCGCGACGGCCTGCGCCGCCTGCTCGAGACCGAGAAAGACTTCCAGGTCGTCGGGCAGGCCGCCGACGGCCGCGAGGCCATCCGACTCGTGCGGCAGCTCCGGCCCGACGTGCTGCTGCTCGACCTCGCGATGCCTCGTCTCCCCGGGCTCGAGGTGCTTCGCGAGCTGTCGTCTTCCTCGACGGACGTGCGCACGATTCTCCTGACGGCCGCCGTCGAGAAGGAGCAGATCGTCGAAGCGCTTCAGATCGGCGCGCGCGGCGTCGTGTCGAAGGAATCGGCGACCGAGCTCCTCTTCAAGAGCATCCGAACGGTCGTGGCGGGCCAGTACTGGGTCGGGCGCGAGGAGGTCTCGGATCTCGTCGCCGCCCTGCGCGGGCTGCTGCCCACGGGCGCCGAGGAGAGGCAGCGCTCCTTCGGACTGACGCGCCGCGAGCTCGAGATCGTGGCGGCCATCGTCGAGGGCTGCACCAACCGGGACATCGCCCAGAAATTCTCGCTCTCCGAGGACACCGTGAAGCACCACCTGACGCACATCTTCGACAAGCTCGGCGTCTCCAACCGCCTGGAGCTGGCGATGTTCGCGGTCAACCACCACCTGCCTGCCCCTTAGGGAAGGAGCGGGTTCCCTCGACGACGGCACCTAAGTGCCCGCGTTCGGGCACCCGCGGGCCATTGGCGGACGCGGCCCGCCGGCTATCCTCGGAGCATTCAAATCGGAGGATGAATTGGGCGCTCGGTCGGTGTCGCTCAGTCCTGTCGGCTCTCGGCCTCGCGGGCGTGTCTCTGCGAGACAGTCCGGATTGGTTGGAACCTGGACAGGTCCCGCGGACCCACCGCACGCCGCCGCTCCCCGCCGGGGGGAGGCGTAGGCGTGGACACCTGGTCGCGCTCGGTCCGGGCCCGGAGTCTGAGGCGAGAGGCGGTCGGAGGTCTGTCGGCTCCCGACAGAGGTTGTGGCGCGACGTCGCCGGGAATCGCGGTTTCCCTTCCGCCCCTCACCCGAGACTCCGGGCCCGGAGATCCGTGTCTCATGTGCGACCACCCGCGCGCCCGCCACACGGCGGGCACCGACGGAGCGGGGTGGTGCGCCGAGAGCGTCCTCTGCGAGTGCGGCGGATTTCAGGAGCGTCGATCGCTCTGAGCCACAGGAGGATCCCGTGAAGATCGCGGCGGAGTGGATGTCGGGTCGGCGGATCGGGATGGAGCCCGAGGCGGGTCCCGAGCTCGATCGCGAGATCGAGCGGCGCGTCTGCGGCGTTCCGCCGGGAGAGGCGGTGCCGCGATACTCGACGGACGAGGCGGCGGCCGTCGCCCTCGCCAACCGATTCTCGCGGACGAGGGGCTGGTGGTTCTTCGAGAAGAAGGAAGTCTTCGGAGGCTCGGCCTTCGGCTGGATTCAGGAGTCGCAGCCGCTGTTCGTGTCCGTGCATCCCATCCAGGCGAGCGCGCCGACGCGCGCCCTCGCAATCTGCCGGTCGCTGCTCAAGGTCGCCGACTTTCTCGAGGCTCGGCCGCACGCGATGCCCGCGAGCCGCGCGAGCGCCCAGGCCTGAGCGCACGCTCCTCCTCGTTGCCGTTCCCTTCCCGAAGAGACCGGCGCGCCGGTCTCCTTCTTTTGCGTCCTGCTAGACTGCCGTCCCGATGATCTGGACGCTCGTCGTCGTCTTCTTCGCGCTCTGGCTTCTCGCCTACTTCGCCTTCCACGTGGCGAGCGGCCTGATCCACCTGCTGCTGCTCGCGGCCGTCGTCGCGCTCGTCTTCGGCCTCGTCCGGCGCGCGAGCTGACGCGGCGCCTTCGTCTACTTCACCACTTCCAGGTGCGGGTCGAGATTGTGCACTCTTCCGTTCGCGTCCTTGACGCTGCCTGAATACTCGTATTTGTCGTAGGGCAGAACGAGAATTCCGAGCACGCAGATGTGGCGAGTCGTCTTGCAGTCCGGCTTGATTCTGGAATCGGTGAAGGTGACGTTCAGGTCCGTTCCAGGCGAAACCCAGACGACGGCGTGCGTGGTCTGGCGAATCAAGACCTCTTTCGGAAAGACG
>DATBFU010000139.1:0-7002 GCA_036558325.1 Thermoanaerobaculia bacterium | reverse complement strand
AGAACATTCCGGCGATCGCGACCATCTGCCGGACGCTCGTGGACGTGGGCCTCGGCTACATCCAGCTCGGACAATCCTCGACGACGCTCTCCGGCGGCGAGGCGCAGCGCGTCAAGCTGGCGCGGGAGCTCGCGCGCCGCTCGACGGGGCGGACGCTCTACCTCCTCGACGAGCCGACGACCGGACTCCATTTCGACGACATCAAGAAGCTGCTCTCGGTGCTTCGGTCGCTGACGGAGAAAGGGAACACCGTGATCGTCATCGAGCACAATCTCGACGTCATCCGCACCGCCGACTGGATCATCGACCTCGGGCCGGAGGGAGGCGACTCCGGCGGCCGCATCGTCGCGGAGGGAACGCCGGAGGCCGTCGCGGCCGTGCGCGCGTCGCACACGGGCGCGTTCCTGCGCCGCGTGCTCGGGGAAGTCCGCAAACGGGCGGGCGCGTGAGGGGGGCGCTCGCCGCACTCCTGGCTGCCGCGGCGGCGTCTCGAATCCTCGCGCAGACGCCGCCCGCCGAACCAAAGGCGGCGCCGGCTCCGGCTCCCACGCATGCCGCCGCCGCGAAGCCGCCGCTCGACTTCACCGGGGTCTGGGAGCTCGACGAGAAGTCCAGCCGCAACGTCGCCAAGGCGATGACCGGCGAGGTCCTGACCGTGCGCCAGACGGGCAACCAGATCTGGATCTCGCCGATGGACCCGGAAAAGAGCCGTCTGCTGTCGGAGTCGATCGTCGCCGACGGCAAGACGTACGAGAAGGCGCTCGGCACCAAGGGCCGCGGCTACCTCACGGTGGATTGGGGCAAGGACGGAAAGTCCCTGTGGCTCGAGGTGACGGCGGGGCCCGACGAAGATCCGCGAAGGGTCGTGCAGCGAAGCGTCTGGAAGCTGTCGAAGGATCGCCGCGTGTGGGTGCGCCAGAGCGTGTCGATCCAGAACGGCAAATCGAGCGAGGCGACGCTCGTGTTCCGCCGGCGAAGCAGCGCGCCGCGCAGTCCGACCAAGAAGCCGGCCTGACGCCGCCGTCCGCTACTTGACGCCCGCCGCGGGCGCGGCCGCCGGTTCCCCGAGGCCCGCGAGCGCCGCGGTCAGCGCCGCGTCTCCCGGCGAGACGTCGAGCGCGTCGCGCAGCACGCGCGCCGCGGAGTCCGTGTCGTTCTGGGCCGCGAGCATCCGGGCGAGCTCGAGCGATGCCTCGGGCTCTCCCGGCGCGGCGGCGAGCGCGCTCCGGTAGGCGGCGATCGCCTTCTCGAACCGGCTCTGGCCCGCGTACTGGTTTCCGAGCCCGATCCACGCCTTCGGGTTCGTGGGGTCGCGGCGCACGCTGTCTTCCATGAGAGAGATCGCCGAGTCGAATCGGTTCATCGACGCGCGCGCGAATCCGAGCAGGTACGTCTCGTGCGGGTCCAGGTCGCGGACCGGATCGAAGTTTCCCATTTCGGGGAAAAGCTGCGTCTGCGCCGCCTCGATCATCGCGTCGTTCTGCGGCGACGTCTCCGCATAGAGAGCCCGCGGCGCGAAGAACTCGATGATCGGGTGGTCGTCGGTGTGGAGTCCGGGCGCGTCCGCGAGCAGGCGGTCCAGATCGTCGCCGGCCAGAACGAACGGGCCGAAAAACGCCGCGGGGCTCCAGATGCCGATGGCGCGGAGGTCGTCGGCGAGGCCGGGAACCGTCTCGAACTTGCGCCGCACGCGCTCGAAATCCCAGGGCACGGCGTCCGCCGTGCCGGCCAGGATCACGTCGCCGAAGTTCGGCCGCCAGTAGCTCGCGCGGGGGAAGACGCTGCGAAAGGTCGCCACGATCATTTTCAGGTGCTCCGGCTGGAGCGCGTGCGTGTGCCACCACTGGACCATCACGCCGCCGGGATTCAGGCGCGCGCGCGCCGTCTCGTAGAACTCCTTCGTGAAGAGGTTCCCGACGCCGGCCACCCAGATGTCCGACGGGTCCGAGATGATGACGTCGTACGTCTTCCGCCGCCCGAGAAGGACGTTTCGGCCGTCGGCCGCGATGTAGCGCACGCGCGGATCGGCGAGGACCTTCCGATTCTGCGGCTCGAAGAGGGCGGCGGCGGCCACGCCCGACGGCTCGATGTCCACGATGTCGATCGACCGGACCGGATGCCGCGCGACGGCGGCCGCGGAGACTCCCGTGCCGAGGCCGAGCACGAAGACGTCCTTCGGATCCGGATGCAGCATCATTCCGATCTGCCCGATCAGAACCTGCACCGCCATGTCCGCCGGATGCGTCGAGGCGTCCGTCTTTCCGTTCGAGCGGTAGTAGAGATCGCCCTCCTCGCGGTCCACGGAGAGCGTCGTCGACACGCCGTCCTTGTAGAAGAGGAGGTCGAGATTCCGCGCGGACGCCCGCCAGTCCGCGGCGGTCTTGTAGTTGCCGGCGAAGAAGCCGACGCCGGTCGCGAGCTCCTTCCGCGGCCAGGCGGGCGCGAGAAGCGCCGCGAGAAGCGCGATCGCGAGGCCGGCGGCGAGGAGCGGCCGCCGGGCGGGTCGCGACGACGCCGTCAACGCGCCGAGGGCGGCTGCCGCGGAGGCCCCCGCGGCGAAGAGGATCGCGGCGCGCAGGCCGAGACGCGGCACCAGAACGAAGCCGCCGAGGAAAGCGCCCGCGACCGTCCCGCCCGTGTTCCAGACCGTGACGCGCGCGACGCCGCGGCCGACGCCGGCCGGCGAGGAGATGGTCGCGGCGATCGCCGCCGGATACGCCACGCCGAAGAGGATCGCCGCCGGCAGCACGAGCGGCGCGGTGAGCGCGAGCTGGACGAGCTGCTGGAAGACGAACGACTCGCGCGCCAGGGGATGGAGCGCCACGACGCCCGCCGGCAGCAGCCCCACGAGGAAGATGCCCGAGAGCGCCGCGGCCGCGATGCCGCCCTGGGCCGCCGCGAAGGCCTCGACCGGCGACCGGGCGAGGCGCGTGCGCGCGAAGACGGCGCTCCCGATCGAGAGGCCCGCGAGGAAGACGAGGAGCATCATGCCGAACGCGTAGACCGAGCTGCCGAGGATCATCGCGAGCGTTCGGGACCAGGCGACCTCGAGCACCATCGCGCAGAGGCCGGAGGCGGCGGCGCCCCAGAGGAGCGCGGCACTCGACGCAGCCACGGGCTCGGGCGGAATCGGTTTCGCCGGCGCTTCCGCCGCGCCCGGTAATTCTTCCGCGGACCGTTCGGAGCTCCGCGCGAGGCGCAGCGCGACGCTCCCGACGGCGAGGTTCGCCGCCGCGGCCAGCCGTTCGGCGGCCGACAGGCCGAGGTCGGGGAGCAGCACGTAGGTCGCGATGCCCACGCCGGCCGCCGCACCGAGCGTGTTCGCCGCGTACAGCGCCCCGACGCGCCGGGCGACGTCGGAGGACGAGGCGACGGCGAACCGCGACAGGAGCGGAAGCGTTCCGCCCATGAGAAACGTCGGCAGCACGAGGACCGTCCCGGCGAGCGCGAATTGGAGCGCGAAGAAGACGAAGGGCGAGCCTTCGAGGGCGGGCTCGGCGCCCAGGTACACGGCGGCCGCCGCCCGCAGCAGCAGCGGCACGGCCACGGCGAGGATCCCGATCGCGATCTCGAGGCGGCCGTAGACGCGCAGCGCCCGCACCGGGTCTCGGTCGGCGACGCGGCCAAAGCGCAGGCTGCCGAGGGCGAGGCCGCCCATGAAGGCGGCGAGGACCGTCGACACGGCGAGCGTGGTGCTGCCGAAGACGAAGGCGAGCCGCCGCATCCAGACGATTTCGTAGACGAGGCCGGAGGCGCCGGAAACGGTGAACAAGAGGAGCAGCCAGCCGGTGCGCGCCCGGACCGCCGTGCCGCTCATCGCGACCAGATTACTCCCGCCCCGGTGCGGCTACAATTTCCTTCTCCGTGATCACCGGCTACAACACCGACGTCAAGCATCGCAACCGCGTCTTCCACGTGCAGACGGAGGACAAGGGAGAGTCCAACCCCTGCGTCGAGTCGCTCGTGTACGTCGGCGGCGAGATCCTCGCCACGCGCCGCGTGTCGTACGCCGAGACCATGGCCAAAGGCCGCGACGACGGGGCGATTCAGGAGCTGATGGAGCAGCAGCACCGCGCGATGATCGCGGCGATCCAGCGCGGGAAGTTCGACGGCCCGAACGGCAGCGTGCGCGCTCCGGCGGCGGACGAGGCGGAGCCCGCGAAGCCGCCGGCGAAAGCGGCGAAGGCGGCGCTCGAGGAGACGGCGCTGGCCGGGCCGCCGCCGGCGACGGCGGGACCGACCGCCGGGGACCGCACGCTCGATCAGGTGATCCTCGACTATCTGGCGGCCGAGTCCGCCCGCGAGGAGCTCGAGGTCTCGGTCGCCGCGCCGGGAGATCTCGTCGCGGGACGTCCCGCGCAGATGAAGTTGAAGGCGTTGTCGTCCAACTCGCGGCAGCCGGTCGCGGGCGCCTCCGTCCAGGTGAGGATCCTCTCGACGCAGGCCAAGCCGGCCGTCGTCTTTCAGGGGAGGACCGCGGCCGACGGCTCCTGCACCGTCTCCTTCGCCGTGCCGCCGCTGCGCGACGGGAACGCCGCCGCGGTCGTGCGCGTTGTCTCGGGCGTGGGCTCCACCGAGTTCAAATATCCGGTGAAGAAGGCATGAGCGCCGCCGCCGAAGTCCGCGTCCGGGTCAACGGCGAAGAGATGCGGCTGCCCGAGGGCGCGTCCGTCGCGGCGCTCCTCGAGCGGCTGCGCGTGTCCCTGCCGCGCGTGGCCGTCGAGCGCAATCGCGAGATCCTGCCCAAGGCGCAGTACCCCTCGACCCCGCTCGCCGACGGCGACGAGTTCGAGGTCGTCGAGCTCGTGGGCGGGGGATAGTGACTGAGTGTCGGGGCGGGCCTTGCGGCCGCTCGATCGGCTGTCATCCCGAGCGATCGCGAGGGATCCCGAGGTCGGCAGGCTTCGAGCTTCCGTTTCTCTCGTGCGGCCCCGAGCTTCCTTGCTCGCCCGTACCCGATCGGCTATTCTCCGCGTCCCGAGTGGGCCGTTAGCTCAATTGGTAGAGCAAGAGACTCTTAATCTCTAGGTTGTAGGTTCGAGTCCTACACGGCTCACCACGATTCCGCCGGGGGATCGAATCCGCTCTCCGAGATTCCCGAAGCCGCGCGGTCGCGTGGGACCGCGCCTCACCACGTCAGAGCCTTCAGCGCCGCGCGGCAAAGCGCGAGCGGGCGCGTTTCGGCGCGCGCCGTGGACGGCCGGGAGAGCGAGCCGATGACGAGGACCTGCCAGGCCGGGTGCGGTCCATCGCTGACGGAATCGAGGCCCATCTCGCCGAGCTTTCTCTTGACCAGCTCCGAGGCCGCCTCGTCGCTCGAGTACCTTTCGGCGGAGCGTCGGTCCGGCGGAATCCTCATCACGCGGTCGGAAACGAGGGCGTCCATCTCCGGTCCCGCGGGGAGCTCGTCGACATATCGGGCCCAGGCGACCGAAAACGATTGGTCCGTCCGCACTCTCGAAGGTCCTCTCTTCCGTGACGATTTCGACTCGTTGCAGGTTACAGCCGCGCCCGCGATCCTGGTCGACGGACCGCTTCGCGCCGTGAAGGCCTCCTGAAGTTCTCGTTTCGAGCCGCGGACGGCGTCGTTTTGCACCGGTTTTCGACGATTCGGCCCGGGAGCTCGGGTACCTCGTCGTCCTCGATCGCGAGAGGCGGTCGCGTCGGACGGCGAAAACCCGGAAGTCGGTGCGCCCGCCCCTCACCGGCTCGGCGAAAACTCGCCCGTCCAAGGGTCGGATCGGCAATGGCTTGAGTGCCGCCCGGTCCGCCATGCCAAAAAGTGGCTGATCGTTCTCTAAACGACCGTGCCGAAGGGGCTTGGCCGGGTTACCATTACGCAGGCCAAGGACAACTTCAAGGTTTTTCGCACGCCGCGGGGAATGCGGTCCAGGGGAGCGGCCATGGACGCCGGGCGCCACATGCGGGTGATCGAGGAGGCTCCTCTCGCGGATCGTACGGTCGGTCCTCGCGAGCTCGCCGCGTCCTCGGCCTCGATCTCGATTCCCGCTTCCCGCCTCTCCGACGGAATCCGGCTGGCGGCGGCCACCGAGGAGACCCAGCGACTCGAGCGGGCCCTCTCGGTCGCGCGCGCGGGTCTGGGCGGTCTCCTCGTGCTCGTCGAGTGCGTCGTCACGGCGTTCTTCGCCCGCGGCGACTGGCTGCCGGCCGGGCTGTCGGCGATCTTCGGCATCCAGGGCCTCGCGATCTGGGCCTGGCTCCGCCGCCACGACTCGACTCCCGCGCAGCGGCGAATGTTTCACGCCCTCGACATCGTGTGGGCGTCGGTCCTGCTGCTCTTCCGCGACGAAGTGCTCATGCTCGTCGCGGTGCTCGCGATCTATGCCGCGGCCGCCCGGTGGACGCGCATCCAGGCGATCGCCACGGCGGCCTGCGTCAGCGGGCTCGTGCTCGGCGGAGATCTGCTCGCCGCGGCGTTCCTGAAAGGCCCCGGCGCCTTCGACGGCCGCGCCTATTTCCTGCGCATGTCCACGCTCTTCCTGCTCGCCTTCCCCTTCAGCCACGTGACGCGGCGCGAGAAGGAGTTGCAGGAGGAGACGGTGCAGGCCAAGGCGATGGATCGGGCGCTCGTCGCGCGCGAGCTCCACGACGGCGCGATCCAGTCGCTCATCGGTCTCGAAGTCCAGGTGGACGTCCTGCGGCGTCAGGCGAACGGGACGCCGGCGATGGCGGAGGAGCTCGGCCGCGTCCAGCAGATGCTGCGGCAGGAAGTCCTGAACCTGCGGGAGCTCATGCGGCAGATGCGGCCGCTCGACCTGGATCCCCGGCGCCTGCTCGACTTCCTCGCGGAGTCGGTCGACAAGTTCCGCCGCGAGACCGGAATCGCCGCGAGCTTCGTCTCGGACCTTCGCGAAATCTCGCTGCCGCCGCGAATCTGCACCGAGCTCGCGCGCATCGCCCAGGAATCCCTCGCCAACGTGCGGCGCCACAGCGGAGCGTCCAACGTCATCCTGCGTCTGTCGATCGAGGACGGAGCCGGAC